>NZ_JAUZUR010000003.1:0-569480 GCF_031844125.1 Microbacterium sp. PRC9
GTCAGGACCGCTTGCGCTCGACGAACTCCGCGAGCGATCCGACGGTGGCGAACACCTCCTCGGTGAAGTCCTCGTCGTCGATCACGAACCCGAACTCGTCCTCGAGCGAGGTCGCGAGTTCGAGCAGTGCGAGAGAGTCCAGTTCCGGCATGCTGCCGAACAGGGCGGTATCGGCATCCAGCGCGTCCGCCCGGTCGGAGATCTCGAGTGTTCTCACGATCACGGCCTTGACGCTGTCGACGGTGGCGATGCTGACGTTCATTTTCTTTTCCCCCGATATCAGAAGAGGCACATGGTCAGACGAGCACTTCCTGCGGCGCGGGGTGGCTGAGGAACGCGGTCGGGCTCGCCGTGAGGCCGTAGGCGCCGGCCTGGAACAGCACGATGAGGTCGTCCACCTCTGCGCGCGGGAGGAGCACCCCGTTCCCGAGCAGGTCCAGCGGCGTGCACAGGCAGCCCACGACCTGCACCGGTTCGACGTCCTCGGCGTCCAGGCGTCCGGCCACCGCGATCGGATAGTTGCGCCGGATCACCTGCCCGAAGTTCCCCGACGCGGCCATCTGGTGGTGCATCCCGCCGTCGACGACGAGGAACGTCTTGCCGCGCGAGACCTTCCGGTCCACGACCCGGGTGACGTACACGCCGCACTCGCCGACGATGTATCGGCCCAGCTCCAGCACGACCCGGGCGGAGGGCAGCCGGGGCCGGATCCGGGTGCGGAGCAGGTCCTCCAGGTTGCCGCCCACCGCGTGCAGGTCGAGCGGATCGTCGTTGTCGTAATAGGGGATGCCCAGTCCCCCGCCGAGGTTCAGGTACGTCACCCCGGAGGCTGTGTGATCGACCAGCGCGAGCAGCAGATCGACCGTCTTGCGCTGTGCGTCGAGGATGATCTCGGTGTGCAGGTTCTGCGAGCCCGCGAACACGTGGAAGCCCAGCAGATCGACGTCGGAGCGTTCGAGCCGGGCGATGAGCGACGGCACGTCCTCCGCGTCGACCCCGAACTGCTGGGGCCCGCCTCCCATCCGCATGCCGGATCCCTTGACCTCGAAGTCGGGGTTCACCCGGATGGCCACCTGCGGACGCACCCCGGTCTCGTCGCCGATCCTCACGACCCGGTCGGCCTCCGTCGACGACTCGAGTTCGATGATCACCCCGGCGGCCACCGCCTGGGAGAGCTCGGCGTTCGACTTCGCGGGTCCCGCGAAGCTGATCGCGCCCGGCCGGAGCGGCGTGTCGAGCGCGAGCTTCATCTCCGCTCCGGAGGCGACGTCGAGCGAATCGACGATCCGGCTGAGGTGCTGCACGAGGGCCGGCATCGGGTTGGCCTTCACCGCGTAGCTGAGTTCGAGATCCTCGGGGAGTTCCGCTCGCAGGAGAGCGACTCGCCCGCTGAGCGCCGAGCGGTCGTAGGCGAAGAACGGCGTGCTCCCGACGCGACGGGCGAGGCGCTCGACCGGCATGCCGCCGAGCAGCATGCCGCCGTCACGGGTCTCGAACCGAGGTCGATAGGCCATTTTCGCTTCACCTTCCTTCTCCCCGCCGGCGGTGCGGACGCCGGCGCTCACCACTCCAGGCATGTGAGCTCGCTGTAGAGGTAGTCGATCTGGTCGGCGGTCAGGGTGTCGCTCTTGAACATCTTCGGCCGTGCGCGGGACAGCGGGATCCCGCCCGGCGGCGCGCCCCCGACGACACGGCTCTCGAGCAGCGTCGCCAGTGCCCCGTGGTGGAGCAGCAGGTGGCCCCCCAAGGGCCGGACCATGCGCTGGAACAGCCGCGTGTTGCCGACGTAGAGGATGGAGGCGAATGCCCGGATCCGCTTGCGGCTGTCTTTGCGGAAGACGACGTAGCAGGACTCGTCGCCGCACAGCAGCAGGAGGTGACGGGCCGCGCTCGTCGTGCGATGGTCGTCGTAGATCCTCCGCTCGTGCCCGGTGAGCACGGATTCGAGCTCCTCCGGATCACCGGTGATGCGCGCGCCGCGGGGCGGCGGCCAGGGGAAGTTCGGCAGAAGCGTCGTGGTCGTGTCGAGATCGACGTAGCCGAGCTTCCGGTTCAGCGGCACGACGTTGCCGCTCGGCGAGAAGTCCGTGAAGTGATAGCCGGGCTGGCGGAGGAGGGACGTCAGCAGCCGAAGACCCTGCGCACGATGGCTGTCGCTGACGCACCAGGCGCCGAGATTGCAGAACCGCTCGGTGCGGCCGTCGATCGTGCGGTCGGAGTAGTACGCCAGATAGGCGCCCACCACCTCCCCCTCGCTGCGCAGGAAATACCCGTGATTCGGCGCCGACACGGTCCACGGAACAGCGAGCGCGCCGGCCCACGCCGCGGTGTCGACCCGGTCGTTGAGGTTCTCGTGCAAGAACCGCGCGACGGCGGGCACGTCGGCGTCCGTGATCGGACTCAGGGCAACCGGCATCCGTCATCCCTCCTTCCGTGCGAGCAGGGACTCGGCGAGCGCGGAAGCCGCCGACTGGTCAACCTTGCCGTTGGCGAGCCGGGGCAGGCGGGCGACGGCGATCACCTCGTCGGGCACGACCTCGGGCCGCAGCGACGACGCCAGTTCCTTGCGCAGTCCGTCGATCTGCCTCTCGTCCGCCTCGACCAGGCTCAGAAGGTCTCCCGACAGCGTCGCGACCGTGAACGACGGCACGGATCGCGCGCCCCGCAGCGCCACGTCGATCTCATCCAGCTCGACGAAGCTCCCGTTGCGCTTGACTCGCCGCCCCGCCCGGCCGAGGCAGAACAGGTCGCCCGCGACCGCGATGCCGATGTCTCCGGTCAGCACGGTGTCCGCGTGGTGCCAGCGGGGGTAGTCGGCGACGGCGCCGAACAGATACCCGCGGGGAAGATGGGGCGAACGGATGCTGAGCATCGTGGCGGTCCCGGATTCCACGAGGCCGGTCGTCCATTCGCCGACCCGCCCGCGGCCGATGGGCGCGGAGCCCTGCACGGACGGGACCGGGCCGGCGGCCGTGAGCCGGGCGACGCTGGCGAACCCGACCGTCTCGCTCGTGCCGTAGGTGTTGATCACCGCAGGCACGCCGAACGCGAAGGCCTGCTCCGCGTGGGCGGCATGGAGGCGGTCGCCACCGGAACCCCACACCCGGAGCGCGAGCGCCGCCGATGGCGGGCGGCGCTCGGCCGCGGCGAGTTCGATGAACCGCGGCGCGAGCCGCACGTGCGTCGCGGCCACGCGATCCACGAAGCGCAGGGGACGCAGCTGATCCCCCAGCGCGCCCGAGAGGTGCAGTTCGGCACCCGCCGCGAGCGCGAGCAGGAGGTTGGTCATCGCCATGTCGTACGCGGGATGGGAGAGCTCCGCCCACCTCCCGTCGCGGTCGAGTTCGAGCGCTTCGGCGCCGCACCGCACGAAGGCGGCGAGCGACGACCACGACGCCAGGACGCCTTTGGGCGCCCCTCCGGTGGACCCGGACGACCTCGCGACATACCCGGGGTCGGTGATCCGGTCGGCGGCGCCGCCGGGCGTGGCCGACCGCCTCATCCCCTCGGCGTCGACGATCACGTCGGGCCCGAGCGCCGCGAGGACGGCGTCACGCCGATCCGCGGCCACCGTCGGGTCGAGGAAGCTGACCGAGTGGTCGCCGAGGATCGCCGCGACGAGACTTACGACGCTGTCGACCGACAGCGGGAGGCAGACCGCGACGAGCGGCGATCCACGGCCGGCTTTTCGATGGATGCTGCGCGCCTCGGCCCGCGCGGCAGCCACGAGCTCCGCGTGCGTGAGCGAGCGCCGGGTGTCGGCCACGGCGAGAGCGTGCGGGCTGCCCGCGCGCGCGGCCAGCACGATCTCGGCGAAGGCGTTCATGCGTCTCGGCTGCCTCTCGTCATCGTGTCACGGGCGCGAACTGCGGCCAGTGGCGGGCGGGGTGGTTCGCGTCGAGCAGCGGCACGCCCGACCCCTCGAGGAAGCCGTCTGGTGCGCGGTCGGAACCGAGGATGATGCCGTCGACGTCGTCGATCGCGGCCGCGCGCGACTCGAAGAGGAGCTTCTCCAGGTGCGGCAGGCGGAGGCGGATGTAAGACTCGTTGCTGCCGACGAGCTCCGCCGGGTTCACCACGGCGTCGTAGATGCGCACCTCCACGCCCTTGCCCGTCAGCGTCTCGGCGATGTCGACGTACGGGCTCTCGCGGAGGTCGTCGGTCCCGCTCTTGAACGCCAGTCCGAGCAGCGCCACCCGCCGCCACCCGAGCATGAGCACATGGTCCACCACCCGCCGCGTGTGCGACGAGTTGCTCACGAGCAGGCTCTCCAGCAGCGGCGCGTCGACGTCGGCGCGACGCGCCGCATAGGTGAGCGCGCGCACGTCCTTCGGAAGACACGACCCGCCGAACGAAGCCCCCGGCCGGAGGTACCGCTCCGACACGTTCAGGATCCTGTCCTCGACGAACACGGCCATGAGCTTGTCGGCGTCGACGCCGTACGCGTCGGCGAACCGCGCGATCTCGTTGGCGAACGCGATCTTCACGGCGTGGAACGCGTTGCTCGCGTACTTGATCGACTCCGCGGTCGCGATCGTCACATGGCGGATCGGCGCGTCGACGACCTCGAACAGCTTCATGACCGACTCGAACGTGAGGTCGTCCTCCGTCCCGATGATGGTGAACGGCGGATGCCGGAAGTCCTCGATCGCCGTCGACTCGCGGAGGAACTCCGGGCAGTAGGCGACGCCGCATCGGCCGCCGCCTGCGGCGGGCAGGTGCAGTTCCACGAGCCGGTCGGTCGTCCCCGGCAGGAGGGTGCTGCGGACCACGACCGTGAGGTGACCGGCGTCCGGGCTCACGTCGAGGAACTCGCTGATCTCGGCCAGCACCCCCTCGACGAACTCGGTGACCAGCGACCCGTTGGCCGCGGAAGGCGTGCCGACGCAGATAACCGCGGCATCCGCGCCCGCCAGGGCGGTCATGACGTCCGTCGTCGCCGACAGGCGTCCGGACTCGACGACGCTCCGGGTGAGGGTGTCGAGCCCCGGCTCCGCCAGCGGCGCGTGCCCCTGCAGTATCGCGTCGACCTTCGATCCGGCGAGATCGACGCCCACGACTTGGTGCCCCGCATCCGCGAGGCAGGCCGCCGTCACGCTGCCGACGTACCCGAGCCCGAAGACTGCTACTTTCACGGGTCCACGCTCCTTACTGTCCTGCGTGCCGGCCGGTGGCCGAGCTGTCTGCGAGCGGCACGCGCTCCCGCGTCATGCCGCGGTATGCCGCGATGAGCCGTTCCGCCTGGATCTCCCAGCACAGGGCCTGCTCGAACCGCGCGCGTCCGGCGTCGCCCATCGCCTCGGCGAGCTCCGGGTCGCGCAGCACGCGCTCCACCGCGTGGGCGAAGCTGCGCGCGTCGTTGTCACGGTCGGCATAGAGAGAGGAATCCCGAGCCGAGACGCGCCCCTCCCGCACGTCGAACTGCACGATCGGTCGCCCCAGCGCCATGTACTCGATGATCTTGTTCATGGTCGACAGATCGTTCATGGCGTTGACCTCGTCCGGGTTCACGCACACGTCGGCGTCGGCGAGGATGCTCTTCATCTGATCGTCGGGCACACGCCCGTGGAACTCGATGCGATCCGCCACGCCGCGGCTGCGGGCGAGGCTCTCCAGCCGCTCCCGGTCGGGTCCCGATCCGATCAGTGCGAGATGCACGTCCAGGTGCCGCTCCGCGACCAGGATCTTCACCGCGTCGATCAGGTACTCGATGCCCTCCTGCCGGCCCATCACGCCCACGTAGCCGAGGAGGAACAGCCGCCCCCGATGCCAGTCCTCGCCGGTCGCGCGATACGACGCCCACGCGCGGTACGGTCCGGAGCGTACGACGGTCACGTCCTCGCCGCGGAAGCGACCTCGGCGCATGGCGATGTCGCGGTAGCTGTCGTTGGTGGAGATGACGTGGTCGGCCCACGCGTAGGTGCGCCGCTCGAAGAAGCGCGCGACTGCACCGAACAGCCAGGGCAGCGGCATCCGTTTCGCCTCGACGAGCTCGGGTCCGAGATCGTGCTGGTCGAATACCAGCACGCTGCCGTCCTTCTGCTTCGCACGCTTGGCGACGAGGTACAGCAGGTCCGGCGGATTGCAGAAGTGCACGATGTCGAACGGCTGGGCGGTGCGGGCGCGCTCGATGGCGGCTGCCATGCGCCGAAGCGAGACCCCGTACTCCTCGAAGTAGCCGAGGACGCCGTTCGCCTCGCGCGGCGCCTCGTACCGGAGCACGCTCACGCCGTCGATCACGAAATCCCCCGCAGGATGACGCGGATCGCTCGGACAGACGACGGTCACGTCGGCGCCGGCGGCGGCGAGCGAGGTCGCCTCCTGCCAGACCCGGCGGTCGAACGGCACCGGCAGATTCTGCACCAGGATCGCGATCCTGGTGCCGTACAGCGATCCGGATGTGCTCTCGAGGTCGAGGTCCATGATCACTCCCCCTTCCTGTACCGGCGCACGACGGGCAGACGTGCGCCGACTCTCGAGTCCGCGATGACGGCCAGAGCCTCGGGGATCACGCGCGGCGACATGACCCGCGTGACCAGCAGATGGACGACGGACACGCTGAGCGCCGTGAGGATCAGGCGGATCCAGACCGGCAGCGACGCGCCGACCGTCACCACCGCCCAACCCGCGGCGGCCGAGGCCCCGACCGCGACGATCAGGTATCCGAACGGACTGGCGACGTCCCGAGGCCGCGCCTGCAGGATGCGGGCGGTGAGGAACCATCGGCTCACCGTCGCCACGACGCAGACGGCGAGGAATCCCCAGGCGATCGCGACGAGGCCCGACGGCGCGAGCACCGCCGTCGTCCCGAAGGTGATGCCGTCGATGATCACCGCGTACACGAACCAGACACCGGGCTTGCCCACGCCGTAGAAGAGGCCGTGGTCGAGCCATGCGCCGACGGACAGCGTGCCGGCGATCGCCAGGATCTGCGCGACCCGATAGCTCGGCTCCCAGCCCGCGCCGAACACGATCGGAAGGATGAGCGGGGCGGTCACCGCCAGCACCGTGAGGGGAAGCGAGAGGGTGAAGTAGGTGAGCCGCAGGGCGCGCAGGTACGCGCTCCGCAACCGCGCCGGGTCATCCCTGATCTTGGCGAAAGCGACGTTCGTCACCGGGACGATCGCGCTGCCGGTGAGATCCTGGACGATCTGTACGAGCCGCTGCGCGATGTTCATGTAGCCGAGCGCCGCCACTCCGAGCGTCGCGGCGATGACCGCCGCCTCGCCCCAGGCCCGCAGCATCGCGACGAACTCCACCCCGAGAACCTGACCGCCGAAGCTCGCCATCGTCCGGAACTCGGATCGCGAGAACGCGAAGCTCGGCCGCCAGCGCGATGCCGTCCAGGCGAGCACGGTGGCGATCGCGGGAGCGACGAGGCTCTGGGCGACCAGCGCCCACACGCCTCCGCCGCTGAACGCCACGACCAGCGCGACGCCCTGCGCGATCGCCGCGCCGGTCGCCCCCTGCCAGGCGAGCGTTCCGAAGCGCATCTCGCGCCGCAGCACCGCGGTCGGGACCGATCCGATGGCGGCGAAGACCACGCAGAGCGAGAGCGCCTGGAGCACCGGGACGACCCCGTCGTCGCGGAAGACGGCGCCGAACAACGGCGACAGCGCGAACAGGATCGCGCACAGCGCCCCGCCGGCGCTGAGCGAGAACCAGAACGCGGTGCTCAGCATCCGTGCGTCCGTCTTCTCTGCCTGCACGATGTACGCGGCGAAGCCGAGGTCTGCCAGCAGGTAGAAGAAGGGCAGCACGGTCGATGCCGCGGCGACGGTGCCGAAGTCCTCGGGGCTCAGCAGGCGGGTGAGGACGGCGATCGTGACGAGACCCAGAAGCCTGATGGCCCACTTCTGGGCGGTGAGCAGCAGCACCCCCGACGCAGCACGACCGCTCACCCGGTCGGGCGCGCTTGCGGGGCCGGCCGCCGCGGCGGTGATGTCCTCACCCTCCGGGAGAGGGCTCGGCGGGGCCCACTCGCGGTTCGGCAGCGCCTCGAAGTCCGGCGCGTCGGGTGGCCGCCTCTTCATGCTCGGCTGCCTTCCGGCAGGGCGACCGGCGCCATCCGACGGGCGAGGCGCGTGACCTTCTTCACGAGCCGCCGCCATTCGTGGGGCAGGTCGAGGACCCACTCCCGCGCACCGTAGGCGCCGATCGCGTCGGCGTAGAAGAGCGCGAGCCGGTCCGACATCGCGTCGAGGCCGAAGCGCTCCCGGGCGAACTCGCGCCCGAACGCGCCGAGTTCCCTGCGCCGGGCTTCGTCGGCGATGAGCGGCCGCGCGATCCGCACGAAGTCGGCGACGGGATGCTCCGGGCGCTCCGGGCTCCAGAAGCTGGACCGGGCGAGCGATCGCGAGGTGTCTGGCTCGAAGATCCGCGACCACCCCTCTTCGCCGTGGACGATGAGCGGCTTGCCGAAGGCGAGGGCGCGCGCGGCCGATCCCCCCATCCCGACGACGATGTCCGCGGCGAGGTAGGCCGGACGCGGGTCCGACAGGGCACCCAGCATGCGCACAGCGGACCTGCCCACGTCGTCGTTGACCGCGTCCGACTCGGCCCGCAGCGCGGCGTGCGCGTCGCCGTCGCCGACGATGAAGAGGGTGGCTCCGGTCGACGCGAGCTCGCGCATCGCGTCGATCGTGACGCCGATGGCGGTGGCCTTCAACTGCCGCTCGAGCCGGCTCACGATTCCCAGGAGCACGCCGTCGCCGAGGCCGTGCTCCTCTCGGAATGCCCTCTGGCCGCCGTCGCTGCGTGGGGAGTCGGCGGTCAGGTCGACCGGCGGCGAGATGAGGATGGTCCGCGCGGGGCGATCCACGAGCTCCTCGACGAGGTACTCCGTTCCCACGACGAGCGGCACGTGGCTGTGCACGATGTCGGTGACGCTCATCTCATACACCGTGTGCACCCACGGGAGCCTGCCGAAGGTCGCGGGACCCCAGTACACGTTGCGGGCAGCGCCCCACATCCCGTAGGCGTGGATGAGATCCACGTCGAGCTCGTCCGCCATGCGCCGCAGCTGCCGGGCGTGGGGCAGGAGCCCGGCAGCTGGGTCGTAGACCGTGATGCGCATGCCGTGCTGCTCGGCGTAGTCGAGCAGCGATGGCGCTCCGGCGATCGTGTCGCGCTCGCCGACCAGGATCGACTCGATCCCGCGATCGCCCAGCGTGCGCGCGAAGTCGACGGCGTTGATCTGCGAACCGCCGAGCTCGAGGCTGTTGAGGTGTACGAGCACGCGCATGTCACCGATCACCGCCCCTCAACGCGGTGCGCAGCCGGTCGGCCACCGTCCGGCACTGCGCCTCGGACAGGTGGGGGAACATGGGCAGCGACAGGATGCGGGCGGCGGCGGCTTCGGCGACGGGGAACTGTCCGCGTCGGTAGCCGAGACAGGCATAGGCGGCGGTTCGCGGCACGACGGTCGGGTAATGGATGCCGCAGCCGATGCCCGCGGCGCACAACTCGGCCATCACCCGGTCGCGGTCGGGCACGCGGACAACGTACAGGTGCCAGACGTCCTGGTTGCCGGGGAGCACGGACGGCAGACGGACGGCGTCGATGCCGCCCAACAGCTCCTCGTACCACCCCGCGGCGGTGCGCCGTGAAGCGTTCCACGCGTCGAGCCGGCGCAGCTTCGCCCGCAGCACCGTGGCCTGCACGGCATCGAGACGGGCATTCATTCCCACGCGGGAATGGACGTACTTGGTCGAGCTGCCATGGCATGCCAGATTCCGGATGGATGCTGCGAGCCCCGCGTCGTCGGTCATCACCGCGCCCGCGTCCCCCGCGGCACCGAGGTTCTTCCCCGGGTAGAAGCTCGTGGCGGCCACCCGGCTCATCGCGCCGGCACGCCCCTCCGGGCCGGATGCGCCCTGCGACTGCGCGGCATCCTCCACGACCGCGAGGCCGTGCGTCGCGGCGATCGCCGTGATGCGCCCCATCGGGGCCGTCTGGCCGAACAGGTGCACCGGGGTGATGGCCTTCGTGCGAGAGGTGACGGCATCCTCGACCGCGTCCGGGTCGATCAGGAGGCGGTCATCGTCCACGTCGACGAAAACGGGCACCGCACCGATACGCGACACGGCCTCAGCGGTCGCGATGAAGGTGTTCGCCGGCATGATGACCTCGTCGCCGGGACCGATTCCGATCCCGCGGTAGGCGAGTTCGAGCGCATCGGTGCCGTTCGAGACGCCGACGACGTGGTCCACCCCGATGTACGCGGCGTACTCGCGCTCGAACGCCTCGACCTCGGGGCCCCCGATGAACGACGCCGACGCGAGCTGGTCCCGCCAGACGGCGACGACCTCGTCGGCGATCTCGGCCTGCTGCGCCGCGAGATCGAGGAACGGGACCGGGGTTCTCATGCCGGCCGCCTGATCTCGCGTGCGGGCACGCCCGCCCACGTCTCCTCGTCCGGCACGTCGTCGAGGACGACGGCCCCCATCCCCACGGTCGCCGCGACGCCGACCCGCAGCCCCTGCCGAACGGACGCGTTCATCCCGATGTACGCCGCTTCGCCGACACGCACGGATCCGCCGAGGGAGACACCCGCCGCGAGCGTCGCGAAATCCTCGACGACGTCGTCGTGGGTGATCGTGCAGTTGGGCATCACCACGACGTGCCGGCCGATGGCGACGTCGGCCGTGACGACGACGCCGTCGAGCAGGATCGTGCCCGGGAGGATGTGGCTCGAAGGCCCCATCCGGACCGAGCCCGCGACGAAGGCGACATAGCGCCGCTCGCCGACTCCGGCGTCGCGGAGGCGCCGCACGACGCTGCGACGACCCTGACTGCGCCCGACGCACACCAGCAGGTCCTCGCTCCGCGAGCTCGCCTCCATGACCGGCCCGAGGACCGGAACGCCGGAGATCTCGGTCGCGCACAGATCCACGTCGTCGTCGAGGATTCCCACCACGCCGGTGATGCCGGCGGCGAGCACCTCGCGAGCGAGTCCGCTCGCACCGATGAGCAGGATGCCGTCAGGCATGATGCCCTCCGCCCGGCAGTCGGAGGACGGCGATGACGCGGTCCTGGTCCTCCTGGGTGAGCTGATGGAACACGGGCAGGATCAGTGTGCGGTCGGTGAGGCGCTCGGTGGCGGGGAGCCCCTCCTCCGGCGTGAGGTCGCGATAGGGAGGCTGCCGATGCGCAGCCATGATCCCTCGCCGCGCGGAGATGTCCTCATCGGCGAGCGCCTCAAGGAGGCCGTCGCGGTCGATCGGGTAGTCGTCGCCCACCTCGACCCAGAACGACTGGAAGTTGCCCGTGCCGTAGTCGGGGTCCCTCACCGCGCGGAGCCCGGCGATGTCGCGGATCGCCGCCTGGTAGCGACCGGCGATCTCGCGCCGACGGGCCACGATCTCCGGCAGCCGGCCGAGCTGGACGAGGCCCACGGCGGCCTGCAGGTCGGTCATGCGGTAGTTGAACCCGACCTCGGTGTACTCCTCGGCAGGCGGCAGCACCGACGCGTGACGGTCCGCGGCCGAGACGCTCATCGCGTGCTCGCGCAGGTGCCGCGCGCGGTCGGCCCAGTCCGGGTTCGCGGTCGTGAGCATCCCGCCCTCGCCGGTGGTGAGCAGCTTGCGCGGATGGAAGGACCACGCGGCGATCTCGGCGCCCGCGCCGACCGGAAGACCCTTGTAGGTCGACCCGGCCCCGCACGCGGCGTCCTCGATGACGACGATGTTCAGCTGATCGGTGAACGAGCGGATGTCGTCGATGTCGACGGGCACACCGCCCTGGTCGACCGCGATGACGGCGCGCGTTCGCGGTGTCAGCGCGTCGGCGACGGTGTGGCCGGTGACGTTGCCGGTCACGGGGTCGACGTCGGCGAACACGGGGCTCGCGCCCACGTAGCGCACGGCGTTCGTGGTGGCGATGAACGAGAAGGACGGCACCACGACGTCGTCCCCCCGTCCGACCCCCGCCACGATGAGCGCCAGGTGCAGCGCCGTCGTGCAGCTGCTGGTGGCGACGGCGGAGCGCGCGTTCATGGCCTTCGCGAACGCCTGCTCGAACCGCGCCACCCGGGGTCCCTGCGCGATCCAGCCGCTCGCGATGGCCTCGGCCGCAGCATCCGTCTCCTCCTGACCGAGCCACGGGACCATGACGTTGATGCGACCGCTCATCGGACCGTCACCGCCCGCCCCGCGGCGATCTCGTCGCGCAGCGGCCGCCACCACTCGACCAGCTGCCGGAGCCCCTCGTCGATGCCGGTCGTCGCCTCGAAGCCGAGGTCGCGCTGCGCTGCCGACGTGTCGGCCAGACGGCGCACCACCCCGTTCACCGCGCGCTGGGGACCGTGCTCGACACCGAGGTCGGAGTCCATGACGCGCAGCAGCGCCTGCGCCAGCTCGAGCAGGCTCGTCTCTGTGCCGCTGGCGATGTTGTACGTGCCCTCGACGACGTCGCTGCGGGCGGCAAGGACGTTGGCCCGGGCGATGTCGGGCACGCACACGAAGTCCATCGTCTGCGTGCCGTCACCGAAGATCAGCGGCGGGCGCCCGTCGGCGATGCGCTCCATCCAGCGCACCAGCACCTCGGTGTACAGGCCGTGCACGTCCATGCGGGGGCCGTACACGTTGAAGTAGCGCAGCAGCACGTAGTCCAGCCCCTGCATGGCGCGGAAGCTGCGGACGAGGCCCTCGTTGAAGGTCTTCGCCGCGCCGTACAGGGTGTCGTTGTTCTCGTGGTGATGACGCTCGGTCGTGGGGAACTCCTCCGCCATGCCGTACACCGACGCGCTCGAGGCGGCGACGAGCTTCGTCACGCGATGCCGTGCCGCGGACTCGACGACGTTGAAGGTGCCGTCGACGAGCACCTCGAGCGCGAGGCGCGGCTCCTCGGCGCACTGCGTGATCCGGATCGCGGCCTGGTGGAAGACGATGTCCTTGCGGGCGGTCAGGTCGTCGACGAGGCGCGCGTCACGGATGTCGCCGTCGACCATTTCGACCCGACCGGAGGCCAGCGCGTCGTCGAGATTGGCGCGGCGTCCGCGGACGAGGTTGTCGAGCACGTCGACGTGGGCGACCCCGGCCGCGAGCAGCTGGTCGACGAGGGTGGATCCGATCGTGCCCGCACCGCCGGTGACGAGGACGCGGGCGCCTTCGAGCTCGGTCATGCTCCCTGGACTTCCTTGACGAGGGACTGGACCGGGCGCGGGGCGCCGTACGCGAGCAGGCTCGCCGAGGCCCCTTCGAGCACCGACAGGACGCGCAGTCCGGCGTCGCCGCTCGTCCGCGCCGGACGCCCTTCCCGGATCGCACCGGCGAACTCCCCGACCACCGCGGCGAGCGCCTCGCGTTCGGGGAGAGCGGGCGCCCAGGTGTCGCCCAGGCGATAGGAGATGTTGGCGGCCCGGCTGTCGGCCGTCGCCTTGGACTGCAGCGCGAGGTCGACCCCGCGGTCGTAGACGCTGAGGCGCTGCTGCGGATTCAGGTCGTCCCACACGAGCGTGCGCTTGGTGCCCCCGATGACCATCTGGCGGATCTTCGTGGGGCTCAGCCAATTGACGTGCACGTGGGCGATGCCGCCGCCCCTCAGAGGCATCGCGAGGTAGCCGATGCAGGCTCTGCCCGTGGCGAGCGGGTCGGAGCCGTGCGCCGACACCGACGTGACGTCGAGCCCTCCGGGCAGGACGAAGTCCATGATCGACAGGTCGTGGGGGGCGAGGTCCCAGAACACGTCGACGTCTGGCTGGATGAGCCCGAGGTTGATGCGCACGCTGTCGACGAAGAGGATCTGACCCAGCGCACCGTCGTCGATGAGCTCGCGGATCTTCAGCACTGCCGGCGTGTAGCAGTAGGTGTGGTCGGCCATGAGCACCAGGCCGTTGCGGCGCGCGCGCTCGACCATCTCGGCACCGCGCTCGCGGGTGTCGGCGACGGGCTTCTCGACGATGACGTGCTTGCCCGCGTCGAGGGCCGCGAGCACGACGGCATGGTGGGTGCGCGCGGGCGTGGCGATGGCGACCGCGTCGATTGTCGGGTCCGCCAGGACGTCCTCGTACTGCGCGGTCACCGGCACGCCACCGATGCTGTCGGACACCCGCAGCGCGCGCGCGACATCCAGGTCGCAGATCGCGGCCAACTCCCATTCCGCCGACGCGCGGAAGTTCCTGGCAAGGTTCGGACCCCAGTATCCCGCGCCGATCACCGCCGCCCTCAGTCGTGTCGCCACTTCGAGCACCCCCAATCTCTTCCGCCCCGGTCCCCCAACCGGAGCGTTCAGCTCGCTACGAGGCGTTCACCTCATCTGTCGAAAGTTCAGTTGTCAGGATCGAAGACGACGTCGACCCAGTACTTGTTGCCGTTGGTGATCGCCGGGTTGCCCGATCCGAAGCCCGCAACGCCGCCGTTGGCGACCGTCGACAGCGGTGCCACCGTCACGGGAGATGCGAGCGCGCCGTTGGTCACGGCGTAGCGCCCCGAGGAGTTGAGCAGCGTCACGCGGTACTCGGTGTTGATCGTCAGCCGCACCGGCGACGACAGCACCGCCGTCTGCCAGCCGGACGAGGTTTCGTTGCGGAACGTCACCGTGGCCAGAACGGTGCCGTTCGCGCTCCTCAAGTAGCCCGTGTGCGTTCCGTTGTTCTGGTTGCCCTTGTAGTAGCGGATCGTCGTGACGACGCCCGGCGCGCTCGTACGGAATCGGGTTCCGACCTGGTACGCGAGCCCCGCGTTGGCGTTGGCGTTGGCGGGCGTGCCGGTGGTGAAGAGGCTGACCTGGTCGGGTTTGACCACCGTCGTGAACGACCATGTGCCGTTGGTCACCGCCGTGCCGTTGCCGGTCACGGTCGCCGTGTAGGTCTTCGCCCAGTCGAGCTGCGCGGTGGGCGTGAAGGTGACGACGCCGGTCGTGGCGTTGAAGCTCGACGTCCCCGCGATGGGCGTCGTCCCGAGCCTCACGGCGATCGCAGCCGAGAGTGCGCTTCCGAGCGTCGCGGTCACCCTGGCCGTGACCGGGTCTACGTTCGCCGCCCCGGCAGCCGGCGTCGTCGACGTCAGCGTCGCGACGGGCAGCGTCGAGAACGACCATCCCGTGCCGACGGCCGCTCCGTCACCGGTGACGGTCGCCGCGTAGGTACGGCCCCAGGCGAGCTGAGCGGAAGGCGTGAACGTCACCACGCCGGTCGAGGCGTTGTAGCTCGACGTGCCGGGGACCGCGGTGCCGCCCGTGGTGAGCGCGAGCGACGCCGAAGCGGCGTTCGTGAGCGTCGCCGACACGCTGGTCGTGACCGCCGGGTCGACATTGGTCTGGCCCGCCGACGGGGACGTCGACGAGATGGCCACTGCCGGGCGCGTCGTGAACGACCATGTTCCGCCGGTGACGGGGGCGCCGTTGGCGGTGACCGCGACGATGTACGTCCTCCCCCGCTGCAGCGCGGGCGTCGCCGTGAAGACCACCGCGCCCGTTGCGCTGTCGAACGTCGAGCTGCCCGCGACCGCCGCGCCGCCCGTCGTCACCTGGATCGATGCGGTCGTCGCGTTGGAGACGTTCGCCGACACGACGGCCGTGGCAGGATCGACCCCCGTCGCGCCGGCCGCCGGCGCGAAGCTCGTGAGCGCGGGCGGCGGCGGAGGCGTCTGGCCCCCACTGAAGTCGACCTCTGCGTCGACGAAGTACGCGGTGGCGTTGAACGACTCGGTCGGCAGTCCGCCGGTGACCGTATAGAGATAGCGGCCGTTGGTCGTCGCCGGCGCCGTGAGGAAGCCGACCGTGCGCTCCTGTGCGAAGTAGGCGCTCGTGTAGGCGTAGACCCCGGCAGGAGCGAAGTACGACACGGTGTAGACGGTGCCGGGCTGGACGGTGACGGGGGCCGACAGCTGTGCCCGCTGCCACCCCGAGGCGGTCTCGTTCGTGAAGTCCACCTGCGCCAGGACCTCGCCCGCGGCGTTCCAGAGGGTTCCGCGGTGCGTACCCGTCGATCCGGCGGCCTTGTAGAACCGGATCGCGGTCACCGAGCCCGCCTCGGCGACCTGGAAGACGGTGCCGACCTCGATCGGGGCCGTGTCGGTGACGGTGCCCTGCGGGGCGGTCGTGCCGAACAGCGACTGCACCGCCGCCGCGGTCTTGAGCGACCACGTGTCGACGGCGGCGCCGTCGGACGTGACCGACACCGAGTACGTCGTCGCGCTCGCGAGCCGGTCGACCGGGTCGAACGTGATGCGGCGCGCGGCGGCGTCGTACGTCGAGGTGCCGGCGACCGCGCCATCGGGTCCGACGACCGCGACCGCGACGGACCGCGTGCCGGGGTCCGCGGTGAGTGTCACCTGCACGTTGGCCGTCACCGCGACGTCGACGGCGTCCCTGGCGGGCGACACCGATTCGATCGCGACGGACGGTCCGACGTCGCCCACGAACTCGACGTCCACGAAGTAATTGGACGAGTTCCAGGTCGACGTCGGCATCGTGCCGCCGGTGCCGTACCGATAGCGCCCGTTGTCGGGGCTGAGCCCCGTCAGCGGCCCGTTCACCACGGGTGCGGCGAACCCCTGCGAGGTGTATGCGTACCGGCCGGCCGGGGCGTAATACGACACGGTGTACACGGAGCCCGGCACGATCGCGACGGGAGTGCTGAGCACCGCGCGCTGCCAACCGGATGCCGTCTCGGCGGTGAAGGTCACCTGCGCGAGGCGCTGTCCGTTCGGCCCCCACAGCGAGCCGACGTGCGTTCCCGTCGCCCCTGCGGGCTTGTAGTACCGGATCGCCCGGATGCGTCCAGCTTCGGTCGAGCTGAACGCCATGCCGAGCTCGACCGCCGTGGCGTCCGTGTCGACCGCGACCGGCGTCGCTGTGCTGAACAACGTGATCGCGGCCGCACCGCCGCCGATCGTGAACGCCCAGGTGATCGGCGGGGCCGGCGTGCCGGACGCGCTCCTGACCCCGGTGAGCGTCACCACGACGCGGGCTCCGGCGTCGAAGGCCGCACCGGGTGCGAACGTCAGCGTCTTCTGCGACGCGTCGCGGGCCCACGTGCCGGCGACCTCGACGCCGTCCGCGGTCACGGAACCGGAGAAGGCGGACTGCACGGTCTCCTCGAACGTGGCCTTCACGGTCGTGCCCGGCGCGACGCCCGTCGCGTCGACGTCGGGCGTACGACTGACCACGACCGGCACATCGGTGGGAAGTGCGAATACCACGTCGACGCCGTAGTCCGTCGTGGACGTCGACGACGGGAATCCGCTCGAGTAGGTGAACACCGCACCGGAGGCGGGGACCGCCAGCGGACCTCGCGCGTAGGCGGCGGAGAATCCGCCCGCCGTCGCCGCATAGTGCCCCTGCGGCGCCAGGTAGGACGCGACGTAGGTGGTGCCGGGCTCGACCGTGACCGGGGTGTCGAGCTGCGCGACCTGCCATCCCTGTGTGGACTCCCCGGTGAAGGTCGCCGAGGCAAGCTTCGTGCCGCTCGCGCTCCAGAGCGCGCCGGTGTGGGCGCCGCCGTTCCCCGGGCCCTTGTAGAACTTGACGGCGGTGATCGTCCCCGGCGTCGACACCGTGAACTTCACTCCGAGCGTCACGCTGTCGCTGTCGTTCGCGGCGATCACCGCGGGCACCCGGCTCTCGGGGAAGAGCGAGCACGGGCATTCGCCCGCCGGCCGGTCGACGTCCTGCGTGGTGAAGCTCCACCCTGCACCGGATTCCAGCCCGACCCCGTTCGGGTCGGCCGCGGAGATCGCCACGGTGAAGGTCGTCTTCGGCGCCAGGCTCTGCGCCGGCGTGAAGATCGCCGTCCTCGCCGCGGCGTCGTAGGTCGTGGTGCCGGTGACCGTCTGCCCGCCCGGGTCGGTGACCGTGAGCGACACCGTCGCCGGGTCCGCCGCTCGGGTGAAGGTCGCCCGCACGTCGGTCGTGAGGGGCACGCTCGACACGCCCGCGGCCGGAACTCGCGTGAGCACGCGCAGCGGCGACGTGTCGGACTTCGTGAACAGCACGTCGACGAAGTAGTTCGACTCGTTCCACGTGCTGGTGGGCCTGGTCCCCGCGACGCCGTACACACCGGCGGCGGCCGCCCCCACCGCGGAGCTCACGGTGATCGGCGACGTCTTGGACGTGTACGGCCAGAACCGGGCCTGCATCGAGTAGCCGCCCCGGGGTGCCGTGTACGAGACCGTGTACTCCTGGCCCGCGTACACCTGCACCGGCGCGGTGAATTCGGCCGTCTGCCATCCCGTCGCCGTCTCCGTGCCGAAGGCGACCCCGGCGAGCTTGGCGCCTGTCGCGTCCCACAGCGATCCGGAGTGCTGTCCCGTGTTCGCGGCGCCCTTGTAGAACCTCACTCCGGCGATGTATCCGTCGAACTCCGGCGTGAAGCGCAGACCGAGCTCCACCGGCTGGGTGTCGTCGGCCGACGGAATCGACGGGGTCAGCGCTCCGAAGGCCGAGAACGGCCCGGTGACCGTCACCTGGCGCGTCGCGGCGGCCGTCGCGAAGTTGGCGCTGTCGTCGACTGCCCGGGCGCGCAGCGTCACGGTTCCCGAGCCCTGCTGCAGATACGTATAGCTCCAGGAGGTCGTGCCCGTCGCGGCGTGCCACGTGCTGCCGTCGTCGGTCGACACCTCGACACCGGCCACCCTGCCGCCGACGTCGGATGCCGTGCCGGTGATCGTGACGCTCGTGCCGTGCGCGATGCTCTGACCCGCCGTCGGCGTCGTGATCGTGGTCGTGGGCGCGGTCGTGTCGGTGCTCTTCGTCGCCGCCGCCAGTCCCGACATCAGCGAGCCCGGCTGGGCCCCCATGTCGGCGAGCAGGTTGACCTGCGCCTGCTGCATCCGCGAGTCGGCGGCTGCGCCGTTCCCGTCGTGCGTCTGGTCGAGGCCCCACCCCCACTGGATGCTGGCGGCGGAGAACACGAGCGCTCCGCTCGCCGCACGGTAGAGCGTGGTGTGATGGGTGGTGCTGCCGGCCACCACCGTGTTCCCGTAATCGACGAGATACTGCGGGACCGAGCCGGTGGTGGTCGACAGACGGATGAGCCCGGGGGGTCGCATGCCGTTGTCGACGTCCTCGTTCGACTCGTAGCCCACGGTGTGGGGGGCGAGCGCCGCGCGGGTGCCCGAGGCGAGCGAGGTGAGGTTCGTGTTGCGCCAGAGCCTGAGCTTGCCCTCCTCGCTCGATACGGTGACGGCGAGGTCGTCGTCGTTGACCATGTACATCGTCCCGGTGAGGGCGTTCTCGGGGCTCCGGCCGCCCTGTGCGGGCGTAGCGAACCGCGGGTCCCGCCAGGTGCCCGTCCACTCCGTGCTCGGGTCGATCTTGTTGTTGCCCCAGGTCTCCTTGTAGGAGACGAGCGTGCGGTACGCCGTCTGCGAGCCGTCGATCGACGCCTCGTAGCGCGTCCGCCAGTACATCTCGTTGCCCGAGAGGAACTGCAGGTTCACGCCTGCGTCCCGCGCCGCCTCGACGTTCGCCCGCTGGGCTCCCGACCAGTACTCGTCGTGCCCGACGGAGAGGAACACCTTGTGGTTCCTGAGGTCGGCACCGCGCCGGTCGGTGTCGACGCCGGCGATGTACGAGAGGTCGTAGCCGTTGCGTTCGAGGAATCGGACGGTGGCGTACTCCGAGCTGAAGTAGAAGTCGCGTCCGCTCTGCCAGTCCCGTGTCGAGAAGGGACGGTTGTAGCTGAGCTTGAGCGCGCGGCCGGCCGATCCGCCCTGGTAGAAGCTGGCGCCGCCGTAGATGTTGTACGCCTGCCACGTCGTGTCGGACGTCTGGAAGAGGACGTCGGACGTGCTGCTGTCGCTGCGCACGATGAAGATGATGTGACTGGCACCGCCGTTGTCGGCGCGTTCCAGCAGGGCGATGTAGACGCCCGAGACCGCATCGGCGGGCACGTTCCACGACGCCGACACCTTCCACGTGCCGCAGTCGTACAGGTCGGTCGCCACATCGGTGACGCACTGCGGCTGCCGCTGCGGCAGCGTCGCCGTGACGGGCACCGACGTGATGAAGCGCGCACCGAGGCCCTGGTACCAGCCCGTCCGGTAGATCTTGATGCTGTACGCCGAGGCGTTGGTGTCGACCTTGAAGTCGATCTTCTGTCCGGCATTGACCGAGATGTCGGTCGCGTAGCCCTGGATCGTGGAGTCTCCGGCGCCGTTGATGTCCCACTCCGAGGGACTCGTACCCGGTTTCTGGTTCTCGCACACGATCGGGTTGATGTTCGCCCCGCACGGACTCGCCGCGCGCGCCTGCGGACCCGGCGGTAGCGCGATCAGCAGCGCGGTCACCAGTGCTGCGAGCGCAGCGAAAGTGACGAGCTTCGTGCGGTACGTCCGTGATGCGGGCGGAACCGACGCCAAAGGCTGGTTGTTCCCCATTGCTTCCCTGTTCCCGACGCCCTCGTCGGTGCTGCCTTCCCGTCGGCCTTCGGGTGACCGGCTGAGAAGACATCCGCGTGCGATACTTCCCCAGTGCCCGCGGAGGGTCCCGCGCGCAGTATAACTGCATCACGACGCACAATGGAACCCGAGCGGCGAAGCGGGGAAGAGGACGATGGGCGATTCCACGACGATCCAGGCGTCCGCCGACGTGGCCGAAAGTGCCCGGCTGGGCGCCAGAACACGCGTCTGGCACCTCGCCCAGATCCGCGAGGACGCGGTGCTCGGCGCCGACTGCAACATCGGCCGAGGTGCCTACATCGGCCCGGGCGTCGTGCTCGGCGACGGGTGCAAGATCCAGAACCACGCCCTCGTGTACGAGCCGGCGCGTCTGGGCGACGGCGTCTTCATCGGCCCCGCCGCCGTGCTCACCAACGACGAGTTCCCGCGGGCGGTCAATCCCGACCTCACCCCGAAGACCGAGGACGACTGGCATCGGGTGGGCGTCACCATCGGCACGGGAGCGTCGATCGGCGCCCGGGCCGTCTGCATCGCCCCGGTCACGATCGGCGAATGGGCGCTGGTCGCCGCGGGCGCCGTGGTGACGAAAGACGTCGCGCCCCACGCCCTTGTCGTCGGCGTGCCGGCGCACCGGGTCGGCTGGGTGGGGCGCGCGGGCAAGCCCCTGCGGCCCGAGGGCGACCAGTGGGTGTGCCCCGACACCGGTGAGCGCTACACGCAGGTCGGCGAGCGCCTCACGCCTGTCGGATAGCGGATGCCGCGGGCCGCAGCATCCGCTTCCCTACAGCTCGCCGGGCTGCATCGCCTCGCGGTCGAGGTCCTCGACGAAGCGGCGGGCGGGGCTGACCTCGGCGCCGGCCTTGCGGGGCGCGTAGACGACCAGCGAGTGGAAGAGGAAGCGGACGAAGAACGCGACCACGAGGGTGATCGCCGTCGCCACGACCGCTGAGATGTGCCCGGTCGAGACCATCATCGCGACGATCGGGATGCGGATGACGGCCTCGGCGTTGTTGAACGTGAACGACTTCGCGAAGCGCAGCCTCACGCCGGAGGCGCTCTCGCGCATGTCCTGGAAGACGAAGCGCTCCTGCAGCAGGAAGTTGCCGACGATCGTGACCTCGGCGGCGACGATCGCGGCGACGATGTAGTCGACGCCCCAGTGGGTGAGCGCCCAGACGATCGCGACGTTGGCGATGGCGCCGAGTCCGCCGATCACGGCGAACAGCGACATCTTGCCGAACCGCAGCGCGGTCAGCTGTGTGAGGAAGTGCAGCCCCTGGCGCACCGACGCCTTCGACTCGCCCGCGTGGCGGTCGGCGAAGTCGAAGGGGATCTCGGCCACGCGCATCGGGCGGCGCGCGAGGATCTCGAGCAGGATCTTGAAGCCCCGCGGCCGCAGCTGCTCAGCGTCGATCGTGCGGCGATCGATGAGGAAGAACCCCGTCATCGGGTCGGACACGTCCTTCAGCCGGATGGGGAACATCGCCCGCGTCACCGCGGTCGAGGCCTTCGACACCATCACCCGGGTGCGGTCGGCGAGTCCGCCCGCGGTGCCTCCGCCGGCGTAGCGCGAGGCGATCACGACATCCACGTCGCCGCGCGAGTAGCGGTGCCAGAGCTCCGGGATCTCTTCGGGCGGATGCTGCAGATCGGCGTCCATGACGAGGCACGCGTCCGCCTCGGCAGCGGCGAAGCCTTCCATGACCGCTCCCCCGAGGCCGCCCACGGGTCGATCCCGATGGATCAGCCGGACCGGCAGGGAAGCGGATGCCGCGACCTCGCGGATCACGTCGGGAGTGGCATCCGTGCTGTCGTCGACGAAGATGATCTCGGCGTCGAGACGGTTCTGTACGGCGGCGGTGATACGCCGGACGAGCTCCGCGATGTTCGGAGCCTCGTTGTACGTCGGAACCACGATCGACAACAGCATCGCGGGCTATCCTCCCACGCGTCGGTGAATGGTCCACTCAGGGTTCAGCAGACGCAGGGGAGACCCTCGGTCAACGCAGGGGGGCGATTCTCCTCTCGACACGCGTGCGGAAGCCGAGGATGCTGGGCGAAAACCCTCGCCGACCCCCCGGAGGCTGCCATGCCCGCACGTCCGTCCCCTCGCCCGTCAACGAGGACCGCGAGGTCGATCGTCCTCGGCTCGCTCGCCGCCGGACTCATCGTCGCCTCGCTCGCCGGCGCCGCCGGGGCGAACGCAGCACCCGGCGGCGCGCTCGGTCCCCGCTACGCACCGGGGTCGGAGGGCGCAGGCGACCCGTACTTCCCGCTCGCCGGCAACGGCGGCATCGACGTGCAGCACTACGACCTCGATCTCGACTACACGCCGCCGGCGCCCGCACCCGCTCCCCTGGAAGGGCAGCTGGCGGGGGTGGCGACCATCGACCTCGTCGCGACGGCCGACATCGACCGCTTCAACCTGGACCTGCGCGGACTGAGCGCGTCGTCAGTCGTGGTGAACGGAAAGAGCATGGCGTTCACGCAGGGCGGCGGAGAGCTCGTCGTGACCCCGCGCCCGAAGCTCAAGACCGGGCAGTCCGCGACCGTCGTCGTGACATACGGCGGCACCACCGGCCGTCCGACCGACATCGAGGACGCCCTCTACGGGTGGGTGACCACGCGCGACGGCGCCATGGTGGTCAGCGAGCCCGATGGATCGTCGACCTGGTTCCCGGTGAGCGACCACCCCACCGACAAGGCGACCTACTTCTACGAGATCACTGTGCCCGAGGGGCTCGTCGCCGTCGCCAACGGACTCCTCGAGGGGTCGGAGACCACGGACGGCAGGACAACGTGGCGTTGGAACGCGCCCGACCCGATGGCGGCGTACCTCGCGACCGCGACGGTCGGCGACTTCCGGCTCGAGCAGTACACGGCCGCGAACGGGACACCGATCATCGACGCGATCGACAAGTCGCGGCAGCCGGGCCAGTACGCGAACCTCGCCAGGACCGGCGAGATGCTCACCTTCTTCGAGGGCCTGTACGGCGCGTATCCCTTCGTCTCGTACGGCGCCATCGTCGACAACGACTCCGTGTCGTACGCGCTCGAGACGCAGACCCGGTCGTTCTTCTCGGGCCAGGCGTCGCTGGGCACCGTCGCCCACGAGCTCGCACACCAGTGGATGGGCAACCAGGTCAGCCCGGGCCGCTGGGCCGACATCTGGCTCAACGAGGGCTGGGCGACCTACTCCGAGTGGATGTGGACCGAGCACGACGGTGGCCAGACCGCCGCCGCGCGATTCAACGCACTGATGAACTCGCCCTCGCAGGCCGCGTGGAACACCGTGCTCGCCGATCCCGGCCCGTTCGGACTGTTCGACAGGCCGGTGTACAACCGCGGCGCGGCGCTGCTGCACGCGCTGCGCGTGAAGGTCGGCGACGACGTGTTCTTCGACATCGCGAAGGAGTGGGTGGCGCGCTTCGGCGGTGGCACCGCAACCACCTCGGACTTCATCGCACTCTCGGAAGAGGTCTCCCATCAGGACCTCGCCACGTTCTTCGACGTGTGGGCCTACCAGCCGCCGAAGCCGACCAGCTGGTGAAGGTGGAGCTGGGTGGGCGGCGCGTGCGGCGCCCACCCAGGATCCATCGCTGAGAATGGGATGGTGACTTTCCCGGCTTCCTCCCCCTCCACCATCACGATGTTCGGCGCCGACTGGTGCCGGGACTGCATCCGCACCAAGAAGCAGCTCGACGAGCTCGGCATCTCGTACACCTACGTCGACCTCGTCGCCGACCCCGCGGCCGCGGACGTCGCCCGCGACATCTCGGGTCGCACCAACATCCCGGTCGTCGTCTACCCGGATGCCTCGCACCACGTCGAGCCGTCGAACGCCGCCGTCGAGTCGAAGCTGCGCGAGCTCTCCCTCATCTGAGGCTCCGCTGATCGCGTCTCGGGCCTGACGCCGCACCGCCCCTGCTCATTAGGCTGAGGCCGTGAGCGTCGAACGCAATACCCGGGCGATCGAGGGATCTGTCGTCACCGACTTCGAGGACCGCATGAGCTATGGCGGCTACCTCGATCTCGCCACCTTGCTGTCGGCCCAGCGGCCGCTCAGCAACCCCGAGCACCACGACGAGCTGCTGTTCATCGTGCAGCACCAGACCACGGAGCTGTGGCTGAAGCTCGTGCTGCACGAGCTCGGCGCCGCCTGCCGGCTGCTGCGCGAAGACCAGCTCGCACCCGCGCTCAAGTGCATCGCGCGCGTCAAGCACGTCCAGAAGACCCTCACCGAGCAGTGGTCGGTGCTCGCGACGCTGACCCCTGCCGAGTACGGGCAGTTCCGCGGCGTGCTGGGCAACGCCAGCGGCTTCCAGTCGGCGCAGTACCGCGCCGTCGAGTTCACGCTCGGCAACAAGAACGCCGCCATGCTGCGGGTGTTCGCCTCCGACCCCGCCGCCCACGCCCTCGTCGCGGCCGCTCTCGAGGCGCCGAGCCTCTACGACGAGTTCCTCGCGATGCTGGCCCGCTCGGGCTACCCGATCCCCGCCGAGGTGCTCGAGCGCGATGTCACGAAGGCGTGGACCTACACTCCGGAGCTCGTGCCGGTGCTCACCGAGATCTACCGCGACCCGGAGGGCCACTGGGCGGCCTACGAGACGTGCGAGGAGCTCGTCGACCTCGAGGACAACTTCCAGCTCTGGCGCTTCCGCCATCTCAAGACGGTCGAGCGCATCATCGGCCTGAAGACGGGCACCGGCGGCTCGAGCGGCGTGCCGTTCCTGCAGCGCGCACTGGACCTCACGTTCTTCCCCGAGCTGTACGCCGTGCGGACGGAGCTGTGATGTCGCACGATCCCGACGCGCTGCGCGAACTCCTCGGCGCCGATGCGGCTCTCTGCCACCGGGCGATCACCGGCGAGCACGGAGTCTCGCTGCCCCCGTTCACCGACCACCACGTGCACCTGCACCTCATCGACGAGAGCGGTCTGGCCGCAGGCGGCATCGCCGGCGTCGTCGATCTCGGCGGCGACCCGGTGGCACTGGCACGGCGGGGGAACCACAGCATTCCGCGCGTGGCATATGCCGGCGCGTTCCTCACAGCGGTCGGCGGATACCCGGTCGGCAGGACCTGGGCACCCGCGGAGATCGCCCGTGAGATCGCGGACGCGTCGACCCACCCCGGTGTCGCCGGCGGCGCGGCGACGGCGGTCGACGAGCAGGCCTCGTTCGGGGCATCCGTCATCAAGGCCTCACTCAACAGCGTCGCGGGTCCCGTGCTCGACGCGCAGGCGCTCGCCGCGATCGTGGAGGTCGCGCGCGAGCGCGGGCTGCCCGTCGTCGCACACGCGGAAGGCAATGGGATGCCGCAGCTCGCACTCGACGCGGGCCTCGACGGCTTCGCCCACACGCCGTTCACCGAGTTCGTCGGACGCACCTTCACCGCGCACGCGGTCGCCGCCGGCCAGGTGTGGATCTCGACGCTCGCGATCCACCGCGACGACGACGAGGCCGCCGAGTTCGCGCGGGTGAACCTCGCGGGCTTCGCCGCCGCGGGCGGACGCGTGCTCTACGGCACGGACCTCGGCAACGGCGAGCAGCCGGTGGGCGTCAACCCCGACGAGGTCGCGGCGCTCGACCGCGCGGGCATCCGCGGTGCGGCTCTCATCTCGGCGCTGGCCGATCCGTGGCCGCTCGCCGACCCGCCCTCAGGTGTCTGCACCTTCGTCCCCGGCCCGCCGCCGACCGAACTCGACGAGGTCGCCGAGTGGCTGCGGGGCGCGACAGTCGTCCCCACCGAGGAGCTCATCCATGACGGCCACTGACCCGACCGGGGCGCCGGTGGCCCACGGACTCGAGGACGAGGCATCCGTCCTCGACGCCGCCGACCCCCTCGCCGCGCACCGCGACGCGTTCGTGGGAGCCGAGACCTCGCTCGTGTACTTCGACGGGAACTCGCTCGGGCGCCCCCTGCGCGCGAGCGTCGAGAGGCTTGCCACGTTCGTCCGGGACGAGTGGGGCGGTCGCCTGATCCGCGGCTGGGACGAGTCGTGGATGCAGCTGCCGTTCGACATCGGCGACGCCGTCGGGCGCGCGGCGATCGGCGCCGCGGCGGGCCAGACGGTGATCGGCGACTCGACCACGGTGCTGCTGTACAAGCTGCTGCGGGCCGCGTTCGACGCCTCCGTCGCCGCGGATCCGGCACGCGTCGAGATCGTCGTCGACCGCGACAACTTCCCCACCGACCGCTACCTGGTCGAGGGCATCGCCGCGGAGCGGGGCGGACGCATCAGGTGGATCGACGTCGACCTCGACGGCGGTGTGTCCGCTGGCGCGCTCCGCGCGGCGGTCGGCCCCGAGACCGCGGTCGTGCTGCTGTCGCACGTCGCGTACCGGTCGGGATATCTGACGGATGCTGCGACCCTCACCCGCATCGCGCACGACGCCGGCGCGCTCATCGTGTGGGATCTCTGCCACTCGGCGGGATCCGTGCCGGTCGAGGCCGACGCGTGGGGCTTCGATCTCGCGGTCGGCTGCACGTACAAGTACCTGGGCGGCGGCCCTGGCTCGCCGGCGTTCGCCTACGTCGCTGCGCGGCTGCAGGATCGGCTCGCCCAGCCCATCCAGGGGTGGATGGGCGCGGCCGACGTCTTCGCGATGGGGCCGGAGTACCGGCCGGCCGATGGCATGCGGCGCTTCCTGTCGGGCACGCCGCCGATCGTCGGCATGCTCGCGATGCAGGACACCCTCGACCTGCTCGAGGAGGTCGGCATCGAGGCCGTGCGCGCGAAGTCGATCGCACTCACGGAGTTCGCCGTGCGCGTCGCCGACGAGCTGCTCACCCCGCTCGGGGTCACGGTCGCGTCGCCGCGGAATCCCGCCGAGCGCGGCGGACACGTGACGCTGTCGCACCCGTCGATGCGCGCGGTCACCGCTCGCCTCTGGACGGAGGACGTGATCCCCGACTACCGCGATCCGGGCGGACTCCGCATCGGCCTCTCCCCGCTCTCCACCTCCTTCGCCGAGACCCTCACCGGCCTCCGGGCGGTCGAGGCCGCAGTCCGCGCCGAGTCCTGACCGGGGGCGACCAGGAGGACGTGCCTGAGCATCCCGCACGCTCGAGGCGTTTCGTCTTCGGGCGCTAGAGCGCCCTTCGCTCAACGACCGGGAAATCGCGGCCTTCCTCTCGGTCGCTGAGCGAGCGCGGAACGAGCGAGACGAAACGCCCCGGACCAACGAGCAAGGCATCCATCGTCCACAACCGGGCTCGCGCCGTTTCGGCACTGACCTACACTGGCGCGATGAGCAATGAGGCTCCGCCGGCGACTGGGGATCAGGCTGGGCCCACGCGCCCCGAGGCTCCGCGCGACGCGCCAGCGGCGCGTGGAGAGGACGTGGGGACCACCTCCGCCCGTCTCAGCCGGGGCACCATCGCGCGGTATGCGTCCGGTTCGCTCGGCACGGGCGGTTTCGCGACCCTGCCCGGCCTGGTGCTGACCTACTACCTGACCGACTCACTCGGGGTCGCCGCGCTCGCGGCCGGCGCGGTCATCACGGTCGCGAAGGTGTGGGACGTCGTCATCGACCCGGTCATCGGCGCGCTCACCGACCGCGACCTCGCCCGCCACGGCAGCCGCCGGCGCCTGATGGTGATCGGCGCGCTCGCACTGCCGGTGCTGTTCGCGCTGACGTTCGCGGTGCCGCCGTCGCTCGGGCCGGTGGTCGCCGGCATCTGGGTGCTGCTCGCGTTCACGCTCACGGCGACAGCCTTCAGCCTCTTCCAGGTGCCCTACATCGCGCTTCCCGCCGAACTCACGCCGCGCTACGACGAGCGGACGCGCCTGCTGACATGGCGCGTCGTCGTGCTCACGCTGGCGATCCTGCTGTTCGGCGCCGGGGGCCCGGCGCTGCGTCGCGTATCGGAGGACCCGTTCGTCCAGTACCTCGTGATGGGCGTGGTCTGCGGCGTCGTCATCGGGATCGGGATGCTGGTGGCCACGGGTGTCGCGAGGCGCGCAGCATCCACCGCCCCTCAACCGACCCGCGAGAGGGATGCGGGAACGACGGATGCCGCGGCGGCGGGGATCCGGGAGCACTTCGCCGAGGGGATCGGTGCGCTCACGCGCAGCAGGCCGTTCCGGCTGCTGCTCTCGACCTTCGTGCTGCAGGCGCTGGCCACCGGACTGATGCTCGCGGGCGCGCAGTACGTGGCGACCTGGGTGCTGGACTCGCAGGCGGCGGTCGAGCTGCTGTTCGTCGCGCTCATCGCGCCGGCGCTGCTCGCCGCACCCGCGTGGGGAGTGGTCGCGCGCCGCATCGGCAAGGAGCGCACGTTCACGATCGCGAGCATCGTCTTCGCGATCGCGGCGGTATCGATCCTCGGCATGCTGTGGGCGCCGGGCGACTGGATCTACGTGCCGGTCGGCATCGCGGGCATCGCGTACGCCGGCATGCAGTCACTGCCGATGGCGATGCTCCCCGACGTCATCTCGCACGACGAGCGCACGCACGGACCCGGCCGCGCCGGGTCGTTCAGCGGCGTGTGGACCGCCGGCGAGACGGTGGGCTTCGCGCTCGGCGCGACGACGCTGGCGGTGATCCTGGCCGTGACGGGATACGTCTCGTCGACGGGCACGCAGGTGGTGGAGCAGCCGGATGCGGCGATCACGGGCATCGTCGTGAGCTTCAGCCTCGCACCGGCCGTGCTGATCGCGCTGAGCCTTCTCACGCTCGCCCGCTACCCGTTGCGCCGCGCCGACATCGACCCCGACACCGAGTCGCAGCCCGCCTGAGACCGAGTGCCGCCGCACAGGCGCGGTGGCATAGGATGCCCGGTGACGTACTCACGAGCGGGAGTCGCGCGCGAGTTCGAAGGAGAACACATGTCCCCCACCTCGTCCGCGACGCCGGCGAAGCCGCGTAAGGCGCCGGCGAAGCGCGCGCCGCAGTCCGATCTTCCGGCCGATGAGCGCGCGGCGCTCGACGCCGACATCGATCGGCTCGAAGCGGGCGCGAAGGTGTGGGTCGCGCTCACCCTCGACCAGCGCGCCCGCCTGCTCGGCCGCGTCCGCGACGCGGCCGGCGTCGTCGCACAGGAGTGGGCCGACGCGGCGACGATGTCGAAGGGCCTGCCCCCTGGACATCCGCTGTCGGGCGAAGAGTGGCTCGGCGGGCCCTACGCCGTCATCGGACTGCTCGACGCGCTGCGCGAGACGCTCGAGGCGCTCGCGAAGGGCGGCAGCCCGCTCGACGGCGTCACGCTCGACGAGGCTCCGGGCGGGCGCCTGCGCGCGCACACCTTCCCCCTGAACGACACCGAGAAGTTCCTGCTGTCGGGCTTCACCGGCGAGGTGTGGTTCGAGCCGGGCGTCTCCGCGATCGAGGCGAACCGCGCGGCGGGCCTCGCCCAGCTGACCCCGACCGTGTCCGGTGGCGTCGGCCTCGTGCTGGGCGCGGGCAACGTGAGCTCCATCCCGGTCGCCGACGTGCTGTACGAGCTCTTCGCGCACAATCGCGTGGCGCTGCTCAAGGTCAACCCGACGCAGGACGCGCTCGTGCCCGTGTTCGAGCGCGCGCTCGCCCCGCTGATCGAGCCCGGCTTCGTGCGCATCGTGCGCGGCGGAGCCGCGACCGGCGCCTACCTGACCTCGCACCCGCGCTTCACGCACGTGCACATCACCGGCTCGGCGGTCACGTTCGACGCGATCGTGTGGGGCACCGGAGAGGATGCCGCGGCGGCACGCGCGGCGGCACGCCCGAAGCTGCAGGTTCCGATCACGGCCGAGCTCGGCGGCGTCTCGCCCATCATCGTGGTCCCGGGCCGGTGGTCGGCGGCCGACCTGAAGTACCAGGCGGAGCACGTCGCGACGATGCGCCTCGTGAACGCCGGACACAACTGCATCGCGGGCCAGGTCGTTATCGTGAGCTCGGACTGGCCGCAGCGCGCCGAGTTCCTGCGCGAGCTGCACGCGGCGTACGCCGCGGCCCCGGAGCGCCCGGTCTGGTACCCCCGCAGCGAAGAGCGGCTGGAGGCCGCAGCATCCGCTTATCCCGATGCCGTGTGGAGCGCCGACCGCACGCGCGCGATCGTCGGGGTCGGTGAGAGCGAGGACGCCGACGCTGTCGAGACGGTCGAGTACTTCGCGCCGATCCTCGGGGTCGCCCTGGTGGGCGGCACCGGCCAGGAGTTCCTGGACGCGGCGGTCGTGCACGCGAACGACAGGCTCACCGGCACCCTCGGTGCCAACGTGATCATCGACCCCGCCACCGAGGAGGCGCTCGGCGAAGGGTTCGAGCGCGCGATCGCCGACCTGCGCTACGGCGACATCGCGATCAACACGTGGACGGCCTTCAACTTCCTCACCGCACGTCTGACGTGGGGCGGGTTCCCCGGGGCGACGCTCGACGACGTGTCGAGCGGCATCGGCGTCGTGCACAACGCGCTGCTGCTGGATCGCGTCGAGCGGTCGGTGGCCCGAGGTCCGTTCCGCCCGTTCCCCCGGTCGGTCGGCGACCAGCTTCGGCGATTGAGCCTCTCGAAATCCACGATCCTGCCCACGCCGCCGTGGTTCGTGAGCTCGCGCACCGGCGCCGAGGTCAGCGCCGGGCTCACGCGGTATCTCGTGGACGGCAAGCTCCCCGGATTGGTGAAGACCCTGACCAAGGCCATGCAGGCGTGACCGCCGGCTTCGGCTCCGACGGGTTCGAAGCCGACTACGTCGTCGTCGGCGCGGGCTCGGCGGGAGCGGCGCTCGCGGCCCGGCTGAGCGACGACCCCGCCGTCTCGGTGCTGCTGCTCGAGGCCGGCGCCCCCGACAGAGCGCCTCAGCTGCACGTGCCGGCTGCGTTCTCGAAGCTGTTCCGCGGCGAGTACGACTGGAACTACGACACGGTGCCCCAGCCGCAGCTCGAAGGCCGTACGGTCTACTGGCCGCGCGGCAAGACGCTGGGCGGGTCGTCGTCGCTCAATGCACTGATGTGGATCCGGGGCTTCGCCGCCGACTACGACGAGTGGGCGGATGCTGCCGGTCCGGCGTGGTCGTGGGACGCCCTGGTCCCCTACTTCCAACGTGTCGAGCGGACCGTCGACCCGGTCGACCCGACGCAGGGTTCCCAGGGGCCGCAGTCGGTCGAGCACCAACGCGACCCCCGGCCGCACACGGCCGTGTTCCTGGCAGCGGCGCAGGAGACGGGGCATCCGGTGACTCCGCCGAACCTCCCGGCTGGGCAGGGGTTCTCGCAGACGATGGTGAGTCAGCACCGCGGCGCCCGCGCCTCGACCGCCGACGCGTACCTGCGGCCGGTGAAGAAGCGGCGCAACCTGCGCGTCGTGACGGGGGCGCACGTGCGACGCGTGACCTTCGCGGCGTCGACCGGCCCAGGGACCGAGACTCCGAGCGAACCGCGCGCGACCGGCGTGTACGTCGACATCGACGGGATCACGCGCCACGTGCGCGCGCGACGAGAGGTCGTGCTGTCGGGCGGCGCCGTGAACACGCCCCAGCTGCTGATGCTGAGCGGTATCGGCCCGGCGGAGCACCTCACCGCACGCGGCATCGACGTGGTCGTCGACTCGCCCGAGGTGGGTGCGAACCTGCAGGACCACCTCGTCGCGGGGCTCGCCCCCGCGGCCCACGGCGGAACGCTCTACGATGCCGAGAAGCCCGCCGAGCTCGTCAAGTACCTCGTGGCCCGCAAGGGGATGCTGACCTCGAACGCCGCCGAGGCTTACGGTTTCGTTCGCACGCCCGTGGCCGATGCGGCCGGCGTCCCCGAGGGTCTCCCCGACATCGAGATCATCTTCGTGCCCGGGCCGTACGTCGGCGAAGGCCTGGTTCCGATGCCGGCGCACGGGCTGACGGTCGCCGCGATCCTGCTCAGGCCGATCAGCCGCGGCACGATCCGCCTGGCCTCGGCCGACCCGGCCGAGGCCCCGCTCATCGACCCCGCATACCTGTCGGACGCCGACGACATCGACGCCACGACGCTGCGCGCGGGCCTCGCCGAGTGCGAGCGTCTGATCGACACCGAGGCGCTGCGGAAGATCACGACCGGCGGGTGGGTGCTGCCCGAGGGCGGCGAACACATGACGCCCGCCGATCGCGCGGAGCTGTCGCTCCGCCGCTACTCGCACACCCTCTATCACCCCGTCGGCACGGCACGGATGGGGACCGATGCCGCTTCGGTCGTCGATCCCGAGCTGCGCGTCCGCGGGGTCGCCGGACTGCGCGTGGCGGACGCATCCGTCATGCCCACGGTGATCCGCGGCCACACCAACGCTCCCGCGATCGTGATCGGCGAGGTCGCCGCCGACCTCATCCTCGGCCGCCGGGTCTGACCTTCACCCCTCCGGCCGGTCCGGTCGGCGCGGGTGTCGTCTCAGGTCCGGGTTTCGCAGCATCCCACGCTCCAGGACATGCGAAGTCCGGACTTCGCAGAAACAGTCGCAGCCCGGCCACCCGCACCCGTCCGGGTATCGCAGCATCCCACGCTCCAGCGCCCGCGAAGTCCGGACTTCGCAGAAACAGTCGCAGCCCGCCCCACCCGCACCCGTCCGGGTATCGCAGCATCCCACGCTCCAGGACCCGCGAAGTCCGGACTTCGCAGCGTTGACGTGGCGGCCGGCGGCGGGTGACGGCCGTGTCGCGCGGAACGACGAACCCCCTCGCGCCCTCGGGCGAGGGCGGAGGGGGTCCGAACGTGCGGAGACTCAGCGGCCGCCGCGGCGGTTGGCGCCGTTGGGGCGGACGACCGAGCCGACCATGAGCTTGCCGGTGCCGCCCGACGAGGCGCGACGGCCCGGGGTGCGGGGGTTGCCGGCGGGCTGGGCCGAACGCGAGTGGCCCGCGCTCTGGTCGTGACGCTGGTGCGAGGCCTTGTCGTGCGTGGTGGCGGCGTCGCGACGCTGACCGCCCGCGGCCTGCTGACGGCCGGCGCCCTGCGCCGAGCCACCCTGCGCCGAACCACCCTGGCCCGAACCACCCTGGCCCGAACCGCGACGGCGACGGCCGCCGCCGGAGCGGCTCGCGGTGGCGGCAGCATCCGTCTCGCGTGCGTCACGCGCAGCGCGCTTGCGCTGGGCGTTCGCGCCCTGGCTGGTGCCGCGCGGCGTCTCGGCCACGGGGACCGGCTTGACGTACGGGGCGACCTTGCCGACGAGCTCGACGACCTCGGGCGAGGTCGCCGTGACAGCGACGGGCTCGACGGAGATGGCGGCCTTGCGCAGCAGCTGCGACACGTCGCGGCGCTGCTCGGGCAGCACGAGGGTGACGACGGCGCCCTCGGCGCCGGCGCGAGCGGTGCGGCCGGAGCGGTGGAGGTACGCCTTGTGCTCCATCGGCGGGTCGACGTGGATGACGAGCTCGACGTCGTCGACGTGCACGCCGCGGGCCGCGACATCCGTCGCCACGAGCACCTTGACGGCGCCGGACGAGAACGCCGCGAGGTTGCGGTCGCGCGCGGCCTGCGACAGGTTGCCGTGCAGGTCGACGGCCGGGATGCCCTGGCCGGTGAGCTGCTTCGCGAGCTTCTTCGCCTGGTGCTTGGTGCGCATGAACAGGATGCGGCGGCCCATGCCCGAGGCGAGGGCCGTGACGACGTCCTTCTTGGCGTCGGCGTCGGCCAGCGTGAAGACGTGGTGCGTCATCGCGGCGACGGGCGAGTGCGCCTCGTCGACGGAGTGCAGCACCTCGTTCTGCAGGAAGCGGTTCACGAGCTTGTCGACCCCGTTGTCGAGGGTCGCGCTGAACAGCAGGCGCTGACCGCCGGCCGGCGTCGCGTTCAGGATGCGCGTGACACCCGGGAGGAAGCCGAGGTCGGCCATGTGGTCGGCCTCGTCGATGACGGTGACCTCGACGGCGTCGAGGTGCACGTAGCCCTGCTTCATGAGGTCCTCGAGGCGGCCGGGGCAGGCGACGACGATGTCGACGCCGGCGTTGAGGGCGTTGACCTGACGGTTCTGGTTCACGCCGCCGAAGATCGTGGTGGTCGTGAGGCCGTAGGCCTTGGCGAGCGGCGCGAGGGTCGCGTCGATCTGCGTCGCCAGCTCGCGGGTCGGCGCGAGCACGAGGCCGAGCGGACGACCCTTGCGGCGGGTGCCGCCGGCGAGCTTGCCGCCCAGGCGCGCGGCCATGGGGATCGAGAAGGCGAGCGTCTTGCCCGAGCCGGTCTTGCCCCGGCCGAGCACGTCGCGGCCGGCGAGCGTGTCGGGGAGCGTGTCGACCTGGATCGGGAACGCGGTGGTCTTGCCGTTCGCGGCGAGCACGTCGACAAGGGGCTGCGGCACGCCGAGCGCGCCGAACGAGGTTTCGGTCATGAGGGATGTTCTCTGGGCACGCGAGTGCCCTGTCGGTGGCCGGGGCGTATCTCGCCCGCGGGTCGCCGTACGAAAGATGTCAGCGCGGTTCTTCGGATCGGGGTCCGGATGCCGGCGAGGGAAGCGTTCTACGACGCGAGAAGCGCAAGAATGCGCTGCAAGGGTTTCCACCCTACCAGTGGGTGGCTGGGCGTTGCCCGGCCGGAGTCGTCGGTGGGTCCGGGGCGATTCGACTCGCAAGCTCGCTCAACGACCGCAGAACAGGCCAGGCACGACGAAACGCCGCGTGGGGTGCGGGAGAGTCCCAGCGCTTCTCCCTCCCTCGTCAGAGGTCGGCGGTGTCTTTGCGCTTCTTCGACCCTTTGCGGATGCGCTCCCGGCGCAGTGCCGGCTCGGCCACCGAGGAGTCCTCAGGATCAGGGGCGTCTTCGGTGTCGCCGTCGGCCTCGCGGTCGGCGTCGGCCCCGGAGGCCTCCGCCTCCGGCCCGGCGGGCACGTCCTCCCCCGACTCGGGCATGTCCGACGCCTCCGTCGGCTCCGCCTGAGGAGCCTCCGGCTCCGACGCCTCCTCGGGCTCCGGTGCGGCTCCGGCATCGTCGGGCTCAACCGTCGGCTCCGCCTCAGGAACCTCCGGCTCCGACGCCTCCTCGGGCTCCGGTGCGGTTCCGGCATCGTCGGGCTCTTCCGCCTGCGCCGCAGACTCCTCCGCGAACGCCTCGCGGGCGTCGGGCTCATCCTCCGCGTGTGATTCCTCAGCCGGCGCCCGGTCCGCGAAGCGGTCCGTCGCGGCGCGCAGGGCGGACGCGATGCCCGGCTCGGACGCGGCGTGCGCAGCATCCGGGATCATCACGAAGTCGGCCTCGGGCCACGCGCGGTGGAGGTCCCACGCAGTCATGGCGGGCGTGCAGACGTCGTATCTGCCCTGCACGATGACGGCGGGGATGTCGCGGATGCGGCCGACGTTCGCGATCAGCTGCTCGGGTTCGAACCAGCCGCCATGAAGGAAGTAGTGGTTCTCGATGCGGGCGAACGCCACCGCCGCGCGCGGTTCCGTCATCGCCTCGATGAGCTCGGCGTCAGGGAGCAGCGTGAGGTTCGCGGCCTCCCAGCGCGACCACGCGACCGCAGCGGGGACGTGCACGGCGGGGTCGGGATCCGAGAGGCGGCGGTGGTAGGCCTGCATGAGCTGCGAGCGTTCCAGGATCGGGATGGGAGCGATGAACTCCTCCCACAGATCCGGGACGATGGATGCTGCGCCCCCCTCGTAGAACCACTCCAGCTCGTGGCGACGCAACGTGAAGATGCCGCGCAGCACGATCTCGGTGACGGCCTGCGGGTGCGCTTCGGCGTAGGCGAGAGCGAGCGCACTCCCCCACGAGCCGCCGAACACCTGCCACCGCTCGATGCCGAGGTTCTTGCGCAGCAGCTCGATGTCGGCGACGAGGTGCCACGTCGTGTTGTGGCGGAGGTCGGCGTCGGGCTCGCTCGCGTGCGGGGTGGAGCGGCCGCAGCCCCGCTGGTCGAGCAGGATGATGCGGTACCGCTCGGGGTCGAAGAAGCGGCGATGCCAGGGCGACGTGTCGGCGCCCGGACCGCCGTGGAGGAACACCACCGGCTTGCCCTCGGGGTTTCCGCTCTGCTCGTACGCGATGCGGTTGCCCTCGCCGGCGATGAGGGTTCCGGTGTCGTAGGGCTCGATGGGCGGATAGAGGATGTCGTCGAGGTGTTCGTTCATAGGCTTGCCCCCGAGACGGCGAAGGTGTCGCAGGCGGAAGGCCCGTTGCGGTAACCGGTCTCGAACCAGCGCTGTCGCTGCTCGCTCGAACCGTGGGTCCAGGATTCGGGGTTCACGTAGCCCCCGGACTCCTGCTGGATGTGGTCGTCGCCCACCGCGCCGGCGGCGTTGATCGCGTCGGCGATCTGCTGCTGCGTGGGCTCCTTCAGATACGGTACGCCGTTCTCGTCGCGCTGCTCGGTCATGTCGCCCACCCACGCGCCGGCGAAGCAGTCCGCCTGCAGCTCGGTCCGCACGCCGTTGCTGTCGGGACCGGTGCCATTGTTCGGGTGCTGGTCCATGATGCCGGTGATGTACTGCACGTGGTGGCCGTATTCGTGGGCGAGCACATAGAGCTGGGCGAGGTCGCCGGCCGACGCGTCGAACTGCTGACGCAGGAGGCCGAAGAAGGTGGGATCGATGTAGACGGTCTCTTCGGGAGGGCAGTAGAACGGGCCTGTCTGATTGGATGCCGTGCCGCACGCGGTGCCCGTCTGCTGGTCGACGATGATCAGCTGCGGTGCACGGTAGCCCTGCACCTGCGACTCCCAGTACTGGTCGAGCACGACACTGCCGGCGGCGAGACGGCAGTCGTCATCGGCGTTCGCATCGGCGCCCGTCTCGCACTGCTGGATCTCGGACTCCTCGCCGGATCCGACCTGAGGCTGCGAGGGGATGACGCTCGACAGATCCTGTCCGGTGAACAGCTGGAACAGGATCACCGCGATCGCGCCGAGGCCGGCGATACCGCCGCCTGCCACCGCCACGCCCGCTCCTCGACGCCGCGCCGTGTTCCCCCCGACGTTGGCGTTCTCATTGAACGTCATGCCGTCACGGTACCCCGACAGTCCGATCCAGAGCAGGAACCATTCCCTAATCGACGGGAATGAGTACAATGCCGCAGGTCTAGGCTCGGGGGCATGGCGAGCGAACCCACGACCGTGACCATCACCGGCGGCGGGGGCCAGATCGGCTATGCGCTGATGTTCCGCATCGCTGCGGGCGACATGCTCGGCCCAGATCGTCCGGTTCGGCTGCGCCTGCTCGAGATCCCCCAGGGCATGCGCGCGGCCGAGGGCGCGGCGCTCGAGCTGCAGGACTGCGCGTTCCCGCTGCTGGCCGACGTCGACGTCACCGACGACCCGCTCACGGCTTTCAACGGCACCCGCATCGCGATGCTCGTCGGCGCGCGGCCGCGCACCGCGGGCATGGAGCGCGGCGACCTGCTCGCCGCGAACGCCGGCATCTTCGGGCCGCAGGGCAACGCGATCGGCGCGGTCGCCGACGACGGCGTGCGCGTCGTCGTGGTGGGCAACCCCGCGAACACGAACGCGCTCATCGCCGCAGCATCCGCGTCGCCCGACATCCCGTCCGAGCGCTTCACCGCCCTCACGCGCCTCGACCACAACCGCGCCGTCGGCCAGCTCGCCGAGGCGCTCGGCGTCGTTCCCGGCGACATCGCCGATGTCGTGATCTGGGGAAACCACTCGGCGACCCAGTTCCCCGATGTGTCGCACGCGATCCTGCCCGACGGGATGCCGGTGCTCGAGGCGCTGGCCGAGCGGCTCGGCGGCGAGGCCGCAGCGACGGCGTGGCTCGACGACGTCTTCATCCCGCGCGTGGCGAAGCGCGGAGCCGAGATCATCGAGGTGCGCGGCTCGTCGTCGGTCGCGTCCGCGGCGAACGCCGCCATCGATCACGTGCGCGACGAGCAGCTCGGCACCCGCCGCGGCCTGACCTCGGCGGCGGTCGTCTCACGCGGCGAGTACGGGGTGCCCGAGGGACTGGTGTGCTCGTTCCCCGTCACCTCACGCGGCCACGACGACGGCTATCGCGTCGTCGAGGGACTCGACCTCGACGAGCGCGCACGCGCCAGGGTCGCGGCATCCGTCGACGAACTCGCCCTGGAGCGCGACGCGGTAAGGGCGCTCGGCGTGCTCTGACGCGCTCGACGGTTCGCGGGAGGCCGGAACGGGCCCGGCAATAGGCTCTGAGTCGTGGAAGCCCTGATCGTCGTCATCATCGCGATCGTGGTGATCGCCCTCGCCACGGCGGTCGCGCCCAAGCTGGGCATCGCGGGGCCGCTGATCCTCGTGCTCGTCGGCGGCGCGGTGAGCCTGCTGCCGTTCCTCGAGATCCCCGAGATCAACCCCGAGTTCATCCTCGTCGGCGTACTGCCGCCGCTGCTCTACTCGGCGGCCGTCTCGCTCCCCGCGATCGAGTTCCGCCGTGACTTCGGACCGATCGCCGGCCTGTCGTTCCTGCTCGTCATCCTGAGCTCCGTGCTGCTCGGGTTCTTCTTCATGGCCGTGATCCCCGGCATCCATCCGGCCGTCGCTGTCGCGCTCGGGGCGATCCTCAGTCCCACGGATGCTGTGGCCACCTCGATCGTCAAGCGCCTGGGTGTGTCGCGCCGCGTGGTGACGATGCTCGAGGGCGAGAGCCTGCTCAACGACGCGACGGCACTGGTGCTGCTGCGGACCATGATCGCCTCGGTCGGACTCGCGACCGGTGTCACCGGCGACACCCGCATCGGGTTCGGGTTCATCCCGGCGTTCGCGTGGGGCGTCGTCGTCGCGGTCGTGATCGGCGCGATCGTCGGATGGCTCAACCTGCGGCTGCGGTCGCTCATCAAGAACTCCGCGGCGAACACCGCGATCGGCTTCGTGGTGCCCTTCATCGCGTACATCCCGACCGAGGAGCTCGGCGGATCGGGCCTGGTCGCCGCGGTCGTCGCGGGCATCGTGACCGGTCAGGGTGCAGCCCGGTGGTTCTCGCCCGAGCAGCGACGATCGGATGAGCACAACTGGCACACCATCGAACTCGTGCTCGAGGGCGCGGTCTTCCTCATCATGGGGCTCGAACTCAGCGACATCGTCGAGCAGAACGTCGAGCAGCACAACGGTCTCGGCACCGGGCTCGGTATCGCGCTCGGCGCGCTGGCGATCATCATCGCGGCGCGCGCCGGGTACGTCTCGCTGCTGGTGTGGCTGCAGAGCCGACGCGCCCGCGGGCGGCAGCGCACGCGCCTCGAGGCCATGAACACGCGGCTCGACCAGATCGCCGACGGCTCGATCGTGCCGGACCCGCGATATCGCAGCCGTCGCAGCGAGGCCTCCTTCGACGACCCGCGTGCGCAGCGGCGCCTCTCGTCGATGCGGTCTCGCGTCTCACGAGCGCTCAGCGACCTCGACTACTACCAGGCGTCGCCGCTCGGCTGGAAGCACGGCGCGATCATCGTGTGGGCCGGCATGCGCGGCGTGGTGACGCTCGCGGCGGCCCAGACGATCTCGAGCGACGTCACCGACGACCGGGCGCTGCTGGTGTTCATCGCGTTCGCGGTCGCCGTGGGCAGCCTCATGCTGCAGGGCTTCACGCTGCCGTGGCTCGTCAGGGCGCTGCGGCTCGAACGGCCGGGCGCCGACAGCCTCGACAAGGCCGAGCAGTCGGCACTCGACGACGAGCTGCGCGATGCCGCGATCGGCGCGCTGTCGAGCCCCGCGCTGCGCCGCCGCGACGGGTCGGCGTTCGACGAGGAACTCGTCGAACGGATCGGCAGCCGCATGGTCGACCCGCCCGACGAGGCCGACGGGCTCCCGACCCGTGATCTGCTGGAGCTGCGGCTCGCGATGATCGAGGCGATGCGCGGGCGCCTCAACGAGCTGTCGTCGGGCGGCGAGTACTCGACGCCCGCCCTGCGCCACGCACTCGCCGAGCTCGACGCCGACCAGCTCAGCCTCGAGCTGCGGCTCGACGACGAAGAGGACTGACGGCGGGTCTGCGCCGCGCTCGGGCGTTTCGACTCGCAAGCTCGCTCAACGACCGGGAAGCCGGGTGAGAGAATGGGGATCGAGCGAGGGGGCCTCACATGAGCGAGACGACGAAGACGCCGGATGCCGCGCACACGCACGCGGCGGCGGCTGCGGGGTCGGTCGCTGCCGACACCGCGCCGCTGCATCTGCCGCACCAGGCGGCCGAGTGCCCCAAGTGCTTCACCGAGCTGCAGCAGAACCGCAACTGGTGGCTCGCCCAGCCCGCCGGCTCACGTCTCGTCGGGCTCGTGATCTCACGCGACGACATGCCGTCCGTCGTCGAGCAGCGGGGCGACCTCACCCGCTTCGGCGTGCCCATCGAAGGCTTCCGCCACCCGGCTCCCGAGACCCTCGAGTCCTGGGAGGACCGGCTCGTCCGCCTCTTCGGCACGCTCGTCCGGGGCGACGTGCTCGTGGTCGCCAACGTGCACGCCCTCGGCCGCGACATCGACGAGGAGACCCGCACCGTCGCGGAGCTGCACCGCCGGGGTGTGGTGGTGAAGGTCGTCAGCCACGGCGGGCGCCACCTGTACGACGCCGGGCGCTGACGCGCCTCGCCGGGTCAGCCGACGAGCGGCGCGATCAGGCTTCGTCCGCTTCAGCCTCACCGCGCAGCGAGCTCTCGTGCTCGACATCCAGGAGGGGGAGGTCGTCGCGCGTGACGAGGCGTGCCGCGATCGCGTGCTCGACGAGTCGCACGCGGCGGTTCGTGGCGTACGAGCGCACCCCGCCGCGCATGCCGGGCACCCCGGCGCGATCGAGCTTGTCGCACACGTTGTCGAGCTTGCGGTTGAAGCGCGTGAGCGTCCAGCCGAGCCGTTCGGCGGCCTGCGCCGACGTCGGCAGTTCGCTCATGCCGGTGCCGTCGCGCCGCAGCACGGGTTCGGCGAGCGCGAGGATCATGACGCGCTGACTGTGGGTCAGCGGCACCTCGCCGATCGTCGAGAGGCCGTCGTCGTCGGCGGGCTGCTGCGTGTCGCGGAAGGTCGGCTCGGCGGCGTGGATGGTGAGCTCGTACGTCGTCGGGCCGGCACTGAAGATGACGGATGTCGCGGCGAAGACGAGCGGCAGCCGTGCACCCGGTGCGAGCCAGGCCTGCACCCGCCCGCCCGAGTCGGTGACCGTCGCCGACAGGCGTGAGCCGACGTTCGAGAGCAGCCAGAGCCCTTCGACGTTCTGGATCGTGAGGAAGTTGCGGTGCAGGAACAGGTTGTCGTCGATCGCGAGGTCGCCCTCGCGGCCCACCGTGAACACCGTGCCGGGATCGACGGAGAACTCCTCGCCCGCGAACTCGACCCTGAGCTCGTCGACCTCTGCGGCTGTCACGGCGTGCACCCCCGCGTCGGGTCGGTCTGCTGCTGACCGTTGGCGCGCACCAGCGTGACGTCCACACAGGTCTGCCCTGTCGCCGCAGCCGGCACGGTGATCTCGGGAACCTCGACCGGCTCGGCCTCGCCCGTGCTGTCGGTGAGCGAGACGGCCTCGACGATGTAGAAGTCTCCGTCCTCGGGGTCGGGGTTCGTCCACGTGAACGTCACGCCGCCGTCGACCGGCGCACCGACGACGTCGGTGACGGCCGGCACGGTGGACGCAACCACATCCTGCGGCTTCGACGACTCGCTCGGCTTCGGCTGCTCCTGGGCCGTGCCCGACAGGATGCCCGGCAGCGACACACCGACGATGACCGCGACGATCACGAGCGCGGCGGCGCCGAGCCCGATCCAGAGTCCCGTCCGGCGGCGACGCGGGGGCGCAGCATCCTCCTCCTGCTGGGGAGGGGCCGCGTCGAAGGCGGGAGCGCGCACGATCGTCTCGTCGAGCGACACCGGCAGACCGACCTGATCGCGCCGCACCGTCTGCTCGTACGCCGACGGGGGTGCGGGTGCGCGGCGAGCGACCGTCTCGGTCTCGACGGGGGCCGGGTCGAACCGCGGCGCGACAGCGGCGGCGCTCGGTGCCGTGACCGCCGACGGGCGGGTCATGCCCGCCGCGGGGGTCGTCTCGGGGTTGATGCTGACGACGCCGCGGACGCGGGTGAGACCGTCGTCCTCGTCCTCCTCGATGTCCTCCGGAACGTGGTCGTCGAGGATGTCGATCGGGGTGACCGAGTGCGACAGCTCGATCTGCACCGTCTGCAGCGCACGGGCGAGGGCGAGCGCGCTCTCGTAGCGGTCGGCGGGCACCTTCGCCATCGCACGCTCGAGGACGCGCTGCAACGACACCGGCACGTCCGCGCGACCGAGAGCGGGAAGCGGCAGCGTCTCGATGCGGTGGATGAGCTCGGCCGCGCCGTTGCGCTGACCCGGCAGCTCGAAGGGCGAGCGCCCGGCCAGAAGCGTGTAGACGGTCGCCCCCAGCGCGTACACATCGGAGCGCGGGTCGCTGCGGGGCACGTCGGCGAACGACTCCGGCGGCGACCACGGGATCGACAGGCCCGCCGACTCGGCGGCCGCGTTCGTGGTCGATGCGATGCCGAAGTCGGTGAGCGCCGGGCGGTTGTACTCGGTGACGAGGATGTTCGCGGGCTTGATGTCGCGGTGCAGCACGCCTGCGCGGTGCGCCGTCTCGACGGCGGCCGCCACCTGCACGCCGACGCGCAGCGACTCCGCGATCGAGAAGGGCTCGCGCCGGTATCGCACCTGCAGGTTCGGCCGCGGGCAGTACTCCATCACGAGGTACGGGCGGCCGTCCTTCGCGGCCCCGGCCTGGTAGATCGTGACGATCGCCGGGTGTGTCGACAGCATCGCCATGACATTCGCCTCGGCGGTGAACTCCTCGACCGAGCCGCTCGACATGCGGTCCGTGAGCAGCACCTTGACCGCGACCCGACGTTTGGGCAGCTGCTGCTCGTACAGGAACACGTCGGCGAAGCCGCCCGAGCCGAGCAGGTCGACGTAGGTGAAGCCGGGAAGATCCGGCGGCGCCATGGGCGCGCGCTTGGCGCTCACGACAGCCCCTCGATCGCGACGGTGATGCCGTCGCCGAGGTCCAGCACATCGCCCGGGATCACGACCGTGCTCTCCCCGGGGTGCAGCCGCACGGGGTCGGCGCCCTGGCGCAGCAGCGTCGTGCCGTTCGTGGTGCGCAGGTCGGTCGCGACGATGCTCTCGCCCTCGACCCGCAGTTCGACGTGACTGCGCGAGATGTCCTGCTGCGGACTGTCGACGGCCACCAGGTGCGGCAGGTCGGTGCCGCTCACGCGCGTCGAGCGCGGACGCCGGCCGATCACGACGGTGCGGTCGAGTGACAGCACCTGCCCCGTCGACACCCGGATGCGTCCCGGGGCGGGCGGGCGCGGCGGCGCAAGCGGCGCGGGGGTCGAATCGATGGGGAAACCGGATGCTGCGCCCCCGGCGCCGCCCGCCGCTTCACGCAGCGCACGGGCCTGGGCCAGTGAGATCGTCGCGCCGTCGTGGTCACCGGCGGGCGCAGGAGCCTCGGCGGAAGCGCGGTCTTCGTCCTCGCCCTCGGCCGTGCGGTCGCCGTCGGCAGAGCGGATCACCGTCGCCCCCCAGAGGTCGTCGAAGCCGGTGGTCGCGGCGACGTCCGCTTCGGCGGCCGAGGTCGTGATGGCGGAGGCCCCGACAGGCGGGGCGAGGGCGGAGTCCAGGGGAAGCAGCGTTTCGCCGTCGGTGGCCGATGGGACCGCGCTCGAGTCGATGAGCGCCCCCGGCTCCCCCGGCTCCCCCGACTCACCCGGCTCCCCCGGCGTCATCGGCGAGGTACCCGGCGTCATCGGCGATGCCGAAACACGGGCCGGTTGCCCGACACGCCGGGCCGAGGCATCCGTTTCCGGTGTGTCGCCGTCACCGACCCGTGTTTCGGCAAGGAAGGAGGGGTTCGGACCGGCGGGCACCGGATGCCGGCGAGCACCGGGAGCAGCCCCGACGGGAGCGGGCCCGGCGGGAGCAGCCCCGGCGGGAGCGGCCCCGGCGGGAGCAGCCCCGGCGGGAGCAGCCCCGACGGGAGCAGCCCCGGCGGGAGCAGCCCCGGCGGGAGCAGCCCCGGCGGGAGCAGCCCCGGCGGGAGCGCCACCGGCAGGCGAGACCGAACCCACGGGTGCGGCATCCCATTCGATCCGGCTCGCCAGCACGATGCCGTCGGTGATCTCGAACTCGGCCGGGGCGTCGGACCCCGGCGTCGCGAGCGCGACGCGCATCGCACCCGGGATGACGCGCTCGGTCCACGTCGTGACGCCGGCGCCCGACACGCGCTCGGACGCGGCGCCGTCGATGTCGAACGCGAAGTCGCCGCGCACGGCGACGCGGACCCCCTCGTCGTCTGCGAGTGCCACCGCGAACGCGGGGATCGCAGTGAGCGAGGCACCGTACGCGCCGGTGAGCGCCTCGAGGACGCCGCCCAGGCCACGGCCGTCGGCGAGCACCGACCGGATGCGGGTGAGCAGCGCCGCCGAGGCGCCAGGCTCGAGCACGGCGAATCCGCGCGGCGTGACGGCGACCGGTGTGGGTCCCGGAGCGTAGAGCGTGGGCATCAGAATCCTCCCGCGAACACCGCGCGGGGCAGCGTGTCGCCGTCGATGTCGGCGTCGTCGGTGGTGTCGGTGGCGTTCACCGGCACCGTGTCGCGCTCGCACGCGCGGCTCGTGCGCGTGCGCACCGCGAGGGCGTCCACGACGATCGCCGTGATGTTGTCGCGGCCGCCGCGCACCATCGCCTCGTGCACGAGCCGCGTCGCGGCCGCCTGCGGGTCGGCCTCGGCGAGGAGGATGCCGTGGATCGCGTCCTGCTCGAGCTCGCCCGATAGTCCGTCGGAGCAGACCAGGATGCGGTCGCCGTCCTCGGCCGGGATGAGCCAGTAGTCGGGCTCGGCGTCGCTGCCCGCGCCGATCGCGCGCGTGATCACGTTGCGGCGGGAATCGCGCTGTGCGGCGTCGGCGGCGAGCTGTCCGCTGTCGACGAGCTCCTGCACGACCGAGTGGTCGACGCTCACCTGCTCGAAGTGGCCCTCGCTGAGGCGGTAGGTGCGCGAATCGCCCAGGTTGATCGCGAGCCAGTAGCCCTCGCCGTCGACATCGGCGATGACCACGCCCGCGAGCGTCGTGCCGGCACCCGCACCGGCGCCGGCCGGCAGCGCCGCGACGCGACGGCGCGCGCCGGCGACGGCGGCCTGCACGTCGTCGATGGTCAGGCTCTCGCGACCGGTGAGGCCCGAGAACTCCTGGATCACCGTCGCGCTGGCGATCTCGCCGGCATTGTGACCGCCCATGCCGTCGGCCACGAGGAAGAGCGGCGCCACCGCGAGGTACGAGTCCTCGTTGATGCGGCGGCGCAGGCCCGCATCCGTCGACGCTCCGAACGCGACCGCGATGGGCGGCGTGGTCCCGGTCATCACGCGAGCCCCACCGTCACGCGCCGGTCGCCGAACTCGAGTGTGTCGCCGTCGCGCAGATTCGTGCGGACACCCGGCGTGAGCGGAATCCGTCCGCCGTCGCGGACGAGCGTCGTGCCGTTGGTCGAGTGGCGGTCGGCGATCCACGCGCCGGCGGTGTCGCCGCCGACCTCGAAGTGCGTCTTCGACAGCGACAGCGTCTCGTCGCGCACGGGGATCGCGACCGCGCCGTCCTCGCTCGCGGGGTTGCGGCCGTAGAGGGTGCGCCCGTACACGGCCATCCGCGTGCCGTCATCCCACGTCAGCACCGCGAGCACCGGCGCGCCGTCGTACAGCGCGGCCCGCTGGGCGGGCGGCGGCACGACGATGCGCGTGGACTCGACATCCTCTTCCACGGACGCCGGGACCAGGGATGCGGCGAACACGGGTGCTGCGGCAGGCGCGATGGCGGCGGCGGTCGTGGGGGCGATGGCACCGAGCGGCTCGGTCGTCGTCGCGGCCGGGAACGGCATCGTCACGCTGGGGAAGGGCTCGGGCGCGCGCGTGCCGAGGGGCTCGTGCGTGATCCACGGGACGTCGGCGATCACACCCATCGGCACCGGCGGGGCGGGCCGCGTCGCGGGCGGGGCCACCACGGGGGCGGCCGTGAATCCCGGTGCGGGCACCGGGGCCGCCGGCTGCAGCGACGGCACGGGCGGCAGCGGTGCAGTGCCCGTCGGATGCGGCAGGTACGGGTTCACCATGGCTACGGCGGTAGGGGCCGAAGGCGCGGCATCCGCCTTCCGGATGTCGACGACCACAGCGCGCGATGCCATGTCGTGCCAGCCCTGGCGGCGGCCGCTCGCGTCGAAGAGGGGCGTGAAGTAGCCGACCACGATCGACGCGGCGAGGCCGAACACGAGGTTGCGCAGGATCGCGCGCCAGAATCCGATCGGGGCGGCCGAAGAGGCGTCGTGCAGGCGCAGACCGAGGATCCGCTGCCCGATCGACCCGCCGCCGCTGCCCTGCATCGCCGAGTAGACGAGCCACCAGACGAACATCAGAAGTCCGATGCCGGCGTAGCCGAGCAGGATCATGACCGCCAGGCCCTCGCGGTCCCCAGCCGGGCCCACTCCGAAGATGATGCCCACGACGATGCCGACCAGCACGGCGCCGATCACCCAGGCGACGCCGATGTCGATCGCGAACGCCCCCACACGGCGTCCGATGGTCGCCGCGGGGGCGGCGCCTGGCGGGCTCACGGTCATTCGTTCTCCTGTGGGGGGTGGGCGGAGCGCTCGGGCGAGCTCCGGGTCTTGCTGCCGCGGCGCGAGCGCCGGGTCGACGTCCGTGCCGAAACGGCGTCCGACGCGTCGGGCTGCGCGGCGGCGACAGCGTCCGGCGTCGCTGTCGGCGCCGTGCGCGGGGCCCGTGCCGGGCGTGCAGGCAGGGCGAATCGCGTGCCTTCGAGGAGTGTACGGATGCTGAGCCTCGCGCCGAGACGCTGCCACATCGAGCGCCCCTTCCCCATGCCCCCGACGATCTCGTCGACCTGTGTCCAGAACGCCGCGATGTCGTCGGGCGACGGCTCGGTCGGACCGAACACCTCGAGGTCGGCGCGGGAGGCCAGGGTCGCGACCCGGGGCTCGGCGAACGCGGCGGTGAGCACGCCGGCGTCCTCCTGGCGGGTCGCACCGGGGCGCACCGGGGCCCCGAAGTCCGAGGCGCGATCCACGAGCTCGTCCCACCCGCCGCTGATGCGGTCGGACGCGCGCTCGGCGTCACGGCGCTTGCGGCGGCGCGTGGCCTTGAGGGCTCCGATCACGATGAACGGCGCGAGCAGCACCGCGAGGAGGCCCAGCAGGCCCGCACCGATCGACACGATCGTCCACAGCAGGGCCGCGTCGAAGGCGTCCTCGTCTTCCGAGCCGCGGTCGTCGGCGACGGTCGGCGGCAGGTCGACGGGCTCCGCGGGCGGGGGCGGCGGCTGCAGCACCTGCGGCTTGGGGTCGGCCTTGGGCTTGGTCGTCTGGTCGCTCGGGACCTGGTCCTCGGGAGGCGTCGGATCGAACGGCACCCATCCGGCGCCGTCGAACGCGACCTCGACCCACGCGTGGAGCGTCTCGCCGGTCGCGGTGTAGACGGGCTCGCCGGCGGCGTCCTCGTCGGGGTAGAACCCCATCACGACGCGCGCCGGGATGCCGACCTGGCCGGCGAGCAGGGCCATCGCCGTCGCGTACTGCTCGTCGTCGCCGACCATCTGCTCCGAGCCGAGCAGCGTCGCGATGCGCTCCGCGCCGTGGCCGGCGCGCGAGAGCGGCTGGCCGGCGAGACCGTGGCTGAAGTACCCGCCCTCCGACAGCATCTGCTGCAGCGCGCGCACCTGCTCGACGGGCGTCTCGGCCTCGGCGACGGTCTTCGATGCGATGTCGGCGAGCGCCTCGGGCACACCGGTCTGCTTCGGCATCCTCAGCGGCGCGAAGCTCTGGTCGCCGAGCGCCTCGTCGCTCGGCACCTCGGGGATCACGGCGTCGAGCGTGTACTCGTCGCCCTTCTCGAGCCCGACGGTGACGACCCCGGTCTCGGTCGCCTCGTTGTAGTGCGCGGTGCGGCGCAGGTCATCGGCGCGGTCGCCGTCGAACGTGACGCTGCGGACGGCACCGGCATCCGGCATCCACACGCTCTCGAGCTCCCCGATCTCGACGTGCACCGTCGCGGGGGTACCCTCGGCGTCGGCCGACATGTTGGTGCGGGCGGGCGCGAAGGCACTGGACGAACCGCTGCCGTCGTCCGACACGTTGTACACGGTGCCGTTGTACGCGTCCATCGTCGCCAGTCGCATGCGGGCACCCTCGGGCAGGCCGCTCACCGTGAAGAGGGGGTCGTCGGGGTGGTCGCGCACATAGGCGCGGAACGACTGCAGCGGGCTCGCGAACTCGCGGATGTCGAACGGCGGGATCACGATGTCGCGCAGCACGTACCGCGGTGACGACGGTGCCGCGAACCCGCTGGTCGCGACGCCGACGACGGCGGCGATCGCGACGACGGCGGCGCCCATCAGCACGCGACGCACGCCGGCGCCCGACTTCGCGGACCCCTCGCCGACCGGGATCGCGGCCGCCTGCGGCTGCCACGCCTGGCGCAGCGCCAGCCACACCACGCCGACGAGCCCGAACGCGACGCCCTGCACGACGGGCACGAACGGCTCGGACGTGCCGAGCGCGATCTCGATGGCGAGGAACGCGGCCGCAGGGATCAGCGCCCAGCCGGCGCTGCGCAGCCGCAGCGCGAGGGACGTCGTCAGCACCGCCGCGACGAGCGACAGGATGAACGGCACGATCAGGTGGCCGTCGTCGGTCGCCACCGGAGCGATCGTGGTGAGGAGCTGCTTCCACGACATGACCACGCCGAGCGCGAGCTGGCGCAGCGTCTCGAGGGTGGGGATGACGCCCGCGACCGTCGTGTGCGGCAGCGCCAGCGCCCCGCCGAAGAGGAAGTAGACCGCGATCGCAGTTGCCGTCAGGAGGAGGATGCCCCAGCGGAACAGCCGTCCGAGCACGCCCAGCCCCATGCCGAGCACGAGTCCGCCGAGCGCGGCGACGAGATAGCTCGCGCCGTCGAACGTCGGCGCGAATCCGACGATCGGGATGAGCAGCAGCAGGGCGACGGCGCCGAGGTCGAGGATCCAGCGCCGGGTCGGGAGCGCGTCCGTGCGCGGAACGCGCGGGTGGGATGCTGCGGCCCGCGCGGGCGCGGCGGGCTCGGCGCGCGTCGGAAGCGGCGTGACGGGCGCGCTCATGCGAGCACCTTCCGCAGCGCGTTCGGGAGCTGGTCGAGCGCGCCGAGGGTCACGACATCCGCGTCGCCGATCCTCCGCAGCGACGGCGCGGTGTCACCGGGCGACGCGACCACGGCGAGCACGCGCGCACCGAACGGGAGGCGGCTGCATGCGGTGCGCAGATCGTTGGAATCGACCTTGCTGCCACACACCAGCACGACCACGCTCGCGAGGGGCAGCGTCGCGGCGACGACGCCGGCGAGCTCGACGACGGAGCCCGCCTTCGCCTTCGAATGCCCGAGCGCCGAGAGCGAGTCGAGGAACTGCTTGCCCGTGCCGGCCGGCAGCGCGCGCTCCTGCACCCGCACCTCGACGCGCTGCGAGTCGCGCAGCGCGCGCAGGCCCAGGGAGCCCGCCGCCGAGATCGCGAGCTCGAACTCGTCGTCGTCGCGGTAGTCGCCGGGGCTCGTCGACAGGCCGATCACGAAGTGCGAGCGTCGGGTCTCCTCGTACTGGCGCACCATCATGTGGCCGGTGCGCGCGGTCGACTTCCAGTGCACGTGGCGGAGGTCGTCGCCGGGCTGGTACTCGCGCAGCGCGTGGAACGAGACGTCGTCCGGCGACAGGTCGGTGGCGGGAAGGCCCTCGAGGTCGCGGAGGAACCCGAGCGACTGCCCGTCGAACAGCACCGTGCGCGGGTGCACGAAGAGGTCGACCGGCTCGTCGCGGCGGTGCACGCGCTCGAAGAGGCCGAGCGGATCGCCGCGCACGACGCTCACCGGGCCGACCTTGACGACCGCGCGTCGCGACGTCGGGATGGCGAAGAGCTCCTCGGCGGATTCGCCGGCGGCCAGCCGGTTCACGTCGAAGACGCCGCGGCCGCCCCCGACCGGCAGCAGCACACGCGAGGGGAGGATCGCGCGCGACCCGGTGTTGGCGAGCGTCAGCGCACCGACGGCCCGCTCTCCCACCACGACGCGCGTGCGGTTGAGGTCGAGCGACACGTCGTAGGCCGTGCGGCCGATGAGGAACAGCAGGCAGAGCGCCAGCACGACGGTGATCGAGATCGCCGCGACGGTGAGCTCCCACCAGCCGAGCGACTGGCCGGCGATCCACAAGGTGAGCGCACCGGCGATGAGCACCCAGGCGACGGGGCGCACGACCCCGAACACGCGGCCGAGCACCGCGCCGACGCGCCGGAGCGCGCCGAGCACCAGCTGCCCGTACCAGGCGCGGCGGTCCTCCGTGGCCGCCGACTGCCCGAGTGCTTCCGTCGTCATCAGGCCGCGGACCTCGCCTGCGGTGCGGCCACCGACTCGAGGACGCGCCCGATGACGGTCTCGGCCGAGGTGCCGGCGAACTCCGCTTCGGGGTCGAGCACGAGGCGGTGGGTCCACACCGGCGCCACGAGCGCCTTGACGTCGTCGGGCAGCACGAAGTGGCGGCCCTGTGCGGCCGCGTAGACCTTGGCGACGCGGATCATCGCGAGCGAGCCGCGCACCGAGACCCCCACCCGCGTGGCCGGGTCGTTGCGCGTGGCCTCGGCGAGCTGCGCGGTGTAGCGCAGCACGGCCGGGTCGACGTGCACAGTGCCGGCGAGGTCGGCCATGTCGGCGACCGCGCCGGTCGTGATGATCGCGGGCAGGTGCGCCGACGGGTTGCGGTCGGCCGCGCCGGCGAGGATGCGCTCGGCCACGGCGAGGTCGGGGTAGCCGATGGAGGTCTTCACGAGGAAGCGGTCGAGCTGCGCCTCGGGCAGCTTGTAGGTGCCCGCCTGCTCGATGGGGTTCTGCGTCGCGATCACGAGGAACGGGCGGCCGACGTCGTGAGTGACGCCGTCGACCGTGATCCGCGACTCCTCCATGACCTCCAGCAGCGCCGACTGGGTCTTCGGCGAGGCGCGGTTGATCTCGTCGGCCAGCACGATCGACGCGAACACCGGACCGCGGTGGAACTCGAAGCGGTGCGAGGCCTGGTCGTAGATCGTGACGCCGGTCACGTCGGAGGGCAGCAGGTCGGGCGTGAACTGGATGCGGCTGCTCGTGCCCTGCACCGTGGCCGCGAGAGCCTTGGCGAGGCTCGTCTTGCCCGTGCCCGGAGCATCCTCCAACAGCACGTGGCCTTCGGCGAGCATCGCCGAGAGCACCAGCGCCACGACCTCGCGCTTGCCCATGAGGGCCTGGTCGACGTTGTCGACCAGTCGCGCGAAGGTGCCCTGGAACCAGGCCGCCTGTTCGGGGGTCATCGTCATGTTCGTCTCGTTCTCTCGTCGCGTGTCTTTGTTCGTCGGCTGTGCCGGGTCAGTACCAGTTCATCGCGTCGGCGTTGCCCCAGCCCTCGATGGTCACCCAGGCGCGGCCACCGGGGTAGCCGTAGTAGCAGTTGGCCCGGACGGTGCCGTTCTCGGGAACCCATGTCGTGCTGCCGCCGCCCCACGAGCCGCCGTTGTCGTGACAGGTCAGGCGGTAGTTGCCGGCGGGGAAGTTCTTCACCGTGACCGCCATGTAGGCGCACGACGCCGAGTTGCAGTCGCTCCAGCTCCCCGACGCGCCCTTGACGGTCTGTGCCGACGGCTGGGGTTTGGCCATGGTCGTCGTCGCGTCCGACGCGATGCCGCTCCACTGGCCCTCGGCATCCTGCGCCCGCGCCTCGATGGTGTGGCGCTCGCTGTAGCCGTAGCTGTTCGTGCGCGAACCGCTGTTGGCCACGTTCTGCCAGCCGCCGCCGTCGATGCGGATCTGCACCTGCGTGATCCTGCGCCCGTTCTCGCTCGGCGGGCTCCAGCTGAACGTGATGTTCGTGCCGTTGGCGCTGGCCGAGACGGAGGGGTTGCGCACCGGACCGTACGGCCGGACGGTGTTCGACGGCGCCGAGGCCGCGCCGGGCTCGCTCGCACCGCTGACAGTGGATACCGCGCGGACGCGAACCGAATAGTCCGTGCCGTTGGCCAACCCGCCGATGACACCGTTTCCGGCCAGTGCCTGCCAGTTGCCGTTGTTCACCGACGCCTGGTAAGCGACCTCACTGGGATTTGCGCCGTTCAGCGGGCCCGGCTGGTAGGTGACGGTCAGGGAGCGGTCGCCCTCCTTTGCCGTGACGTTCGTCGGGGCGCCGGGCGCCGTGAAGGCGCGCTGCGGAGGCGAGTTGGGACTGAACTGGCCCCATCCCGCCTTGTTCTGCGCGCGAACACGGAAGGTGTAGTCCGTCGTCGACGTATCGACCACGACGGCCTGGCTGGTCTGTCCTGCGGAGACCGGAATCGAGTTCACCAGCGCCGATCCGCGGAGGACGTCGAGCTGGTAACCCGAGATCGCGTCGCCGTTGTCGGCGGGGGCGCTCCATGACACCTGCATCTGCGCCTGAGAACCGACCGGCTGAAGACGCGCCGTCGTCGGCGCCGCGGGCGCATCGGGCGCCCGAGCCGGGATCTCGCTCACCGACCACGTGCTCCAGCTCGAAGGCTCAGGGGCACGGTTGTGCGCCTGCACGCGGACCTGGTACGCGACGCCGTTCTGCAGTCCGTCCCACACGATCGAGTTGCCGACCACGTCGGTCTTCTGCGAAATGCCCGACGGCGGGGCGGGCGAGATCTCGAGGGTGTACTTCTCCACCGGCGAACCCGGCGTGGTCGGCGTCACCCACGACACGTTGAGGCTCCGGTCGCCGAACACGAGGCTCGGCGCGGCCGGGGTGTCAGGACGCGCATCCGGACGAGCCGTCTCGGACGGCGCTGACGGGTCGGACGGACCGACACGGTTCTCGGCGACGACCGTGAAGTTGTACTCGACGTTGTTGGTCAGCCCGTCGAGCGTGCACGTGGTCGCGAGGCATTCCTTCTCGTAGTTGCCGGCGGTCGACGAGACGAGGTACCGCTCGATCTCGGCGCCGTTGTTCGCCGGCGGCGTCCACGACAGCACGACCGTGCGGTCCTGCACGCTCGAGACCACCGGGGTGCCGGGCGCATCGGGCTTGCCCTGCACAGTGAGGCGGATCCTTCCTTCGACCTCGCGATCCGGGTCGCCGGTGGCGTCCTGCACGCGGTAGCGGACGACCATGGTCCCGAAGAACTTCGCGTCGGGCGTGACGTCGACCTTGTCGCCGGAGACGGTGACATCGCCCTGCCCTGTCTCCATGATCGCGGTGGTGACCTTGAGCGGCTTATCGGGGAACGGGTTCACATCGTTGGCGAGCACGGGCACCGTGACGGTCTTGCCCTGATGCGCCTCCTCGACGATGTCGTCGTTCGCGGTGGGCAGCTCACGCGTCGATGCGATGACCCGGACGTTCACCGTGCCCTCGATGGGCTCCGTGGTGCCGTCGGTGATGCGCAGACGGATCGTCCCCGCCGTGCCCTTCTTCGTGTCCGCGGCCGCGCCGACGCGCAGCTCGTCGTCCTCGATCGACGCGGTCATGCCCTGGGGCGACCCGCCCACGATCTGGTACTCGATGCGGCCCGCATCCTCGGGGTCGGGGTCCGTGGTCAGGCCGCCGAGGTCCAGAGTCGCCGGATCCTCGCCGGGCGCGACATCCATCTGCCCGTTCACGAACGTCGGCTGCTGGTTCTCAGGCGGCAGCACGGTGATCGGAATGGTCAGCGTGGCCTTCCGACCCTCGGGGTCGTCGGGCCCGGTGCCGTCGGTCACCTCGAACGTGATGGCGTCCGGTCCGAAGTAGCCCTGCGCCGACGTGTAGACGAGCGTCGTCTGGTCCTTGATCAGCGACGAGCCGTCGTTGTGGGCGGCGGTGACCTTGGCGGCCTCGGTGATGACGACCTTGCCGCCGCCCGCCGCACGCACGTGCTTCGAGAGCGCCAGCTCGACCGTCTCGCCGCTCTTGACCTCGACCGGCTCCGTCGACACGAGAGTCGGAGGCAGCGAGGACAGCGACGGCACATGGATGAACGCGGATGCCTCGTTGCCGTCGCGATCCGTGATCGTGTAGGTCACGAGCCGGCCCGCGTCACCGAGCGTGACCCGCACCTTGCCGTCCGCGAGGACCCGCGAGTTCGTGTCGGCGACCTTCAGCTCGAGGTCGTCCACCGTGCCGTCGGGGTCCTCGTCGTTCGCGAGCACCTCGATGTCGACGACGCCGTCCTCGACATCGGCCGCACGCACGTAATCGTCGCGCGCGATCGGCTTCTGGAGGGGGACGTCCTCGGCGACGGTGATCTGCAGCACGGCCTTCGCCTCGGCACCGCGCGCGTCGCGGATCGTGTACTGCAGCGACGTCTCGACGGGCTGCGACGGCGACGTGACGACGACGCGGTTACCCTCGACCTTCGCCTTGAGTCCCGAGACGTCGGGCAGGATCAGGCCGTTCTTGACGATGCCGAACTCGTCGCCGTCGGGGTCGGAGTCGTTCGCGAGCACCGGGACGGCGACCGAGCGGCCGGGGCGCATGATCACGGAGTCCTTGACGGCGTACGGCGCCTGGTTCACGCCCTCGGCGGGCGCGACGCCGACACGGATGGTCGCGGTCGCCTCGGCGCCGAGACGATCGCGCACGCGGTAGGTGAAGGTGTCGACGCCGGCGGTGCCGTCGAACGCCTCGTAGACGAAGTGGTCGGCCCCGGTCTCGGTGATCCGCCCCTTTCCGGGCGAGGAGGCGAGCCCGACGAGCTCGACGGAGTCACCGTCGGAGTCGATGCCGTCCAGCGGCACCGCGATGTTCACGCGGCTGCCGGCCAGCACGCGGGCCGTGATGTCGCGCGGCCGCGGCGCCGCGTTCGTGTCGGCATTGACCGGCAGCACCTGGATGGTGATGTAGCCGGCGTCCTTCTGTCCGGTGCTGTCGACGGCCTCGTAGGTCGCGTAGACGGTCCCGGGCTCGTCCGACGCGCGGAAGCGCACGGTGTCCTGCGAGACGAAGATCTCGCCGTCCTCGGGCTCGATGAGCGGCGGCACGAGCTCCGGCGCGACGTGGATCGTGTCGCCGTTCGGGTGGTAGTCGTTGTCGAGGACCGGGATCGTCACGACGTCGCCGGCGCGCACGACGACCTGGTCGTCGTTGGCGACCGGCGGGCGCAGCTGCGCCGGGGCCGGGATGGGGATGACGATGACGTCGCCCTCGGCCGACTGCGAGCCGTTGGAGATGCGGTACGAGATGCGCACCTGCTCCGACAGCGCCGCCTGGTCGCTGATGCGGAGGGTCTCGTGGTTCAGCACGGCCACCGCGACGCCCGAGTTGGGCTCGACGGTGACAGACTGCACCACGAGGATGCCACCCGAGGGGTCCGAGTCGTTGGTGAGCACGTTGACCAGCACCTCGCCGCCGCTCGGCAGCAGCGCGACGTCGCGCACGGCGACCGGGGGCAGGTCGGTCTCGCCCTCGGGAATGACGTCGACGCGCACGATGCCGGGGACGCCGGAAGCGCCCGCCGCCACCATGTACTGGACGTAGTACGTGCCGGGCGTCGCGGAGCGGAACGTGAAGGTCTTGTTGGAGTAGTCGGGCACGATGTCGGCACCGGATACCGGGTCGACGCGTGCCAGGCGCAGCGGCTCGCGCCCCGCCCCGACGTCGTTGGCGAGCGGCGAGACGGTCGCCGTCTGGCCGGTGCGAACGGCGATGTAGTCCGCGTTCGTGACCGGGTCGATGGAACCGACCGGCCGCACATCGAAGCGCACGGTTCCGACCGTCACGTCGGAGCCGTCCGAGACGGTGATCTCGACGTCCTTGCGGCCCTGCGTGCCACCGACGGCTCGATAGGTGATGCGGCCGTCGGACGTGAAGTCGGCCTCATCGCCCTCCGCCGGCTGGACGGAGCCGAGGAACACGTCGTCCCCGTCGGGGTCGATCCAGTCCGGCAGCACGTTGTACGTGATGGTGCCGCCGGCCTCGACCGCAACCGTCGTCACGCGGTTCTGCTTCGGCGGCGAATTGACGTCCCAGCCGTGCACCGCCAGCGAGACCCGGGCGGTGTCGGTGCCGCCGCGACCGTCGGACACCTCGTAGGTGAACGAGGTCGAGCCCTGGGCGTCCTCGGGAACGGCGATCTGCAGGGCCCGGCCGTTGTCGATCGACTGGATCTCGCCGACCGACGGCCCGCCGTCGACCACACGCGTCGTCAGGACGTCGCCGTCGGGATCGCTGTCGTTGTCGAGGATGGGAAGGATCGTGGTGCGGCCCGGGCGCACGCCCAGATCGTCGTCGTTGGCGTCGGGCGGGGTGTTGATGTCGGAGCGCTCGGGGAGGACCGTCTCGGTCGTCTCCTCGGTGGTCTGCTCGTCGTCCTCGGTCTCGCCCTCAGGAGGCGTCATCTCATCCCAGTTGTCGACGCGCTGCAGCTCGTCGACCGCCATCCACGTGGCACCGCCGACGACGTCGTTGAGTACGACCACGTCACGGTTGACGCGGAACTTCAGCAGCGACGTCGGCTCGATGCCGTCGATGTCGGCCGCGAGGTCGTCGGCCTCGCCGGCGCAGTCGCGCACGAATCGTCCCGACCCCGTCCACGCGGCGTAGCCGCAGCCGTCGAGCCACACCGGCGACGCCGGCGCGCCCTCGGCACCGGCCTTGACGGACTTCGGCTCCGAGCCGTCGAACGGCACGCGCACGAACGCGGATGCCGTGGAGAGTGCGACGGCATCGGATGCCGCCGACGGCTGCTGCAGGACGGCGTTGCGTCCGCCGTCGATCTCGGTGGCGCGGCCGTCGACGATCACCGTGCCGGTGGCGGTGTCGAGCACGGCGGGCTTGTCGCCGACCGCCGTCACCGTGAGCTCCGCGCTGTCGCCGACGTCGTCGAGTCCGGACCGGGCCGGCTCCTCCGGGGTGCCGTCCGCGCCGATGCGGATCGTCACCAGCTCGGAGGTCTTCGGTGAGACGGCGTAGACGACGCCGTCGACGCCGACCGCGACATCCGCTCCCTTGCCGAGGCTGGCGGTGGGGTCGGTGCCCTCGATCTGGAACGAGCCGACACTTGCGCTCGGAACCACCCACAGGTCGCCGGAGGCGCGGTCCAGGATCGCGACCGTCTCGCCGCCGAGCGCCACGTCGGCGTCGGCGGGCACGCCGGCCGCGCCCGAGAGTGCGACCATCGCGGGATCGACCACACTCACCGAGGAGCTCGAGTCGTCGACGAGGAGCACGGTGCTGCCGGACTGGAGGATGTCGTAGTCGTCGCTCGTGGTGCGCAAGGCGCCGTCGAGCACCTGCGACTCGTGGTTGAAGTGCCCGACCAGCAGGCTCGACTGCTTCGTCACCCACACACCACCGTCGTGGAGGTCGACCTCAGTGGTGGGCACGCCCTGATAGACGAACGCGAGCGTCGTGATCGTGACCGCGGCAGCAGTCACCGCGCCCGCCGACGCGAGGGCGCGCGGGCGCGCGCGAAGCCAGGCGAATGAGCTCATGGGACGTCGGCCTCCTCCGGGGCATCGTGCGTCTTGTCGTGGCGTGGGACCCCGGCGAGGGGCGTCGCGAGCTCACAGAAGACCTGGGGGAACACCCCAGCCTAACCCGCGGCACGGGGTGTGACGAGACAGGGAGTGTCAACTGCGGAGATCGTATTCCACCTGATCAGACATGATCGATGGGGACAAACACCCATCCCCGCCCGCGGGCTTCGGTCACGCGCCGACGTACTCCCGCAGATGCTGGGCCGTCAGCGTCTCTGCACCCGCGACGAGGTCGGCGGGCGTGCCTTCGAACACGATGGAGCCGCCGTCGTGACCGGCGCCCGGACCGATGTCGATGATCCAGTCTGCGTGCGCCATCACGGCCTGGTGGTGCTCGATCACGATCACGCTGTTGCCGGCTTCGACCAGGCGATCCAGCATCCCGAGCATGTTCTCGACATCGGCCAGGTGTAGCCCCGTGGTGGGCTCGTCGAGCACGTAGATCGCGCCCTTCTTCGCCATCGAGATCGCGAGCTTGAGGCGCTGACGCTCACCGCCCGAGAGGGTGTTGAGCGCCTGGCCGAGCGTGATGTAGCCGAGGCCGACGTCGATCATGCGCATCAGGGTCGTGTGCGCGGGACCTTTGGAGAAGAAGACGGATGCCTCGGCCGCCGACATCGCGAGCACCTCGGCGATGTTCTTGCCGTCGAGGGTGTACTCGAGCACCTCATCGCTGAAGCCCGATCCCTCGCAGAGCTCGCAGAGGGTCTCGACCGTCTGCGTGAACCCGAGGTTCGTGATGATCACGCCGAGGCCGCGGCACGCGGGGCAGGCGCCCTCGGAGTTGGCGCTGAAGAGGGCGGGCTTCACACCGTTGGCCTTCGCGAACGCGGAGCGGATCGTGTCGAGGATGCCGGTGTACGTCGCCGGGCTCGACCGACGGTTGCCCTTGATGGGCGACTGGTCGACGACCACGACGTCGTCGAAGCCGGGCACGTTGCCGTGGATGAGCGACGACTTCCCCGAACCCGCGACGCCGGTCACGACGGTGAGGATGCCGAGCGGCACGTCGACGTCGACCTCCTTGAGGTTGTGCTGAGTGGCTCCGCGGATCTCGAGCGCGCCCTTCGCGACCCGCGTCGAGTCCTTGAGGCGCGCGCGGTCGCCGAGATGACGGCCGGTGATGGTGCCGGACGTGCGCAGACCCTCGACATCCCCCTCGTACTGCACCTCGCCGCCCGCACGGCCGGCGCCGGGGCCCAGGTCGACGATGTGGTCGGCGATCTCGATGACCTCGGGCTTGTGCTCGACGACCAGCACGGTGTTGCCCTTGTCGCGCAGCAGCTTCAGCAACCGGTTCATCCGCTGGATGTCGTGGGGATGCAGGCCCGCCGTGGGCTCGTCGAAGACGTAGCTGATGTCCGTCAGCGCCGAACCCAGGTGCCGGATCATCTTTGTGCGCTGCGCCTCACCGCCCGAGAGCGTGCCCGAGGCGCGGTCCAGCGACAGGTAGCCGAGTCCGATGTCGATGAACGACGCGATCGTCTGGCGCAGGCCCACCATGAGCGGCGCGACGGAGGGGTCGTCCACCGTATCGAGCCACACCGCGAGGTCCGTGATCTGCATGGCCGCGGCATCCGCGATGCTCGTCCCGTTGATCTTCGAGGACCGTGCGCCTTCGTTGAGACGTGTGCCGCCGCAGTCGGGGCAGGGCAGGAACTTCACAGCGCGGTCGACGAACGCGCGGATGTGGGGCTGCAGCGCCTCGCGGTCCTTCTGGAGCATCGACTTCGTGATCTTCGGCACGAGACCCTCGTAGGTCATGTTGATGCCGGCGATCTTGACCTTGGTCGGCTCCTTGTAGAGGAAGTCCGCACGTTCCTGCTCGGTGTAGTCCTGGATGGGCTTGGCGGGGTCCACGAAGCCGGACTCGGTGAAGGCCTTCACCATCCAGCCGTCGGGGTTGTAGCCGGGGACCTGGATGGCGCCGTCCTTCAGCGATTTGGTCTTGTCGTAGAGCTCGTCGAGGTCGACGTCGCTCACCTCGCCGAGTCCCTCGCAGCGTGGGCACATGCCGCCGGTGATCTCGAACGAGCGGCGCTCCTTGACCTTCTTGCCGCCCTTCTCGAACGTCACGGCGCCGGCGCCCGAGACCGACGGGATGTTGAACGAGAACGCCTGGGGCGAGCCGACGTGGGGCACGCCGATGCGGCTGAACAGCAGCCGCAGCATCGCGTGCGCGTCGGTCGCGGTGCCCACCGTGGACCGCGCGTTCGAGCCCATGCGCTCCTGATCGACGATGATCGCGGGGCTCACGTTCTCGAGCGCGTCGACCTCGGGGCGGCTCAGCTGCCCCATGAACTGCTGCACGAACGTCGGGTACGTCTCGTTGATGAGGCGCTGCGACTCGTTGGCGATCGTCCCGAACACCAGCGACGACTTGCCCGACCCGCTCACCCCAGTGAAGACGGTGAGCCGCCGCTTCGGGATGTCGACCGACACGTCCTTGAGGTTGTTCTCGCGGGCGCCGACGACGCGGATGACTTCGTGCGAATCAGCGATGTGGGACTCGGATGCCATGCCGACGAGTATGCCGGTCAACCCGGACACCCCGCTTCCTGAATCCTGCTCGATCCGGACCACCTCGGGGGTTTGGGGCGCACTTACTCCGTTGGGGCGGAGAATCTGCGCCCCAACGGAAGGAATGCGCCCCAAACCCGCGGGAGGGGGACGGATGCTGCGCCTCAGGCGGCGTCGGAGTCTGCGGGCTCGATCGCGAAGTTGTCGCGGAAGACGCACGTCGGGTCGTAGGTCGCCTTCACGCGGCGCAGCCGGGCAAGCGTCGCAGGCGGGAACGCCTCGGCGATCCGCTCCGGGCGCTCGGACGAGTCGAAGCTCAGGTACATGCCGTCGACGTGGTCCGCGAGCATGCGCCACTGGGCGTCGAGCCGGTCGGGGTGGGATCCGAGCGCGACGACCGAGAAGTTCGCCGACCGGTGCGCGTACGCGGTCGCGTCCTCGGCGACGTCGGCCACCGCCCCGCCGACCGCGCGCAGCTGGAAGAACGGGACGGCGCCGGAGCGCAGCATCCCTTCCGCCGCCGCAGCGAAGGCGGGCGTGACGTGCTCGATGAGGCCCGACCGCGAGTGCGGCTCGCCCGCGCCGTGCTGCGGGCCGAGGTCGGCGTTCGCCATGATCTGCGGGTACGTCGTGAGCTGCACGGACTGCTGCACGAGCGGCGCGAGCTCGGCGAACGGCTGCAGGCGGGCGATGATCGTGTCGGGGTCGTCGGAATCGACGACGCCGTACAACTGGACGACCTGCGGCTGGCCGGGGCGGGGCCCGCCGGTGAGCAGGAACATCGTGAGGTCGCGCGGCGACGACTCGACGATGCGGCCGTAGCCCTCGAGGAAGTCCGCGACGTCGTCCACCTGGAACGCGAGCTGCGCGTAGCCCACCTGGCCGACCTCCTGGGCCTCGAACTCGAAGGCCGTGACGATGCCGACGTTGGCGCCGGCGCCGCGGATCGCCCAGAAGAGATCGGGGTGGGCCGAGGCATCCGTCCGCACGATCGAGCCGTCGGCGAGCACCACCTCGGCGGCACGCAGATGGTCGATGGTGAGGCCGTGCTCGCGAGCGAGCAGGCCGATGCCGCCCGCCGTCGCGAGGCCGCCGACCCCCACGCCGCCGTAGTCGCCCGACGTCAGCGCCCAGCCGTGCTCGCCCAGCGCCGCGGCGACCTGCGCCCAGCGCGCGCCGGGGCCGATGCGCACCAGCCGGCGACCGGCGTCGAGCACCTCGATCTCGTCGAGACGCCGCAGGTCGATCACGATGCCGCCGTCGTTCGTCGACCGGCCGCTGATGCCGTGGCCGCCGCTGCGCACGGCGAGCGGGAGCTCGGGATGCCGCCGCCCGAACGCGAGCGCCTCTGCGACCTGCTCGGGCGACGAGGGCTGCAGCACCAGGCCGGGGCGTCCGCCGCGCATATAGGTGGCGCGCACGTCGCCGTAGCCGAAGTCTCCGGGCTCGATCGCGCGGAGGCCTGCCGGCACATCGTCGTACGCGATGCCGTCACGGCGGGCGGCGAGCGCCGCCGCCGACCGCACCGGCGCGGCGTCGACCCCTCGGGTGCCGCGTTCGGCGGTCACGAGCTCGCGCACGGCGGGGGCGACGTCCTCGCCGAAGCGCTGGAGCAGGTTCGGGTCGTCGGCCGCGATGATGAACGTGCCGATGCCGTCGTCGAGAGCGAGGCGGGCCAGGCGCTCGGCGAACTCCTGCGGATCGGCGGCGAGCTGCCCGATGTTGAGCAGGCGCCGGATCTCGCGCGGGTCGCGGCCGGCCGACTGGGCGGCCTCGTCGATCGCGGCGTTGCCCTTGGCGAGGTCGCCCGGCTGCATGTAGCCGAGCGACGGCAGCCATCCGTCGCCCTTGCGCCCGGTGAGCGCGAGCATGCGCGGCTTGTACGCGCCGATGTGGATCGGGATGTCGTGCGCCGGCCTCGGCCCGCGCTTCGCGCCGTGAACCGCGTGGAACTTCCCGCCCGTGAACACGCCCCGGCGCTCGTCGGTGCGCCACAGCTCGCGGATGAGATCGATCGCCTCACCCAGCGCCGTCACAGCCTGACCCGGCGTGAGCCGCGTGCCGCCCATCGCCTCGATCGCGTCCCAGAAGCCGCCGGCGCCGAGGCCGAGGTCGAACCGCCCGCCCGACAGCAGGTCGATGCTCGCGGCGGCCCGCGCCACGACGGCGGGCGGGCGCAGCGGCACGTTCAGCACGTTGGGCGCGATGCGGATGGTCTCGGTGCGCGCGGCGACGAACGACATGAGCGTCCACGTGTCGAGGAACGCGGGCTGGTACGGGTGGTCCTGGAAGGTGACGAGATCGAGACCGGATGCCTCGGCCACCTGCGACAGCAGCACCGGCGCCTCAGGGCTCGCGGCGGAGGGGGTGATGAAGGCGCCGAATTCGAGCGGGTGTCCGTAATCCACGATCCATTCGAACGCATGGGGTGCGCTCGTTGTTCCTCGGGCGTCAGCCGACGCGCCAGCACCCGTCGACGTGGTCGTCCACCATGCCGGCGGACTGCATGAGCGCGTACATCGTGGTCGGGCCGACGAAGCGGAAGCCGCGTTTGCGCAAGGCCTTGCTCATCGCCTGGGCCTCGGGGGTGATCGCGGGGACTTCGGCAAAGGTCGCCGGTCGCCGATGGGCCACCGGCGCGAAGGACCACATGAACGCATCGAGCTCACCGGGCTCGAGGCCGAGCACCAGCCGCGCGTTGGAGATCGTGGCCTCGATCTTGGCGCGATTGCGGACGATGCCGGCATCCATCATCAATCGTGCGATGTCGTCGTCGCCGAACGCCGCGACCGACTCGGGCGCGAACCCCGCGAACACCTCGCGGAACCGCGGGCGCTTGCGGAGGATCGTGATCCACGACAGCCCTGCCTGGAACCCCTCGAGGCTCATCTTCTCGAAGAGCGCACGGTCGCCGTGCAGCGGCACGCCCCACTCCTCGTCGTGGTAGCGGGCGTATTCGGAGTCGTCGCCGACCCACGCGCAGCGCGCGCGGCCGTCGGCGCCGAGGCGGACGTCAGTGCTCACCCGCGCCAGCCTAGGCTCCCCCGCCGACGTCGGGTCGGGCGGCATCGCCCAGCCAGGCACGACCGGCCGAGTTCAGCCGCCCGACACCCGCTCGATTCCCGGATGGCGCCTGCGTCGCTTACCTTGGAATGTCGGGCTGTTCGGGTCCGCGCAGCTGGGAGGCAGGACCATGAAGATCGTCGCGTCGGCGGATTGGCGGGACTCGGTCCCCTTCGAGAACCCTGTGCTCCTCGCGGACGTGGTCCCGGGCGAGGCGACGCGCTGCTTCACGTGCGGCCCCGACTCCGAGCTGCTGGAGCGCACCGAGCTGTGGGCGTACAAGCACCGGCACCCGAAGAACCACGACGGCTACGTCCGCTTCTACTGCGCGTACCACGTGCCCGCGGCGGCGATCGTGCCGCAGCCGGCGGCGGCCGCGCCGACCGCGCGCGCGAAGTCGTCGTCTCCGCGTCCGGCCACGCAGCGTCGCGTCGCGAAGCCCGTCGTCCCCGAGCGCGTGCGCGCCATGTGCCCGAACTGCTTCATCGAGATCTCCGCGACGGGCGAGTGCGGCAACTGCGGCTGGTCCGCTTCCTGAAGTCGCTCTCGATCCTCAATTGAGGATCGTTGCCGAGATGCGGAGCCGTCGGCGCAGACCAGCCCTCATCCCGGCTCAGCTCCTCATTCGAGGACGCCGGCTCGCACGGTGCGAGCCGCGCGCCGTCACTTCTTCTTGAGCGACTTCTCCGACACCGGCGCCTCGCCCGACGCGGCGAGCGCGCGGTAGTACTCGCGCGCCTCGTCCTGGCGCTTGCGCTCGGCACCCGACGCGATCGGGGCGCGCACGTGCTCGGGCGCGAAGCCGTAGGCGTCGACGAGATCCTGCGCGTGCGGACGCAGCCGCGCCGCGAGACGATCGATGTAGCGGGAGACGGATGCCGCACGCTGGGTCGAGAGCCGGCCGTTGATGATGTACCACGCGAGGTGCTTCTCGATGAGGTGCAGCCCGAACAGGTCGCGCAGCCACGTCAGCACCTGCTTGGTGCCCTCGTCCGAGACACGGTTCACGCCGTCGGTGAAGGCCTCCCACTGCAGCAGCTCGCCGTGTGCGCGGGCCGCTTCGATGAGTTCCGCTTGGTGGCTGTTGAACAGCGCGGCGGCCTCGGCCGGCGACAGCTTGGATGCCGGACGCAGGGCGGCCGCGACATCCGCCACCATCTGCTGCACCCGGCCGGCGAGCAGCTCGTGCTGCTGGTCGGTGCGCAGGCCCAGCTCGATCGAGCGCGCGGTCGAGCCGAAGTCGGTCACCGTCTGGCCGAGCTGGCGCAGGCCCGCGCCGTGGAACACCTTTCCCGCGGTCTGGCCGACGGCGAAGCGGGCCAGCTTCGCAGCATCCGCCCCCTTGAACTGCTTGGCGTAGTCCGACAGGAGTCGCTTGCCGACCAGCTGGAGCAGGACGTTGTTGTCGCCCTCGAAGGTGACGTAGACGTCGAGGTCCTGGTGGAGGCCGACCATGCGGTTCTCGGCGAGGAAGCCGGAGCCGCCGCAGGCCTCGCGGGCCTCCTGGATCGTCGACAGGGCGTTCCATGTCGACAGGGGCTTGAGCGCGGCGGCGAGCGTCTCGAGGTCTTCGCGCTCCTCGGGGGTGTCGGTGCGGCCCGAGAACACGGCGTCGAACTTCTTGAGGAGCTCGTCGTGGCTGAAGAACTGCGCGTAGTTCTGCGCGAGGAGCGGCAGCAGGCGCCGCTGGTGCTTGCCGTAGTCGAGCAGCACGACCTCTTCGGTGCCGGCGCCCGAGTCGAACTGGCGGCGCTGGTTCGCGTACGTGAGCGCGATGTGGAGGGCGAGCGCGGTGCCGGTGGTCGCGGCGCCGTCGAGCGACACGCGGCCCTGCACGAGCGCACCGAGCATCGTGAAGAAGCGGCGGCCGGGCGTCGGGATGTCGGACGTGTACGAGCCGTCGGCAGCGACCTGGCCGTAGCGATCGAGCAGGTTGAAACGCGGGACGCGCACCTGGTCGAACGCGAGCCGGCCGTTGTCGATGCCGTTGAGGCCGCCCTTGACGCCGTCGTCCTCGCTGATGATGCCCGGGAGCATCGCGCCCTCGTCGTCGCGGATCGGCACGAAGAAGCAGTGCACGCCGTAGTTGACGCCGCCCGTGATGAGCTGCGCGAACACCGTCGCGGCCTTGCCGTGCAGCGCGGCGTTGCCGAGGTAGTCCTTGTAGGCGCCCCGGAACGGCGTGTGGATCACGAACTCCTCGGTCTCGGGGTCGTAGGTCGCGGTCGTGCCGATGGCCGCGACATCCGAGCCGTGTCCGGTCTCGGTCATCGCGAACGCGCCCGGGATCGAGAGGTCGGTGATGCCCGGCATCCACTTGTCGTGGTGCTTCTCGGTGCCGAGCTGGAAGACGGCCGAGCCGAACAGGCCCCACTGCACGCCGGACTTGATCTGCAGGCTGGGGTCGGCCAGCACGAGCTCCTGGAAGCCGGCGATGTTCGCCCCGTTGTCGTTGAGTCCGCCGAACTTCTCGGGCATCGCCCGGCGCGAACCGCCGTGCTCGACGAGCAGGTGCAGCTGCGTCAGCACGCGCTCGCGGTGCTCGGGCATCGGCTGCCCTTCGATGCGCCAGAACGCGGGGTCCTTGATCATCTCGCGGGCCTCGCGGCGGGTCTCACCCCACGTCCCGAGGAGCAGGTCGGTGACCGCGGCGATGTCGATACGGGGATCGGATGCCTCGGCCGCGGTGTGCGGAGCGGTCGGGGCTCCCCCGGCGGGCGTGTTCTTGTGGACGGCGGGCTTCTTGGTGCGGACGGCGGCGTCAGCCATGTGCATCACCTCTCGGTGCGACGGGAAGGATCAAGTTCCCTTCGACCGTAGAACTCCGACAACGTCCCCTCAAAGCCTCTGGTGGATGTCCACAAGGTCGGAGCGACACGGGTGACGGATGCGTTGTGCAAGACGCACAGCCAGGGCGCCTCCGGACGCCGTGACGGGGATGCACCGGCAGGACCGCGCGAACGTCCGCGGCGAGGCCTAGGCTCGGGTCATGAGCCCGCCGACGGCGATCACGACCGCGTTCATCCCCGTGCACGATCCGCGAGCGAGCGCGCACTGGTACGCGGATGCGTTCGGCCTCGGCGTCGTCGAAGAGAGCGACGCCTCGAGCGTGCTCGCGGGCTCGCACGGGCAGGTGACGCTGATGGGGCCGAAGAGCGGCATCCATGTCGACCCCGGCCTGCCGTGGGCGACGTGCAACTTCCGCGTCGATGACCTCGCCTCCGTCCACGAGCGCCTCGCGCGGCTCGGAGCGCACCCGACCGACGAGCTCGGCGACCCCGACCGCTGCCTCTTCTTCACCGCGACCGACCCCGACGGGAACACCATCCTCGTCACCGATCGCTGATGACCGGGGCATCAGTCTGCGATCCATGATGAACGAGACCGCCGCCGGAGCTCCGCTCGTCGACATGTCGCCGCTCGACCTCGACGGCCGCGAGCCCGATCTCGACGAGCGGTTCGGCGAGGGGGTGCTCGACGAGAAGGTGTGGTGGCCGCACTACCTGCCGCACTGGTCGTCGCGCGAGCGCACCGCCGCCCGCTACTGCATCGCGCCCGACGCGCTCGAGCTCTTCATCGACGCCGATACCGCGCCATGGTCACCGGAGTTCGACGGCGACAACCGCGTCTCGCACGTGCAGACCGGCCAGTTCGCGGGCGTGCGGGGCAGCGCGATCGGGCAGCACCGCTTCCGCGATGGCCTGGTGGTGCGCGAGGAGCAGCCGGAGCGCCGGCTCCACCTGCCCCGGTTCGGCGTGATCGAAGTCCGCATGGCCGCGGTGCGCCACCCCGACGCGATGGTGGCGTTCTGGCCGATCGGCTTCGAGGACCGCCCCGAGGACTCCGGCGAGATCTGCATCGCCGAGATCTTCGGCAGCGAGATCGACGACGAGGGCGGCTGGGTCGGCGTCGGCATCAAGCGCCAGCACGACCCGCGCCTGCGCGACGACTTCGAGAAAGTCCGTGTCGAGGGCGATCTCACCGCGATGCACGACTACGCCGTCGAGTGGACGCCCGACGCGGTGCGGTTCTTCATCGACCACCGCTGGGTGAAGACCGTGCACCAGGCGATCGACTACCCCGTGCAGCTCATGCTGGATCTCTACGAGCTGCCGCGCGCAGACGGCACCCGCGACCTCACGGCGCTTCCGCACACGTTCCGCGTCGAGCGGGTGCGCACCTTTCCGCCGCTCTGACCGCCGGGTGGCCCGTCTCAGAAGAGCCCGACGATGCGCCCTTCATCATCGACGTCGATGCTGTTCGCGGCGGGGGTCACCGGCAGCCCGGGCATCGTCATGATGTCGCCGCAGATCATCACGACGAACCGCGCGCCCGCGGCGAGGCGCACCTCGCGGATGTCGACGACGTGGCCCGTCGGCGCACCGCGCAGCTTCGGATCGGTCGAGAACGAGTACTGCGTCTTCGCGACGCACACCGGGTACCCGCCGTACCCCTCGTCCTGCAGGCGCTTGATCTGCGCGCGCACGGCGGTCGACGCGGTGATCTCGGACGCTCCGTAGACGCGCGTCGCGATCGCGTTCATCTTGCGCCACAGCGTCGCGTCATCCGGGTACGTGAAGTGCAGCGCTTGCGCGTCCTCCGGTCCCGCGGCACGCTCGTCGCATAGGCGCACGACCTCGCGCGCCAGTTCCTCCGCGCCCGCGCCGCCCTCGGCGAAGTGCTTCGCGACCACGGCCGTGACCCCGACGGACTCGGCGGCCGCGACGAGCGCCGCGGTCTCAGCATCCGTGTCCTCCGCGCGATGGTTGATCGCGACCACCGTCGGGATGCCCCACGTCTCGCGAAGGGTCTTCAGGTGCCGCAGGAGGTTGGCCGTGCCGTGCTCGAGGGCGGCGACGTTCTCGTGCGGGAGGTCCTGGACCTCGACGCCGCCATGGAACTTCATGGCGCGTACGGTCGCGACGACCACCGCCACGTCGGGGCGGAGGCCCGTCGTCCGGCACAGGATGTCGACGAACTTCTCGGCGCCCAGATCGGCGCCGAAGCCGGCCTCGGTGACGACGTAGTCGGCCATCCGCAGCGCGGAATCGGTGGCGAGGTACGAGTTGCAGCCGTGCGCGATGTTCGCGAACGGGCCGCCGTGCACGAACGCCGGGGTGTGCTCGAGCGTCTGGACGAGGTTCGGCGCGAGCGCGTCTCGCAGGATCGCGGCCATGGCCCCGTGCGCCTGCAGGTCGCGGGCGCGGATCGGCGTGCGGTCGCGGGTGTACGCGACGACGATCTCACCGAGCCGCTCCTTGAGATCGGCGAGGTCGGTGGCGAGGCAGAAGATCGCCATCACCTCGCTCGCCACCACGATGTCGAAGCCGTCCTCGCGGGGGTAGCCGTTCGATGGACCGCCGAGGCCGATCACGGCGTCGCGGAGGGCCCGGTCGTTGACGTCGAGCACGCGCCGCCAGGTCACTCGACGCACGTCGATGCCGAGGGCGTTGCCGTGGTGGACGTGGTTGTCGATGAGCGCCGCGAGCAGGTTCGTCGCGATCGCGATGGCCGAGAAGTCGCCCGTGAAATGGAGGTTGATGTCCTCCATCGGCACGACCTGTGCGTACCCGCCGCCCGCGGCGCCGCCCTTCATGCCGAACACCGGCCCGAGGGCCGGCTCGCGCAGGCAGATCATCGCCCGCTCTCCGATGCGGGTGAGCGCGTCGCCGAGGCCCACGGTGGTCGTCGTCTTGCCCTCGCCCGCTGGGGTGGGCGACACGGCGGTCATCAGCACGAGCCGCCCGCGCGGCTTCTCCTGGAGCGTCCGCAGGTGCCGCAGCGACACCTTCGCCTTGAACCGGCCGTACGGTTCGAGCTCCTCGTCAGGGATGCCGAGCCCCTCGGCGATCCGGGTGATCGGCCAGAGTTCGGCCTGCTGTGCGATCTCGATGTTGCTCGTGGCCACGCTCGCTCCCGTTGCGGGCCTCGTCGCCCGCCTCCGTCAGCCTATGCGGGTGGCGCTCACTCGTCGCGGACGCGCACCGACTGACGTCTGTGATCCCAGACGCTGGTCGGGTGTGCGGGCCTATGCCCGATCGGCACCGCGCACCAGACTGGGGGCACTCCGGGCGCTGTGGCCCGGCCACCCCGTGGGGAGTCCGACATGGCCGCACTCGGCGAACAGCTCTTTCGGCGCAAGCCCATCGTCATCCAGCAGAAGCACCACAAGGGCGAGGAGCTCGCCCGGAACATCGGCACCTTCCAGCTCATGATGTTCGGCGTCGGCGCGACCGTCGGCACCGGGATCTTCTTCGTGCTGAGCGAGTCGATCCCCGAGGCGGGCCCCGCGGTGATCATCTCTTTCATCGTCGCCGCGATCTGCGCCGGCCTGTCGGCGCTGTGCTACGCCGAGCTCGCCTCGGCGATCCCCGTGAGCGGCTCCACCTACTCGTACACGTACCACGCGCTGGGCGAGATCTGGGCGGTGATCATCGCGGGCTGCGTGCTGCTCGAGTACGGCGTCGCCGTCTCGGCGGTCGCGGTGGGCTGGAGCGGCTATTTCAACGAACTGCTCGAGAACACGCTCGGATTCCGGCTGCCGGATGCCCTGTCGGTGTCGTTCATCCCCGGATCCGATGGCGCGGCGACCGGCGGCATCATCAACCTGCCCGCCGTCGTCCTCGTGGGCCTGTGCTGCCTGCTCCTCATCCGCGGCGTCGCCGAGTCGGCCACGGTGAACACGATCATGGTGCTGATCAAGCTCGGGGTGCTCGCGCTGTTCATCGTCCTCGGCTTCACCGCGTTCAACGCCGACCACTTCGAGAACTTCTTCGCGTTCGGCGCGGCCGGCATCAGCGCCGCCGCGGCGACCATCTTCTTCTCGTTCATCGGCCTCGACGCCGTCGCGACGGCGGGCGAGGAAGTGCGCAACCCGCAGAAGGCGCTCCCGCAGGCGATCATCGGCGCCCTCATCATCGTCTCGACGGTGTACATCCTGGTCGCCATCGCGGGGCTCGCCGCCGAGCCGGTGGAGTTCTACTCCACCGAGGAGGCCAGTGAGGCGGGCCTCGCCCAGATCCTGGAGAACATCACGGGCAACCCGATCTGGGGCACGATCCTGGCGGCCGGTGCGGTCGTCTCGATCTTCTCCGTGACGCTGGTGACGCTGTACGGCCAGACCCGCATCCTGTTCTCGATCTCTCGCGACGGCCTCGTCCCCCGCCGGTTCCTCAAGGTCAACGCCAAGACGATGACGCCCATCTACAACACGATCGTCGTCTCGGTGATCGTCGCGATCATCGCCGGGTTCGTGCCGTCCGACTATCTGTGGGACACCGTCTCGATCGGCACGCTGGTCGCCTTCAGCGTCGTGGCGCTCGCCGTCATCGTGCTGCGGCGCACGAAGCCCGACCTCGAGCGCCCCTTCCGGGTTCCGCTCTACCCGGTGGTGCCGATCCTCACCATCGCCGCATGCGTCTACATCCTGTCGGGGCTGGCGGCCATCACGTGGGTGATCTTCGGCACCTGGATCGCGATCGTGCTGCTCTACTACTGGTTCTACGGACGCAAGCACGCGACGCTGAACGACTACACCTCGGCGGAGCAGATCGCCGAGCCGATCCATCCCGAGGACGAGACGTGACGTACCTCGTCGGCTACGGACCGCGCGGCGACGATCGGAGCGCGATCGAGCTCGCGTTCCAGTTCGCCCGCTCGCACCCCGAGCCGGTCGTGGCGGTGTCGGTCGTCCCGCAGGGGTGGGGCACGCCGCTCGCCGGCGGCGTCGACCGCGAGTACGAGGAGTGGGCCGCGGGCGAAGGCCGGCTGAGTGCGGAGCTCGCCCTGTCGGACTTCGCCCACCACCCCGGGATCCCCGCCGAGGCGGTGTGGGTCGCCGGCAGATCAGCGCCGGCGACACTGATCGAGCAGGCGGTGGCGCGAGACGCGCGGATGATCGTGGTGGGATCCGCCGAGGAGGCGGAGCCGGGGCGCGTGCGGCTGACCTCGAAGACCGACCGGCTCGTGCATTCCTCGCCCCTGCCGGTGGCCATCGCTCCGCGGAGCTTCCGCACGACGAGCGCCGTCACGAGGGTGACCGTCGGCTTCCGCGATGACGATGCCAGCTGGTCGCTGCTGAACCGCGTCGCGGAGTTCAGCAGACTCGCCTCGGCGCGGATGCGCCTGGTCACGTTCCTCGTGAACCCGTCACGCCGCCCCGTCACCACCGACATCAGCCACGCGCAGACCCAGGTCATCGAGCTGTGGGGCGTGCAGGCCGCCGCCGCGCAGCAGGAGGCGGCAGCGCACCTGAAGACCCTGGGGTTCTCGGACGACGATCTCGAGTACGGCATCGCCGCCGCCGGCGACTGGGGCACGGCGGTGTCGTCGGTCGGCTGGACCGAGGGCGATGTCATGGTGGTGGGCTCGTCGTCGACGCACCGCCTGGCCCAGGTGTTCCTGGGCTCCAGCGCATCGAAGATCCTGCGCAACGCACCCGTGCCGGTCGTGGTCGTGCCCGGCGCCGGCGGGTAGCCCTGCACAGAATCGGAGGCTCTCGGCGACACGCCGGGTCACAGCATCCCGAGCCCGCGTGTCGGGCACAGTCTCCGATTCTGTGCGCGGCGAAACGACAAAAGGGATGCTGCGCCGCGAGGTCGCGGCGCAGCATCCTCGTCTCAGCCGGCTAGAGCGAGAGCCCGTGGCCGAAGCGGAACAGCGGGTCGGCGGTGTCGAAGGGCACGTCGGGTCGCGACGCCTCCACGGCCGCCATCGAGCTCGGCACGTCGAACGGCAGCTTGCCGGTCGCCGGGGATCCGCCGGTCAGGACGTCGAGCAGTGCATCGGCGTTCGCGCCCCAGTTCGCCGTGACCGCGGCCGCGGCATCGACGATCGGGCCGAGGATCGCGGGACGGTCGAGGAACACGTCCACGACCGTCGGCACGACCTCCGACACCGCGCGCACATGGGCGACGACGTCCTCCGGGAAGTCGAGCGACCCGGCGTGGAAGAAGTTCTCGAACATCGAGGCGCGCTGCTCGTAGGGTGCCTGCAGGCGCAGGATCGCCGCATCCGCTTCCTCCGGCGTCTCGACGATCTCGCCGTAGTGAGCCGCCGCCTCGGGCGCGATGCCCTCGACGTAGAGCTTCAGTCCGCGGCGCAGCGGCAGGGCTTGGTCGTTGGACAGCACGGCGATCGAGGCGCGCTGCGCGGCCTCGCCCGCGGCGCGGAACTCCGCCGAGCCGACGATGGCGTCGGCCGCCTCCACGTCCACGTACGGGTTCTCGAACAGGCCCAGCTCGAACTTCTCACGGAGCAGACGGCGGGCGGAGACGTCGAGGCGCTCCTCGCTCACGCGGCCGTCCCGCACGAGGCCGAGGAGCAGCTCCGGGTCGTGCTCCCCGCCGAACTGGTCGGCGCCGGCGTCGAGGATCTTCACCATGCGCTCGGCGGGGGTCAGGTGCTCCACGCCCCACGCGCGGGCGGCGAAGTCCGTGCCCATGATCGGCTGGTCGGTGACCAGGCCCCAGTCGGTGCAGACGATGCCGTCGAAGCCGAAGCGCTCGCGCAGCAGGCCCGTGAGCACGCCCTTGTTGAAGCCGAAGCCGACCTCCTCGTACTCCGTGCCGACCGGCATGCCGTAGTACGGCATGATCTGGCGGCCGCCCGCGGCGAAGATCTCCTCGAACGGCTTGAGGTGCAGCTCGAACTGCCCGCCGGGGTAGACCTGCTCGCGGCCGTAGTCGAAGTGCGGGTCCTCGCCGTCCTTCTGAGGGCCGCCGCCCGGGAAGTGCTTGGTCATCGTGCTCACCGAGCCCGGGCCGAACGCGGAGCCCTGGAAGCCGCGCACGTACGCCGCGCCCAGCTCGCCCGCGAGAGCAGCGTCCTCGCCGAACGTCTGCAGCTGGCGCGCCCACCGCGACTCGGTCGCGAGGTCGACCTGCGGGTGCAGCGCGACGCGGATGCCGACGGCCGTGTACTCCTGGCGCGCGATGTCGCCGAAGCGCTGCACCAGGTCCGCGTCACGCGTGGCCGCGAGGCCGAGCGGCTCGGGCCACTGCGAGAACGGGCCGGCGAACATCGCGGCGCCCGGGTTGTCGCTGAACGAGTGGCGCGGGTCGGTCGAGATCGACACCGGGATGCCCAGGCGAGTGGATGCCGCGAGCTCCTGCAGCTTGTTGTGCCAGGCCGCGATGTGACTGGCCTTGGGCGCGACGCCCAGCAGGTTGAAGTGGTTCATGTGACGGCCGGCCACGTACTCGCGGTTGGACGGGATGCCGAACGCGGAGTCGCCTTCGGACAGCTCGCCGCCCTCGCCCATCACGATCATCGTCTGGAAGAAGAGGCCCGCCTTCTCCTCCACCGTCATCTCGGCGAGGAGCAGCTCGACGCGCTCCTCGACGGGCAGGCTCGCGTCGAGCCAGGGCCGGTCCGATGGGGCAGGGGTCGCCGCATCCGCGATCGTCGTCGTGGTGTCGGTCATCACTTCACTCCCTTGATGCGGTAGACGAGCACGGCGCCGGCGAGGGACACGAGCGCGCCGAAGAGGTAGTACACGGTGTAGCCGCCGAGGGAGGTGGTGGCGCCGAGGGCGATGATGCCCGGGGCGATCGCGGGGGCGATCGACTGCGGCAGCGCATTGGCGATGTTGAGCACGCCGAGGTCCTTCGCGGTGTCGTCGCGGTTGGGCAGCACCTCGGTCGCCAGGGCCAGGTCGACCGACATGAACGAGCCGGCGCCGAAGCCGATGATCGCCTGGGCGACGAGGACGACGGCGATGCTCGGTGCGAACGCGAGGGTCACGAGGCCGACGACCATGATGACGCCGGCGATCGCGACGAACGGGCGGCGCTTGCCGATCTTGTCGGAGAGCACGCCGCCGAGCGGGCCCGAAATGGCCATGGCGACCATCGACGCGAGGTTGGCGATGAGGATCGTGGTGATCGCGGTCTGCTCGTCGAGGCCGAACTTCTCGGTGAGGTAGAAGGGCAGGAACGTCGCGATGCCCGCGTAGCCGAACATCACGAGGAACTTGGTGAGCCAGGTCCAGCCGAAGTCGGGGTGCTTGGCCGGGTTGAAGACGAACGAGCCGAAGAACTGGCCGACCGTGAACTTCTGCGCGGGCTTGTGGTCGAGGCGGCGGTCCTTCAGCACGAGGACGAACAGCACCGCGAGCACGGTGGCGATGGCCGCGGGCACGACGAAGCGGGCGAAGTCGTCCGACAGGAAGTTGACCAGGAACGAGCCGGCGAGGATGCCGAGCGGCGTGGTGAGGCCCACGATGCCCGACACCTTGCCGCGGCCGGTGACCGGCACCTGGTCGGGGAGCGTCGCGTTGGCGGCGGCGAGCACGGCGTTCATCGAGGTCTGCACGAGGCACCACGCGATGAGCACGACCCACACCGACTCCGCGACGCCGATGAGGGCGAAGCCTCCGAGGCCGACGAGCGTGCCGCCGAGGATCCACGGGCGGCGCATGCCGAAGCGGGAGGTCGTGCGGTCGGACAGGCGGCCGGCGAGCGGGTTGGCGATGAGCGCGAACAGCGCGCCGACGCCCATGATGAGCCCGAGGTTGGCGGTGGCGGTGCCTTCGGGCGAGATGTGCTCGACCTTGAAGGCCATCGAGACGAGCACCGGCGTCAGCAGCGCGAGATAGACGCCGAAGTTCACCGCGGCGAGGCCGGGGGTGTAGCCCCGGGGAGTCTTCTCGGGCGTGGTGCCCGGTGCCTTGAAGCCGGTCGTTCCGGCGGCCGCAACCGTCGCGGCGGGCGACATCTCTGTCATCGGAGTCCTTTCTCGGGTGCGACGCGCGTCGACTCCGACGCGCGTCCAGCCACGAGCGTACCTGAAACTCGACCGTTTGGTAACTGAAACTCGACCGCTTGGTAATCGACGAGGATAGGATGGGCGCAGACGAGCGCAGGGAGGCGGTGACGACGTGACGACGACCACCGCACCCGGCGCCGTGCGCACCGCCCGCACCGAGCAGACCCGCGCCGCGATCGTCGCCGCGGCGCACGACGCATTCGTCACCCGGGGATACCGCGCCACGTCGCTGCGTGACATCGCGGCCGCCGCCGGCATCAGCCACCCCGGTCTGCTCCGGCATTTCGCCACGAAGGACGAGCTGCTCGCCGCCGTGGTCGACCTGTTCGAGCGTGACAACGAGACCGAGCTCCTCGAGCGCATGGCGGCTGAGGACCCCGGCACCCTCGCCTACAGCGAGCTCGCGCGGCGCAACGAGACCGTGCCCGGATACCGGGCGCTCTTCGCCGCGCTCACGGGCGAGGCATCCACCCCCCGTCATCCCGCGCACGAGATCATGCGCGACCGGTACGCGCGCCTGCGCCAGCTGTCAACGGACGCCATCGACGAGGCGATCACGCAGGACACCGTCGCGGCGGACCGCGACCCGGGCGGCGAGGCCGTGCGCGTTCCCGCCGCGTGGGACGGCCTCCAGCTGCTCGCACAGTACCTTCCCGAGCGGGTCGACATCGCCGAGACCCTCGAGACGTACGAGGCGTCGCTCGCACTGCCCGTGGGCTGGCGCGACGCCGACGATCCCCCACCCGCCTCGACGGCGGCGCCGGTGCCGCCGATGCCTTCCTTCGCGGCACCGGATGCTGCGCCCTCGGGCTATCGCGTGGGCCGCGAGCGCCGCGCGCTCATCGTCGACGGCGCCACGGCGCTCTTCGCCGAGGAGGGCTACGGCGACACGAGCCTGCGCGACATCGCCGAACGCGTCGGCGTCTCGAAGTCGACGCTGCTGCACTACTTCGGGTCGAAGGAGGCTCTGCTGAGCGCGGTGCTGAGCCACCGCGACCAGCAGATCGAGTCGCGGGCGGACCACGTTCCCGCCGACCGGGCGGTCACGGAGCTGCGCGGCCTCCCCCGCGGCGCCGCCGTCAACGCGGCGACGGCCCCGGGCCTCATCGAGGTCTACGCCGTGCTCTCGTGCGAGGCGGTGCCCGCCGACCATCCCGCGCACGCCTACTTCGAGGAGCGCTTCCGCGGCGTGGTGGACCACTTCGCCGCGCTGTTCCGCGCCGCGCAGGAGGACGGCGATCTCCCCTCTCACCGCGACCCCGAGTTCGAGGCCCTCTGGCTCACCGCGCTCTGGGACGGCCTGCAGTACCAGTGGCTCTACGACCGCTCGTCGGTGGATGTCGCGGCTCAGCTCACGGCGCACCTCGACGACGTACTGCCGCGGTGACCGGTCAGGCGGCGGCGACCACCGCGAGCACGGCCTCGCCGTAGGCCTCGCGCTTCTTTGCGCCGATGCCCGAGACACCGTCGAGGTCGGCGAGGCTCGCGGGCCGGCGCTCGGCGACGGCGCGCAGTGTCGCGTCGCCGAACACGATGTAGGCAGGCACGCCGAGCTCTTTCGCGACGCCGGCGCGCCACGCGCGCAGCGCCTCGAAGAGACCGGCGTTCGCAGGGTCGAGCGTCTCGGGAGCGGTCGACTTGCGCACGCGTGCGACGCCGCCGGAGCGGCCCATCACGTCACGGCGCAACGGCACCGGCGTCTCGCCGCGCAGTACGCCCGCCGCAGAATCGCCGAGCGCGAGCGTGCCGTACTCGCCGCGGGCGACGAGGATGCCGCGGGCCAGCAGCTGGCGGATCACACTGCGCCAGTCCTGATCGCTGAGATCGGCGCCGAGCCCGTACGTCGAGAGCTGGTCGTGGCCCTGCTGCCGGATGCGGTCGGTCGAGGCGCCGCGGAGGATGTCGACGAGGTGACCGGCGCCGAACGCCTGGCCGCGCTCGCGCTGCAGACGCACGATCGTCGAGAGGAGCTTCTGCGCGGGGACGAGTCCGTCCCAGGTGTCGGGCGCCTCGAGGCATGTGTCGCAGTTGCCGCACGGGGCGGAGGCTTCGCCGAAGTAGGCGAGCAGGTTCTGGCGGCGGCATCCGACCGTCTCGCAGAGGCCCAGCATGGCGTCGAGGTGCTGGCCGAGCCGGGTCTTGAAGGCTCGGTCGCCGGGCGACTGATCGATCATGCGGCGCTGCTGCACGACGTCGCCGAGGCCGTAGGCCATCCACGCGACGGAGGCCTCGCCGTCGCGGCCCGCCCGGCCGGTCTCCTGGTAGTAGCCCTCGACCGACTTCGGCAGGTCGATGTGCGCGACGAAGCGGACGTCGGGCTTGTCGATGCCCATGCCGAACGCGATCGTGGCGACCATGACGACGCCGTCCTCGCGGAGGAAGCGGGACTGGTTCGCGGCGCGCGTCTCGGCGGGAAGACCGGCGTGGTACGGCAGCGCGTCGACGCCCTGCGCCGAGAGGAACTCGGCCGTCTGCTCGACGGACTTGCGGCTCAGCGCGTAGACGATGCCCGCCGCGCCGGGCCCCTGCGAGCGTATGAACGCGACGAGCTGGCGCCGCGGGTCGGACTTGGCCTCGATGCGGTACTGGATGTTGGGCCGGTCGAAGCTCGAGACGAAGTGGCGCGCCTGCGGCAGCTGCAGCCGCTCGGTCATCTCGCGGTGCGTCGCGGGAGTCGCCGTCGCCGTGAGCGCGAGACGCGGCACCCCGGGGAATCGCTCGGCGAGGGTACCCAGCGCCAGGTAGTCGGGGCGGAAGTCGTGACCCCACTGCGACACGCAGTGCGCCTCGTCGATCGCGATGACGCTGAGCTCTCCGCGCCCGAGGAATCGCAGCGTCGCCTCGGTGTTCAGCCGCTCGGGTGCGACGTAGAGGAGATCGAGCTCGCCCGCCAGGTACGCCCGCTCGACGGCCGCGCGCTCGGGCGGCGCCTGGGTCGAGTTGAGGTACGCGGCCCGCACGCCGTTGGCGACGAGCGCGTCGACCTGGTCGTGCATGAGGGCGATGAGCGGGCTTACGACGAGCCCCGTCCCCGGGCGAGCGAGCGCCGGAACCTGGTAGCAGACGCTCTTGCCGCCACCGGTGGGCATCAGCACGACGGCATCGCCGCCGGCGATCACATGGTCGACGATCGCGCCCTGCTCACCGCGGAACGCGTCGTACCCGTACACCTCGCGCAGCACGGTGGCCGCGTCGGCGCCCGTGAAGTCCCGGCGCGGACCGGCGCCCGCGAAGGGGTCGATCGACGTCGAGCCGCCCGCCATGGGGTCGGGAGGCGGCTGGGCCCACGCGCCCGGAGGCTCCGGGCGACGCGCCAGCGGCGTCTGGAGGGGGCGTGGGGACCACCCGTCCTCCGGCGGCGCCCACGAATCGTCGGGCGCAGGAGCGAACTCGGGCTCCCACGCGAGGTCGGCGTACGGGTCGCCTTGGGGGATTGTCACCCGTCCCAGGGTAGCCGCGGGATCCGACGCGCTCCCCCGCGCACCCCGCCCGGTGCACAACCCGAGCCGAACCCATGTCCCCGGGTTGTGTGGAGGAGCCTCCCGGCATCCTCAATTGAGGATCAGGGCCGAGATGAGGAGCGGCGCGCCGGGGTCGGGGCCGCACTCCGGCCCTGGACCTCAATTGAGGAGCGAGTGAAGCCACCACACCCCGAGCTCAGCACCACTTCTCCGCGAGCGTGGTGATGACGTTCGCGTTGCGGTTGGTCGCGACGCCCAGCAGCTTCGCCGCGCGGAGCGGATCGACGGTTCCGGCCTGGTAGCCCGGGCCGAGAAGCGCGTGCGCGACGCGGCCGCGCACGACCATCTCGCCGGCATCCGTCGTGAGCCCCTCGATCTCGGCGATCGTGTCGGCCTGTGGCGCTTCCTTCAGCAGATACACGTAGTGCCGCTCCAGGCCGCGCCGGCCCGCGGTGAGGACGACGGCGTCACGGGCGATCGCCGCAAGCTCGTCGATCGTGAACACCATCGTGGGGACGTCGAACCCGCGGTCCGCGGCGAAGGCGTCCTCAAGCGCCTTCTCGATCTTCGCCCGCGAGCGCATCGGCGTCGTGAAGCGTACGTTGCCCGTGTTGATGTGGGTCTCGACGGCGGCGAACCCGACGCCCTCGACCACGCGCACGATGTCGCCCTTCGGGAACTTCCGGTTCGCCCCGAGGTTGATCGCCCGCAGGAACGCCACATACGTCGGCATGACGCCATCATCCCGGATGCCTCCCTTCCACCGCATGCGGTAGCGTCACCCCCATGCAATGCCTGTGACCCCGTCTCCGTCACCATCGGTCTGCGCGATCCGCGCAGCCACAGAATCATGGATGCCGCGTGCCGGCGTCCGCGAAAGGCATCGCATGTTCCCCTCCTCGTCGTCCCTGCCGCTCACCGGCAAGACCGCCCTCGTCACCGGCGTCTCGCGCCGGCGGGGCATCGGCTTCGCCGTCGCCGCCCAGTTCGCGCGCCTCGGCGCCGACGTCTTCTTCCACCACTACCGCCCGCACGACACACGCCTGCCGTGGGGCGGCGACGACCTCGACGCCGTGCGCGAGGGTCTGCGCGCGGAGCTGGCGCCGGGCGCACAGCTCGGCGACATCAGCGCGGACCTGCGGGACGCGGCTGCGCCCACGCGCCCGCAGGCTCCGGGCGACGCGCCAGCGGCGCGGGGAGGGGGCGTGGGGACCGTCTCCCTCGTCATCGAGGCCGCCACGGCACTGACCGGGCGGCTCGACATCCTGGTGTGCAATCACGCGCGGTCGGGCGACGACGGGTCGATCCTCGACATGACCGCCGACCGGCTCGACGCCTTCTGGCAGACCAACACACGGTCGACGCTGCTGCTGACGCGCGAGTTCGCGAGGCTGCACGCGGGCGCACCTGCACCCGACTCGCGCCCCGGCGAGCGCGTCGAGCGACGGGGGCCGTTCACCGAGCCGACCGGCCGCGTGTTCTGGATGACATCGGGCCAGATCCACGGCGCGATGCGCGGCGAGGTCGCATACGCGGCGAGCAAGGCGGCGCTCGCCGGCGTCACGAAGACGGTGGCGGCGGAGCTGCTCGACCTCGGCATCATCCTCAACACGATCGATCCCGGTCCGGTCAACACCGGCTATCTCGACCCGGAGACGACCGACCGGCCGCTCGACGAGATCGAGGCGTGGATGCGGTCGACGCCTTTCGGCCGCTATGGCGAGCCCGCGGATCCCGCGCGGCTCATCGGCTGGCTCGCGACGCCCGACGGTGCGTGGGTCGTGGGCCAGGTGCTGTCGACCGACGGCGGACTCGGGCTCGGCTGAGCGCGGTCGCAGCCGCGCCGGGGGTTCGTTGTGCGATGGGCACGATCGGGGCGTTCGGGCTACAGCCGCACGACCTCGGTCACCCGCACCACCGCGGTGCCCGCCTCCTCCGACGCGGCGAGGTCGACCACGCCCCGGATGCGCCAGTCGTGATCGCCCGCCGGGTCGTCGATCGTCTGCTCCACGCGCCAGAGCCCCGAGGACGCAGCATCCGTCTCGTCCACGGTCACCAGTCGCGGCGACCGGGCCGCTCCGCCCGTCAGGATCTCGTCGTGGTCATCGAAATACGCGTCGAGCGCGGCCGGCCAGTCCACCTCGGGGTCGAGCTCGACGAGCTCCTCGTCGCGCTGCAGCGCGGCGAGCTGCACCCTGCGGAACAGCTCGTTGCGCACCAGCACGCCGAACGCGCGGCGGTTGGTGAGCACCGACGGCGGGGCCGGCGGAACCACCGGAGCCGACGGGTCGTCCACGGGGTTGATCAGCGCCTCCCACTCGTCGACGAGGCTCGAGTCGACCTGTCGGACGACCTCGCCGAGCCACGCGACCAGATCGTGGAGGTCGTCGTTCTGCGCCTCGGCCGGAACGGTCTGGCGCACCGCGCGATACGCGTCCGAGAGGTACCGCAGCACCAGTCCCTCGCTGCGCGCGAGCTGGTACAGCGAGATCAGCTCCGAGAACGACAGCGCCCTCTCGAACATGTCGCGCACGACCGACTTCGGCGACAGCTCGAAGTCGCGCACCCACGGCTGGCTCGACGCGAACACCTCGTACGACTGCGCGAGCAGCTCCTCGAGCGGCTTCGGATACGTGACCTCCTCGAGCAGAGCCATCCGCTCGTCGTACTCGATGCCGTCGGCCTTCATCGCGGCGACGGCCTCGCCGCGCGCCTTGAACTCCTGCTGCGACAGGATCGGCCGCGGGTCATCGAGCGTCGCCTCGATGACGCTCACGACGTCGAGCGCGTAATGCCCTGTTCCCGCGGCGCCCGCCGTGTCGTCGGGGTCGAGCAGCTCGATGGCGGCGAGCGCGAACGGGGAGAGCGGCTGGTTGAGTGCGAAGTTCGGCTGCAGATCGACGGTGAGACGGATGCTGCGGCCCTCGACATCGCCTCCGCTCCGGTCGATCTCCACCACGTCGGCCGCCAGCAGCGTGCGGAAGATCGCGATCGCGCGCCGCGCGAGCTCGTACCGCCGGGCGCGCGGCTCGTGGTTGTCGAACACGAGGCTGCGGACGTTCTCGAACACGTCGCCGCCGCGCGCGATGACGTTGATGAGCATCGCGGCCGTGAGCTGCAGCTGCGGAACGAGGGGCTCGGGCTCGGCCTCGACGAGGCGCTCGAACGATCCGAGGCCCCAGTTGACGACGCCCGTCGGCGCCTTCTTGCGCACGATCTTCTTGCGCTTGGCGGGGTCGTCGCCGGCCTTGCGGAGCGCAGCCTCGTTCTCGATCTCCCACTCCGGCGCCATCACGACGACGGTGCCCGAGGTGTCGTAGCCGGCGCGTCCCGCGCGACCGGCGACCTGGTGGAACTCGCGCGCCGAGAGCTGGCGCATCTTCGTGCCGTCGAACTTCGACAGCGCCGTGATGAGCACGGTGCGGATCGGCACGTTGATGCCGACGCCGAGGGTGTCGGTGCCGCAGATGACCCGGAGGAGCCCTCGCTGCGCGAGCGTCTCGACGAGCCGGCGGTAGCGCGGCAGCATGCCCGCGTGGTGCACGCCGATGCCCGCGCGCACGTAGCGCGACAGGGTGCGGCCGAACGCGGTCGTGAAGCGGAAGCCGCCGATCGCCTCGGCGATCGCGTCGCGCTGCTCGCGGGAGACGATCTTGATCGACGACAGCGCCTGCGCCCGCTCCATCGCGGCGGCCTGCGAGAAGTGCACGATGTAGACGGGCGACTCGCCGGTGTGCAGCAGCTCTTCGACCGTCTCGTGCACGGGCGTGCGGGCGTACGAGAAGTGCAGCGGCACCGGGCGCTCGACCCCCGTGATCCGCGAGACCGTGCGCCCGGTGCGGCGCTCGAGATCCTCGGCGATCGGCGTGACATCGCCCAGCGTCGCCGACATCAGCACGAACTGCGCGCGCGGCAGGAGCAGCAGCGGCACCTGCCAGGCCCACCCGCGATCGTGGTCGCCGTAGTAGTGGAACTCGTCCATCACGACCTGGTCGACCGCGGCGTCCGCGCCCTGCCGCAGCGAGAGGTTCGCGAGGATCTCCGCTGTGCAGCACACGATCGGGGCATCCGGATTCACCGACGAATCGCCGGTCACCATGCCGACGTTCGCGGCACCGAAGATCTCGACGAGCGCGAAGAACTTCTCGCTCACGAGCGCCTTGATCGGCGCGGTGTAATAGGTGCGACCGCCACGGGCGACGCAGGCCGCGTGAGCCGCGACCGCCACGAGCGACTTGCCCGTGCCCGTCGGCGTCGACAGGATCACGTGCGACCCCGACACGATCTCGATGACCGCCTCGTCCTGCGCGGGGTACAGCGCGAAGCCCTGATCCCCCGCCCACTCCACGAACGCGTCGTACAGCGCGTCGGCGTCGGGCGCCCCCGCGGGCGCACCCGAGGCCTCGGCCGCGGCACTGATGGTCTCGAGAAGCGTCACCGTCCGAGTCTGCCAGGTCGCAGCATCCGATCGTCCTGGCGGTCCCCCCGCTCGCGCGACCCTCTCGCGCGCGCCGCCCGCCCCTTCGCGGATCGGGAATTCGGACGTTCGTGAAGTCTCCGGAGCCGCGGGGGGTCCCTGCTCCGGAAAGGGATCACACCTCCGAATTCCGGATCGGCGAGATGGGGTCGGCACGGGCAGGCAGGAGGCGGCGGTGCGGGGGGCATGAGGACTGACGGATGCCGCGGACCGCGGCATCCGTCAGTCCTCGCGGATCAGCGCCCGAGCGCGTCCAGGATCACGTCGGTGTAGGCGGTGTACCCCGCATACGTCGGGTGCAGATAGCCCGCCGGGTCACCCACCGGATCGAGCCCGAACCACGGGTCGCTGGGTACGCCCGGCACGAGCTGCACGCCGTGCCCGGCGAACGCGTCGACCACGTCGGCGTAGAGCACGTTCGCACCGCCCGCAGCGGCGGCGCCGACGGCGCCCTGGATCGCGGCGTTGAGCGCGTCGGTCGCCCCGTTCACCGCGGCGACGAGGGCGGCGAGCTGGGCGAACTGCGGGGCGCCCGGCGGCGCCGCGAGCAGGTGCGGGTAACCGGTGACGACGATGGTCGCATTCGGCGAGCGCTGGGCGACCGATCCGATCAGCGAGCTGAGCGGCATCACGATCCCCGGCGCGGAACCGACGGCCATCTGGATCGCGGCGAGGCACGGCGCGGGGTCCCCGCCCGCCGCGGCCGCCGCGCACGCGGCGTAGACCTGGTCGAGGTCGAGGTCGTTCGCGCCGACCGTGAGCGTCACGACGTTCGTACCGCGGTTCACCTGCTCCAGCTGCGCCATGGTGTCGGCGATCGTGGCACCGGAGCACCCGGCGTTGCGCAGCAGGTTGAACTTCGGCGCCTGGTCGAGCTGGGCCGCGTAGCCCCCGTCGGTCCGGGCGCAGGCGTCCAGCGGGACGCCGCCACCCTGGCCCGCGGCGATGGAGTCGCCGAGGGCGACGTGTTTGGCGACCAGCAGCGGCGAAGCCGTGGCAGGCCCTGCAGCCCCCGCGACGAGCACGACGGCCCCCAGTGCGACGGCCGCGAGCGCGGCCAGAATGCGTCGTTTCATGATTCCCCTTCGAATCCGTGGACGGATCGATCGATTCCCCCGAATCGGCCCGCGCAGTGCGGACGAGGCCGACGATAGACCCGTGGCCACCGTCCCGCCAGGGGTCCGCGTGTGTGCGGTGGCGGAATCGCGCGGCGGACCCGTACGTTGAGTAGGACGACGGAGGGACTGAAGTGACCGAGACGCAAACGCAGACCATCGTGACCCGCAACGACGAGGATCGCCGCTACGAGGGGCACGTCGACGGGGTGCTCGCGGGATTCACCGTGTTCCGCATCGACGCGAAGGGCCGCCTGCACTTCCCGCACACCGAGGTCGACCCCGCCTTCCGCGGCCGGGGCATCGCCCAGACGGTCGTGGCGGAGGCGATGGCGGATGCCGCCCGCCGCGGCGAGACGGTCGTGCCGCACTGTCCCGTGGTGGCGAAGTACCTCCGCACGCACGATGTGCCCGGGCTCACCGTCGAGTGGCCCGACCAGCCGCACCCGGAGTGATCGGAGCCGGCGACATGACCCGAATGGACGCCGACGACGCCGTCGCGACCGAATCCGCGGTCGAGTGTGCGGGACCGCGCACCCTCCTGCTCGAGGCCCGCGAAGTGCCGCTCGGTGGCGTGCGCGCGATGTCGGTGCACCGCGCACTCCCGCAGCGCGAGCTGCCGCTCGTGGGCGCCTGGTGCTTCCTCGACCGATTCGGTCCGCAGGAGACGCGCATGCGCGTCGAACCTCACCCGCACATCGGCCTGCAGACGGTGACCTGGCCGTACCTCGGCGATGTGCGCCACCGCGACTCCGTCGGCAGCGACGTCGTCGTTCATCGCGGAGCCCTCAACCTCATGACGAGCGGCGCGGGCATCGCCCACTCCGAGTACTCGGTCGGCGAGGATGCCGCGCCGCTCGACGCCTTGCAGCTCTGGGTCGCCCTGCCGGAGTCGCGACGCCACGGCGGGCCCGCGTTCGAGCAGCACGCGGTGCTGCCCGAGGTGGAGCTCGCGCCTGTCACCGGCGACGCGGGTTCGGCCACGGTCGTGCTCGGCGAGCTCGCGGGCGTCGCGTCGCCGGCAACCGTCTACACGCCGATCGTCGGCGCGGAGCTGCGGATTCCGGCGGGCTCGACGGTGACGGTGCCGCTCGATTCCGCGTGGGAGCACGCGCTCGTCGCCGTCTACGGCCAGGCCGCCGTCACGGCGGACGCCGGCGACGACGTCGTGGTCGATGCGGCGCACCTCCTCTACCTCGGCACGCACCGCGACGATGTCGTGATCTCGAGCCGGGCCGGGGCGACGCTGTTCCTCCTCGGCGGCGAACCGTTCGAGGACGACGTCGTCATGTGGTGGAACTTCGTCGGCCGCACCCACGAAGAGATCGTCGAGGCCCGCGAGGCCTGGGAGGCGGGCTCCGACCGCTTCGGCCGCGTCGTCGACCACGGCGACGAGCGCATCCCCGCTCCGCCGATGCCCGCCGTGCGCCTGACCCGGCGCCGCCGCCGCCTGTAACCCCGAGCGCGACGACGTCGAGGGGGATGGATGCTGCGGGCCGCAGCATCCGAAATCCACAGACGCGAAGGGCGCCCGGGCCTGAGCCCGGGCGCCCCCGCTGCATCGGTGCGGGTTACGGCACGTCGACCGAGACCACGGTGCGCACCTGCGAGTCGCCGTAGCGGACGACGCCCAGGTAGCTGCCCTTGTCGAGACCCGACCACGACAGGTTGTACGTCGCCGCTTCGCCCTGCTGGGCGGCCAGCGTGCTCGGGTCCGCGGTGAGCGAGCCGACGCCGCCCGGGCCGACGAGCGCGCTCGTCGCCGTCCAGGTGAACGGTGCGGTGAACGCGTACACGTTGGCCGAGATCACGTACCACCCTTCGGTCGGCTTCGTGATCTGCACCGCCTCGTCCGCGGACGCGGTGGCCGACTGCCAGCGCTCGTAGTAGCGCAGGTCGGTCGGGCTCACCACACGGTAGACCGTGAGGTCGAGGTCGGTGCCCGACGTGTCGACCGACGAGTTCAGCGCGAACTTCGCCACGTCGATGCCCGCCGGCACCTGGACCAGCACGTTCGTGGTGCCGTCGTTCGCCTCGCCGGTCTTCTCGGTGCCGTCGATGAGCACGTCGGCCTTGGCGAGGCCGAGCACCGTCAGGGGCAGCTGCCCGGTGAAGCCCGGGGTGACCGTGATGTCGAGGTCGCCCTCGGCACCGGTGCCTGACGCCGTCGGCGGCGCGTCGGCACTGACCGGGTAGACCGCGATGGGCGAGCGCACCGTGTTGCCGGCGCCCGTCCACGTGAGGAATCCGGTCGCCCACTTCTCGAGCGACGCACCGGCCGTCGTGAAGGTCACCGTGAAGGACTTCGACTCGCCGGCCTTGAGGTCGAGCGTCGCCGGTTCGACCACCGCGTCCACACCCGGGACGTTCACCGACGCCGTGTACGCGCCGGCGGTGGTGGCCGTCACGGTGCGCGTGACCGTCTGCGTGCCCGCGAGCGCGCCGATGCCGATCGAGGCGAGGTTCAGGTCGCTCGGGTCGATCGGGTCGACGCCGTCGAAGTAGTCCTGCCCGAGGGCGCCCTCGAGGTACCCTGCCCAGTCGACGATGCCGTTCTCGTACACGAGGCCCGGGTTGAAGTACCGCTTCGGATCGACGTGACCTGCACCCTGCGCGAACGTGTCGGCCGTCTGCTGGCCGTTCGCGTCGACGAGGTTGTACGCCGTCGTCATGAGCGCGGACTTGATCTTCGCGGGCGACGCCAGCGGCTCCTCGCCGAGGTACAGCGCACCGAGGCCGGCCACCTGCGGCGACGACATCGACGTGCCCGACTTGAAGCCGAACGTGGGCTTCTCCTTGGGTCCGTTGTGCGTGGCCGCGAGGATCGCGACGCCCGGAGCCGACACGTCGGGCTTGATGACGTCGCGGCCGTCCGCGAGGATCGGGCCGCGGCTCGAGAACCCGGCGATCTGCGGCGTCGGCGTCACCTTGCCGGTCACGTTGTCGCCCACGAGCGTCGCCGTCGCGCCGGCACCCGCGGTGCGCACGTAGTCCAGCAGCGCCGCCCGGTACTGCGCGTCGATGTGGACGGTCGGCACCGAGTGGAAGTCGTTGTCGAGCGATCCGGCGGTCACGTTGACGAGGATCATCGCCGTGCCGCCCGCCGCCTTGACCTCCTGCGACTTCTCGACGCGGGCGTTGGTGCCGCGGTCGCAGATCACCGTCTTGCCGGCGGCCTTGGCCGGGTCGAGCGTCCCGAGGAAGCACAGCGCCGCCTCGTTCGGTGCGGCGCCCGCCTTGGCGATGTCACCCGCGTAGACGACCGGTCCGGTCAGCTCCTTGCCGAACGGCACCGTCACCGATGCGCCCGCGGCCTGGAAGCCGTTGGGGAGCTTGACCGTGCCCTCGTAGGTCGGGATGGTGGATGCCGCGACCGTCGTGTACCAGGGCGAACCGTGGTCGGCGGTCGAGGCGCCCGGACCGTCGTTGCCGGCGCTCACCGCGACGAAGACGCCCGCCGCGGCCGCGCCCAGGAACGCGTAGTCGTCGGCGCTCAGCACGGTGGATGCCGCGCCGCCGCCGATCGAGTAGTTGATCACGTCGACGCCGTCCGCGACGGCCTTGTCGATGGCCGCGATCAGGTCGCTGCCGGCGCAGATGTCGTCGGTCGTGACGAGGTCGTCCGGTCCGACGTAGCAGGCCTTGTACGCCGCGACCTTGGCTGCCGGAGCGACGCCCGAGATCTTGCCGAAGCCGATGCCCTCGACCGACGCATCGACCCCGAAGTTGCCGGCCGCGGTGCTCGCGGTGTGCGAGCCGTGGCCGTCGCCGTCACGCGGCGACAGGAAGTCGTAGCTGAAGTCGAAGCCCGACGCCGCCGCACCCGCGGAGAAGTACTGCGCACCGATGAGCTTGGTGTTGTAGTGGCGCTTGTCCCAGCTCTGGGCGATCGTGATCGGCCCGCGGAACTGGCCGCCGTCCGCCTTGTCGAAGACGATCGTGTCGCCGTTCTCCGTGTACGGGACGCCCTGAGCGCCCTTCTTCTTGAGCTGGTCGCCCGCGAACGAGGGGTTCTCCGGCGCGATGCCCGTGTCGATCACGCCGACCACGACGCCCTTGCCTGCCTCGCTCACACCGCCGACGGCATCCCAGATGCCGCCCGAGCCGGTCGTGTTCGAGCCGAGGCCGAGGAACTCCGTCGACGGAACGGCGGCGGTGGGGTGGTAGATCTCGTCGGGGAAGACGCCGAGCACACCCTTGTCTGCGCTCAGCTCGGCAACCTGCTTCGCCGTCAGCGCGGCGCTGAAGCCGTTGACGGTGACGCCGTACGACTGCTGGGGCGTGACGCCGGCCTCGGCCGCGACATCCGCCTGCTGCTTCTTGAGGTGCGCGAGGTACTTCTTCGAGTCCGTCGAATTGGCGTCCAGCTGCGTGCCCTTGTCGGGCTTGGTGCGCTGGATGCCGCTCGTGCCGCCCTCGTAGGTGGCGAGGGGTGCGTCCTTGAGGAGGACGATGTACTGGCCGTCCTCAGCGTTGATGGGGGTCGGGGTGTTCACCTCCTCCGGGACGCTGCCGAAACTGGCGGTGGCGGTGCCCGTGAACAGTGCGGCGAGTGTGACGACCGCTGCTGCTCTGACGGAGGATCGACCCATACGTGGCCTCCATTGATATGTGGGGAGTCGCTGCGCCACATCGTCGGGGCGCAACGGATTCAAACGTAACTGCCAGGTGAATCTCAGTTAATGAGAGCTCAGTGAGAATCGCGAGGCCGCGTCCCAGTACGCTGGGCAGGTGGCTGCCCGCACCCGGATTTCGACGAGCGTTCTGCTCACCTGCGCCGCCATCGGCGTCGCGACCGGCGTTCTGCAGGCGGGCGCGGGAGCGATCAGCGGCTTCGTCTCGGCCGGTGCGCCGATCCTCTACGGACTCGTCCTCGGCGTGCACGTGCTTCCCGGTGTCGTCGCGCAGGAACTGCTGCGCCGGCCATGGGTCGCGCTGATCACGCACATGGTCGCCGCCCTCGTCGCGAGCGCGGTCGTGCCACTCTGGATCGGCCGCTACATCGGCACCGCCCTCCTCATCGGCGGACTGCAGGAGATCATCGCCGCGACCTCGCGCTACAAGCGCTGGGAGCCGTGGCGATTCTTCCTCTCGGCAGTCATCGTCGGCGTCGTCATCGCCGCCGCGATCTGGTTCGCCGCCGACGTGACCCGCTTCCCCCTGTGGGGTCAGATCGTCTACGTGGCACTGTTCATCGTCGGCCCGGTGGCATGGACCGCCGTGGGTCTCGCGATCGGCTCCGCGCTGCGGCGCGCGGGGGTCGCCCGACGCAGCCAGCTCTGAGGCATCCGTCGCCCCGGAGCCGTTTCGCCGCCACGCGGTCGGCCGGTAAGTTAGGGAAGGCTAAGTTTCCCTCGACGATCGGATCCCCGTGTCTCCTGCCGTGCCGCTGCTGCGCGTGCGCGAGCTCGGCATCACCCACGACGGCGAGACCACGCCGGCGCCGGCATCCGTCTCGTTCGATGTCGCCCCCGGTGAGGTCGTGCTGCTGCTCGGCCCGAGTGGGTCCGGCAAGTCGACGCTGACCCTCGCTCTCAACGGGCTGCTGCCGCAGGCCGTGCCGGCGACCGTCACCGGATCGGTCGAGGTCGACGGCCTCGACACGCAGGCGACGCCGGTCGCCGAGCTCAGCACCCGTGTCGGCATGGTCTTCCAGGACCCCGACGCGCAGCTCGTGACCGGCACGCTCCTCGACGAAGTGGCCTTCGGGCCGGAGAACCTCCGGATGCCGGTGGCCGAGGTGCTCGCCCGCGCCGAGGAGGCCCTCCGCCGAGTGGGCCTGTGGGAGCGCCGACGCGAGAACCCCGACCACCTGTCGGGCGGCGGACGCCAGCGGCTCGCGATCGCGTGCGCCCTCGCCATGGGGTCGCCGCTGCTCGTGCTCGACGAGCCGACCGCGAATCTCGACCCGGCCGGGATCGAAGAGGTCTACGCCGCCCTCGCCGAACTCGTCGCAGCCGGTGACCGGGCGATCCTCCTCGTCGAGCACAACCTCGACGCCGCCGTCGGCTTCGTCGACCGGGTCGTCGTGCTCGACCACGACGGTTTTCTCGCCGCCGACGGCTCAGTGGATGACGTGCTGCGCGGCCGCGCGGACGATCTCCACGCGATGGGCGTGTGGCTGCCGGTGTCGACGATCGCCGCCCTGCGGCTCCGCCGCGCGGGCTTCCGCCTCGACCCGCTGCCGCTGACCCCCGACGAGCTGCGTGCCGCTCTCGACGCCGAGCCCGCCCTGTCGGCCCCCGCTCCCGCCGGGGTTTCGCACGCGCCTCTCCCCGCCGCATCCGCAATTCGGACAATCGCGCCGATTCCGGGTGCTGCGGCCGCCGCGCTCCGCACACGCGACGAATCTCCGAATTCCGGATCCGCGAAAAGGGGTGGGGATGCACCGCTGATCCGCGTCAGGAGCCTCACGCTCCGCCGCGGCCGCACCGAGGTCCTGCACGGCGTCGACCTCGACGTGCCGCGAGGCGCCTTCGTCGCGGTGGTCGGAGCGAACGGCGCGGGCAAGACGAGCCTCATCCAGGCGCTCGCCGGGGTGGTCTCACCGCCCAAGGGCACGGTGCACGTCGACGGGCTCGACGTCGGCCGCGCCGACGCGCGCACCCTCAGCTCGCGCGTCGGCTTCGTGTTCCAGAACCCCGAGCATCAGTTCATCGCGCATACCGTGTTCGACGAGATCGCGCACGGCCTGAGGCGCCAGCGCCTGCCGGACGACGAGGTGCGACGTCGCACCGAGGCGCTCCTCGAGCGCTTCGGGCTCGAAGCGAAGGCCGAGAGCCACCCCTTCCTTCTCTCGGGCGGACAGAAGCGGCGCCTGTCCGTCGGCACCGCCCTCGTGGCCGGCGCCCCGGTGCTCGTGCTCGACGAGCCGACGTTCGGCCAGGACCGCGCCCGCGCCGACGAACTCCTCTCCCTCCTCTCCGAGCTGAACGCCGAGGGCACCACGATCGTCGTCGTCACGCACGACATGCAGCTGGTGACCGACTACGCCGACCGCACCGTCGTGCTCGCCGACGGCGGCGTGCTGGCCGAGGGCCCGACGACCGACCTGTTCGCCGACGACGCCCTCATCGCCCGCGCGGGCCTGCGTCCGCCGCCCCTCCGCCGCGCCCTGCAGGGCGTGCAGCGTCATCCCGAGCTCTCCCGGATCGCCCGCCTCGCCGACCTCCCCGACGCACCCGCACCCCTCCCCACGTCGCGTTCGCAATTCAGGACCGATGCAGGCGAACCCGCCCGAATCGACCTGCCGCGCCCCAACGATCCTGAATTGCGAACCGGATCGACGCCGACGGCCGCCCCGACCCCGCACGCCACGGGAGGTGCCGCGTGACCGACACCGGCCCGCTCACCGCGGCGACGGCCGCACACTCGACGTTCGATCCGTACGCGCGGCGGGTCGAGGCATCCGCTGTCCGCTTCCTCTACGGGATGAACCCGCTCGCGAAGCTCGCCGCGCCGCTGCCCGCGATGGCGCTGCTCGTGTTCGTGCGGGATCTCGCCACCCCCGCCGCGTTCCTCGCGCTCGCGTACGTCGTGCTGCTGGTGGGGGTGTCGTTCACCCGGCGCCTCGCGGCGATCCTGTTCCTCGCGCTGCCGCTCAGCGCGCTCGTCATCGGTTTCGGGTTCGCGCTGTGGACCGACGCCTCGCGGGTCGATCAGTCCGTCATCGTGTGGCAGCTCGGCGGCTGGACCATGTACGGCGGCGCGCTCGAAGTGGGCTTCGCCACGGGTCTGCGCCTCGCCGCGATCCTCGCCCTCACGCTCATCGCGGGGCTCTCGACCAGCGGACCCGACCTGGTGCGCGCTTCGGTGCAGCAGCTGCGCGTGCCCTACCGCATCGGGTACACGGCGCTGGCGGCGTTCCGCTTCGTGCCGCGGTTCGGGCACGAGCTCGACGTCATCCGCCAGGCGCACCGCGTGCGCGGCGCCCACGGCGGGCGCGGGCCCTTCGCCGCGATCGCCCGCTGGTTCGGCTACGTCGTGCCGCTCATGGCGGGCGCCATCCGTCACGCCGAGCGGGTCGCCCTCGCCATGGACGCCCGTGCCTTCGGCGCGCACCCCGACCGCACCGAGCGGCACCTCGTGCCGTGGCGGGTGCGCGACACCGTGTTCGTGCTCGCGTTCTGGCTCGCGTCCGCCGCGCTGTTCGCCGCCTTCTTCCCCTGGGGCCTCTGACCCCCTCGCCCGCCCGACAAGGAGCACCGACATGGCTCATCCTCGACTGGTCAAGCCCGAGACACAGGGCCTCGTGCACCTCACGGTGCTGCGCACCGAACAACTCTCCCCGCACTGGCTGCGTGTGACGCTCGGCGGCGGCGAGATCGATCGGTTCCGCGCCATGGGCTACGACCAGTGGTTCCGCCTGTTCCTTCCCCTCGGGGGCGACGAGGGCCTCGAGCGCCTGCCCGCGAAGGCGAACAAGATGTTCGGGTACCTCAAGTACCTCCGCATCCCCGACGGTGTGCGCCCGGTCATGCGCAACTACACCGTCCGCGCGTTCCGCCCTGCGACGGCGACCACGGGCGCCGAGATCGACGTCGACTTCGTGCTGCACGGCTCCGCGGCCGACGGCACCGCGGGTCCCGCTTCGCGCTGGGCGGAGTCCTGCCAGGCGGGCGAGAGCGTCGTCGTGATCGACGAGGGCCTCACCTTCAACCCCGACCGCGGCACCGACCGCGTCGTCTTGGTCTCCGACGAGACGGGGCTGCCGGCGATCGCGGGCATCTGCGCCGCGCTGCCGTCGCATGCGACCGGCCTCGCGATCATCGAGGTGCCCTCCGCCGAGGACGCGCTCGACTTCCCGCATCCCGCCGGAATCATCGTGCGCTGGATCGTCCGCGACCACGACGTGAAGCCCGGAACCCTGGCGCTGCAGGCCCTCCGCGACGCTTCGATTCCGGATGCTGCGACCCACGCGTACATCGTCGGCGAGCAGGCCCTCGCCACCGAGGGTCGCCGGCACCTCGTCGGCGAACGCGGCGTCCCGAAGGACCTCGTGAGCTTCTGCGGCTACTGGCGCGTCGGCGCCGCGTCGCCCGCCCCGAAGTCCCAGCGCGCGACGGCCGAGGCCCACTCGTGAGCGGGCCCGCCGCCCAGACGCCCGCCGCGCCGACGCCGCGGAGCACCCGCGGCCGCGCGACCACCGCGTACCTGCTGACGTGCGCCGCGATCGGCGTCGCCGGCGGCGTGATGCTGTGGGGCGCAGGCTGGATCTCCACCGTCCTCTTCGCGACGGTGCCGTTCGTCTCGGTCGCGATCGCGGGTCTCTGGCTCCTGCCGGCCACCGTCGCGCTGCGCCTGCTCGAGCGCCCGTTCGCCGGCATCCTCGTCGGCGTGATCTCGGGGCTCGTCGTGTTCCCGTTCCTCGGGGCGGCGATCTGGTGGGCGTTCTTCGCCGAGCTCGCGTTCCTGGTGACCCTGTACCGGTCGTGGCGCACGTGGCAGTACTACGCCGGGGCCGTGTTCGTCGGCGCGATCTACCCCGTGCTCGCGGCCGCGTCGTTCAACCTGTGGGCGATGGAGCCGTGGGCCCTCATCACCTTCTTCGCCCTCACGATCGCGAGCTGCGTCGCCGGCGTCGCGCTCGGCATCCTGGTGGCCGACCGCCTCCGCAAGGCCGGAGTGGCCAAGCTCGCCCGTCGTCGCGGCCTGGCGGCGCGCGGCCTCGGCCGCGGCTCCGGCCCCGCCGGCCAGCACTGACCCCGCGGCTCCCGCCCCGCCTCCTCGCCGCCCCGCCTCCCCGCCGCCCCGCCTCCTCGCCGCCCGCCGCCCCGCCTCCTCGCAGCCCACCGCCCGCCGCCCCGCCGCCCCGAGGTTCCGCAGTCACCTTTGGCGCGTCCCAGCACCACGAACCCACCCGAACTGACTGCTCAGCGCCGGGCGTCTGAGTTCCGCAGTCACTTTGTGCGGGAACGGAACGAACTGCACCCGCCGAAGGTGACTGCGGAGGGAACGCTTGCACACGACGGATGCCGCGACCCGGTGCCTCCGCAGAGGCGCCGGGTCGCGGCATCCGTTATCGAGTGAGCGTCAGCGCTTGCCGACGATCTGGCGCGAGACCAGGTCGCGCATGATCTCGTTCGTGCCGCCGTAGATGCGGTGCACGCGGGCGTCGAGGTAGGCCCGGGCGATCGGGTACTCGGTGATGTAGCCGTAGCCGCCGTGCAGCTGCACGCCGACGTCGAGGAGCTCGGCCTCGCGGTCGGTCGTCCAGAACTTGACCTTGGCCGCCTCTTCGGCGGTGAGCTTCTGGTCCTTGTAGAGCAGCATGGCGCGGTCGACGTAGGCCCACATCACGTCGACGGTCGTCGCCATGTCCGCGAGCTTGAAGCGGGTGTTCTGGAAGTCGGCGATGCGCTCGCCGAACGCCTCACGGCTGAGCACGTAGTCGCGCGTCCAGGCGAACGCCGCCTCGCCGGCCGCGGCCGCGGCGACGCCGATCGACAGGCGCTCGAGCGGCAGGTTCATCATGAGCTGGATGAAGCCGAGGCCCTCCTTGCCGCCGATGAGGTTCTCCTCCGGCACGAAGACGTCGGTGAACGACAGCTCGGCGGTGTCCCAGCCGTGGAAGCCCATCTTCTCGAGCTTCTTGCCGTGGTCGAAGCCCTGCATGCCGTCCTCGAGGATCAGCAGGCTGAAGGCGTCGGGGCGGTTGCCCTCGCCGGTCTTCACGAACGTCACGACCATGTCGGCCGTCTTTCCCGACGAGATGAAGGTCTTCGCTCCATTGACGATGTAGCCGCCCTCGACGCGCTTGGCGGTGGTCTTGATGCCGCGCAGGTCGCTGCCCGCGCCCGGCTCGGTCATCGCGAGGGCGCCGAGGATCTCGCCGGTCGCCATGCCGGGGAGCCACTTCTCCTTCTGCTCCTGCGTGCCCATGTGCACGATGTACGGCACGGCGAGGTCGTCCTGGATGCCGAGTGCGCCGGCGAGCGAGCCCAGGCCCGCGCCGATCGTCTCTTCCAGCACGATCGAACGGAAGCGGTAGTCCTGCAGCATGCCCGCGCCGCCGAACTCCTCGGGCACCGACAGGCCGATGATGCCGGCCTCGCCCGCGGCGAGCATGGTCGCACGGTCGATCTCGCCGTCCGCGTCCCACTGCTTGCGCTTCTCGTCCGACGCGTAGCGCTTGACGAACTCCTTGACGACGTCGCGGAACGCCTCGTGGTCCTCGTCGTAGATCTCGCGCTCCATGATGCGCCTTCCTCTCGTCTTCGAGTCTGTGTGCAGACGCACCCCCGGTGGAATTGCATCTCACCGTATATGGTACTCAGTTTCAGGCCGGTGGATGCTGTGAGCCGCGGCATCCGTGATCCGCAGAGTAGTGCCGACGCCCGACGTCAGCCGAGGTAGTCGGGAGCCGGGTCGAGTGCGAAGAACTCCTCCAGCGAACTCCAGCCGCCGTCGTGATAGGCCTTCGCGAGCTCGGGGCCGACGTAGCGGAGATGCCACGGCTCGGGGAGGTAGCCGGTCACCGGCGTGGCTCCCTCGGCGTAGCGCACGATCCACCCGTGCTCCCACGAGTGCTCGGCGACGAATTGGCCCTGCGGCGTCGCGGCGAGCTGGTCGAGCGTCCCGCACGAGCCGGCGCACGCGACGACGTCGGCGCTGAGTCCCAGCTGGTGCTCGCTGTATCCGGGCCGCGCGCTCACCTGGTCGGCGCGCTCGCCCTTCTCGGCGAAGTGGCGCCCGTACGTCTGCTGCTGGGTCTGGTACGAGCGGAACCCGCTCTCGAGCGCGATCTCGCCGACACCGGCGTCGCGGGCGGCGGTGACGAGCGAGGCGAGAGCGGATGCCGCGTCAGACCGCAGCGCGCCGCCCTCGATGTTGCGCACCCCGTCGGGGAGGACGAGTGCGCTGGGGCGGTAGTCGATCGGGTTGGCCGGCCGGATCTTGTCCATGACGGTCCAGACACGGGCGGAGTCGCCGAGGTCCACGCACGGAGCCCGGCCTTCGACGACCGCGGCGCGGAACGCCTCGCCGCCGCCGGCTGCGACGATCGCGGCCTCGTCCTCGCCGCGCTGCACGGCGGCCGCCACGTCGGGAAGCGAGCAGATGTCGGCCGCCGGCGGGGACTCCTCGACCTGGGGAACCGGAAGCTGCTCGATCTCGGGCAGCTCCATCGTCATCGTGAGCGCCGCATCGGTGCCGGCGGCTTGCGGCTCGGACGGGAGCATCATCGCGGTCATCGCCGCAGACCCGAGCAGCAGCGCGGCACCGGTTGCGAGCCCGGCCACCAGGATCAGTCGCTTCGTCAGTCGACGCGGCCGCGCATGGCGCACGGGCTGCGCGCCCTCGTCGACCTCGAGCAGTCCGTCGGCGCGCGCCGCGCGGCGTTCGCTGACAACGGGGCGGGGCGAGCGCACCGCGCGTCGGCGTCCGCGCACGCGCGCCTCGGGAACACGGTGGGGCGTCGAGTCGGTTCGGTGCGCAGCGGCGCCCGTCGGTCGGAGGTCGAGCGGCAGCGCGGACGGTGCGCCCGCCGAGATCGAACCCGGCACGAACTCGTCGCTCGGCAGCTCGAACGCCAGGACGTCGTCGGCGGAATCGGCGGCGGACGCGGGCGCGCCGGCGGGGGCGGATTCCGCTGCACGGGCACGCCTCGCAGCCTCTTCGCGCATCGCTCGGGCGGCGCGGCGAGTCTCGGGGGCGGCTCGGGGGGTAGCGAGCCTGCCAGGCTCCGTCACGTCAGCCATTCTTACCCGCGACGGCCGGTTTTGGCCAGGCAAGCGGCATCCGTCTCGTCGATGTTCTAGACACGGCGTGGCTGGTCTTGACTTAAGTTCGAAGCTTTGTTCTCATGGATGCATGCGATGGCAAGGTCAGGAACTGGGCGTGGCGGATGCTGCGGCCCTGCCCGGCCTCGAACAGCTGAACGGTCTGGTGCGCTCGGTGACGACCCCCGAGTTCGCGGGCGTGACATTCCACGAGGTGCTCTGCAAGTCCGCCCTCAACCACGTGCCGGGCGCCTCCGCGATGCCCTTCGACTGGACAGTGAACCCCTATCGGGGCTGCAGTCATGCATGCGTCTACTGCTTGCATCCCGACACGCAGGTACTGATGGCCGACGGCCGCAGCAAGCGGATCGGCGACGTGCGCGCCGGCGACGAGGTGATCGGCACGCGGCGTGAGGGTTCGTACCGCCGGTATGTGCGAGCTACCGTGTCCGCCCAGTGGGGCACGCGCAAGCGCGCCTACCGCGTGACGCTCGCCGACGGCACCGTGTTGGTCGCGAGCGGCGATCACAGGTTCCTCACCGAACGCGGGTGGAAGTACGTGCAGCCTGCGCCCGCCGGTTCACCCCAGCGCCCGTTCCTTACGACGAACAACAAGTTGATCGGCTTCGGCACCGGCGGCCTGACGGCGGCGACTGCGGAGACCGACGCCTACCGACAGGGGTATCTGTGCGGGATGATCCGCGGTGACGGGATGATGCTGAAGCGACCGTACCCGCGGTCGAATCGCAACGGCACCTCTGTAGCGCATCGATTCCGCCTCGCCCTGGCAGATTCGGAGGCCTTGGAACGCTCGCGCGAGTATCTTCGGACCGCTGGGGCGGCCACGACGCTTCGTCAGTTCACTCCCGCCACTGCCGAACGTCGACGGATGGACGCGATCTTCACGTCCAAAGCAGCGGATTACGAAGCAATCGGTGCCCTCATCCAATGGCCCGCGTCGGCATCACCCGAATGGATGAGGGGTTACCTGGCCGGAATCTTCGACGCAGAAGGAAGCTGCAGCCGAGGGATTCTGCGATTCTCTAACTCAGACGACGAGATCCTCGCAATGATCGGGACCTCATTGCGCGCCCACGGCTTCGCGTTCGTTCAGGAACCTCCGCGACCGAACGGGGTGAGCAGCGTGCGTCTTCTCGGCGGCCTCCCGGCGCGTCGACGATTCTTCGAGCTCACACGGCCGGCGATCACCCGAAAGCTGAATCTGATCAGCGATGCCGTGAAGTCTGACGCGCCGCTTCGGGTCGTCTCGATCGAAGACCTCGGCGAGACGATCGACATGGTCGACATCACGACGTCGACCGGCGACTTCATCGCGAACGGAGTTGTCAGTCACAACTGCTTCGCGCGGGGGACCCACGAGTACCTCGAGCTCGATGCGGGCCGGGACTTCGACACGCAGGTCGTGGTGAAGGTGAACGTCGCCGATGTACTCGAGAAGGAACTGCGCCGGGGCAGCTGGCAGCACGATCCGGTCATGCTCGGCACGAACACCGATCCGTACCAGCGCGCGGAGGGGCGCTACAAGCTGATGCCCGGGATCGTGTCGGCCCTGACCGAGTCGGGCACGCCGTTCTCGATCCTCACGAAGGGCACGCTGCTGCGGCGGGATCTGCCCCTGCTGCAGGATGCCGCGAGCCAGGTGCACGTGACGCTCGCGATGTCGATCGCGGTGTTCGACGACGAGCTGCAGCATCTCATCGAACCCGGCACGCCCAATGCGACCGCGCGCCTCGAGACGGTGCGCGCGGCGACCGAGGCGGGTTTCCGCGTCACGGTGTTCCTGATGCCGATCATCCCGCACCTCACCGACTCGATCGCGGCGATCGACCACGCACTCGCCCGCATCAAGGCGGCGGGAGCGGTGCGGGTCGTCTATGGCGCACTGCACCTGCGGCCCGGCGCGAAGCAGTGGTTCCTCGAGTGGCTCGCCGAGCGGCACCCCGAGCTCGTGTCGTCATATCGAGGGCTTTATCCCGGCGCGACGGCATACGCGCCGAAGGCTTACCGCTCGTGGCTCGCCAAGCGGGTGCGCCCGTTGCTGCGCGTGCACGGCCTCGACGGGCAGGCCGAGGAAGAGAATCCGCGCGGCGCGCCCGTGGCGGGTCTCGCCGATCGAGCCGATGCGCGCAGCGCGCCGCCGATCATCACGACCTCGCGCGGGCGTGCCGCCGCGACGTCGCTGCGGGCGGCGTCCTCCCGGTCGTTGCCTGGGGCCGAGGCATCCGCTCGGCTCTTCTGAGCCCCGCCCGGCGAGAACTCGCCGCTGCGCGCTGCGCCGCAGATGTGCCGAACGGCCGAGATCTGTGCGCACAGAATCGGAGGTCTCGCGCGACGCGCCGAGCGGCAGCATCCGTGTCCCGGCGCGTCGCTCAGAACCTCCGACTCTGTGCACGCGGCGCTGCTACGCCGCGACCGCGCCCAACTCCGCGACCTCGACACGTTCGGCCTCGACCCGTTCGAGCTCGACCCGTTCGACGTCGACGAGCGGAGTGCGGACGTGGTCCAGCACGGCATCGAGCACCGCGTCGTCGGTGAGGATGCGGTTGTGCCCGAGGCCCTTCGTCGCGAGCAACTGCGCCCCCGGGTTGGCGACGACGACCCGACCCGCCTCGGCGAACGGCACGACGCGATCGCCGTGGTCGTGAACGACGAGGAGCGGCACCCCGCCTGGCAGCGGGCGCCGCACACCCGACAGCCATGCGAACGGGTCCGGCTCGCCGGGGAAGTACCGGGTCGCGAAGCGCTCGCGCATGCTCGCCGCGACCGCGTCGGAGTAGCCGAGCATGCCCTGGAACTGACTCAGCAGCAGGTCGGCGTCGGCGGGCGCGGCGATGGTCACGACGCGCCCCGCATCGATCCCGCCCGCGACACCCACGAGCGTCGCCAGGCCGCCGAACGAGTGGCCCACCATCGCGTCGAACCCGCCGTGGCGCTCCTGGAGCGCGGCGAACACGTCGAGCCAGTCGACGAGATAGGTGTGGCGACCGCCCGATCCCCCGTGGGCGGGCGCGTCGAACGCGACGACACGATACCCGTCGGCGACGAGCTCGCGCACGAGCACCGAGAACTGGCTGGCGCGGCCATTCCAGCCGTGCGAAAGCACGACCGTTCGCGGACCGTCGCCCCACTCGTAGACGTCGACATCGACACCGCGGCGGTCGATGCCGGCGATGCGCACCGCATGCAGGCGCGCGCGCAGGAACGTGGCTTCGTCGTCGGCGTGCACGGGTCGCGGCTTCGCGACATGACCGAAGAGTGGCATGGCCACGGCGGCTCCCCACCGCGGCGAGAAGGCGGCCGCAGCGCGAACGGACGTGCCTGCGGCGGCGAGTGCGAGATTCATGATGCTCCGATCAGAAGAATACGAACGATCGTACTTATGAACACGAACGATCGTACGGTAATCTCGACGTGTGACACAAGCCCCCATCGACCGACGCCGCCTCCGAGGCGACGAGTCGCGGCGCGCCGTGCTGTCACACGCGGTCGACACGGCGACGGTCGACGGCCTGGACGGCCTGACGATCGGGCGGCTGGCGGATGCCTCGGGCCACAGCAAGAGCGGCATCGCGACGCTGTTCGGCTCGAAGGAGCAGCTGCAGCTCGCCGTCGTGGCGGCCGCGCGTGAGGTCTTCATCGACCGCGTCGTCGCGCCGGCCCGCGCCCGCACCCCCCGCGGCCTGATCCGCGTGTGCACACTGCTGGGCGACTGGCTGGACTACTCCCGCGATCGCGTGTTCCGCGGCGGATGCTTCTTCGCCGCGACCTCCGTGGAGTTCGATGCGAAGCCGGGCGTCGTCCGCGACGCGATCGTCACGGCGTCGAGCGAGTGGGAGGACTACCTCACCGCGAGCATCGAGCACGCGATGGCCGCCGGCGAGCTGCCCCTCCTCGATGACGCGCGCCAGCTCACGTTCGAGATGGTGTCCTTCCTCGAGGCGGCGAACACCCGCTCGCTGCTCCACACGAGCGAGGAGCCCTACCGCCGTGCCGAGGTCGCACTCCGCGCGCGCCTCACGTCCCTCGGCGGCGACCCCGAACTCATCGCCTCGATCGGCGCCGCGCCCGCCGCCTGACCCCCCGCCCGACGCGCCGAGGTGGTGGCCGCATGCGCCGCCGAAGCACGGGGTTCCCGCCGAAACAGCGGCGCCCTGCCCCCGGCCTCGGCCGAAGCCCCCAGGTTCGCCGACACCCCGACGCGCGCGACCGCGCCCGCGACCCCCGCGGTCTCGCTCCCCACCCCGTCCTCATCTGAGGATCAGAGCCGAGATGCGGACCGACGCGCCGCAGCCGGGCCTCACGTCGGCCCACAACCTCAAATGAGGAGCGGACGCTGCGCCCCTGGGGCCGGCCCGCACTCGACCTCTTGTCCTCATCTGAGGATCAGAGCCGAGATGCGGGCCAACGCGCCGCCGCCGGGCCTCACGTCGGCCCACAACCTCAAATGAGGAGCGGATGGCCGGGAGTAGCGAGGTGGGTGAGGTTCGCGCCGCCGTCGACGAACGGGCGCTTTCAGAGCGGCCTGCGCCTCGCCGGTCTCGGCCTCGACGGCGCGCCGAGGCCCTGGTGCGTCTCCCCGGGTTGCGACACGATGTCCCAATGGCCCGATTCCTGGTGACGGCCATGCCATTCACCGGGCATGTCCTCCCGCTGCGCGCGGTCGCCCAGGCGCTCGTCGCACGCGGCCACGACGTGCGCTTCTACACCGGAAGCGCGTTCCGCGAGGGGATCGAGGCATGCGGAGCAGTCCACGTGCCCTGGCGCGAGGCGCCGGACTTCGACGAGAACGATCTGCGCGCGACGTTCCCCCGGCTCGAAGGCCGCAAGGGTCTCAGGCAGGTCTTCGCGAACCTCGAAGACGTCATGATCGACACCGCCCCCGCTCAGGTCGCCGATCTGCAGGCCGAGTGGGACCGCGAGCCCTGGGACGCGATCGCGACCGACGACACCTCCATCGGCGCCGCCCTCTTCGCCGACCGGTCCGGCTGCCCCCGTGCCACGATCGTCGTGCTGCCGCTCCACCTCTCGAGCGGGCAGGGTCCGCCGAGCGGCATGGGACTCACGCCGGGCCGCAATCCGATCACGAAGACACGGGATGCTGCGCTCCGAGGCATCGCGCCGCTCGCGATGCGGCCTCTCACCAAGCCCATCGTGCGCGCGCGGGTCGCGGTCGGGCTGCCCGCGACGCCTCTCACCTTCGAGCAGACGGCGCTGTCGGACCGGCGCATCCTCGCGAGCGGATCGCCCCTGCTCGACTTCGGCCGCACCGACCGGCCCGCGCACCTCGACTTCGTCGGTCTGCTCGCGGCCCCGCCCACCGTGCCCGGCGATCTGCCCGGGTGGTGGGGCGATCTCGAGGGCCGCACTGTGGTCCACGTCACGCAGGGCACGCAGAACATCGACCCCACCGACCTCATCCGCCCCGCGGTCGACGCCCTCGCAGCCCGCGACGTGCTCGTCGTCGTATCGACCGGTGTGCGCGGCCGCGACGAGCTCCCGTTCCCCGTTCCGGCGAACGCGCGGATCGCCGGATACCTCCCTTACGACGCACTCCTTCCCCGCACCGCCGTCGTGATCACCAACGGCGGCTGGGGCGGCACGCTCACCGCGCTGAGCCACGGCATCCCGCTCGTCATCGCGGGTGGCGACCTCGACAAGCCCGAGATCGCGGCACGCGTCGCGTGGGCCGGCGCGGGAGTCAACCTCCGAACGGGCACGCCCACCTCGGCGCAGGTCGCGGCAGGCTTCGAGCGCGCCTCGACGGACACCGCGATGAGGGATGCCGCCACCCGCGTCGCCGCCGAACTCAGGTCGCTCGGTGGAGCGCCGCGCGCGGCCGAGCTGCTCGAAGGGTTCGCGGCCCGGTCGGGGCGGTGAGCGACGTGACGTCAGCGCCCGGCGAGCTCCTCGAGCAGGTCGTCGCCGGGGCGCACCTCGTCGAACGGCGCCTCGATGTCGGCCCGGTCGAGCAGGTCGGCGAGCCGCTCGCGGCGCGCGCGCGTCACCAACGTGACGACGGTGCCCGAGCGTCCCGCGCGGCCCGTGCGGCCCGAACGGTGCAGGTACGTCTTGTACTCGTCGGGCGCGTCCGCCTGCACCACGAGATCGATGTCGTCGACGTGGATGCCGCGGGCCGCGACATCCGTCGCGACCAGCACGTCGATGCGACCCGACGTGAGCTTCTCGAGGTTGCGCGTGCGGCGGGCCTGGTCGAGGTCGCCGTGGAGGGCGAGCGCTCGGATGCCCACGTCGTCCAGCTGGTCGGCAAGCATCTCGGCGAACGCGCGCGTGCGCGTGAAGACGAGCGTCTTGCCGCTGCGATCGACCAGCGTGCGCAGGATGTCGCGCTTGTCGCGATGGTCGACCACGAGCACACGATGATCGATGGTGCCGGTGCGCTGGGTCTCGCCGGCGATCTCGTACACCGCCGGCTCGCTGAGGAACTCCTTCACCAGCGACGTCACCTCGCCGTCGAGCGTCGCCGAGAACAGCAGGCGCTGCGCGTCGCGGGACGTGCGGCGCATGATGCGCTGCACCGGCTCGAGGAAGCCCAGGTCGCACATGTGGTCGGCCTCGTCGAGCACCGCGACGCGCACCTGCGAGAGGTCGAGAGCGCGCGACTCCACGAGGTCTTCGATGCGCCCCGGCGTGCCGATGACGATGTCGATGCCTCGCTTGAGCGCGCCGAGCTGACGCGCCTTGGGCACGCCACCGTAGATCTGCGTCGTGAAGAGGCCGACGCTGCGGGCGATCGGCTGGACCGTCGCGTCGATCTGCAGCGCGAGCTCGCGCGTCGGCGCGAGGATCAGGGCGCGCGGCGCACGGCCGAACTCGCGCTTCTCCCGCGCCTGCGATCGCAGCACGCTCTCGACGAGCGGCGCACCGAACGCGATGGTCTTGCCGGATCCGGTGCGGCCGCGCGCCAGCACATCGCGACCGGCGAGGATCGCCGGGATCGTCGCCGCCTGGATGGGGAACGGTTGCTGCGCCCCCAGCTCGGCGATCGTCTTGACGATGTTCTGTCCCAGGCCGAGATCGGCGAACGTCACGCCCCCGACCTCGGCGGGTGCGACCGCCGCGGCCTCGAGCCGCTCGTGCACGACATCGCGGCGGCCCGGCTCCTCCCGGCGCGGAGCGCTGTCCCGCCGCGGAGCGGCATCCCGCCTCACACCGGCGTCCCGCCGCGCACCGTCGTCGCGGCGAGGTGGAGTGTCCCGGCGCTGCGCCTCGCCGCGCACCGGATCACGACGGTCGTCCCGGTCACGCCCCGGTCGCCCGCGGTCGTCCCGCGAGTGCGTGCGGATCGCCCGCGACTCATCCCGGCCTGCGCGCTCCTGCTCGGTCCAGCGGCGCTTCGGCGCCGTGGCGTCCGTGGATTCGGTGCGGTGTCCGCGGTGCCCGACGCTGCGGCTTCCCGCCTTGCCCGCCGACGATTCGCCGGGCCGGCGCTTGCCGTCCTGCGCGTCGCGGCCCTCGCTCGCCGCACGGTACTTCGGGTTGTACCGGGGGTCGAAGTTCTTCGCCGCGCGACCGCCGCCGGGCTTCTTGTTCTTGGGCATCCGGCTCCTCCAGGTGCGGGTCCGCGGCACCCGCGCGCCGTCCACGCGGCGCGGCGCGTGAACCGGCCCGTCCAGCGTACCGGGCACGATGCCTACACCACGGAATCGCTGTATACCACCGACCAGCGCTTTCTCGGCTCTGCGGGATACAGTTTCGGTATGCGGTTCGCCGCTGAACTGGGGAATTGCCGTCTTGACCAACGGACCCCGGACCGGGGGTTCTTTGGGGGGATATCCGGCTTCGGGGACGCCGTGCAGAACCGATCGTGAGTCGAATGCCTCCCACGACCCTTTCCGACGCTCCACCGGTCACCGTCTCGCCGTCGCGCGCGACGGCCGCCGTCAGCGCGTCGACGCTCACCCGCGTAGACCCCCGACCCGCCGTGGCGCGGGTGCTCTCGCACGCCGCGACGAGCGCCCCCACGGACGCAGCATCCCTTTCGGCGACGACCACCACCGCCGTCGCAGCCACCGCCGCAGCCACCGCCGTCACGACCACCACCGTCGCCACGACCCCGACCCGACCCGCGGCGCCGAAGACCGACAACGGATACCTCGCACATCGCATCGGCCGGCTCGCCGTGCTGTCGCTCCCGGTCGGGGTCGCCGTCGCGATCCTGACGACGCGCGACACCACGTGGTGGCAGCTCCACTTCTCGCAGCTCGGCACCCACACCGACTTCTCGGGCCGCACCTTCAACAGCATCACGATCTTCTCCGGCTTCTTCCTCGCGGCGTACGGCGTGCTGATCGCGGTGGCGCTGCCCCGCGGCATCCGTCGTCGTGCGTCACGCGCGTTCCGCGGATCGATCGTGTCGGCGGGACTGTTCCTCACCGGCGTCGGACTCGTCCCGATCCCGGTGAGCCCGGTAGGGCACGACGTCATCGCCACCGCGCTCGGGCTGTCGTTCGTCTCGACCGTCGCGACGGGACTTGCAATTCCCGGTCGCAGTCGCCGATTCCGCCGGGCGACCATGCTGTGCGTCGCGCTCCTCGCGACGGGCATGGGCGTGCTCACCGCCGGCTTCATCACTCTCGCGCTCTTCGAGTTCGTCGCCTTCGTGACGATGGGCTTCTGGCTGCTGTCGCTGCCGCGCGCCCTCTCCTACGCACCCGCGCCCGCACCCGTCCCGGTGACCACCACCGCTCCGGCGTCCGCAGAATGGATGGCATGGCAGAACCCGTGGCCCATCCCATCACCGTCGCGATCGAACGGCGCATCGATCCCTCCCGCACCGTCGAAGCCACGAGCTGGATGCAAGCCGGCACCGATCTCGCCGCGGGCTTCGCGGGTTTCCTCGGCTCAGGCTGGGTACGTGCGGGCGAAGGCAGCGACCTCTGGTACATGCTCTACCGCTTCCGCGACATCCCGACCCTCGAAGCCTGGGAGGACTCACCGCAGCGGTCATGGTGGCTCGACTCCGGCCGCGCCTTCGCGAGCGAAGTCAGGGTCGAACGACGCACCGGCATCGAGGGATGGTTCGACGCCCCGTTCGCCACGCACGTCGAGTCGAGGCATCCGAGTCACGCGACTTCACCGGTCACCGGCCCGGTGCAGCAGCCCATCCCGGCCGCTCCGCCGCGCTGGAAGCAGGCCGTCACGATCTGGCTCGGCTTCTTCCCCACGAACCTCCTCGCGTCGTGGCTTCTCGGGTTCGTCCCGGGCTTCGCGGAGTGGCCGCTGATCGCCCGCGTGCTCCTCTCGACGGTGCTGCTCACCCCCGTCATGACGTACGCGGTGCTCCCGTGGGTGACACGGATGCTGCGCCCCTGGCTCCAGCGCGGCGCTTGACGAATCTGTGACCGAATCTTCCTGCGCCGATCACCCTCGACGTTCTCACGCGGTCGTACTCTGACCTCGTGAGCACTGTGAACACCTCGCCGGTGCCGGACGCCGCTCCCCCGACGCCCGGTCGCAAAGCCGAGTCCGAGGCGGTCTACGCCGCGTTCGCCGCCGGCATCGTCGGCGCGGTCTACGGCCTCCTCGTGGGGATCCTCGCCCCCGACGTGCAGCTGGGCGGCCAGGCCGATTCGCTCGCATTCTGGGCGGCCTGCGGCGCCGCGGTGGTCGCCGCCGTCGCCTCCACCGTCGAGTACTGGCGCTCCCGCAACCGCCCGGGCCAGCAGTGGCGGCAGTCGCTGCCGTCGTGGAAGTACATCGTCAACACCATCTCGGTCGTCATCGTGCACACGGCGCTGGCCTTCGTCGCCGTGTACGCGCTGGGACGCGTGCTCGCGATGGGGTTCATCGGGCTGCCCATCATCACGTTCTGGGCGGTCGTGCTGATGGCGATCACGCTCGGCCTCACGACCTGGTTCGTGTACCTCTCCGTGTCGGCGATGACGACGCAGCGCATGTCGTCGCTGCTGCTCACGTTCATCGCGATCGGCACGCTCACCGCCATGGTGACCACGCCCGACCCGACCTGGTGGACGCTCCACTTCAGCCAGCTCGGCACCTTCGAAGACGACCTCTCGAGCTGGGTTTTCAACGGCACCCTCATCGCCGCGGGCCTGCTCGTGACGACGTTCGCCGTCTACGTCGCCAACGACATGCGCGAACTCACCGAGGCGGGTGTCCTCCAGAACCCGCGCGGAATGCGCATCGTCCCGGTGCTCTTCGTCATCATGGGCATCATGCTCGCGTGCGTGGGCATCTTCCCCGTCGACGTGAACATGCCGGCGCACAACCTGTCGGCCTCCGGCATGGCCGTGATGTACCTGGTGCTGCTCATCGGCGGTCCACGGTTCCTTCGGGGGATGCCGCGGACCTACTTCGTCGCGTCGTGGACGTTCCTCGCGGCGATGGTGGTCTCGGTGATCCTCTTCATCCCCGCGGTCGGGTACTTCTCGCTCACCGCGTTCGAGATCATCGTGTTCGCGCTGATCTTCGGCTGGATCGCGGTCTTCATCCGCTTCCTGGGCGTCGCCGGCCGCAAGGACTGACGCGGGTCAGGACTCGCTGGGCGCCAGGAAGACGCCGATGCGGCTGCCGTCGAAGACGAACTGCAGGGCGCTGTCGGAGGGGAAGCGGTCGCGGAGCTGCTGCGGCGCGTTGCTGTCGACGACGAACTGGACGGTGGCGGGGAACGCGCCCGCGCCGCAGCCGCTGTACATGGTCCCCGACATCGACCACGAGTTCGTGTCGGCGTCGAGCTCGGGCATCTGCTCGGTCGCCACCACGGCGAAGCAGTCGGTGCCGAGAGCGCCGGTGTAGCCGCCGGTGCTCTCGAACAGGGTGAGTCCGTAGTACTCGAAGGCCATCGAGCTCGGGCCGGCGCCGAACCAGCCGGCCGGGACCTCGATGAACGGATCGGGCTCGAGCGTGTCGACCTGCGTCGCACCGCTGGAGGCATCGACCGGCGGCGCGGACGTCAGCGAATACGTGAGCCCTGCGGCCAGGGCCGCTGCGCCGACCACGGAGAGCGCCCAGAGCGCCACGGACCGGCTCGACAGGCGACGGGGCCTTCGGGGCAGGGCGGATGCCGGCATGTCCGACTCGGTCTCGCTCGACTCGGCGATGGCGAAGAGCTCGGCGCCGTCGTCGGCGGGCGGCAGCACCCGCGCCTCCGCGGGTGCGGGCTCGACGTGGGCCTGCCCCTCGGACGGCTCGTCCGGCACCGCGGCGTCCGGCGCATCGCGGCTCGCCTCCAGCTCGCGGAGCCGCTGCAGTGCGGCGGGATCCTGCTCGATGTCGGCGGAGGGGCCATAGGCGCGAGCACGCAGTGTGCGCAGCTCGTCGAGGGTCGCGGCATCCATCTCGTGCATCGTCTCACGCCGCGGGCCGCGGGCTGGATCGCGGGTCCGGTGCGGGACTAGCGTCTTCCTCGAACGATCGCACACCACCTGCGGAGGCATCCGATGCTGAATCACGTCGCCGAGGGTGTTCTCACCCACGAGAGCGAGTTCATCCAGACCCAGGCCACGGTCGTGCAGGGGCGCGACGGCGTGCTCCTGGTCGACCCGGGCATCACGCGCGCTGAGATGGCGGACCTCGCGCACGACCTCCGCGAGCTCGGCCGGCCGGTCGTGGCGGCCTTCTCGACGCACCCCGACTGGGACCACGTGCTGTGGCACCCCGATCTCGGCGACGCGCCGCGCTACGGCACAGCCCGGGGCGCAGCATCCATCCGCGAAGTGCTGTCGATGGCGGACTGGAAGGAGCAGATCGCCGAGGGACTGCCGCCGGAGTACGCCGACGACATCCCGATGGAGCTGCTCGGCCACATCACGGGCCTCCCCGAGGGGACCACGCACCTCCCCTGGGACGGCCCGGCCGTGCGCGTCCTCGAACATCGCGCGCACGCGCCTGGGCACGCCGCACTGCTCGTCGAAGGAAGCGGCGTCCTCGTCGCGGGCGACATGCTCTCCGACATTCTCATGCCGTTCCTCGATCTGCAGGCCGATGATCCGATCGGCGACTACCTCGCCGCGCTCGACCTGTTCGAGAGTGTCGCCGACGACGTCGCCGCCGTCGTCCCCGGGCACGGCTCCGTCGGCGGCGCCGGCGAGCTGCGCCCCCGCATCGCCCAGGACCGCGCGTATGTCGAGGCCCTCCGCGACGGCCGCGCCCCCGACGACCCGCGCATCGGCCCGTCCGCCCCGCTGGACTGGCTCGTCGACGTTCACGACTGGCAGGTGCAGGCGATCGCCGAGCGCCGCTGACGGCGCTCAGCCGGCGGGAGGGCGGACGAAGACGTCCACCGTGTTCTCACGGAATCGGAAGTCGACGTTGCTCCCGTCGGGCAGCCAATGCCCGAACTCGTCCGCTTCCCGCGCGACGCTCAGGGTCAGTGCGACCTCCGTGCCCGGCGGGGCGCACTTGATGGAGAACCTGCCGCTCGCGGCGAGGTCCCAGACGATGAAGCAGACCTTTCCCGCGTGATCCTCGACCGACCACACGCGCACGTCGTGGTACAGCTCGAATCGGTGCAGCGTCGAGGCAACCGGCCCCCTGCCCTGGGCGCTCAGCACGCGGATGATGTCGCTGTCCGCCTCGACGGCGACCTGCTGCAGCGTCGCATCGGGACGTGGCACGAGATTCCACACGGCAGCCGCGAGGGCGCCGACGAGGACAGTCGCTCCGACGACAGCCCACGCACGTCGCGGCGGCCGCCGGGCGGGGGCCGGTCGCGTGTCGCCCGTCGGCGCCGCGGGCGCGGCTGCCGGGACGGGCGCGGCGCCGACAGCCGATCCACCGGTTCGCACCGCGGTGGCAGCGGCCAGGTGGGCAGCCTCCAGCTCGACGAGCCGGGCCATCGCCGCCGGGTCCGCCTCGATGTCGGCGTCCGGGCCGTACGCCCGCGCGCGCAGCTCGTCGAGCTCGCGTTCGGGGTCTGACGGGCGCGGGCTTCCTGCCGTGAGCTCGAGCGACTCGGGGCCGGAGTCTTGTGCGGAGGACGATCCATCCACAGCCTCAACGTACCCCCGCGCCCTCGCGGAAGGGGCGACGCTCTTGATGACGGATGCTGCGGGCCTCAGCATCCGTGTCCCCTCAGGTCTGCCTGACGGATGGTCGCGCATCGCGGCACCGCCCGAAGGGGCCGCGATGGGTGGACAATCAAGCCATGGCACGCGGCGCGTGGACGCAGGAAGCACGCCTCGAAGCTGCCGCGGTACGGGTCGAGAAGCAGCTGCACCGTGACGGAGTGGTCGAAGCGCGACGCTTCGCGGTGCGCACCGAGGCCCGGGCGATCGTCGTCGCGGCTCTCGCTTTCGGCATCGGCCTGGCCGCCGGAGCCCTGGGGTTCTGGGGCCGTGCCGCACTCGTGTGGGAAGGGGCGTCGGTCGGCGCGGCAGGCATCGTGGTCGCAGCATCCGTCACGCTCGCGGCCGCGTCGGTGAGCTATCGCCTGGCCGCCCGCGATCCGCGGCAGGCGTGGCTGAAAGGCGTCACGCGTGCTCGGCGGGCGTGGATGACAGCGGCGGTCGGGGTCTCGCTCGCGGCGGTGTTCGGCATGGTCCAGTGGGTGCTGTTCCAGGCGGCATCGATGATCTGGCCCGGCGCCGCGGTCGACACGCTCACGGCGACGATGATCGTCGCCTTCGTGGCCGGCGGGTGCGGCTACACGGCGTTCGCCCTCGCGGCACACGTCACCGCGACCCGGCTCGTGCTGCTGCTGTTCGCCGTCGTGGCGACCGGGTTCACCGTGAGCGTCGCGACGACGCAGGACGACGAGTGGTACCGGCTCAATTTCAGCGAGCTCGGCGGGAGGGGCGGGATCACCTCCGCGGTGTTCAACGCGACCCTGATCATTGCGGGCGGGGTGACGGCGCTGCTCGCGATGTACCTCTTGACGAGCCTGCAGGCGTGGGCGCGCACCGAATCCCGAGTGACCCGCACGAGGGCCCTCATCGTCTACTTCGTGTTCCTCGCGCTGGCGGCGTGCTTCCTCGGCGCCGCGCTCGTGCCGGTCACGTTCAGCCAGGTCGGCCACAACATCTTCGCCATCGGCATGGCCATCGTCTTCGGGGCCTTCCTGCTCGGCCTGCGCTGGGTGCTGCCGTGCCTGCGCTGGCCGATGATCACGCTCGCGTACGCGGTCGCGGCGGGCATCTTCTTCTCGGCGAGTCTGTTCTGGATCGGGTATTACACCCTCGCCACGCACGAGATGGTCTGCGCGGGCCTCGTGGTCGGATGGCTGCTGCTCTTCACGCGCTCGCTCGCCACGGCAGAGCGCGCGGACTCTGCGGCGGCGGAGACGGATGCTGCCGCCTGACGCAGACGGCACTGGATAGGCTGACGCCAGAACCGGCAGCCGGTTCGCGACCGGCAGCGAGGCGGTGGCAATGCGGGGACCGACGCGAGGCATCGGGGTGGCGCTGATCGCGCTCATGTCGGCGATGCTCACCGCCTGCGCGGGCTCCTCCTCGGGGAGCCGCGCGACGCTTTACGACGGCCTCGACGCGATGGCGGCCGACAGCTCGATCATCGTCATCGGCACCGTGACCGGGCAGCGCGCCGACGCATCGACGACGGTGTCGACGGTCGAGGTGACCAACGCTCCCAGCAATCCTCAGCTGGGAGCCAACCTCGAGGGCGACCTCGCCACGGTCGGCGTCGGCGATGTCATCGATGTCAGACAGGACACCGGACCCGTGCTCACTCAGGGTGACGAATACCTGCTGTTCCTCACGCCCTCCATGCTCCCCGGCGACGCCGCGGAAGATTACTTCATCACCGGCGCCGTGGCCGGACTCTACGAGCGCGACGGCGACGAGTTCCGCCGAGTGGTGCCCGACAGCGGCGACACCCTTCCTGAGACCTTCACGATCGCGGAGTGACGCGGCGCGAGGGTGGGTAGCGTGGCAGGCATGATTCGCGTGTGGCTCACCGACTGGGAATGGGCATGCTGCGGCAACGCATTCGCCGTCGGCGACGAAGTCGACTTCGGTATCCAGGCCCGCACGCCGGACCCGTCCCTCATCGAACTGCTCGGCCAGCCGCTCGCCGCAACGGTGGACGCGATCGAGTCGCACCATGAGGAGGAGTTCGCTGATCGAGTCCGCGGGCGCGTCGTCGCCGTACACGCGGTCACTCACGACGTCGAGGAACGGCAGTCGCTGCGGAGGCCCGGTCACGGCGCGCCGCCGGACGCGGTCCTGCCACCGGAAGGCGAGGAGTGGCCGATGGTCCGGCGCGAACTCGGCGGCGGCGTGTTCGCCGCGTCGCGACCGTCGCGGTTCATGATCGAGAGCATGCCGGTGCCGGACACGGCCGCGCTCGAGCCGGTTCGCGGCGTCCGGCTCGCGCCCGCAGCGGAGGACGCTCCCCCGCCGGCGGTCGGCGACCCGCCACCTGAGCGGGCGACACGCTCCTCCGCCGGATGGCTCGTCGACGTCGAAGATCGCTGACTCGGCGGGTCGCGGCATCCGTCGACGGCGATAGGCTCCCGTTGCCGGTCGAGGACGAGGGAGTGACGGATGAACGCGCGACCACGTGTGGTCATGAGCGTCGTGATTCTCGCCGCAGCACTGACCGTCGCAGGGTGTTCGACAGTTCCCGATCCTCCCGCCGCGGTCGGCGAGAACTACCCGGGCACCTGCATGCCGGCGGAGTTCTCGTGGCCTACCGACTTCCTCGACGCTTTGCCGGGCGAATCGCCCGCGGTCGGCGGGACCATCGTCGGCCTGCGGCTCGAGTACGTCGATTCCGAATGGGTGTGGCGTCTTCGCAGCGTCGACACGAAGGAGGACGGGTTCGGCGAGCGCGTGGACGACCCGAGCTACGGCAAGGAGTCGATCGTCGACGTCAGGACGATGCGAGTGATCGCCTCCCACGAGACAGAGCTCACCGAGGCGGAACAACGGATGCTTGGCACCAGCGCCTTCGCCGCGGCTCAGCTCTCCGGCGAGCAGTGGCCGAGCCCGCTCATCATCGAGATGGCCCGTGTCATGGAGGACGGCACGCCGGCCTGGCGGATCACGACGTGCGACACCGCCACCAACGCGCACTCCGTGCTGACGGTGAACTGACGGCAGGTCGGTCAGCGCCGGCGAAGCGGCTCCGGGTTCACACCTCGGGATGGCGCAGCCGTCCCGCGAGCAGCAGCGCCGCGGCAGGGACGAGCAGGCACACAGCGATCGCGAGCCGAAGCCCGGCCCACTCGGCGATGGCACCCACGAGCAACGGCGAGGCGAGGAGGCCGACGCGCATCACCGTCGCTGCGGCGGCGAGGCCGGTCCCGGGGTCGAGTCCGGGCGCGCGTTCGGAGGCGTCCATCGCCAGCGGGATCATCGGTGCGATTCCGAGCCCGAGCAGGCCGAGACCGACGGCGACGACCCAGGTCTCGGGAGCGAACACGGCGGTGACGAGTCCGACGAAGGCCGCCACAGCGCCGACCCGAACCGTACCGACGGCACCGATGCGGTCGACGAGCGCGTCGGAGGCGAACCTGCCCAGCGTCAGCGCACCCATCAGCGCGGCGAACGGGATCGCTGCCTCGGCGACACCGGCACCGGTCTCCGCGACCACATACACGCCGCCCCACGTGGATCCGAGGTCTTCGAGGAAGGCGCCGATGGCAGCGATGGCGCAGGCGGCGATGAGCATCGCGCTGAGCCGACCATGCCGACGGGAGTGCGGGTGCTCCGATCGCGGGGCCGGCTCGGTGCGCAGCCGCACGAGCGGGAGCGCGCCGAGGCTTCCCGCGATGATGACGGCACCCATGACGGGCAGGTGGACGGAGATCGGAATCGCGAACTGAAGGGCGAGTGCGCCGAGCAGGGCACCCGCGATCGCTCCGGCGCTCCACGCCCCGTGGAGGCCGTTGATGATCGATCGGCCCATCAGTCGCTGGATGGCGAGCCCGTGTGCGTTGTTTCCGACATCGCCCGTCGCATCCCCGAACCCGATCGCGAACAGCACCACCGCGAGGACGACCGGTGTGCCGGCGAAGCCCGCTCCCACCAGCAGGGCGCCGAGGATCGCGGATGACGTGACGGCGACCGGCACCGCGCCGAGGCGATTCACCAGCCTTCCGGCGAGGAGGCTCCCGACGACGGAGCCCACGGGCCCGCACGCCACCATCAGGCCGAACGCCAGCTCACCCAGGCCGAATCGATCCTTCAACTCCGGGTAGCGGGTCACGATCGTCGCGAACACCAACGCGTTCGCGACGAAGAGCATCGAGACCCCGCGCCGCGCAGCCGATACTCGCGCAAGGGTGATCGGCGCGGTCATCCCTGGATTCTAGGATGCTCGGCCTGGGCAGAGATCCTCACCGGCCGATGTAGAGATCGCGCGTTCGGTTCCGTCTCCTATCTGAAGCGGCCAGAATGGGCCGCACCGGAACGGGAGGCTGTCATGGCCAAGTACCTGATGCTCAAGCACTACCGGGGCGGACGCCCCTCGGTGAACTCGGTCCCGATGGATCAGCTCACGCCGGACGAGTGGGCCGCGCACATCCAGTACATGCAGGACATGGAGGAGCGCCTCATCGCTTCGGGCGAATTGGTCTCGTCCGAGGGGCTCGCCATGGAGGGCGCCTGGGTCCGCTTCGACGGCGAGGGCCGCCCGCCCGTCGTCGACGGCCCCTTTGCCGAGACGAAGGACCTCATCGCCGGCTGGATGATGATCGAGGTCGACTCCTACCAGCGCGCACTCGACGTCGCCTCCGAGCTGTCGGCGGCGCCGTGGGCCGGCGGCACGCCGCTCGGGGAGTGGCTCGAGCTCCGTGAGGTGATGAGCGCGCCGCCCGCCGACGTCGGATGACCGAGGCGGCCCCCACGCCCGGCCCAGCTGCCGCCCTGCGCCGCGCGATCCCCGAGGTCGTCGGCATCCTCGTCCGGCGCGGCGCGGACTTCGCGTCGGCCGAGGACGCCGTGCAGACCGCTCTGGTGCGCGCACTCGAGCGACCGGGCCCAGAGGGAGTGCGCGACATCCGGGCGTGGCTCGTCACGGTCGCGTGGCGCGCGTTCCTCGATCAGGTGCGCAGCGATACGGCGCGTACCGCGCGCGAGGAACGGCTCGCGCAGGAGCCCGAGCCCGGGCCGGTCCCGCAGCACGACGACACGCTCGGGCTCTACTTCCTCTGCACCCATCCGGTCCTCACCCCGACGTCGGCGATCGCCCTCACGCTTCGGGCGGTCGCGGGCCTGACGACCCGGCAGATCGCTGATGCCTTCCTCGTGCCTGAGGCGACGATGGCGCAGCGGATCAGTCGGGCGAAGCAGCGACTCGTCGGCATCGCACTCGATCAGCCGGGCGATCTGTCCCGCGTGATGCGCGTGCTCTACCTGCTCTTCAACGAGGGCTACTCGGGCGAGATCGACATCGCCGCCGAGGCGATCCGCGTGACCCGGCAGCTCGCTGTGCTCACCGACGAGCCCGAGGTGGACGGTCTGCTCGCACTCATGCTGCTGCACCATGCGCGGCAGCCGGCACGTGTGCTCGGCGGGCGGCTCATCCCGCTCGCCGAGCAGGATCGCACCCTGTGGGACGTGGACGCGATCACGGAGGGCGTCGCCATCCTGCAGTCGGCCCTCGCCTGCGACCGGCTGGGTCAGTACCAGGCGCAGGCCGCGATCGCGGCTCTGCACGCCGACGCACCGACGGCCGACGAGACCGACTGGGTGCAGATCGTCGAGTGGTACGACGAGCTGCTGACGTTCGGGGATTCTCCCGTCATCCGCCTGAACCGTGCGGTCGCGGTCGGGGAGGCTGACGGGCCGCAAGCGGGCCTCGCCGCTCTCCACCCCGTCGGCGAGGATGTGCCGCGGTACCACGCCGCGCTCGCATACCTCCACGAACGGGCGGGCGTGACGGATGCTGCCGCCGCCGAATACGCGGAGGCCGCGCGCCGCGCGACCAGCGCCCTCGAGCAGGAGCACCTGCTGCGTCAGGCGGAGCGCCTGCGTCAGCCCCGGCGGTAGGTCCCGACCATCGGGCAGTCGAACGGATCCCGGGCTGCCAGGCCGACGCGGTTGAGGTAGTCGATGACGATCCCGTAGGAGCGCCACAATGTCGTCTCGGTGTACGGCACGCCGAGGGTACGGCACTGTTCGATGACGATCTCGCGGGCGCGTGCGAGATGCGGCCGGGGCATGTTGGGGAACAGGTGGTGCTCGACCTGGTAGTTCAGTCCGCCCATCAGCCAGGTCGCCCACCAGCCGCCGCTGACGTTGCGGGAGGTGCGCACCTGCTTGCTGAAGAAGTCGAGCTTCGCGTCCGCGGCGATGATCGGCATGCCCTTGTGGTTCGGCGCGAACGACGCGCCCATATAGACGCCGAAGACGGCCAGCTGCACGCCGAGGAACGCGAACGCCATCCCCAGCGGCAGGAAGAGGAACACCGGCGTCCAGATCACCGCGAAGCGCGCGGCGATGAGCGCGAGCTCGATCCAGCGATCCTTGACGCCGTCGCGCGAGAACAGGTGCCGGAACGCGTGCGCGTGCAGGTTCAGGCCTTCGAGCGTGAGCAGCGGGAAGAACAGCCACCCCTGCTTGCGGGTCACCAGAGCGCGCAATCGACCTGCGGAGGCGGCATCCGTCTCGAGGAATGAGATCGTGTCGACCTCGATGTCGGGATCCTTGCCCACCCGATTGGGGTTCGCGTGATGGCGGTTGTGCTTGTTGTTCCACCAGGAGAGGCTGATGCCCACGATGCCGGCGGCGAGGAAGCGCGCGAGCCGCTCGTTCGCGGGGCCGGACGCGAGGATCTGACGGTGCGCGGCCTCGTGCGCGAGGAAGGCGACCTGCGTGAACAGGATGCCGAGGGCACCGGCCATCAGCAGCTGGTACCAGGTGTCGCCGAGCAGGACGAAGCCGGTGATGACGCCTCCGAAGCCCAGGAGAAGGCCGACGCCGACGAGGGCGTAGAACCACTCGGCACGGCGGAGGAGACCGGTCTCGCGGACGACCTGCGACACCTCGGTGTACGCGCGGGCCATCGGCGGGAAGTCAGCCGTGCCGGCGTACGTCTGACGGACGGGACCGAGTCGGGACTCGAGAGCGGTGGAGGAGATGATGCACCAGTTCCGATGGGGACCGTTTGGCCGTTGAAAGCCAGAGGCGGTTGCCCATCGCTGTCCTCAGGTTACGTGGACCCACATGATCCGGAGGGAATACTTCCTGATTCGTAGGCGATGCCCAGGTGAACAGCAGCGCCCGCCCCGGCCGAAGCCGGGGCGGGCGCTTGTGAACGCGGGAGCGTCAGAGCGGACGGATGTTCGCCGCCTGCATGCCCTTGGGGCCCTGCTCGGCGTCGAACTCCACCTTCTGGTCTTCGCGGAGCTCCTTGAAACCGCTGCCTGCGATCGCGCTGAAGTGTGCGAAGAGATCGGCCGAGCCGTCATCGGGAGCGATGAAGCCAAAGCCCTTCTCGGAGTTGAACCATTTCACGGTGCCAGTGGCCATCGTGTCTTTCCTATTCTTCGGGCCGCCGGAGCGACCGGGGGTGCCGCGCCGACGAATGCGGTGCGGACGGATGTGGACCGGTGCCGGAGCCGACAACGGTGAGGATGCGGATGCTGCGACCGCCGCGCGGGCGTGATCGTGTGTCGCATGGAGCCCGAGGTCCTCACCTCGGGGTCCGTGTGCGCGGAATCCGCTCGACGTCGTATCGATGAAGCCAGCGTATTCGTCGGAGCGCGTTGCGACATAGACATCGTCGTCGGCCTGTCGCCAGGCGAGCGCCTGGAGGTGGGAGTGCATGGTGATGTGTTTCGTTCGTTGGCGCGAAGCTTGGCGTTCGCGGGGGCGGCGTGCAGAAGCCGCGGGAAGGATGAGACGTTCGAATCTGCATCTCCACGATGAGGCAGAGAGATGAACGCGAGGTTGCCCGAAGGCAACTCGTAACTGTAGCACGGGTGTCTCCAGATACCGAAATCGGGGTAGCCGTCGGAGCGTGCGAGGGATACGTTCGCGGTGACGTCAGATCCCGTTGGAAGAGGCGGTGCCGCGATCTCCAGGCCCGATGCCACGGGCTCCCTGCCCAGTCCGCGCAGGGTGCAAGGCACGTATTACACGCTCATGCTCGGCAACACGCTTGCCGCCTCCCTCATCTGGGGCGTCAACACGCTGTTCCTGCTCGACGCCGGGCTCTCCAACCTCGAGGCCTTCGCGGCGAATGCGTTCTTCAGCGCCGGGATGCTCATCTTCGAGATCCCGACGGGCGTCGTGGCCGACACCGTCGGACGCCGGGCCTCGTACCTGCTCGGCACGGTCACGCTGGCGGTGACGACGATCCTGTATTGGATGCTGTGGGTCTGGCAATCGCCGTTCTGGGCGTGGGCGCTCGTGTCGGTGCTGCTCGGTCTCGGCTTCACGTTCTTCTCGGGCGCGGTGGATGCGTGGCTCGTCGACGCACTGAAGGCGACCAGCTACACGGGCAGCCTCGAGACCGTCTTCGGCCGGGCGCAGATCGTGGGCGGCGTCGCGATGCTGTCGGGATCGGTGCTGGGCGGTGTCATCGCCCAGGTGACGAACCTCGGCGTTCCCTTCCTGCTCCGCGGCGCCATCCTGCTGGTGATGTTCGTCGTCGCCGCGCTGCTGATGCGTGACCTGGGCTTCACACCGGATCGGAGCGAGAGCCCGTTGCGCGCGACGCGCACCGTCCTGCGCGCCTCGATCCGCTACGGCCTCGGTGATCCACCCGTGCGCTGGCTGATGCTCGCGAGCCCGTTCACCGCAGGCGTCGGCATCTACGTGTTCTACGCACTGCAGCCCTACCTCCTGGAGCTGTGGGGCGACGACGAGGCGTACACCGTCGCCGGGCTCGCGGCGGCGCTGGTGTCGGGCACCGCCATCCTCGGCGGCACCCTCGCCCCCTGGGTGCGCAAGCTCTTCCGCCGGCGCACCTCGACGATCCTTCTGGCGACGATCACCAGCGCGCTGGTGCTGGTCGGCATCGGACTCGTGCGCAACTTCTGGGTCGCCGTCGTGCTCGTCGCACTCTGGGGCATCGCGTCGGCGATCGACGACCCCGTGCATCGCGCCTACCTCAACGACATGATCCCGTCGAAGCAGCGCGCCACCGTGCTCTCTTTCGATTCGCTCATGGGTTCCGCCGGCGGCGTCGCCGTCCAGCCGGTGCTGGGACGGGTGGCGGATGTCGGCGGCTACGGCGCGTCACTGGTCTGGAGCGGCGTGATATCTGCGGTGGCCGTCCCCTTCGTCCTGTTGAGCCGTGCGCAGAAGCCGGCCGCCGACACGGCTCGCGAAGTCACACCTCAGACACCCCAGTAGGCCAGGACGGCATCGCAGAAGTCGTCGTTCGTGCCCGTCGAACCGAAGATCTGCTCTTCGTCGATCACCTCGTCGGTGGCGGTGTCGATCGTCAGGCGCACCCGGATCTGCCCGTCGTTCTTGGCGATGATCTTGCCGTCACTGCCGAGCGTCCGGCCCCCGCCGGTGAGGAGCTGGGTGACGGTGAGCGTCCCGTCGCCGTTGTCGACGACCTTGTGGTCCTTGGCGAGGGTGTTGGGCTGGATGTCGGTGACGGTCATCCCGTTGTAGGTGAACGTCCGCACGACGGTGAGCTTCTCGTGAAACCAGAACAGCCCGTCCTTGCCCCGATTCATGACGAAGCCGGACCCGGTCTGGTCGTAGGTGAACGTGGGCTGCAGCCCGACGCCGCAGAAGTCGTCTGCGACCCCGCTGTCCGAGAAGTCGAGACTGTAGCGCTCGACGACGGCGGCATTCGCTGGGCCGGCCGCGGCGATGACGAGTCCTCCGGCGAGGAGCGCGGCGGTGAGGGGAGTGAGCTTCCTGAACATGGTGGTGCCCTTCGGGTGAGCGGACATGCGGAGGGACGGTGTCCGCGCACGGTCACGCGCAGTTTCCCGAGAGGACCGGCTGCGTTGACGCCCTCCTTGCGCCAGAGGGTACTCCGGCGCACGACGCGCCGACAGGTCGCCCGATTCACCACTCCCGCGAGTCACCCGAGTTGTCGTGGCCCAAGCGCAGGAAGCCGGGCACACCGGGGCGGTGGTGGGTCCTCCCGCCGTCGACGGGGGCCGTCTCGTGCCCGGCCAACTGGTGGATCCACGGCGGCTGCTGCTCCATCGTCACCGACCCCGCCCCGGTCGTGAAGTACGCGGCGATGGGAGGGCTCGCGACGAACGCAGCGGCCACGACGACGCCATCTCGGATGCGCACCAGCGCATCGCGTGCCAGCAGATCGCGCATGAGCGTGGCGAACGCGCCGGGATCGACGGATGCTGCCTCCCTCGGCGCGCCCGGCACCTCCGCACTCAGCTGGCCGAGGATCTCCTCGCGTTCCACGGCGGAAAGCCGGAAGTACGCGGCGGCGTACGCCTTGTCAGCGACGCTCGCCGGCACGTTCCCGAGGACGTACGCGTATCGCGCGATCTGCTCGTCCGGGGTGATCTGCTGCTGAGCATGCCGCCTCGTCACGGTGCCTCCCACATGATGAGCGCCAGAGTACGCTCACCGGCGACCACCGTCGACGGGCGCGCGGTCATGGTCAGGCGCCACCGCCGGTGGAAGACTCCCGGTATGACCACGCCGTTGGTGGATCTGCTGGGCACACACATCAAGTGGGGCACCGTCCCCGGCGCCGTCGCCGTGCTCGCCGTCGGCGACGACCCACTCGAAGCCGTCGCGGTCGGTCGCGCCGCGGTGGGCGGAGCAGAGATGCGCCCGGACGCGATCATGCGGATACAGTCCATGACGAAGGCGATCACCAGCGTCTCGGCATTGCGTCTGGTCGCGTCCGGCCGCCTGGACCTCGACGACAGCGTCGAACCCTGGCTGCCTGAACTCGCCGAACGCCGCGTGCTGGTCTCGCCGGACGCGATGCTCTCCGACACGGTGCCCGCGTCGCGGCCGATCACCGTGCGCGATCTTCTGACCAACACGAGCGGATACGGGATGATCCCCGTGTCCTCGCCGCTGCAGCAGGCGATGGCCGAGAACGGCACCGAGGCGGGCGCCGATCCTGTCGCGATGGGCGCCGACGAGTGGCTGGCGCGGCTGGCCGAACTGCCGCTCGCCTTCCAACCGGGACAGGGATGGCGCTATCACCACTCGTTCGCCATCCTGGGCATCCTCATCTCCCGTGTCACCGGTCGCCCGACCGGCGATCATCTCCGCGACGACCTGACCGGTCCGCTCGGAATGGTGGACACGGCGTTCTGGGTTCCGCTCGACCAGGCTCATCGATTGCCTGCCGCATACCGGCACACCGATGACGGGCTGACCGAGACCGAACCGGCCGGAGGCGGGTTCTACGCCGGCGCCCCGCGCTTCGACGTCAGTCACGCCGAACTGGTCTCGACCGCCGACGACTACCTGGCATTCCTGCGGATGCTCGTGCACGGCGGAATCGCGCAGACCGGCGACGCCCGGGGCGAGCGCATGCTGCCCGCCGACCTCGCCGCCGCCATGATCCGCGACCAGACCCCGCCCGCCGCCAAAGCCCCGGACAGCTTCTTCTCCCCCGCATTCTGGGACGAGATGGGATGGGGGTTCGGGGTCGGCATCGAGGCGACCGGCCCGCACGCCGGGCGGTTCACCTGGTCCGGCGGACAAGGAACGAACTTCTACGCCGACCCCGACGGCACGATCGGGATCCTTCTCACCCAGGTCGAACTCGGCGATCCCGTCATCGAGCTGATCAGAGAGTTCCAGACGCTGCACGGATGACCCGAGGGCCTGGTCCGCACTCAGCGGCGAGGGATGAGACGAAGGGTGGATGCCGCGGCTTCCGCGGTCACCATGCTCCGGGCTGCGAGATTTCCGTACTTGCTGCGGTACGCGGCATCGACGGTCGCAGCATCCGTGTCACCGATCGCTTCAACGGTCACGTCGACGGTGGTGTCGCCGACACGCACCCGCGCCGCCCCCGACCGCACGGCCCCGCCGTACCAACCGGTCTCGCGCCGATGCCACGTGCGAACGAAGACCTCGGCCCAGGCGACCACGACCCAGATCGTCGTCCAGCGGCCGAAGCCGCCATCGCCGCGCGACGCCGAGACCTCGATCTCGATCGCGTCCGAAAGGACGCGCAACTCCTCGGACGACCACTCTCGCAGCGGCTTCGAGGTCATGTGCGCCATTCTCAACCGGCGGCGGCGCTTTCGCCACCGCCGACCGCGTCGGGCCCGCGAGCCGGCCGATCTAACCGATGAGGATGCGAGACTCGGTGTCGTTGGGCCGGATCTGCAGATTGCGCCCGTTGCCGGCTCGGAACATCTCCAGCGCCTCGGCGTAGTGATCGAGCGTGAAGGAGTGGCTGATCATCGCGGTCGCGTTGATGGCGCCGGCTTCGAAGAGCTCGACCGCGCGACCGAATGAGTTGTGCACAGCCATCGATCCGACGATCGTCACCTCGTCGCGATACACCCGGAACGGCGAGAACTGCGCGGTGCGATCCGCCGGGGCGACGCCGAAGTCCTGGAAGTACCCGGCCGGCCTGACCCGACTGAGCGCGTCTTCGATCGCGCGGATGCTTCCGGTGCAGTCGATCACGACGTCCCACTGCGCACGATCGGCGTCATCCGCCGAGGTGTAGCGCAGCTCGATCCCACACTCCGCGGCCGTCTGGAGCCGATCCTCGTTGAGATCCACGATCGTCACCGACGCGGCGCCGGCGCGCGTGGCGAGCTGTGCCATGAGCAGGCCCATCGTGCCCGAGCCGTAGACGAGGACGTGGTCGCCGAGGCGGCGAGGGAGCACGTCCCACCCTCGGATGGCGCACGCGAGCGGCTCGATGAGCGCGGCTTCGTACAGATCCGTTTCGGGCTTCAGCTTGTAGACATTGCGCACGGGAGCCGTGAACAACTGCTGCGAAGCGCCGTCGGAGGCGACGACGCCTAGTCCGTCCCAGAACCTGCACAGGTTCTGATGACCGTTCAGGCAGTATTCGCAGTCGCCGCAGACGTTGCTGGGGTTGACGACGACGTGATCACCCACATGAAGGTCCGCGACGCCGCCGGCAGCCCCTTCTCCGAGGGCGCGAACGACGCCCGTCGCCTCGTGACCGGGCACCAGCGGGAAGACGGTCCCCTCGAACTCGCCGTCCAGCACGTGGACGTCCGTACCGCAGATGCCGACGGCCGCGGTCTCGATGAGGACCTCGCGGTACCCGGGGGCGGGCACCGGGCGGTCCTGTACCGCGAGCTCTCCCTTTGAGGCAAAGACGATTGCGCGCATGTGTGTGTCCCTTCCTGCCGTCATCTACTGTGCCGACGCCGCGACGTGCGCGGCTTCGCGCGATGAGCCGGAGTCGTCGCTCTCACGGAGTTCCAGCTCGCGCGCGATCTCGGCGAAGCGGGCGTCGGTGAGCGGATAGAAGGCGACGAGCACGATGCCGAGCGCCACCAGCACGGCAGGGACCGCGGCGAACGACATCCGGATGCCGCCGAGCGCCGTTTCCGATTGGATCGCCTGTCCTGCGACGTAGCCGCCCCATGCCAGAACGAACGCTCCCAGGGCACCGCCGAGCGACGCAGCCCATTTCGTGACGAACGCGAAGACGGCGAAGGCGACGGCCTCGGCACGAACCCCGGTGCGCCATTGCCCGAACTCGACGGTGTCGGCCTGCATCGCGAAGCACATCACGACGATGAGTCCCAGTCCGCCGTTGAACAGGCCGATGCCGGTGAATCCAGCGACGACGCCATCGGCGAACAGCAGGACGATCGTGCCGGCGAGCGACGTCGTCGCGGCGACGAAGAAGGTCCGCCGCTTGCCGATGCGGCGCACGAGCCAAGGTGCCAGCATCGCAGCGGTGACGGTGAGCGCGAAAGAGATCCCCGAGACGATCGGAGCGAGCTGAAGCGCGCCCAGGATGTCGCGCATGTAATAGATCATCGCCCCGTTGAAGACCGCGGCCGCCGAGAAGCAGAGGAACGCCGCGAAGGAGATGATCAGGAGCGGTCGGTTCGTGATGAGCATGTGCAGGCCGTCTCGGGCGGAGACGGAACCGGAGGGTCGTGCGACACGCTCGCGGGTCCCGAAAGCGGCAGTCACGACGAGGCTCGTGCCGATGACCCCGAGGATGAGGATGGTGACGGTGAACACGGTGCGCAGATCGCGGTCCGGGGTCAGCATCGGCAGCACGAGGGCGACGACGAGCGTCTGAACGCCGAGGAGCGTGATCGAACGGGCGCTCGAGAGCTTGGTGCGGTCGGCTGGTCGCTGCGTCATCGAGGCGCCGATCGATCCCAGCGGGATGTCGAGGCAGCTGTAGAGCGCGCCGAACAGGGAGTAGGCGACGACCGCCCACGCGACGGTGCCGACCGGACCCAACTGCGGGATGGAGAACAGCGCGACTGTCGTGATGAGGAGGGGGATCGGGATGATGAGCAGCCACCGGCGGAATTTGCCGAACCGCCCCGGCTTCCACTTGTCGATGATCAGCCCCAGTGGGATGTCCACGACGGCGTCCAGTCCCCGCATCAGCAGGATGATCACGCCCGCGACAGCTGCCGAGATACCTGCGACATCCGTGAAGTAGAACAGCATCAGCGATGCCGTCGGGATCATGAAGAACGCGACGCCGGCCGTTCCCGATCCGAACGCGGCGAGCGAGCGGAACCTGAGCGGTTGCGATGCGGATACGGTTTCGGTCGATGCTCGCTCGGTCATCGTCTCTCCTTCGAGTGCGATGGGCGCTGCGGAACACGCTGCAGCAGCAGTGGTTCCCGCCTTGGCCACCGTCATGGATTCAGGTGTCGATCGCACGCGTCCGCGTGCGCAGTGTAAAGGGCGGAGCTGGCGAGTCGCAGTGCGGCGACGGAGTCGTGTTTCGCCTGCGCGGCGATCAGCGCGTCGACGTCGAGCGTGTCCAGGGCGCGGAAGATCTGCTTGAGGAAGTCGATCGCCGCGTCGGCCGCTTCGACGCTGTCCTCGCGGAACGGGAACTGGTCGAGCTGCCACACACCGTGCCAGTCGTGCTTGCGGAGGGTGTAGAAGAACTCGAACAGCTCGATCGGATGGATGCTGCCGGCGATCATGTCGTCGTCCCACCCACGGAGGTTGTCGTTGACGTCGATCCCGAACAGCCGGCCATGGTCGATCGCCAGCTGCGCGGAGTCCGCGGGCGACTCGCCTCCGAACAGTGCGTGCCCGAAGTCGAGGAGGACGCCGACGTTCGGGAGCCCGATCCGCTCGATTCCCAGCAGGGTGCGCGACACCGAGTGGTAGCTCATGTGCACGCGCGGTTCGCGCGGCTTGTACTCGATGACGAATCGCAGGTCCGGGTTCTCCGACGCGAGTCTGCCGACCCCATCGATCGAGGCGGTCCACAGCGCGCCGTGGTCGACCTGGAACGGGTAGTCCCAGCCGTCTTGGCCCGGCCACAACTTGACGTATTCCGCGCCGAGTCGGCGCGCGACATCGGCGGACTCGGTCACCAGCTCGTGTGCCCAGCGCCGCACCCCCGGATCCGGGTTCGTGAACGAGCCCTTCGCGAAGACGCGGGTGTAGATCTCCGGGGTGATGCCGATGACGCCAAGGTCGTTGCGGCGGAGGGCCGACTCGATCTGGTCGTGGCTGAAGTCGCCGCCGAAGTACGGATAGTTGAGGTCGACGACGGAGAGGTCCCGCACCCGACCCGCCAGGTCGATCGCATCCAGGATGGTGCGCGCGTCGCCGTATCCGTCGGTCGCATAGCGGTCGACATAGGTGGCGAAGTGCCAGATCCCCGCACCGAAGCGCTGTTCGTGCTGCATGGTCGTCCTTCTCGCGTCTGCGTCGTGGGCAGTGATCAGGTGCCGCGGGTCACCAGATGACATGGCCGCCATCGACGAGGAGGTCGATGCCGGTGATGTAGGCCGCGGCACTGCTGAGCAGGAAAGCGACCGGCCCCGCGATGTCATCGGGTTGCGCGTTGCGCCCGAGCGGCGTGTCTGCCGCGTACCCCGCCATGGCATCCGACTGCTCAGGGCGCTCGGTCATCGGCGTGACGGTGTAGCCGGGACTGACGGAGTTGACCCGGATGCCGTGGGGCGCCCATTCCCACGCCAGGCTCCGGCCCAGGTGGACGACGCCTGCCTTCGCCGTGTTGTAGTGCGCCTGATGCAGCCCCCGGTTGGCGATGGTCGCCGACATCGAGGCGATGTTGACGATCGCGCCACCGCCGTTGCGCATCATCGCCCGCCCCTCGGCCTGCGCCGACAGGAACACACCCGTCAGGTCGATGTCGATCACACGCTGCCATTGCCCTGGGGTCATCTCCTCCGCAGGAGCCGCGCCCGCGATGCCGGCGGCGTTGACAGCCAGAGCAAGCGGGCCCAGCTCGTGCTCCACGATGAAGACCGCGCTGTCGAGTTGGTCGGCATCGGTGACGTCTGCGGTCGCGGCGAGGGCGAGACCTCCGATCGAGCGGATGCTGTCCGCCGTCTCGATCGCGCCGGCGGCAGTGACGTCGATGCACCCCACTGCAGCACCCGATCGCGAGAGCTCGAGGGCGATGGCCCGGCCGATTCCGCTTCCCGCACCCGTGACCAAGGCGACGGCGCCGTTGAAGCCGAAGTTGATGGATGACATCACCGATGTTCCTCGCAGATCTGTGCGTTCGTCGTCTTCATGCCGCCTCCTGATCGCATCCGCAGCTTCGTCGGACGACGAGCATGTTCTCGAGCGCGCGGTGGATGACCTCAGCCGGGCTGTCGATGAGGTGGGCGACCGCCTGCGCCCCCATCTCGGTGATGGGTTGCGCGATCGAGCTCAGTGGCGGGACGGCGAACGCGCCCGCGGTCGTGCCGTCGATCGCGACCACGGCGACATCCGCGGGAACCGTGATCCCCTCCCGGTCCAGGCCGCGCAACAGGCCCAGGGCCTGAATGTCCGAGGACACCAGGACGGCAGTGGGTGCGGGCGTCTGCGCGGCGACGGCCCGCGCGGCTGAGAAGCCCCCCGCGAAGCTGAACGCGGCGCGCTCCGCCACCGACGGGTTGAGCTGTGCTTCGTCGAGCGCGCGCCGCCAGCCGTCCTGCCGGGCGTCGGAGACTCCGGCATCGGGACCGCCGACGAACGCGATGACGCGGTGCCCGTGTTCGATGAGGTGCTGGGTTCCGACGTATGCTCCGCGCTCATTGTCGGCGCGGATCGTCGAGATGGGGGCTTCATCGGGCGAGCGGTCCAATGCGACGACGGGGATGGCGAGGTCGGTGAGGTCCGTCAGATCTTGATCGGCCGTCGCTGAGACGAGGATGAGGCCGTCGATCCGACGCTCGGCCAGGGACGCGATGTAGGTGCGCTCGCGTTCGATGTCGTCAGCGCTGTTGCAGACCATGACGGCGTAACCCCGCGTGTAGGCGGCGTCCTCGATCGATCGGGCGAGTTCGGCGAAGAAGGGGTTCGACGCGTCGGGAAGGACGAGTCCAAGGGTGTTCGTACGACCCATCCGCAGGGACCGCGCCAGACCGTCGGGACGATAGCCGAGCGACTCGACCGCTTCGAGCACGCGGCGTCGCGAGGCATCCGATACCGGGCGAGGCCCGTCGTTCAGCACGTACGACACCACTGCGGGGGAGACCCCCGCCGCGCGCGCGACATCGTTCCTGGTGACGGCCACGTGATTCCTTTCGCTGAGGGGCGGGGTGTCCCCACCCCGCCCCTCGTGCTCGGTACAGCCGTCAGGCGCGACGCAGCGTCTTGGCGAGCGTCTCGGCGGTCGGCGCGAACGGGTGCGTCTCGACGTCGAACTTCGACTGGGTCGACTCGTTGCGCGGGATGCCGAGCGCGTCGAACAGATAGCCGCGGGCGATCTTGTCCTGCTCGGACTCCTGGATGGCGTACTTCAGCACGCCGTCGATGATGTCCTCCGGCACGACGATCGCGCCGTCGCCGTCGGCGACGATCAAGTCGCCGGGGTTGATGATCTGGCCACCGATCTCGACGGGCATGCTGTGCCCGCCCCACTCGACGCGGCCCTGGTACATCGGCTGGACGACCCAGCGCGACCAGACCGGGAGGTGCTTCGACTCCAGCGTCTCGTCGGTGTCGCGGGCGCCACCGTTGGTGAGGCAGCCCTGCGCGCCGAGCGCGGCCCAGATCATCGAGTCCATCGATCCGACGGCCGGCGTCTGCGTGTTGCAGGTGTCGACCACGAGGAAGGTGGTGTCATCGATCAGGTCGGCCATGTCGTTGGCGAAGACCTTGCCGTACCAGTACTCGTACGCGTAGGACGTGTACTCCTCGGGGGTCATGGTGGGCACGACCTGCTGCGTCGGGATGTGACGCATGGTGTGCGCGAAACCCGCCGCCTTCGTGCGCCACAGCGGGCGGATCTCGGGCGAGACCGTGCCGAAGTGGTGGCGCCCCATCCAGTCCATTCCGTCGCGGATGTCGGTGACCCGGAGGTGCTTGACCGTCTCGAGGATTTCCTTCTTCCGCTCAGCGGAGAGAGCCATGGTGTGTAACCTTTCGTTGTTGTTGATGGCCTGCGCCAGGCGGCGCCGGTCTTGCGCGGGAGCTAGCGGGCTCCTTCGTGTCGGCCGCCCACGAGGTTCTGCGCCTCGCGGGTGGCCGCTTCCATGTCGGCGAGCTGCGCGACGCGCCGCCGGAAGTCTGGGTCGGTGCTGAACTCGGCCTTGAGGTAGGCCGCGATGACGTCTTCGGCGATCTTGCGACCGACGATCCACGCGCCGAGGCACGCCACGTTGACGTCATCGTGCTCGACGCCCTGCCGGGCGACGTATGTGTCGTGGATCACCGCGGCACGTATTCCGGGCACTTTGTTGGCCGCGATCGCCGCGCCGACCCCGGTGCCGCAGACGAGGATCCCCCGCTCGGCTTCGCCGGACGCGACCAGCGCGGTCACGCGCTGCGTCATCATCGGGAAGTCGACGGGATCGTCGTTGAGGGTGCCGACATCGATCACCTCGTGCCCGATCGATTCGAGGAAGCCCTTCACATGCGGCTTCAGCAGGAAGCCGGCGTGGTCGTTGGAGAGTGCGATGCGCATGTCAGCCCTTCAATCCGGAGGTGGCGATGCCTTCAACGAGCAGTCTCTGGAAGGCGATGAAGATCCCGAGCACGGGCAGCAGCGAGACGATGCTCATCGCGAACAGGGCGCCGAAGGCGGAGTAGGAGGTGGCGTCGATGAACGACCTCAGCGCCAGCGGCACCGTGTACAGCTCGGTGTCGGTGAGGTAGATCAGCGGTGTGAAGAAGTCATTCCAGCTGTAGATGAAGGTGAAAATCGCCGTCGTCGCGAGCGCCGGCTTGGACAGCGGGAGGATCACGCGGAAGAAGATTCCGAAATGTCCGCAGCCGTCGATACGGGCCGCTTCGTCGAGCTCGCGAGGGATGGCACGGAAGAACTGCACCAGCAGGAAGATGAAGAACGCGTCGGTGGCGAGGATCTTCGGGACGACGAACGGCAGGTACGTGTTGATCCAGTCGAACTCGCGGAACAGGATGTACTGCGGGATCAGGATCACGTGGTGCGGCAACATCAGCGTGGCGAGCATGACCGCGAACCAGACCTTCTTGAACTTGAAGTCGATCCTGGCGAAGGCGTAGGCCGTGAGCGAGCATGCGATGAGGTTCGCCAGCACGCACAGTCCCGACACCAGCAGCGAGTTGAAGATGAAGCGCCAGAACGGCGTCCCTGCAACCCCCGCGAATCCCTGTTCGTAACCCTCGAGCGTGAAGTACTGGCCCGGCCAGATGCCGGGATCGTTGATCTGTGAGTCGTCGCGGAACGACGCTCCCAGCATCCACAGCAGCGGGTAGAACATCACGGATGCCATCGCGATGAGCATGAGGTGGCGGTAGAACTGCCGCTTGCCGAGGGGGCGGGGACGCTCACCGCGGCGCCCGCGCTTGTGGAGCGGCGGGACGACGACCGCTTCCGTTTCGGTGATCGTGGTCATGTCACTCGTCTCCGTAGTAGACGACGCGGCGGCTGAGCGTGAACAGCAGCACGGCGACGGCACCGCTGATGATCAGCAGCACCCAGCCGAGCGCCGAGGCGTAGCCCATGTCGAAGTCGACGAAGCCGCGCTGGTAGAGGTACAGCGTGTAGAAGAGGGTCGAGTCCGCCGGCCCACCGGTGCCGTTCGAGACGACATACGCCGAGTTGAAAGCCTGGAACGCCGCGACGACGTTCATCAGGACGTTGAAGAAGATCACCGGGCTGAGCATCGGCAGAGTGATCGAGCGGAACTGCCGCCACGTGCCGGCCCCGTCGATTTGGGCCGCCTCGTACAGTTCGGTCGGGATGTTCTTCAGTCCGGCGAGGTAGATGATCATGGCCGCGCCGAACTGCCAGATGTTCAGGACGATGAGTGTGCTCAGCGCCGTGGAAGGCGTCCCGATCCAGGAGTAGCTCGTCTCGATGCCGACGACGGAGAGCAGGTTGTTGAGCAGGCCGTCGCTCTCGAAGATGAACCGCCACAGGATCGCGATCGCCACGCTTCCGCCGATGAGCGACGGGACGTAGAACACCGCTCGGTAGACCGGCAGGGCACGGATGCCCCGGTTGAGGACGGTCGCAAGGAAGAGGGCGAACACCTGGACCAGCGGAACGGAGACCAGAAGGTAGATGAACGTGACGCGCAGTGCCGCCCAGAACCGCGGATCGGACGTGAACATCCGCACGTAGTTCTCTGTCCCGATCCATTCGGCGTCCCCGATCACTGCGTAGTCGGTGAACGAGAGGTAGAGCGAGACGACGACCGGGCCGCCGATGATGAACACGAACCCCAGCAGCCACGGCGTCATGAACGCGTAGCCCGCGAGATTCTCGCGCCGCCGGCGCGCCCGGCCGCTGCGTACAGCAGTCGGCACGGGGGCGACCGGGCGCTCGATGGTGGTGGTCATGGTCGGAGTCAGTTCAGTGCGTCTTCAGCCGAGGCGAAGAAGGCGTCGACGGCGGCGTCGACGGTCATCTCACCGAACGCGACCGACTGGTACAAGCGCAGCAGCTCGTTGCTGATGGTGTTGAGTCCTGCCGGGTACCGCGAGGTGGTGAGATCGCCGGCTTCGGTGAGGCCGCGAAGGATCGTGACGTTCTGCTTGACGCCATCGGGCGTCGCGTCGTCCTCGAGCAGCGCATCCTGCGCGTCGGTGTTGGTGAGGATGCCGTTGTCGGACTGGAAGGCGAGCGCCGCGTCCACGTCATTCGCGAAGAAGTCGATCCACGCGGCAGCCGTCGGCACATTGTCACAGGACTCCGGGATGGAGATGCCGTTGGAGCCGAGGATGTTCGCGGACTGGTCCTCGTCCTCGCTCGGGATCGAGACCTGTTCGATGTTCGAGGGCTTGCCCGCACCGGCGAGCGCCTGCTCGGTGATGTAGATGTGTGGGATGTCGCGGGTGCCGGCGACGGCGGCGCCGGTCGCCATGGGGGTGAGCTCGAGCGCGCCGTTCTGCTCGGGGATCGACGACGGGGGCAGGATCACGCCGGCGTCGGCGAGGTCGAGCCAGTACTGCAGGTAGTCGGCGAGCATCTCCTTGTCGAAGCCGAGCTCGTTGTCCTCGGTGAAGACCTCTCCTCCGTGGCCGATGATCCAGGAGGAGAAGGTGAACATGAGCCCGCCTTCGTTCTCCGCGGCATAGACGCCGGCAGGGAGGTTGGCTTGCAGCTGTTCGAGCCACGCCGCGTAGTCCTCCCACGTCATGTCGTCGTTCGGCTTCTCGAGGCCTGCTTCCGCGACCATGTCGGCGTTGTAAGCGAGCAGGCGGACGAAGGTGCCGGTGGGAATCATGAACTGCTCGCCGCCGATCTGACCCGCCTCGAGCACATCATCGGGAATGCCGCTGACATCGATCTGACCCGACTCGATGAGATCGTCGAGCGGACGCAGCACACCGTTGTCGGCATACTGCGCGAAGAACGTGCTCTGCGTCCCCGTGGCGCACGGCAGGTCGTTGCCCGCGGCGCGGACGGTGAGTCGCTCGATGTAGGCGTAGTAGTCGGCAACTTCGGTCTTGATCGACGCATCGGGGTACGCCTCTTTGAAGAGATCGCCGACAGCGTCGACCTTCTCCGCTCTGGCGGGCGTTCCCCAGAATCCGTACGCGATCGTGCCTTCGACGGCGCCCGAGGCGTCAGACGGACCGCTGCCGCCGCCGCAGGCCGACAAGGCGACGGCTCCCGCAGCGAGCGCGGCGACCGTCGTCGTCATTCGGATGGACTTCTTCGACATGTGTTGCTCCTCTTCGTTGAGATGCGATCGTTCGTTCTGGTGTCTGATCGCGGGGGGGTGGTTGGTCAGGCGATCGCCTCTGCGGCGGCGCGGTCCGGTTGCGATTGGGCGCCAGGGCTGGAGACGGACGCGGCTGCGGCGGCCGATGCGGCCGCCATCGCGGCGACGATGTCCTCGCGCCGCGCCAGCGAGGCGGCGAGCGTTCCGACGTAGACGTCGCCGGCTCCCGTCGTGTCGACGACGTGTGGCACGATGACCGCGTCGACCGCGGCGACTCGGCCGCGCGTGGAGGCGAAGACCGAACCGCGCTCTCCGAGCGTCACGACGCAGGCGCAGCCGGTGGCCGTGACGACGGCAGTGGCCAGGTCCTCGCCGTCCGGGGCCGCGCCGACGAGCGATCGCGCCTCGGACTCGTTGACGACGAGGAGACTGATGTCGGAGAAGGTGGTGCGCTCGAGTTCCGCGTAGGGGGCGAGGTTGACCACGACGGTCGCCTGCCTGCGGGCAGCGCCGCGGATGATCTGCTCGACGCGTGGGATGGGGATCTCACACTGGACGATGACGATGTCGTTCCGTGCGATGTCATCGAGTGCCGCGTCCACGGTCGTGGCAGCGAGGTCGGCATTCGCGCCGGGCGCCACGATGATCTCGTTGCTGCCGTGGGCATCGACGAGGACGATCGCGACGCCCGTGGCTTCATCGGCGGAGCGGGCAGTCGAACTCGTGTCGATGCCGTGCGCGGCGAAGTTGGCGAGCACGTCGTCCCCCGGCTGATCAGAACCGATCGAGCCGACGAAGGCGACCAGTCCGCCCGCACGGGAGGCGGCCACCGCCTGGTTCGCACCCTTACCGCCCAGGCCCAGGGAGTATGCGCCTGACAGCACCGTCTCCCCGGCCCGAGGAAACTCTTCGACCACCAGCACGTGGTCGTGGTTCGCCGAACCGAATACGAACACCCGGCCGGTGTTCACAGCGCCGTTGCTCATGTTCTGTCTCCGTTGATCTACTCGTGTAGATAAGCAATCTACACGAGTAGATTGATTTGGCAAGGAGAGATGTGGGAAAGCTGCTCGCGAGGTCGGGTGGCGGTCGCGTCATAGGATCGCCGCATGGTCACGCGCAACGACGTCGCTCGCGCCGCCGGGGTGTCCACGGCGGTCGTCTCGTACGTGCTCAACGACGGGCCCCGCCCGGTCTCGACAGCTGCACGCGCGCGAGTGCTGGCCGCCATCGAGGAACTGGGCTACCGGCCGGACAGCGTCGCCCGCTCCATGCGCACCCGCACGACCAACTCGATAGGGTTCGTGCTCCCCGAGATCAGGCTCGAGTACTTCTCCGTGATGACACAGCGGATCACTGAGATCGCCCGTGCGCGTGGCCTCAGCGTCATCGTGGCCACGTCGAACGGAGATGTCGACGTCGAGCGCGAGCACCTCACCGACCTCGCCGGCAGACGGGTCGACGGAGTCATCCTGATGAGCGTCGACCCCGCGCAGGACTTGACCTGGGCTGCCGACCTGGGAATGCCGATACTGCTCGTCGACCGACCGATCGTCGCCGTCGAAGGCACGGCAGCCGCCACCGAGCACCTCATCGCATCCGGCCGCCGTCGTGTCGCTCGCCTGAGCGCTGACGCGGAGGGTCAGATGACTCGCCGGAGAGACCGAGGCTGGGAGCGCGTCCTCCGTGAGCGTGGCATCGCTCCCGCCGATGCAACGCTTCTGCGCGTGGACGGGTCCGAGTCCGCGGGCTACGAGACTGCGCGTGACCTTCTGACCAGCCCTCGCCGCCCTGACGGAGTGGTCATCGATTCGCCCCTGCATGCGGCAGCTTTCCTCCGTGCGGCCGCGGACCTCGACGTCCGGGTACCCTCCGAGATCGCGGTGGTGGCCATCGAGTTCGGTCGGGCGGCGGAGTACACCGTCCCCCGCCTCACGTCGGTCGACTCACCGTTGGATCAGATCGCCGAACGCGCCGTCGACGCGATCACGTCGGCAACCCGGGACGATCGCGTGCTCACTCTCGACGGGACGGAATTCACGCTCACTCCTCGGGAATCCACGGGGTCCCGCCGGACGTAGGCGCCGTCCGCCACGAGTAGACAGCCCACTCCAGGAGGCGAAGTCAGACGGCTAATCGCCGGACAAGCTTGTCCGGTGCGGCTCTACGATGGAGCGGCGGTCGACGATGACCGGCGAGGACGGAGCTTGCATGGACATCTCAGCAGTGAACCCGGCACTGCGCGCCGCGACGGAGAAGGCACCCGCGGTGAACATCGAGAACGGCGCGACGCGCTGGCTCGCCGCCACCGCGTCGTCTCTCATCCCCGGCAAGCGCGTCGAAGGGGTCGAACGCCGCACACTCCGCCATGACGGCGTCAAGCTGCGGGTCTATACCCCCGCACAGCCTTCCGGAGCGGGCCTGCTGTGGATCCACGGCGGCGGGCTCGTGCTGGGATCGGCCGCGATGGACGACGTGCACTGTGGTGAGACCGCACGCGACACCGGCGCGACGATCGTCTCGGTCGACTACCGCCTCGCGCCGAAGCATCCGTTCCCCGCCGCGATCGACGACTGCTTCACCGGGTGGCAGTGGCTGCGCGCCGACGCGGAGGCACTCGGCCTCGACGGCGAGCGCCTCGCGATCGGCGGGCAGAGTGCGGGTGGCGGGCTCGCCGCCAGCCTGGTCCAGCGCGCGATCGACGCGGGCGACCCGGTCGCGGCGCAGTGGCTGTTCTGCCCGATGCTCGATGACCGCACCGCCGCGGACCGCGGCCATGACGCTGCCAATCACTTCATGTGGAGCAACCGCTCGAACCGCGTCGGCTGGTCGTCGTATCTCGGTTCTGCCGTCGGCGCCGAGTCGCTGCCGCCCTACGCGGCGCCGGCACGCCGAGAGGACCTGCGGGGCATGCCGCCGACGTGGATGTACACCTCCGACATCGAGCTGTTCCATGACGAGGACGTCGACTACGCGAACCGGCTCCGGGCGGCGGGCACGGACGTCACGCTCGAGGTGGTGGACGGCGCGCCGCACGGATTCGAGGCGTGGGCGCCCGGCCACCCGATGGCGCGCCGGCTCTTCGCCACCGCCCGCGACTGGCTCGGGGAGCGCCTCGCGCCCTGAGCGTCCCTGGTCGATACGACGTCGCCGAGGTGTTCCTCAAGCCGATCTTCGGCGCTCTGAGCGACAGGATCGGTGCGAAGCCGGTCATCGTCGGCGGCCTCCTGGGGTTCGTCGCGGCGTCGCTCTGGTCTACACGCTCGGCATCCAGGCCCTCTCCATCGCTCTCGGCGCCCTGGCCGCCGGCGGTCCTCTCCTCGTCGGTGCCGTGGCCACCGCGTGGACGCTCCCGGCCGCACTGCTCGTCCTCGCCGGCGTCACGGTCTGCGCCGGCACGATCGGCTGGACGACCCTCGGCGCACGAGCGAAGGACGCCGACACGGCGTGACCGTGGTGGGGACTCGCCGCCGCGGGTTGCCGGGCGGCGTATCGGTTGGTCACCGGCGCCCGGGATAATGCGGTGCATGACGGCGCGGGTGCGCCGTCATGAAGGGAGCTGACGGTGATGGATGGCGTGCCGGTCGAGGGCCTGCGGGAGTACATCGAGCATCTGCGTCAGGAGGGCTACTCGGTGCGCGACGGGCACACCGCGGATCCGGATCTGATCGACCCGCATGGGAACCCGGTCTACACCTGGCAGGAGGGCTACCCGTACGGCGATCTGATGGACCGCGATGCGTACGAGTTCGAGAAGTACCGGCTGCAGATCGAGCTGCTCAAGTTCCAGTACTGGCTGGAAGACAACGGCCGGCGGGCGATCATCCTGTTCGAGGGACGGGATGCCGCGGGCAAGGGCGGCACGATCAAGCGATTCACCGAGCACCTCAACCCCCGCACCGCGCGGGTCGTCGCGCTCAGCAAGCCGACCGAGCGGGAACTCGGGCAGTGGTACTTCCAGCGCTACATCGAACACCTGCCGACGGCGGGCGAGATCGTGATGTTCGACCGCTCCTGGTACAACCGGGCGGGCGTGGAACGTGTGATGGGCTTCTGCACCGACGAGGAGTACCAGCAGTTCATGACGCAGGCACCCCAATTCGAGCGGATGCTGGTGGACTCCGGCATCCACGTCACCAAGTTCTGGTTCTCGGTGTCGCGCACCGAGCAGCGCACGCGGTTCGCGATCCGCCAGCTCGATCCGGTCCGGCGGTGGAAGCTGTCGCCGATGGACCTGGCATCGCTGGACCGCTGGGAGGACTACACCCGTGCGAAGGAGGAGATGTTCCGTCGCACCGACAAGAAGCACGGCCCCTGGATCATCGTGCGCTCCAACGACAAGAAGCGCGCCCGCCTGAACGCGATGCGCTTCTTCCTCCGCCAGTTCGACTACGACGGACGCGACGACAAGGTCATCGGCACGCCCGACCCGCGCCTGGTGATGCGCGGCATCCGCGAGACCGCCGACGAGTAGCGAGGAAGCGGAGCACCCGCACGTCGCCGGATCGTCGTCGGGTGACGGATGCTGCGGCCCGGGGTTCGCCCTTCACCGCAGCATCCGTCACCATACGCAAGAGGCCGCGCCGCCCTGGAGGGGACGGCGCGGCCTCGTGTGCGTACGGGTGTCAGAGCGTCGCGGCGAACGGATCGAAGTCCGCGGGCACCGACGGGACGGCGTCGACGGTGGTCTCGATCGAGACGGACTGGCCGGACTCGACGGACTGCTCAGCGGAGAGCATGACGTCGAGCACGTGAAGTCCGAGCCGGCCGCTGGCGACGTGCGGGCGGTCCTCGGCGATGGCGCGCACCATGTCGAGGAGGCCGAGGCCGCGACCGACGACCGCGCCCTGCTGGGGGACGTCGATCCACTCCTGCTCGAACTTCGCACCGTCGCGCAGCACGCCGAGCGGCTTCACGTAGGCGATGCGACCCTCGAACTGGTTGGGGTCGGGCAGCACGATCGTGCCTTCGGTGCCGTGCACCTCGAAGACGCCGTGGCGCTCGAGCGCGGAGTCGAAGCTCAGCAGGCTCTGCGCCTGCTGGCCTGCCTCGAACACCGTCGTCAGCTGCACCGTCGTCGGCACCTCCACCGTGAAGTTGGTGCCGGCGATGGGGCCGAGGTGGACCGTGCGCTCGTCGCGAGCGCGCAGGCCTGCCGCGAACACGCGGGCCACAGGTCCGAGGAGGCTCACCAGGCCGCTGATGTAGTACGGACCCATGTCCAGCAGCGGGCCGGCGCCCGTGCTGAAGAGGAACGCGGGATCCGGATGCCACAGGTCGGGGCCCTGCGTCTGGAACGCGGTCTGCGCGAACAGCGGCTCGCCGATGACGCCCTCCGCGATCGCCCGCTTGGCGGTCTGGAAGCCCGGTCCGAGGATCGTGTCGGGCGCCGAGCCGACGCGCAGCCCGGCAGCGTCCGCGGCCGCCAGGATGCGGGAGACGTCGGCGAGGTCGAGTCCGACCGGCTTCTCGGTCCACACGTGCTTGCCGGCGTTGATCGCGGCCTCGGAGACCTCGACGTGCGCCGCCGGGATGGTGAGGTTCACCACGACCTGGACGTCCGGGTGGTCGAGCACCGCAGAGGCATCGCCGTGCACCGGCACGCCGTACTCCTCGGCCTTCTTCTGCGCGCGGTCGGGCAGCAGGTCGCCGACGGCCAGCACCTCGACGTCCGGGAACGACGTGAGGTTCTCGAGATAGGTGTCGCTGATGACGCCGGCGCCGATGATGCCGACTCCGACGCGGGTCATCGGACGAAGCCGCCGTTCTGCAGGAACGCGTACGACGCTGCGATGTCGGCGAAGACGTCGCCGGGCGCGTTGTCGTATTCGATGACGGCGTACTTCACGGAGGTGGCGGCGTTGAGCGCGTCGGAGAGCGCGACGACGCCATCGCCGGGGTGGGTCTGCTGCAGGCTCTTCGAGGTGAAGGCCGGCGCGTCGGGAGCGAACGGGTTGCTGGCGGGCACCAGTCCGTCCTTGATGTGGAGCGCGACCAGGCGGTCGCCGATGGCGCGGGTCAGCGCCGTGACGTCCTGTCCGCCGACGGCGGCCCAGTACAGGTCGAGCTCGATGGCGACACGGTCGTCGGTCAGCTCGAGGAAGCGCTCGAACGCGGTCTGGCCGTCGAACGAGGCCAGGAACTCCTGCGCGTGGTTGTGGTAGCCGACCGTGAGACCGAACCCGGCGGCGATGTCGACGAGGTCGTTCAGGCGGCGAGCGGTGTCGGCGACGCCTTCCTCGGTCAGCCACCGGTCGGTCGGCACCATCGGGTCGATGACCGTGGTCGCGCCGATCGTCGCGGCGGCCTCGAAGACGACCTCCGGAGCGGGCGTCGGGATCGAGCCGTCGGGAGTCCACAGCTCGTCCGACAGGAGCGGAGCGTGACCGGTCGGCGACGCGAGGCCGGCCGCGTCCAGTGCCGCGCGGATCTCCTGCGGGCGACGGACGAAGTCGAAGGCCTCGACGTTCTTCAGACCGATCGCGGCGAGCTTGTCCAGCGAGCCGGACATGTCGGCGGAGAAGGCGGCGGCCAGGGTGTAGAGCTGCACCGAGCTCTCGGGTCGAGTCACTTCGGACCCCTTTCGTACATCTTCGTGCGGATCGGCTGAACCGTGCGAAGGCAGATTAGCACAAAACCTCCACGTGGAGGTTTTGTGCTGTGGGTGATCCGTGGGCCTGGCGGAGCGGCATCCGTTCTGCTAGGAAAGGACCGTTATCGCGCTTTCGTCTGGGTTTTCACCAGGCCGACCGGGCGCGGAGCAGCGGTGGTCGAATCAGGGGAACCCACCAGTCGTCGAGTTCGAGGGGGAACTCCGTGGCCAACAGAATCACCTCCGTCGATGCTGACGGAACGCCTCACGCACTTCTCATCGACGGCGACACGCTCGTCCTCAGCGATGACGATCACGGCTCGCCGATCGACATCTCACCCGGGAACGACCCAGGGGACGTCGTCCTCTACGTGGGCGACGGGCTCGCGATCGTCGCGGATTCGGGAGGCGTCCGCGTCTCGAAGGACCCCGCAACGCCGTTCCGCGTCGATTTCGACGGACCGGATGAGACCCGGATGATGTTCCTCGGTCCGACCGGGTCCGCCCTTCATGGGTCGGGCGCGGGTGAACCGATCACCCTGGCCGACCCGTCGTCCGGAGCCGGCTGCTGGTTCCAGGTCTCCGACGTGCCCGACGCTCCCTCCGCGGGGCGCGTGCAGATGCACTGGAGCGCCGACGAGGGCCATGCGTACGACGAGGGGCACAACACCCACCTGTGGATCTTCAACCGAGCAGTGGATCTGATCATGACGCCGGGCTTCTCCCACAGCCCGAACCTCGCTCAGCTCAAGGAACTTCTCGGCCGACCCGAGTTCATCACCGGGATCCGGGACGGCATCTACGCCGCCGACAACACCGGGATCTTCGACGCCGCCACCTCGGGCTTCGTTTACAGCGCCCACTTCTACAACCCTCAGACGAAGAAGGGCCCGAACTGGGAGCCGAAGCCGGCCGCGGTCAACGCGCTCAAGTACGGCGTGAGCTACTTCGAGAAGGCGGTGAACGCGGCGGATGCCCGTGCCGGAGGACGCGCGCTCGGACTGGCGATCCACTACCTCCAGGACGTATGCCAGCCCATGCACGCCGGCCTCTACGGCAACGACCCCGGAATCAATTTCCAGCACGAGAACTACGAGCAGTGGATCGCGAATGTCCAGGACTCGTGCCGGCTGCCGCTCCACGAGCTCATGCTCAACGAGCTCAGGGTGTCGACGACCGCCGACTGGTACACGCTCGCCTCGACGAAGGGCCTCGCCGTCTTCACATCCTGGATCGGGGTTCAGACGTCGCCCATCGGAGGGCAGACCTCCACCATGCCGAAGCTCGACAAGAGAGGCGCCAACAAGCCGCACCCCGATTGGATGGCGGACGCCACGGCGATGCTGAAGCTCGCCCAACGGGTCACGACCGGCCTGCTGCTCTACTGGGCGGCGCAGTCTCCCGTGCTCGTGACAGGTCGAGACAGCACGAAAGCGATCCCCGGCGCGTTGGCGACACTCGGCGCGCCTCAGCAGGTCGTCTTTCTGTCGGCCGGGGGTTCGGATCCGGTTCGCGACCCCGACGCCGACGGCGCCCATCTCCACCAGCTCGAATGCAGGGGCGGGCGGTGGGTGGTCACCGACCTGAGCACGGTGATCGATCGGATGCTGCCTGCCTTGAGGCCGCCGACACAGCTCGCTGCGATGGGCTCACCGTCCGAGCAGATCCTCTTTCGCGGACGCGACGGTCACATCGTGGCGTACTGGTACGAGAGCTCGTGGCGTGCGTCGGACCTGACCGCGACGGCGGGAGGACCCGACGCCGACCCCGACACCTCGTTCGCGGCGCTCACGACCCCTCACCGACAGCTGTTCTACACCTCCGACGCGGACGGCCATCTGCACTGCCTCTGGTTCACCCAGAGCTGGCGCGACACCGACCTCACCGCCGCGGCGGCGGCACCCGTCCCCGCGCGAGCGACCGCCATCGCGGCACTCGCCGTCGGCCAGAGCCAGCGCGTGTTCTACACAGCGGATACGGACGGCCACGTTCACGCCCTGTGGACGGACCAGGGCGTCTGGAAGGACGCCGACCTCACGGCATCCGCCGGCGCGCCCGATCCTGCGATCACGACGCCGCTCGCCGCGCTGTCGACGAACACCCAGCTGTCGTACCTGGCGAAGCAGGACGGCCACCTCCACGCGCTGTGGTACGACGGCAAGTGGAAGGACACAGACCTCACGGCGTCCGCCGGCGGCGCGCTTCCCGCCGCCGATTCGCCGCTCGCCACGCTCGCCTCACCCCAGCCGCAGGTGTACTTCCTGTCGACGGACCGCCACATCCATGTGCTCTGGTACAGCGGGGGCTGGCGCGACACCGACATCACTGCGGCGTCGAGCGCGCCCCCCGCGGGCACCGGGAGCACTCTCGCCACGCTCGCGCAGCCGCAGGCTCAGCAGGTCTTCTTCACCGCCGAGGACGGCGGCGTGCATCAGCTCTGGTACCAAGACGCCTGGAGGCACACCGAACTCAGCTGACGGCGGCTCAGTCGCGCGACGTCGCGTTCACGCTGCCGGAGCGTTCCTGTCCGCTCAGGCGTGCGATCGCGGCCATCATGCGCTCGGTGATCTCGCGACGAGCCTTGCCGTCCGGCACGCCCTCGAGGTCGGCGAGATCGAGCGGCACGCCGAAATGCACTTCGACACGCGGCCTCCCCGGCAGCAGATGGCTCAGCGGCTTGACGCTGCCGGTTCCGATCAGCCCGACGGGCACGACCGCGGCACCTGTGTCGCGGGCCATCCACGCCGCGCCACCGTGACCCTCGTGCAGCTTCCCGTCGCGGGAGCGGGTTCCCTCGGGGAACACCGCGAACACACTCCCGGCCCGGAGGATGCTGCTGCCCGCGTCGAGCGCGGCGCGGGCATCGCGACCGGTCGCGCGGTACACCGGAACACCGCCGATCGAGGTGAAGAACCAGCGCTTGACGCGGCCGAGCGTCCCCGAGCCCGTGAAGTACGACGACTTGATGAGGAACTGCACCGGGCGGGCCGCGGATGTCGGGATGATGACCGTGTCGAGCGACGCGAGGTGGTTGCTCGCCAGCAGCACCGGCCCATGCTCAGGCACGTTCGCTCGGCCGACGATGCGCGGGCGGTACATGAGCCAGAACAACGGTCGCAGGACGACCCGCCCCAGGAAGTAGATGGTGCCCGGCCGCGGCACCGGGGCAGGGCTCGTCGAAGCGGGGGCTGTCACCTCGCCACCCTATCCGTCATCGTCGGGTGCGATCCGCATGCGGGAGAGGGTGAGCGTCAGTGCCTCCCGCCGCAGCGAACCGGTGCTTAGCGTGGGGACATGACCGTTCCGAACTTCACCCTGAACAACGGTGTCGACATCCCCGCCATCGGCCTCGGGGTTTTCCAGACTCCGCCCGCCGAGACCGTCGATGCGGTGACCGCCGCCCTCCGCACGGGATACCGCCACATCGACACCGCGGCGGCCTACGGCAATGAACGCGAGGTCGGTCGAGGCATCCGTGAGTCGGGCGTGGCGCGTGAGGACGTCTTCATCGAGACGAAGGTGTGGATCAGCGACTACGGCTACGACCAGACCCTGCACGCCTTCGACAAGAGCGCCGGAAAGCTGGGCGTCGACCGGCTCGACCTGTTCATCCTTCACCAGGCGCTGCCGTCCGCCTTCGAAAAGACGATCGCCGCATACAAGGCGCTCGAGACGCTGCTGGCCGACGGAAAGGTGCGCGCGATCGGCGTGAGCAACTTCATGCCGAACCACCTCACCGAACTGCTCGACCGCACCGACGTGGTGCCCGCGGTGAATCAGATCGAGGTGCATCCGTACTTCCAGCAGCGGCAGCTGCAGGCGCTCGACCAGGAGCACGGAATCCTCACGCAGGCGTGGTCGCCGATCGGCGGGATCACGTCCTACCGCGACTCCGCCCGACGCAGCTTCGACGAGCCGGTGCTCCTGGCCATCGGTGCGAAGTACGGCAAGTCCGCCGCGCAGGTCATGCTCCGCTGGCACATCCAGAAGGGCATCCAAGTCATCCCCAAGTCGACCCGGCCCGAACGCATCGCCGAGAACTTCGACGTGTTCGACTTCGACCTGACCGGCGACGAAGTCGCCCAGATCGACGCCCTCGACACCGGCCAGCGCGGCGGCCCCGAACCCGAAGCGATCACCCTCGAGGCCTTCGGCCGCGTCATCCCCGAGGCGTAGAGACCGGGGTACAGGCTTATTGCCGAGCGGACGCCCAAAGACCGGCCGGTCACTCGAAGGACTGCGGTTACGTCAGCACGTCTCGGGTCGTGAACCGCCAGACCGCGAGTGCCCCCGCGACGACGATCCAGACCGCTTGCAGCAGCGCATTGTCGAGGAACGAGTCCCACGAGATCGGCGAGCGCAGCAGGTCGCCGAAGTCGAGCCAACGGTCGGTGAAGAGGTAGGGGTGAACCGCCGACAGCTGCGGGATCTGACCGACGATCTGCGCCGCGACAGCGAGGATTGCGGTGGCCGCCATGGCACCGACCGGCACCGTCGTGAGGGTCGAGAGCAACACGCCGATCGCCGCGAGCCCCAGCATCGACACCGACACGTATGCGACGACGGCAAGACAGCGGACCAGTCCCTCGGCGAGGCTCACCTGCGTCCCGCTGAGCAGGGTCAGCGGGCCGGCGCCGAAGAGGATCGCGCCGACGATCACACCCACCGCGACCACCGCGAAGGTCGCAATCACGCAGAAGACCGCGGCGACGACGTACTTGACCGCGAGGAGCGCGACGCGCCCCGAAGGTGCGACCAGCAGGTAGCGAAGGGTGCCGAGGCTCGCATCGCCGGCGATCGTGTCGCCGGCGACGACGCTGATGGTGAGGGGAAGGAAGAGCGGGGTCGCGATCGTCAGCGCGGCGAGGCCGACGAAGACGCCGTTGTCGGTGATCTGATCGAGGAACGCCGGCCCGCGGCCTGCACGGGTGCCGCCCGCGATCCGCACCGCGACGCCGAGGAGGATGGGGACGAGGCACAGCGCTCCGAGCATCATCCACGTGCGGAGGCGGCGGAAGAGCGTCGCCAGCTCACTTCCGAGAAGACCTGGAACCCCGCTCCCGCGCGCCACGCTGCGCGACCCGGACGCCGTCGGAGCGGCGTCGGTCAGCCGAGACGCGGCATCACGCGACGACATCGAAGCCCTGCCCCGTCAGCTCGACGAATCTGTCCTCGAGGCTCGTCCGCTCGACCGTGATGCCGCGCACACGCACATCGGCACGCACGAGGGCCGCGACGAGGTCTTCCGGCTCGGGCCCGTGCTCGCCGAGCGTGCCGACGAGCGTGAAGGGCGCAGCATCCGTCGTCTGAATCCCCGCGTTCGCGAGCACTTCTCTCGCGCGCGCGACGTCGGGGGTCTGCAGCTGCAGGCGGCCCGCGCCGTCGCCGCGGCGCAGCTCGTCGAGCGTGCCCGAGGCGACGAGCCGCCCCGCGCTCATGATCCCGGCGTGCGTGCACACCTGCTCGACCTCGGCGAGCAGGTGGCTCGAGACGAACACGGTCGCCCCCTCGCCGGCGAGCGAGCGGATGAGTCCGCGCACTTCGCGCGTCCCCTGCGGGTCGAGCCCGTTCGTCGGCTCGTCCAGCACGAGCAGCGCGCGGGGAGTGAGGAGGGCGTTGGCGATGCCGAGGCGCTGCTTCATCCCGAGCGAGTAGGCGTGCACCTTCTTGTCGGCCGCCGTGGTCAGTCCGACGCGCTCGAGCGCCTCGTCCACGCGTCGACGACGGGAAGTGGATGCCGTGTGCCGGGCCGCCGCGTCGAACCGGTGCAGATTCTGCCTGCCGGTGAGGAACGGGGCGAACGCCGGACCCTCGACGAGTGCGCCGACCTGTGGAAGCACGGTATGAAGTGCGTCGGGGACGGGCTGCCCCAGCACGTGCGCCTCACCCGCGGTCGGACGAACGAGGCCGAGGAGCATCCGGATCGTCGTCGTCTTACCCGATCCGTTCGGCCCGAGGAACCCGAACACCGAACCATGCGGCACGTCGAGCGCGACCGCATCCACGGCGGTCTGCGCGCCGAACCTCTTGGTCAGACCGGAGGTCTGGATCGCGAGATCGGCCACCGCGGGCTCAGTCGCCGGCCGCGACGTGTGCGAGGTGATCGGCGCTGACGGCACCCGCGAACACGCGGCCGTCGTCCGCGAAGTACACCGTCACGAGCGCCGTCTCGAGCACGCGACCACCCGCGACCGGACGGGTCAGGCTCTCGAGCGTCGCCTGCTGCTGGCTCGTCGCACCCGAGGTGCTGGTGTCGGCCGGCGGAAACTCGACGACAGCGGTCCAGCCTTCGCCATGCACGACCGGCTGATGCGCGGCATCCGTTCCCGTATCGCCCTGGCCGTGCGTTGCCCCGTGGTCCGGGGCCGACAGCGTCTTGTTCTCAACGGTGTATCCCGACGCGGGAGTGTACGTGAGCGTCGCGGGGTCGGGCGCAGCGAAAGAGACGTCCGTGAACTCGATGTCGAACGCGGGCTGGTCGGCGCCGCGGGCGGCGATGGATGCTGCGAGCGCAGCGCCCGTCTCACCGTCGATCGCGAAGCGCACCTCGCCGACGAGGCTGGTGGCGTCGTCCGGCACGAGCACGAGCTCGTACACGTCACGGCCTGCCACGCGCCCGTCGGTTCCTACCGAGATCTCGGTCGAGTCGCCGAGCTTGGTGAGGGCGTCGTCGAGCATCTGCTGCGGGGTTTGTGCCGTCGCGTCAGGCTGCTGCTGCGGAGCGGTCATGTCGCCGCTCGCCGTGTAGTGCGTCGCAGTCTTGGTCTCGGAGTCGACGAACCAGCCCTCCCCCGCGGCCCGGTCGATGTACACGTCGCGTTCGGCAAGGCGATCGAGCACCTGCACGCGCGACTTGTCGCCATCGAGATAGACCTTGGCCGTATGCGAACCGGTGAGGAGCTCGATGGCGTCGGAGGCGTCTGCGCTCGAATCCGCTGTGTCCGACGGGCCCGTCAGGCTCGACAGGTCAGGCAGACCGAGATCCGACGTCTGCTCGATGGTTCCGGTCATCGCGGTGACATCGCTCGCGGCGGCGAACTCGAGGAGCTCGGCGGGAGTCTTGTCGGGAAGGTTCACCTGGGCATCCGCGGCTGCCGGGATGACCACGGCCGCAGTCACGGCCGCGGCCAAGACGAATGCGCCGGCGATCGGGAGCCAACGAGCTGGTGACCGGGGCGGATGCCGCCTATCCATGGGGAAAGGGTACGCCTCGGCGCCGACTCGCGGGCCTATCCTCCTGAGTTCGATACCCCCGGCGATGCCGGCGGGTGCCGGATCCGCCCCCCCTACGTCGACAGGGTCTCGCCGGGGGCGTTCGTCGCGGTCCAGCTCGCGAGGAGCTTGATCCGGTCCTCGTGAGGGGTGCCCGGCTCGGCGGTGTAGAGGTTCAGGGTCCGCGCCGCGCGGTTCGGGTTGGCGAGCTCGGCGGATTGATAGGTGAGCTCGAGGTTGCCGACCACGGGGTGGCGGAGGCGCTTGAGTCCTTCGTGGCGGCTGCGCACGTCGTGAGAGGACCACAGCCCGGTGAAGTCGTGGCTGCGAGTGGAGAGCTCTCCGATGAGCTCGCGAAGCGCGCGGTCGTTGGGTTCGCGCCCGGCCTCCGCTCGGAGCAGGGCGACCGTGGCGGATGCTCCCCCTTCCCAGTCGACGAAGAAGTCGCGAGCTGCGGGGTCGAGGAAGTGGAAGCGGGCGAAGTTCGCCCGGTCGCCGACGGCGGTCGGGCTCTCGAACATCGGCGCGTGCAGGGCGCGGGCCAGGGCGTTGGTGGCGAGGACGTCGAGCCGGCCGTTGCGGAGGAACACGGCAGACAGCGTCACGGAATCGATCAGCCAGCGGACCGGACCGTCGAGGCCCCCATCCTTGGGACGAGGCTGGCGCCGCACCGTGGGGCGGGCGGCTTTGGCCAGATCGAAGAGGTACTCGCGTTCGTCGTCGTTGAGCTCGAGAGCGCGCGCCACGGCTCCGAGGACCTCTTCCGAGACGCCGGTGATGTGCCCCTTCTCCAGGCGGGTATACCACTCCGTGCTCACCCCGGACAGCACCGCGACTTCCTCGCGCCGCAGGCCCGGCACGCGTCGGCGGCTGCCGGCGGGCAGCCCGACCTGCTCGGGGGCGATGCGTCCGCGCCGGCTGACGAGGAAGTCCCGGATGTCATCGCGGTTGCTCGGGCTCTCCATTCCCCCACGGTAACCCCGGGCACGGCTGCGTAGGGGGTGGCGCCTGTACCCCCTATAAGCCCGACCTCCCGCGCATTCGAGCGCCGGGATGTGATGGATGCTGTCGCCGCGAGATCCGCGGACATCCGAAGGAGCTGCCACCGATGACCACCGACGGCATCCAGGCCACCCGGCCACGAGAGACCGCCCCGTCGACCGACCCGTCGCGGACGCGACTGCCGCTCGTCGTGTACGTGCTCGCGGTGGGGACGTTCCTGATGCTGACGACGGAGTTCGTGGTTGCCGGCATCCTTCCCGAAGTCGCCACGGATCTGCAGATCTCACTCGCGCAGGCGGGAAGCCTCATCACAGTGTTCGCCGCCGGGATGATCATCGGGGCCCCGCTGATGGCGCTGCTCACGATGCGGATGTCGAAGCGACTCACCCTGATCACCGCGATGCTGATCTTCGTCGCGGGGCACATCGCCGTCGCCCTCACCTCGGACTTCGCCATCCTGCTCGGCGCCCGCTTCGTCACCGCGGTGGCGACCGGTGCGTTCTGGGCGGTCTCGGCTGTGGTGGCCACCCGCGCGGCCGGTGCGAGCGCAGGCGCTCGCGCCCTCGGCGTCGTCACCGCCGGCGGCGCACTGGCGACCGTCCTCGGCGTCCCCATCGGCGCGTTCATCGCGCAGGCGGGCGGTTGGCGCACCACCTTCTGGGCGCTCGCCGTCGCCGCCGTCATCGCGACCGTTCTCGTCGCCCGTCTCGTACCCTCGGATGACCCGAACCAGCCTGTCGCGTCACTCCGGCGCGAACTGGGCGGGCTTCGCTCAGGCCGCCTGTGGCTGGCGCTGCTGGCGTGCATCACCACGACCGGCGGAGTGCTGGCCGCATACTCCTACATCGCGCCGATCCTCACCGATCAGGGCGGCGTCGATGCGGGCTACGTCCCGCTCGTGCTCACCGGGTTCGGCATCGGCTCGTTCGTCGGCACGGTGCTGGGCGGCCGCTACGGCGACCGTCATCCCGGCCTCGTCACCATCCTCACTCCCGCCGTGACCACCGCGATCCTCGCGGCGATCAGCGTCACCACGGGCGCTCCGCTCGTCATGACGGGGCTCGTGGTCCTGCTCGGCCTGTTCGGATTGAGCGCTAACGGCGTGCTCATCCATGTCGTCGTCCGCTCCGCCGGGCCGGCCGCGACCCTCGGCTCCGCGCTCGCGGTCTCGGCGTTCAACGCCGGCACCGCCATCGGCACCACGATCGCCGGTGCCGCTCTGTCCAGCCCGCTCGGCGTCCACGGACCAGCGGCCATCGGGGCGGTCATCGTCGCGCTCACCCTCATCCCCACCGTCGCGCTCGCGGTTCTGCGTCACCGCAGCCCCGAGCGCTCCTGACCCCCAACTGCAAAGGAACCCGAATATGCGTGCCACGCTCATGTACGGTGCCGGCGACGTCCGCATCGAGAACGTCCCCGACTCCCGCATCAAGAACCCCACCGACGCGCTCGTGCGGATCACCGCATCCTGCATCTGCGGGTCCGACCTGCACCCCTATCACTCGATGGATGCTGCGGCCGCACCGGCCCGCATGGGTCACGAGTTCATCGGCGTCGTAGTAGAAGTCGGGTCCGACGTCGTGACGGTGAAGGAGGGCGACCTCGTCGTCTCCCCCTTCGCCATCTCCGACAATGTCTGCGAGATCTGCAAGGAGAACCTGCAGACCTCCTGCCTGCACCACGAGGCCGGCTTCTGGGACGGCATCCCCGACGAAGGCGGCCAGGCCGAAGCGGTGCGTGTGCCGCTCGCCGACGGCACCCTCGTCAAGCTGCCGGTGGCCGCCGACTCGACTCTGGTCCCGTCGCTGCTCACCCTGTCGGACGTGTTCGGCACCGGCTACCACGCCGCGGTCGCCGGCGGCGTGAAGGCCGGCTCATCGGTCACCGTGATCGGCGACGGCGCGGTCGGACTGCTCGCTGTGCTGTCAGCGAAGCGCCTCGGCGCCGAGCAGATCATCCTCATGGGCCGCCATCAGGTGCGCACCGACCTCGGCAGGGAGTTCGGTGCGACCGATGTGGTCTCCGCCCGGGGCGAGGAGGGCATCGCCCAGGTGCGCGATCTCACCGGCGGGCACGGCACCCATGTGGTGCTCGAGGCCGTCGGCTACATGGCCGCGTACGAGCAGGCGCTCGGCGTCGTCCGTCGCGGGGGCGTGATCAGCCGCGTCGGCGTGCCGCAGTACGAAGACGCACCGATCGGCGTCGGCAGTCTGTTCCGCCACAACATCCGGCTCGCCGGCGGCCCTGCGCCCGTCCGCGCGTACATCGACGAGCTGATGCCCGACATCCTCGATGGGAAGATCGACCCCGGCAAGGTGTTCGACGCCACCACCGATCTCGACGGCGTACCGGCCGGATACCGAGACATGGACCAGCGCACCGCGCTCAAGGTCCTCATCACCCCGTGACCTCGCCGGGCGGCGAGAGCCCGTGGTGCCGGTCGGCTATTGCCCTCGGCATCCGCTCGTTACGATCGGCGGGTGGGATTCGAAGGACTCGATCGCGACGCCGTCTCGTTCTACGCCGAGCTTCGCGCCGACAACACGAAGACGTGGTGGACGGCCAACAAAACCCGCTACGACACGGCCGTTCGCGGGCCGTTCGAAGAGCTCGGTGCGGAACTCGAGCCCGAGTTCGGCGCGGTGAAGATCTTCCGCCCGTACCGCGACGTCCGGTTCAGCGCCGACAAGACGCCCTACAAGCTGCACATCGGCATGGTCTCGCAGGCGCGAGTGGCGCACTATGTGCAGCTGAGCGAGGAGGGCCTGATGCTGGGCGGCGGCGTGTATGACGTGCCGCCCGCGGCGCTGGCCCGCTTCCGCGAAGCCGTCGACGATCCGCGCACCGCCGAGGATCTCGACGCGCTGCTCGCGGAACTGCGCGGCGCGGGCTTCGAGCTCCTCCGCGACGACGCCCTCAAGACCGCGCCTCGCGGCTACCGAGCCGACCACCCGCGCATTGAGCTGCTGCAGCTCAAACGACTCGCGGTCGGCAGGCGCGAGCCTCCCGCCGATTGGATGTGGACGCCCGACGCGTACGACATCATCGCCGACGACTGGCGCACCGTCTCGAGCTGGTGCGCCTGGCTGACCGAGACGCTCGGCCCCGAGCTGCTCGAGGCCGCACAGTCGTCGCGGCGGGGTCGCAGCGACCGGACGTGACGACCGCGGCTCAGCACATCGCGGGCCGTGAACCCCCAGACGGCGCGTGCTCCCGTGACGACGATCCAGACTCAGCGAGGTGCGCGCAGGGGGAGATGCGGAACAGCTCGAAGGGCGCGGCCGCCCGCCGATCGCCCCTGTCGGACATCACCAGTCCGCGATCAGGCCCGACCTGATCATTTCGGCGCGCAGGTCATCTTCGAGATCGTCGGCCTGATCACGAAGGGAATGGTCGTGGTCGTCCCGGCTGCTCGCTGCGATCGCGCCTGATCTGGCCATCTCGTCGGTACCTCCGTGATGTGGACGATTCCACTCTCACCGATCACGCGTGCCTGAGGTCGGGGGTTGACAGCGCGTCGGACGTTCGCGAAGGGTGGCTGAGGCGGTCCACCCCACCGTCGCCGCTCGGTGGCAGCGGCACCCACCACCGGAGCGGCGGCGGTTGCCTCAGGCGGGGATGCGCTCCCTGACCGGCGGCCGGTGCGGGATCGGAATCGGGCGCCGCGCAGCGGGCCGTCGCGGGGCCGTGACCCTGTCGATGACCGCGTCGAGGACGTCAGAGGGGCACATGAAGTGCTCCGCGAGCCCGAGGTCGCGCAGCCACACGACGTCGTATTCCAGGTCGTCAACCTCATAGACGTGTGCCACCACACGTTCAGTGTGGCTCTCGGGCAGAGAGAGGTCCTCGATCAGCCATTTGATAGAGGAGACCCTGCGCATCTCGAATCGAGGGTTCGGTTCAGTTGACATTGTTCGCCTCCGATCTGGATCACCCAGCAGAAAGCGCCCGCCTGTCACGTCCGCAGCACGCACGTCACCGTGCGACTGCCCGCAGGACGGACTCCCAGAACCCCGGACGTACGAACGCGAGCACTCCCGCCGGAATGTGGTCACTTCAAGGATAGGAAGCTGGGTTGGCACTCTCAAGGGGTGAGTGCCAACTCTTCCGCGCTCGCCAGAGGTTCTCGCGGAGGGTCGACGAGTTCGAGCCCCACGCACGCCGGAGCCGAACCCGTCCGCAGCCGCTCAGGACGAAGCTCTGGAGTCCCTCTTCGCGGGCACCGTGATGGCTGCCACCTCCTCGAGACGAGGATGCCGTTCGTCCCCGTCCTCGACCACCCCGGTGTGCCATGTCATCGTGAGTCCATCGGGTCCGTCCTGCAGCAGCGCGAGGTTGTTGTCGAACCACGGACCCTCTACCGTCCTCCAGCGGAAGGGCGGGTCGGGAACCTTTGCGGAATGCGCGGCTGCAGCGCCCAGCGGCGTCGCTGCGCCGTACGACATCGCCACCGAGAACCAACGCAGGAAGCGGGGCAACGGATTTCGAACCGGTGAGCAGACTGCCTGCAAGATGCGACTGCCGTCCTGGCGCTCTACCTCCGCCAGGTACGAGTAGTGCACGTCGCCGGAGAGGAAGGTCACCGTCAGCGGCGACGGGCCGCGGGTGCCGTCCGCGAGCTCCGTCGCAATCCCCGCAACCGCCTGGAAGCTGTTCTGGAACGCCGCCCAGTGCTCCAGGTCGAATGCCTGCCTCAGCCGTTCCCCGACCCACGCGGCCGGTCGACCCCAAGCGCCCTGTGCGATCGCCTCATCCCATGCCTCGACATGGTGCAAACCCAGCGGCAGAAGGATCGGGAGCGAGGTGGCGACCAGAACGTGGCGGAATCCGCCCCGCATCTGACGGTCGAACCACGCCAGCTCTTGACCGTTGAGCAGTCCCCGAGCCGACGGAGTGAGGTCTCTCGAGACGCGTGAATCCAGGACGATCAGCCGCGTTCCATCGAAGTCCCGGGAGTAACTCCAGCGATAGCTGTCGGGGTCCTTGTCGCACCGGTCAGCGAACTCGTCCAGCGCAGTGCTCAGGTCGGGAGAAGGGGCGTCGTGGCGCCGCCCGATGACCTGCTGCCACATCTGGTCAGCGGCACGTTCCCGGGGGGACAAGTTGCCGAGGTGCTGGTACACCCAGTACGACGCCAAGCCGGCGACGATGCGCTCGTGCCACCAGGTGGTGGCTTGCATCTTCCGCTTCCAATCGAGCGAGGCGTTCCAGTCATCGCGGATGTCGTGGTCATCGAAGATCATCGCGCTCGGCACGCAGGAGAGCAGCCACCGATTCGCATCGTCCGACCAGGCCAGTTGGTACAGGTGGGCGTATTCTTCGAAGTCTTTGAGCTCCTTGCCTGGTTCCTCATGGATGTCGCGGCGGCTGCGGATGAATGCCTGCATCTCCTTCGTGGTGGAGTCGGCGTACACCTGGTCGCCGAGGAAGAGCAGCATGTCCGGTCGGTCCACGCGGCCGTCGGCCACCGCAAGCGCAAAGGCGCGCAGCGAGTCGACGCCGTGGGTTCGGTTGCCTGACCGGTCGTGCGGGACGCTGGTACGGCACGATCCGTAGGCGATCCGCGACCGTTGCCCGGGCGCACGCGTGGCGATCACTGATGCCGGATACTCAGAGCCTGGCTCCGGCCAGACCGAGACCCCGTCGATCTCGATCTCGTACGGTGAGACGCTGCCGGGCTCGAGCCGGTCGACTTCAACGAGCGCGTAATGGTGGCCGTGCACGGCGAAGCTGCGGGCCTGCCACGATCGCCCCTCGGCATGGACACTCACCAGACATTCGGCTCGCGTCTCCACCCAGATAGCGGCCGACGTCTCATCGACATAGCGCAGCATCGGCCCCAACACGAGCGGGGATCCCATGAACCCGTTCTACCGCGGTCACACCCCAGCGGCCAGAGGTGCCTGCGTCGACCGCGCCCTCGAGCGCCGCCGTCGTCATCTCCCACGGCTGCGCGGAACCGTCAAGGGCACGGCGCGGTACCTGCGCAGCGGGTAGCGTCGAAGGGGCTGTCGCGGGCTCGGTCCGCGGCGAGGAGGAACCGATGGCAGAAGCGAACGCCGACGACACGGCGCCGCTGATCGACGGCCGCTATCGACTCGGCGACCTCGTGGGCGAAGGCGGCATGGCCCGCGTCTACCGCGCGGAGGACGTTCTGCTGGGCCGCACGGTGGCGATCAAGCTCATCCGGCCAGGAATAGACGGCGCTTCGTCGGAGCGCGCGCGCAGCGAGATGACGGTGCTCGCTTCGCTGAACCACCCGTCGCTCGTCACACTCTTCGATGCCAGCCTCGTGCCCGGTCAGCCCGAGTACCTCGCCATGGAGTTCGTCGACGGCCCGACCCTCGGTGCTCGACTGGCCTCGGGCGGGCCGCTGCCACCGCACATCGTGGGTCACCTCGGGGCCGAGCTCGCCGAGGCCCTGCACGTCGTCCACAAGGCCGGCGTCGTGCACCGCGACATCAAACCCTCCAACGTGCTCCTGAGCCCGCCGCAGATCCCGGGCGCGCGCCCGCGCGCGAAGCTCGCCGACTTCGGCATCGCCTACCTGCTCGACACGTCGAGGATCACCTCGCCGGGGCTGGTGATCGGAACGGTGGCCTACTTGGCCCCCGAGCAGCTCCGCGGTGACCCGCCCACACCCGCGGCCGACATCTACTCGCTGGGTCTGGTGTTCCTCGAGGCGCTCACGGGCGAGCGGGTGCACCCGCAGGGTGGCGGCATGGCAGCCGCGGTGGCTCGCCTCGAGAGCCGGCCCGAGATCCCCGCCTCTCTGGATGAGCCGTGGATCGAACTGCTGACACGGATGCTGCACCCCGATCCTTCGCAGCGACCGACCGCCGCCGAGGTCGCGGCTGCGACCGGCAGCCTCGCGCAGCACACTCCTGCCGCCGGGTCGTTCGCCGCGACGACCGGGGCCACCGTTCCGTTCACGGCGCCGACGCTGATCGCTCCAGCCGGGGGCGTCATCGCTGCCTCGTCCGGGCGAGCAGAAGCGGCAGCCCTCGCGCCGGACGCAGCCGGAAACAAGGCCCGACGCAAGCGCCTCATGGCCACACTTGCGGGCGCGCTTGCGGCCGTTGCCGTCCTCGTCGGAGCGGTCGCCGGGATCGCGGCGCTCAATCAGCCGGAGCCCGCGCCGGCGCCTGTGGTGACGACCCCGGCAGCGCCCGACCCGTCCGACTCCCCGCCCGCCGAGGTGAACACCGGGACCGGGGGCGGCGAAGACTCGGGCGTGACCGAGGAGGAGCGTAAGCAGGCTGAGCGGGAGCAGCGCAAGCAGGCCCAAGAGGAGGAGAAGCGGCTCAGGGAAGAGCAGCGGGAGGACGACGACGACTGATCGCCACGCAGAGACCGTGCGACGGTCGGCCCGCTTTCAGACGTGAAGATCTCGTCGCGAGGCCCCGCTGCGCGATGTCAGGTCTGATCCGAGCTGCCGGTCGCGGTGAAGAGGGTCCCCTGCGCCGCAGCGGAGCCCGACTCGCCTCCGCCCCGTCCCTTCGGGCGGGCCGTCGCCACAGGTCCCTCCGCTCGGACGAGCCGGCGCCCCGCGGAACCGGCGCCTCAGATCCGATCGGAGCGGCGCTCCGAACAACCGTCGAGCACTCGGCTCGTGGATTGGGGGGTGCACGGTGACCGTACGTCGCCCGCGCAGGTTCTTCGCGCTCGCCGCACTCGCAGGCGTGGTCAGCGCAGCGGTGTTCCTCGCTGCTGCCGAGGTGCTCGCCCTCTTGGTGGCGCACGATGCCAGTCCGATCCTGGCCGTCGGATCGTTCGTGATCGACGTCGTGCCGCAACCGCTGAAGGAACTCGCCATCTCCACGTTCGGCGAGTTCGACAAGGTCGCCCTGCTGGCAGGACTCGGGCTCGCGGTGGTGATCGCCTCCGCGATCGCGGGGGTGCTGCAATTCGCGAGGCCGCCCCTCGGCGTCGTCGCGCTCGGTCTCGCCGGGGCGCTCTCGGTCGCGGCGATCGTGACACGGGCCGGCGCCACCCCGCTCGCGTTCCTGCCGCCGGTGATCGGAGCGGTCGCGGGTTCGATCGTGCTGGTCGTGCTCTGCCGGCACCTTCGAGGATGGCAGAGTGCGATCGTTCCGCCGGAGCCTGATGAGCAGGCGAGCACGAGTCGCTCGGGTGTGGATCGGCGCCGGTTCTTCGTCATCGCCGGTGTCGCCGGTGCGTCCGCGGTGATCATCGGCGTGACGGCGAGAGCCGTGAGCATGGCCACCTCGTCCGTGGAGGCGGTTCGGCGTGCCTTGCGCCTCCCCGCGGCACGATCGACCGTGACGGTGCCTGCGGGCGCGGAGTTCGACATCCCCGGCCTCACGCCCCTGTTCACGCCCAATGGGGACTTCTACCGGGTCGACACGGCCCTCACCGTGCCCACCGTGAATCCCGACAGCTGGCGGCTGGTGGTCGACGGCATGGTCGACCGACGTGTCGAGCTCGGCTTCGAGGAGCTGCTCGCGATGGGGCTGGACGAGTACGCGATCACGCTGACCTGTGTGTCCAACGTGGTCGGCGGCGAGCTCGTCGGAAACGCCATGTGGCTGGGCGTGCCGGTGCGCGACGTCCTCCGCCTCGCCGGGCCGCGATCCGGCGCCGACATGGTGCTCTCTCGCAGCGTCGACGGCTATACGGCCAGCACCCCGCTGTCCGCCCTCACCGATGACGGGATCGACGCGATCCTCGCCGTCGCGATGAACGGCGAGCCGCTGCCACTCGAGCACGGATTCCCCGTCCGGATGGTGGTGCCCGGTCTCTACGGCTATGTCTCGGCCACCAAGTGGCTGACCGAGCTGAAGGTCACCACGTTCGCGCAGGACGAGGCCTACTGGACGCCCCGCGGCTACAGCGCGGAGGCGCCGATCAAGTTCTCGTCGAGGATCGACACCCCGAAGATCGGCAAGCCGGTCGCGGCGGGCCGCATCCCGATCGCCGGCGTCGCATGGGCGCAGTCCGTCGGCATCCAAGGCGTCGAAGTGCGCATCGACGACGGCGCCTGGCAGCCCGCGACACTCTCGACTCCGATCAACACCGACACGTGGGTGCAGTGGTTCCTGGAATGGGATGCCGCACCCGGCACTCACTACGTCTCGGTGCGGGCGACGAACAAGAACGGCGAACTGCAGCGCGAAGAGGTGGCACCGATCGCGCCGAACGGGTCATCGGGCTGGCAGAGGTCCCTCATCTCGGTGACCTGATGCCCGCGTCGAGGCGAACCACGACGTCCGCAGCATCGATCACCGCTTGATCGTGACTGACGCACACCACGGCGACGCCGCGATCCGCCTCCGATCTCATCGCACCGAGGATCCGTCTCGCGCTGTCCAGGTCGAGCGCGGTCGTGGGTTCGTCGAGCAGGAGGGCGTCGGCTCGGCGCGCCAACCCCTGCGCGAGGAGGGCCCGCTGCTGCTGTCCTCCCGACAGCGCCGGGAATGGCGCCCGCTGGAGGGTGGTGAGGTCGAGGCGATCGAGGGCGGCATCGACCGCCTCTCGTGCCGCGCGATCCAGCCGGCGCCACGCGCCGACCCGCCCCCACGCTCCCACAGTGACGACATCGCGCACGGTGAGCGGCAGGGTCGGCGAGATCGCCGCGCGTTGAGGCACGAAGGCCCGTGACGCCGCGCGAATCGCGACGCTGCCTGCACGCGGTGCGATCGTTCCCGCGAGCACCTCGAGCAGCGTCGACTTGCCGGCGCCGTTCGGCCCGGCGATCACGGTGAGGGTGCCCCCAGCCGCGTCGAAGTCGACGTCACGCAGTGCCGGCGTCCCGGCATGGTCCACGAAGACCGCGCGCAGAGACAGCGCTGCGGACGTCGTTCGGAAGGGCACGAGCTCAGCATAACTGCTTTTGAGAATCGTTCTCATTAACGCTACGGTCGTCGCTCGTGACCTTCATGACCGATCCGTTCACCCTGGAGTTCGTGCAGCGCGCCCTCCTCGGCGGCGGCCTCGTGGCCGTGCTGTGCGGTGTCGTCGGCACCTGGGTCGTCGCTCGCGGCATGGCATTCCGTGGGCGAGGCTCTCGGCCACGGAATGCTCCCGGGCGTCGCTCTGGCGACCCTGTTCGGTGTGCCCGTGCTGCTGGGCGCGGGCGTCAGCGCAGTGGCGATGAGTCTCGGCATCGGTGCGCTGCAGCGACGCGGGCGACTCTCGTACGACACCAGCATCGGCATGCTCTTCGTGGCCATGCTCGCGGCCGGCGTGATCGTCATCTCGCACTCGGGAAGCTTCGCGACGGATGCCACGGCCATCCTCTTCGGCGACATCCTCGCGATCTCGACCGAAGATCTGGTCGTGCTCGCCTGGGCGACGGGTATCGGCCTCGCGGTCGCCGCGGTGGCGCACCGCTCCCTCGTGGCGCTCGCGATCGACCGCAGAGTGGCGGCGGTGCTCGGGCTCCGGCCGAAGATCGCACAGGCCGCGCTGGTCGGCCTTGTCACACTCGCGGTGGTCGCGTCGTATCAGGCCGTGGGCTCGCTCCTGGTGGTGGGTCTCCTCATCGCGCCGGCAGTCGCCGCCGGCCACTGGACTCGCCGCCTGCCGTCCACCATGGCCCTCGCGTGCGCGTTCGGCATCGCCGCCGTCGTTCTCGGCCTGCTGCTGTCGTGGCACGCGGGAACCGCCGCCGGCGCCTCCATCGCCCTCACCGCTGTGCTCCTCGCGGCGGCCTCGTGGGCCGCGCACGCCGCTCGTGTGCACACACTCACCACGCGCGGCGCCTTGGCCTGACCGAGAGGTCGGCGCCGCAGCATCCACCCCCCATCCGACGAAGGAACGAAAGCCCCCGTGCCCCACAGATCTGCCCCGTTGACCGCCATGCTCACGCTTGCCATGCTCACGCTCACCGGCTGCGCGCGTGCCGAGGCGGACGCGCCCGCTGCGAGTCGCGAATCCACCGGCCATGGCGCCGTGGCCCGTGCAACCGAGATGAGCGAGCCTCCGCTCGCCGTGGTGACGATCGACCCGGGCGGCACCGTGCGCCAGCTCGACCTGCTCGACGAGTCGGTCGCGGAGCTCGGCGAGGTACCGGTGGCATCTCGCGCGAGCAGCGACGGCCGCTACGTCTTCGCCGACGGTGGCGACGGGCTCTCGATCGTCGACAGCGGCCGGTGGACGTGGGATCACGTCGACCACTTCCACTACTATCTCGCCGCACCGAAGATGCTGGGCGAGGTGCCGGGCCGCGGGCCTGCGACCGTGGCGACGACCTCGTCCTCGACCACCGGCGGTACCGGGGTCTTCTTCGCCGAGAGCGGCGAAGCGGTGCTCCTCGACACCGCGGCGATGTCGAGAGGCGAACTCGTCGAGCGATTCCGCCTGGAGGTCGACCCCCACGACGGCTTGGTCGTGCCGATCGGCGGGTACGCGCTGGTGACACAGCCGCAGGCCGGGGTGGCGGCATCCGTCTCGGTGCTGGACGAGGATGGGATGCCGCAGCCCGGCGCCACCGCCGACTGCGCCGATGCGCGGGGCACTGTCACGACCCGTGTCGGTACGGTCATCGGATGCGCCGACGGCGCGCTCCTCGCGACCCTCGTCGACGGCGGCGTGGAGCTCGAGCGGATCCCGTACCCCGCGGGCACGACGACTCCGCCGGCGACGGCGTTCGCGGGACGGGACGGCCGGCCCACGGTCGCCGGTCCGGCAGGAGACCAGGGCATCTGGCTGCTCGACACTCGCGAGCGCACCTGGACGCTGCTTGCGGTCGACCGACCGATCGTGCAGGCGACGGCCGTCGACGACGAGGCCCAGCACGTGCTCGCGCTCGCTGTGGACGGGCGGGTGCTGGTGATCGACGGGAAGACGGGGGTGTTGCTGTCGCAGACCGGGCCGCTGGTCGCGGACTCGCTCGCGACGGATGCCGGCAGCCCGACGCTCATCGCCGACCAGGCCCGCGCCTACCTCAACGGGCCGGCGGAGCAGGTCGTCTACGAGATCGACTTCGCCGACGCCGCCCGCATCTCGCGGACCTTCGCGACACCGACGGAACCCGCCCTGTTCGCGGAGACCGGTCGATGAGCCGGCGGGTGCCCGCAGCGCTCACCGCGCTGCTGACAGCCGGGCTCGCAGCATCCGTCCTCGCGGGGTGCGCGCCGGCGGACGATGAACGCCCGCTCGTCGTGGTGTCGACGAACATCCTCGGCGACGTCGTGGACCGGCTCGTGGGCGACGACGTCGAGGTGATGACGCTGATGCGGCCGGACGCCGATCCGCATTCCTTCGAGATCTCCGCACAGGATGCCGCGCGCCTGCGCACCGCCGACCTGCTGGTGTCGAACGGTCTGGGCCTCGAGGAAGGGTTGCAGCAGCACATCGACGCCGCCGTCGCCGAAGGAGTCGACAGCTTCGTCGCGGGCGAAGCCATCGCAGTGCTCGAATACGCCTCGGGCGATGCCGCCGGCACACCCGACCCGCACTTCTGGACCGACCCGGGCCGCATGATCGATGTCGTCGAAGCGCTCGCTCCGCGCTTGTCCGCCCTGTCGGGGGTGGATGCAGGCGGCATAGACGCGCACGTCGACGCCTACCTCGCCGAGCTCGCAGCGCTCGAGGACGACATGACGACGGCGTTCGAGACGGTTCCCGCGGAGCGCCGGGCACTGGTCACCAACCACCATGTCTTCGGCTATCTCGCCGAGCGCTTCGGATTCCGCATCGTGGGCGCCGCGATCCCCGGCGGTACGACACTGGCCGCGCCGAGTGCGGCCGACCTCGCCGGCCTGGTGACCGCGATCGAAGAGAACGACGTGCCGGCGGTGTTCGCCGAGTCGTCCTCGCCGGACCGGCTGATGCAGGCCCTCGCGGCGGAGACCGATACGCACGTGGAGGTCGTCGAGCTGTACACCGAGTCGCTCACCGCCTCAGGCGGCGGCGCGGAGGACTACCTGACCATGATGCGCGAGAACACGCAGCGCATCGCCACCGGGCTCACGCGATGAGCCCCACCCCCAAGAAAGAGGAACACCCATGCGCACACGCACGCTGCGCCGCGCCGGCCTGATCGCCGTCGCCGCCGGTGCCGTCGCGACCCTCGCGGCCTGTTCATCCGCCCCTGCGGCACCCGTCGACGGCGGAGCCGAGACGCCGACGGCCACCGCGGCAGGGCCCCGGATCGCGCTCTCGTACGAGGGCGGCATCCTCGTGCTTGACGGCGAGACCCTCGAACCGGTGGCCGACCTCGCCTCCGAGGAGTTCACCCGCCTCAACCCCGCCGGCGACGGCCGCCACGTGCTGGTCACGATGAGCGAAGGCTTCCAGGTGCTCGACACCGCGGCGGGGAGCACCGACGAGCCGGAGCTCACCGATCTGATCTTCGCGGCCGACACCCCGGGCCACGTGGTCCGCCACGGCGGCAAGACGATCCTCTACGCCGACGGCACGAGCGACACGACCGTCTTCGACACCGACGCACTGCTCTCGGCCGACGACGAGCTGCCCGCCACCGAGACGGTGCCCGGCGTCGAGGCGCACCACGGCGTCTCGGTCGTCCTCGAAGACGGCACCTTCCTCACGACCGTGGGTGGCGCCGACGGCCGCACCGGCGTCTCGGCGCGCGATGCCTCCGGCGCAGTGATCGCCACGAGCGACGCCTGCCCCGGCGTGCACGGCGAAGGGACCGCCGCCGACGAGGCCGTCGTCTTCGGCTGCGAGAACGGCGCACTCCTCTACCGCGACGGCGAGATCCTCAAGCTCGACGCCCCCGACCAGCCCTATGGCCGCATGGGCAACGCGTACGTCAGCGAGACGAGCCCGCTCGTCGTCGGCGACTACAAGAACGACCCGGATGCCGAGGGCTACCTCCTCGGAGCGGTCACCGTCATCGACACCGAGGCCGGCACCCTCGAAGTCGTCGACCTGCCCGAGGGCGTGGAGTACACGTTCCGCGACATCGCCCGCGGGCCCGAGGACCTCGCCTACATCCTCGCGAGCGACGGATCCATCCACGTCTTCGACCCCGCCACCGGCGAGATCACCGACGCGTTCCCCGTGATCGAGGCATGGGAGGGCCCCGCCCAGTGGCAGGACCCGCACCCGGCGATCGTCGTCCTCGGCGACATCGCCTATGTGACCGAGCCGGCCGCGGACGCGATCCACGCCGTCGACGTCACGACCGGCGAGATCGTGGCGTCGACGACCCTCGACGTCGCGCCGAACGAGATCGCGGTCACCGCCGGCTGATCCACAGCGAGGGCGGGCTCCACGTCCGCCCTCGCTGTCCATGTCGATTCGCTCGAGAGGGGCCGGCGCCGAAGAGCGATCGCCGTGGAGATGCGGGCATGATCAGGATGGCCATCGCCCCCGCTCGTCGTGGTTCGCGGAGGTCAGCGGGCCCAGATCGAGACCAGTGAAGCGATGAAGGCGGGAAGCGCCGCGAGTGATGCCACCGCGAGCAGGATCCGTCCGATCAGGACCCCCATCCTCGACGCGCGGGCTGCGAGCAACGCCGGCAGCAGGCGGGGGAATGCCAGCGCGACGAGTCCGGCAAGAGCGAGCAGGACTCCGAGCGGCCACAGCACGACAGCCGGGAGCAGTGGGACGGTCGTCGCCGGCCAGTTGCGTCGCGACATGAGTGGAAGGCTGCGGCTCAATCGCCCCGCGACTGCCGCGAGGAACGCGCCCTGCAGCACGGCGAGCCCGGCGAAGAGGAGCACCGCGAGCCATCCAGGCCCGACGATGTCGAAGTCGATGTTGTCGGAGCGCAGAGGATCGATGAAGGGCGATACGGTCACGAGCAGCAGGACACCGAAACCCGGGCCGCGCAGTCGTCCCGGGGGAAGCCACGGTTCCACGAGGAGATACAGCAGCGCCGATGCGAACGCGAACGGTATCGCGCCGAAGAGAAGATAGCCGAGCGTCCCCTCCAGCGTGATGAACCCGACGAGCTCCCCCGCTTCCGTGAGCCGCCCCCTGGCTCGCGGTGAGGTGACAGCCAGCAGACGCATCACCAGCCGCCCGCCCGCACCGGTCACGAGGATGCTCGAGGCCGTGGCCGCGACCAGGAAGACCGACACCCACCACACGTAGTAGCGCAAGCCGGCGCGATGACGTCGTGTGGGTGCATCCGCCCCGGGAAAGTGCGGCACGGTGAGCCGCTCGCCATTCCACAGGATCGCGAGCACCACCCCCGTGATCAGCAGCGCCCCGCATACGATCACCAGGAACATCTGACACCCGCCTCACACGCAGGAACCGGCTATCGCGAAGCTACTCCCGCGTGCCCTGCCGCAGTAGTGGGGTCAGCCTCGGGATCGGCGTGAAGTTCGAGCTGGTCGAGCAGGGGTTCGAGCTCTCGCTCCTCGAGATGCCGGCCGGCACGACTGCGTACCGATCCTGAGGGACGTCCTGTCGCCGCGGACCTACGTCGCGGAGGGCGCTCAGCCGATCCCCTGCTCAGGTCTGGCGAGGCGATCGAGACGCGACACGAACGCCGGCCCCTCAGGCGTCCCGCATCAGGCGATAGACCGATACGTGACTGTTGGATGCCGCGGTGAACGCGCTGCGGTCCCAGTCCGCCCATCGGGACTCGAGCTCGAACCCTGCGAGGCGCGCCATGAGGTCCAGCTCGCTCGGCCAGATGTAACGGTGCGGGGACCTCCCGATCCGCGCTTCGCGACTGCCGGTGATCTGCGCGTCGAAGGACACGTGATGCGAGACGACCAGCTGTTGCAGAGTGTCGTACGTGTCGACGAGGAGATAGCCGGGCTCGCTCACCTCGAGAGTGCCACCGTGCCCCGGCACGAGTGCGCGCAGCTGGGGCACCCACAGTTCGATCACGAACCGCCCCTCGGGACGCAGGTGCCGGGCGGCGTTGCGGAAGCACTCGACCTGCTCGTCCTGGGTGAGCAGGTTCGAGATGGTGTTGAACACAAGATACGCGAGCGCGTAGCCGTCACCCGCGCTCGCTGTCGTCATGTCGCCCTGCACCACCGGGAGATCATCAGGTGCGACCTTCTCCCGCAACCGGGCGAGCATCGCGGTCGACAGCTCGATGCCGGTCACCGCCACCCCTGCCTCGGCCAGCGGAATCGCGACCCGGCCTGTGCCGATCGCGAACTCGACTGCCCGGCCATCTCCGGCCAGCTCTGACAGCACCTCTACCGTCGGCCCCAGCACGTCGTCGCTGAACATGCCTTCGCCAGGAGTGTCATAGTTCTGGGCGACATCGTCGTCCCAAATCCTCTGCTGATCGACCATCACGTCATCCTCCCAGTCGCCGCGCACCCGTCAAGGTCCGTGGCGTGACAGAGCCCACGCCGTCAGATGCGCGTGGGCCGGTGCTGGCCGCGTCGTCAGGGAGGTGCACGTGAGCGTTGTCGGTTCGCGCCGGTGTCAGGTCCTGGAACCGAGCGTCAGTTCAACGGTGCAGTCGCGCCCGCAGTCGACGAGCTCGTCCAGTCCAGTGGTGAGGTGGCCGAGGAGGGTGAGGCCGTGGTCGGGGACCGCGGACCCGTCGGTGAGGAAGACGACGATGCTCTGCTCGGCGGTGACGTAGGCGACGTCGCCGGCGCGGTACTCGTTCATCGGCGCGGCGTGGTCGGTCGGGAGGGGCGTGGGAAGCTGCGCGAGCACGGCGGTGCCCATCCGGTCGTGGAATGTCACGGTGAGGGGAAGGAGGGCGGCGATCTGCGCGGCGGTGGCGGAGTCGTCGAGTGCGACGGATGCCTGCGGCGGAGGGACAGCGCCGGCAGGGGCAAGGGTAGGCATCGTGAGGAGCAGGAGTGCGGCGACGACGCTGTTGAGAACGCGTTGGGGCGCAAGTCGGAGCAGTGAGAGCTGGGGCATGGTGCCCAGCCAACGGCTTGCCGGACGCGGGCGGGAGTCCCTGGTCTGACGTGCCCTGGCAGGGCATCCCAGTGCGGTGGCTGGTCGACCTAGCCTGTGTGCATGGACAACCGTTCCGAGGTGCGCGACTTCCTGATGTCGCGGCGAGCCCGGGTGGAGCCCGAAGATGTGGGCTTTGCGCGGGGTGCCGATCGTCGTGTGCCGGGGCTGCGTCGGGGTGAGGCGGCCGCGCTGGCAGGGGTGAGTGTCGAGTATTACGCCCGTCTGGAGCGGGGGCAGATCGCCGGCGCGTCCGAGGCGGTGCTGGACGGCGTCGCCAGGGCGCTGCGGATGGACGATGCCGAGCGCGAGTACCTGCACCGGCTCGCGCACCAAGCCGCAGGGACGACGACCGGCGCCCGCCGGGCCCGGAAGCCGGCGCCGGTATGGCGGCCGTCGCCGAGCATCCAGTGGTTCCTCGACTCGATGCAGTCCGCCGTGGCGATGGTCGGCAACGGCCGCACGGATCTGCTGGCCTGGAACCCCCTCGGCGGCGCGCTCATGGACGAGATGCTCGCAACGGCGACCAGCACGCCGCCGAACTTCGCTCGGTTCATCTTCCTGGAACCTGTCGCCCGTCGGTTCTACCCGGACTGGGAGGCGATCGCTGGCATCAACGTCGCGCAGCTGCGCACCGAGGCCGGACGCGACCCGCACAGCAAACCGCTGCACGACCTCGTCGGAGAGCTGTCGACACGCAGCGATCACTTCCGGACTCTGTGGGGCCGCCATGACGTGTGGGAGCACCAGTCCGGAGTGAAGCGTTTCCACCACCATGCGGTCGGCGACCTGACTCTCCATTTCAACGGGCTGGACCTGGTGGGCGAATCAGGGGTGCAGCTGACGGTGCTCACCGCGGAACCGGGCTCACCTGACCATGACGCGCTCCAGCTGCTGGGCGGTTGGGCCTCGTCCACCTCACGCCGGAAGCCTCCGCACCAGACCGACGTGGAGAAGACGCGGAGAGAATCCGGGGAGACCGTATGACCAACCGACCGGTGCGCATTGCGGTGCAGCTGCAGCCGCAGCACGCGACATATGAGACGATCCGCGACAGGGCGGCCGAGCTGGAGGAACTCGGCGTAGACATCCTCTTCAACTGGGACCACTTCTTCCCGCTCAACGGTGACCCCGACGGTGAGCACTTCGAGTCGTGGACGATGCTCGCCGCATTGGCCGAGCAGACCCGCCGAATCGAACTGGGCGCCCTGGTGAACTGCAACAGCTATCGCAACGCGAACCTGCAGGCCGACATGGCGAGGACCATCGACCGGATCAGCGCCCACGGGACAGGGCGAGGCCGGTTCATCTTCGGGACCGGGTCGGGCTGGTTCGAGCGCGACTACGACGAGTACGGATACGCGTTCGGCACCGTCGGACAGCGTCTGGACGCCCTCGCCGAGAACCTCCCCGTCATCGAGGAACGCTGGGGGAAGCTCAACCCGCCGCCCACCCGCAGGATCCCCATCCTCATCGGCGGAGCCGGGGAGAAGAAGACGCTGCGCATCGTCGCAGCCCACGCCGACATCTGGCACAGCTACAGCGACATCCCCACCCTGGAACGCAAACTCGCGGTCCTCGCCGACCACGGCAGCGCCATCGGCCGCGACACCTCGGAGATCGAGATCTCCGCCGGCGTTCTCGACTCCATCGCCCACCGATCCTTCCAAGACGCCGACGAGCTCCACCAGATGGGGACGACATTGTTCACGATCGGGCTCTCCGGCCCCGACTACGACCTCACCGTCGTGACCGACTGGCTCGCCTGGCGCGACCACAAGAACGCCTGACCGCGATCCGAACGAGACAGTCATGACGATGGCGGACTACCTCGGATGGGCGGGCACCCTCACCGCCATCCTGCTCGGCCTGCCACAACTCATCCGGCTCGCGCGGACGCGAAACGTCGAGGGACTTTCACTGCCGGCGTGGCAAGCGTTCCTCGCCGTCGGCATCGGGTGGACCGCCCACGGCATCACGATCGGCCAAGCGCCCCAGATCGTCGCCAGCGCCCTCTCCCTCGCCTCGACCATCCCGATCCTCTACCTGCTGTCACGGCACCTCCACCGGAACTTCCTCCTCACCCTGCTCCCCGGCCTCGTGCTGGGCGCGATCATGATCGGCATCGACCAGATCTTCGGCTCGGGCGCCTACGGTGCCGTCGCCCTCATCCCGGCGGTGATCGCGAACGCCGGCCAGAGCGTCGCCCTCATCCGCGCACCGCACGTCGGCGGAGTGTCCGCGCTGTTCCTGATCCTGGCCGTGCTCAACCAAGTGCTCTGGCTCGCCTGGTCCATCCTCGTCGCCGACCTCGGCACCATCATCGCCGCCGGCACAACGGGCACCATCGCGCTCTTCAACCTCATCTGGTACATCGCCCGCCAACTCGGCGTTCCGCCGATCTGGCCGACTACCGCATCACCTGAGCGCGAGCTCTCCCGCCCCGGATGAACCCAGGGTCGTAGCATTCGTCCGCGTCCCTGGCAACCCCACCCCGATTTCATGCTCAGTCACGGGTGGCGCGCATACGATTGCGCGATCGCACGACGAAGGGAGACGAGAATGACCGACACCCAGGGAAACTCCGAAGCCACACAGGCGGCGCGAGACGCCGCCGAGCGAGTGCGCATGTCGGCCGCCGACGGCGCTGAATCGTTCGGCGCCACGGCGGAGCAGATCGCTGACGAGGTCTCGGCCGGCGCGCAGGCCGCGAAGAGCGATGTCGCAGGAACCGTGAGCGACCTCGCAGACACGGTGAGCGAGAAGGTCGGGGACGTCGTCGATGGAGCCAAGAGCGCTGCGTCCGAGGCGAGGGCCGCGGCCGGAAAAGCCGCTGATGCCGCCGTCGATGCCGCGAAGGCCGCAACCGCGAGTATCAAGGATGCGGCCGACAACGTCGATTTCGACAGCCTTGCCGCCCAGACCAAGACGGTCGCAGCGGAGTGGACGGACAAGCTGAAGCAGACCTATCGCGAGCGTCCCGGCCTGGTGATCGCCGCAGCTGCGGGCGCGGTGGTGGTGCTGGGCGCGATCGTGCGTTCGATCGGTCGTCGCTGACACTCACGCTCGCCTGCATCCACGCCGCAGAGGCTTGGCGGCCAATGCACTGCGTGCGTCGCCCCGGCCCAGCAAGACTGTCGATGCTCAGGCCCCATCCCTCGACTGCGCAGGCGCGACGCGGGCGGCGACCTGGTCGGGTGCGATGGGTACGGTGGGGCTGTGGCAGTGGACACGCAGCGGATGGTGTTGATCGAGGGTGGCACGTTCCGGATGGGTTCGGAGGAGTTCTATCCGGATGAGCGGCCGGTGCATGAGCGCACCGTGGAGCCGTTCCGGATCGATCGGTACGAGGTGACGAACGAGATGTTCTCCGTGTTCGTCGATGCCACCGGGTATGTGACCGTCGCGGAGCGGGAGTTGGATGCTGCGGGCTTTCCGGGTGCGGATCCCGCCGACCTCGTCCCGGGGTCGATGGTGTTCACCCCGACGGCGGGTCCGGTGGAACTGGGTGACTGGCGGAAGTGGTGGCGGTGGCAGCCGGGCGCGTTCTGGCGGCGCCCGTTCGGACCCGGATCATCGATCGACGATCGGATGCAGCATCCTGTCGTTCACGTCGCGTTCGAGGACGCGACCGCGTACGCCGCGTGGGCGGGGTCGCGGCTGCCGACGGAAGCGGAGCATGAGTTCGCGGCCCGCGGCGGGGCGGATGGCGAACGGTTCGCGTGGGGTGCGGATCCGTACCCTGGCGGGGTGCCGCAGGCGAATTCGTGGCTGGGCCGGTTCCCGTATGACAACCAGGGGGTCGGGGGGACGGCAGAGGTTGGTTCGTATCCGGCGAACGGATACGGGTTGTTCGACATGATCGGGAACGTCTGGGAGTGGACGAGCGACTATTACACGCCCAGGCACGTGAGGCTGTCGGATCGTCCGGTCGATCCGCAGAAGCGGCGGAATCTTCTGGCGCGGGCGAGCGCCGACGAGGCGTTCCCGGCGACCGCACGCCGCGTGTTGAAGGGCGGGTCGTTCCTGTGCTCGCCGGAGTACTGTCTGCGGTTCCGGCCGGCAGCGCGTTCGCCGCAGTCCGAGGACACGGGGATGTCGCACATCGGGTTCCGGTGCGCGCGCGACGCGTGAGGATTCGCATGCGGGTCGTGCCCCAATGGGGAACCTGTCGGCGCCAGGGTCTACCGTTCGAGAATGGTCGCCGCCTCTGCCAAGCCCGAGTTGCACGTGAACACCGTCGAGGAATGGGAGCGTTGGCTGGAGTCCGGTCCTGATCCCGACGGAGTGAGGCTGCGCGTCCGCAAGGTGGCGTCGAGCAAGCCGGGCATCACCTATGCCGAGGCGTTGGACGCCGCATTGTGCTTCGGCTGGATCGACGGGCAGAAGCAGTCGTTGGATGCCGACTACTTCCTGCAGGTCTTCACGCCGCGCCGGCCGCGCGGGGTGTGGTCGAAGGTCAACATCGAGCACGTCGCCCGCCTGATCGAGGAGGGCCGGATGCGGCCCGCCGGCCACCGCGAGATCGAACGTGCGAAGGCGGACGGGCGATGGGACGCCGCCTATCGTCAGCGCGACGGTGAGGTCCCGCCCGACCTCCAGGCGGCACTCGACGCCGACCCGGCGATCGCCGCCGCGTTCGCCGCGCAGTCCGCGCAGAACCGCTTCGCGATGGCCTTCCGCGTGAGTAGCCTGAAGCGCCCGGAGACCCGTGCGGCCCGCGTCGCTCAGTACGTCGCCATGCTCGCGCAGGGCGAGACGATCCACTGAGTCGCGCGGCGAGAAGTCGACCGCCTCCAATCCTGCTGCGTGCGACGACGGCGGGGGTCGAGCGGTGGTCGGCGCGGCTGCGCCATGGATCGGCCGCTGCTGCGGGTGTACGTTGCACCCGTGGACGGGTCCTCGCACCGCTCGGATGCCGACCGCGAGTTGAGTGAACCGCGCGCGAGTGCAACGAACGGTCCGGAACCCGAATCGCGGACGCCGGCCGGTCCTGCGTCTGCGACGCCGCCGCCTGCACGCAGCTGGCGGTCGCTGTGGCAGCGAATGATCGCGACGCGATGGAGTCGGCTGGCGTGGGCGGCAGGCGCGCTGGTAGTCGTCGGGAGCGCAATCGCCCTGACGGTCGTACTCTCGACGACACCGCGTCCCGACGAGACTCTGCATGTGACGGCAGCTGAGCCTGACGATCTGGTTCGCGGTCTGGTGGCCCGCGAGGCCTCGCGGGCTCACATCGCCGACTCGACACTCCGCAGCTACGGGTCCTTCCTCGGTCTGGAGATCTGGTCCGGGACAGATGGGTTCGGCTCTCCGTGCATCCTCTCGGTGAACCGGGCCAACGACACCCTCTCCGACCTGCGATGTGCGCCTCACCCTGCGGAGCTCTTCATCGACATCGCGTCGTTCGGCGACGACTACGACGGGCTGCCCGGCGAAGGGCTCATCCGGTTCATCCACCGTGGCGACACCGTAGACGCCTATGTCCACCTGATGCCGGGGACCGACTGATGGACACCTCCTCGGTCCCATCGGATGCTGAGCGCGAACTCGCCGAACTCCGCGCGAGAGCGTACGGCCCTGATGCCGACATCCAGACGGACCCCGCCGCGCTTGCGCGGCTGTGGGAACTGGAAGCGACGCACCTCCCGAGGCCACCGAAGCCCGCAGACGACGAGCTCGATATGCCCGGAGCCTCGCCCGGCGGCGAGCCCGTCGTCGAGCCGTCCGCGACGGGAGGGCACGCCGAGGGCGCAGGGCCCAGAGGCGACATCTCACCCGACATCGCGGCATCCGAGATTCCGCCGCATTCGGGATGGAGGGGTGCCGCCGCGACACGCGGCGGCCGCGCGACGATCGTCGCGGCTGCCCTCGCCACCGTCCTCGCCGTCGGGTATGCGGTGGGCTGGCTCGTCGGTGCGCATCCGGATGCCACCCTCCGTCCTACCGCGGACGAGGCGAGCAACGCCGCGCTCTCGATGATCCACTTCCTCGACGCGCAACCCGACGCCACGACGATCCGCGGCTACGAGAGCTACCGGGGAATCGAACCCTGGTTCTTCGAGAATGAGCAGGGCTACAACTGCTTCATGCTGGTCACGCCTCCGGCCTATGTCGACGGCGCCAACTGCGTGCCGCCCGGAGTGGATCTGTTCGCTGACATGGCGCTCTTTTCCGAATCGGTCGCCGAGAACTCCGAACCGCTCCCCGCCGGAAGCATCATCCGGTTCCATTACCTCGCAGACCGAGTGGATGTACACGTCTACCCGGCGTCGCATACCGACTGAGCGACGTGCGCGCATCGAGATAGCCACGCGGGGCGCGGTCCGGCAGGAGTACGTGGCGGCCTAGGGGACTCGCGGCCCGACCCGATCCGTAGCCCTGTTGCGGGGGGACTGACCGCCGCCGCCGGCCGCCGCAGCGGCGGGTGGCCGCGACGACGCGGGTTCAGATATGCGCTTCGCACGTGGCGAGGAATGCCACGCAGCGACGCTGCAATTCGCGGTAGACGGTGGCACGCGACACGTATCGACCGCGCCCGGATGCTGGACTCCGCAGGTAGGGCAAGAGGATGATGGGCGTCGGGGTCGGATCTCGCGATCGGCGCCCTCGCGGTCACGCTCGGCAACGCGCTGACTATCGGTGCCCGGCCCGGTGCACCCGTCGATTGGGCAGCTTCCGACGTGTCGAAGGAGCCTGCCATGAGCGCCGAAGTAGCCGCGTCGATCGATGCGGAGCGGATCCAGCAGTTCGCAGCGGGGCTGCGCGGCGGCGTCCTCCAGCCGGGCGATGCCGCGTACGACGAGGCTCGCGCCGTCCGGAACGGGCTGATCGACCGGCGCCCGGCTCTGATCGTGCAGTGCCGGGGAACGGCCGACGTGGTCGACGCTGTCGAATTCGCCCGTGCACTCGGCCTGCTGGTGTCGATCCGGGGCGGCGCGCACAACGTCGCCGGGAATGCGGTCAACGACGGCGGGATCGTCATCGACCTCTCAGAGATGCACAGCGTGCACGTCGATCCCGAGCGCCGTGTCGCGCGCGTGCAGGGCGGTGCGACGTGGGGCGACGTCGACCGTGAGACGCAGCTGTGGGGTCTCGCCGCGCCGGGCGGCCAGGTGAGCACGACCGGCGTCGCCGGCCTGACCTTGCACGGCGGTCTGGGCTCGCTGCATCGCAAGTACGGGCTGGCGCTCGACAGCTTGCGATCGGTCGAGATCGTCACGGCCAACGGTCAGGTGCGCACGGCGAGCGAATCGGTGAACCCCGAGCTCTTCTGGGCCGTGCGGGGTGCCGGGAGCAACTTCGGCGTGGTCACGTCGTTCGAATTCGCGCTGCATCCGGTCGGACCCGAGATCTACCAAGCGGCCCCGATCTTCTCGCTCGACGATGCGCCGGCCGTGCTGCGCAAGTACCGGGACTTCTGCGCGACCGCGCCCGACGAGTTCGGGCCGCAGGCGATGTTCTGGAGCGTGCCGGCGGTCGACGATTTCCCGGCGGAGCTGCACGGGATGCCGATCATGGTCGTGTTGGTCGTCTACTCGGGCGACCCTGACGAGGGGGAGCGGCTGCTGGCGCCGGTTCTCGACTGGGCGACTCCGATCCTCGACCTCAGCGGGCGTGCGCCTTGGGCGGTCGCCCAGAGCTCGTTCGATGCGTTCTTCCCGTCCGGCGGCTACTACTACTGGAAGTCACTGCTGGTGGGTGAGCCGAGCGATGACCTGCTGGACGCGGTCGTCGAAGTTGCCGCCGACCGGCCGTCGCCTGATGCGATCGTGAACTTCTGGCAGTTGGGCGGCCAGATCGGACGGGTCGCTCCGGATGCCACGGCGTTCGCGCAGCGGGACGCGAAGTACCTGCTCAGCCTCGACACCTCGTGGTTCGATCCCGACGCAACGGAGCGGTGCATCGACTGGACCCGAAGGACCTGGGCGGCGATGCAGGAGCGATTCGCCACGGACCGCGCTTACCTGAACTTCGTCGGCTTCGGCGAAGAGAAGGAGGCGCTCGTTCGCGCCTCGTACGGCGCGAATTACGATCGGCTGGTGGCGGCCAAGACGACGTACGATCCAGGCAACCTGTTCCGGATGAACAACAACATCCCGCCGCGAGGTTGAACAGCCGACCGTCACCACGCCATCGCCGTGTGGGCCATCGTCGCCGGCGTCGTCGTCATCGCCGGGGTCTGACGTTCGGTTGGTGCACGATGGCTGACCGGCACCGTCATTGGCTGATTGTCGTGAGCGCAGTGACCGCCGCGGTCGGCGCCATCGTGACCGTCGTGTACTTCTTCCAGCCGTGGCGTAGCTGCGACGACGAAGACACCTCAGCTGGGTGCGCGATGCTCCCCGCCGACGCGAATGTCATGCTCATCGCCATTCTGGTCGCGCTCTCGGCAGCCTCCGTGCTTGTGATCTCGCTCCTCACCAAGGAGAAGACTCACTCCCGCTGACGAGAGGACGCGCGGCGAAGGGCTTGGACCATCGCCCGCAACACCCCATCAGCGTGCACCGCACGGATACGGATCGACGTCGCGACGGGACCGAGCCTTTGGGCCCGAAAGCACCCAAGGTCGGTCTCGTGGACTTCGCCCCCCGCCGCCCCCTCGGGGCGTAGCGTGACAGCGTGGCGAGCTCAGAGACGCGCACACCCGGCGCGGGCAGGATCGGCTGACGATGGATGCTGCTGCCCGCGCCGAACTGGCCGCACTACGTCGCCGCGCGTATGACCGGGACGCCGACATCGCCGACGACGAAGTCGCGTTGGAGCGTCTGTCCGAGCTCGAAGGGCTCGCCCTCGCAGCCCGGTCTGTGACCGCACCCGCGCCGTCGTGCGCGTCAGGCGCCCCAGAGCCCGAGGACTCCACCCTGGATCCCTTCACTCACAGAGGACCACCATCCGATGCGGGCCCGACGGCCGACGGATCGGCGACCGGCCGCCCCTCGCCCCGCCGCCTTCTGGTCTTCGGCCTCGTCGCCTCGGTCACGCTGTCCGCGGCCGCACTCGGGGCGGTCCACGGGCTGCAGACCACGCCGGACCCGACCGGCGCTGGCGCGGCCACCGTGCCTTCTCCCACAAGTCCCGCTGCGACCGACCCCACCGCGAACGGTCGCGTGACCATCCCTCTGCTCGTCGACAGGGTGCGCGGCGAGTTCATCGACGTGTCCTCGCGGCCCGATGGGCCGATGTTTCCCGCCAGCGGCGTGACGATGTGGGCGCAGTCACTCGGCGACTACTACGGATGGGCGGTATGGGTCGCAAGAGTATCGAGCCGGCACGGACCGGAGAACTGCCTGCTGTTGACCGATGGCGCTGCGACCGAAGCGCAGTGCATTCCCCACGATGCCACCGCGGAGCGGACGGTTGGAGTGTCGCTCGCCTTCTACAAGCTCGCCGAAGATCAGCGACCCCCGGGCATGACACCCGATCAGCGGGTGACCTTCGGATGGGACGGTCGGGCCTACATGACCATGGAGATCAACGACAGCTGATGTGTCCTCCCCTCGCCTTGCTCACAACGAGGTACGGCGTCACCGCTGAGGGATCCGCTCTGACGGGTCGGTCAGAGGTCGGCGGTTCCGGAGATGATGACGTCCGCGCGGCCACCGACCCAGATGCGACCATCTTCGCGGTTGATGTGCACGCGTCCGCGTCGGCCGATGGCGCCACCCTGAGCCGCGAGGTACGGCGCTCCAATTCGTCCGGTGGCGATGAGCCATTCCGCGGCGGCGGCGTTGAGGCTGCCCGTGACGGGGTCCTCGCGGAGCGGCCCGTCACCGTCCGTGAAGAACGCCCGCACCTCGACAGCCGGGAGCGAGTCGGCTCCGTGCAGTCCGAGAACGCCGATGTCCCAGCGGCCGGGGTGCCCGGAGGCATCCGGACGCAGCTTCAGAACAGTCGCCGCGTCTGCGAGCAGCACACCCACCCAGCCGGGGCCGTTGTCGAGCCACTCGGCATCCACGATCTGCCCCTCGTCGATGCCGAGGATCTCGGTGACCGCCGCGAGCAGGTCGGCATCGACCGCGCCGGAGCGGAGTCGGGGCGGGGCCGCGAAGGCGAGGATGTCACCGTCGAGGCGCACGGGAACGACACCGGCACCGCATTCCTGCATGACCACACCTGGCGTGGCTGGAATACCACCGGCATCGAGCCACGCGCGCGCCGTTCCCAACGTGGGGTGACCTGCGAAGGGGAGCTCGGTGTTCAAGCTGAAGATCCGCACCCGATAGTCCGCATCGGGCACGGTCGAAGGAAGCACGAAGGTGCATTCCGACAGGTTCGTCCACACCGAGAACCGTCGCATCGCGTCATCCGTCAGGCCATCCGCGTCGAGCACCACAGCCACGGGATTGCCGTCGTTTGAGCCCAGTCCGAAGACATCGACCTGACGGAAAGCGCGTCGCACAACAGCATCCATCCCCCGATCGTGCCTCCTGCGTGTGGACCTGTCGACAGACCACTTGGCACGCCGCGGACCGACACCCGGGGTCGGCGCCCTCGAGCCCCACGACACGGCACGACCGGCCCCGGGCGGGTGGCTCCAGTGCGACCCTGAGACGGTCTCAGTCGCAACCGTCGCTCAGCGGTTTCCATTGGCGCGGATGCACGCGGGTGGCGCCCCTTCCGGACGCCGCTCGGACTTCTCGGTCCATCGGTCGATTCCTCCGCTGAGGACACGTACGTCGGTGTGTCCGGCGGCCAGGAGGAGGTTCGCGGCGGCTTGGGCGCGCGGGCCGACCTTGCAGTAGACGATGACCGGGCGGTCGACCGGCAGCTGGAGGGAGTGTGGTCCGGCGTTTCGGATCTGGCTGAGTGGCGTGGAACACGAGCCGGAGATGTGTGCGAGAGCGTATTCGTCGGGCTCGCGGACGTCGAGCAGCTCGAACGCCGCCCGGCGGGCGGAGCGTTCGTGGAGAGCTACGGTCAGCTCTTCGACGGTGATGACCTCGGGTCCGCAGGTCGCGGCAACGTCGGCGGCGCACGCGTCCGGGAGGTTGTCGCGGAGTGTCACCGGCGGCCGGTTGGTGTCGGGGAACACCGTCAGCTCCCGCCATGTGGTGTCTGCGAGGTCGACGATGGAGAGCCGACCGAGCAGGGAGCGTCCGGTGCCTGTGATCAGCTTGATCGCCTCGGCCGCCATCATCGATCCGGCGACTCCGCAGAGCATGCCGAGCACGCCGGCCTCGCCGCAGGAGGGCGCCGCGTCAGGCGGTGGTGCGTCGGGGTACAGATCGCGGTAGGTGGGTCCGTGGGTGCTCCAGAACACGCTCACCTGAGCGCCGAACCGGAGGATCGAGCCCCAGACGCACGGCCTGCCTGTGACCGTCGCGGCATCGGAGACGAGGTAGCGGGTGGCGAAGTTGTCGGCGCCGTCGATGATGAGGTCGTACTGCGCGAACAGTCCCACCGCGTTGTCGGCCGACAGCCGCAAGGGGTGCGTGCGGACGTGCACGAGGGGGTTGATCGCGCCCAGGGTGTCGCGCGCCGAGTCGACCTTGAGGCGGCCGATGTCGTCGATGCCGTGCACGATCTGGCGCTGCAGGTTGCTGGTCTCCACGCGGTCGTCGTCGACGATGCCGAGCGTGCCGACGCCGGCGGCGGCGAGGTAGAGGAGGACCGGGGATCCGAGACCTCCGGCGCCGATGACCAGCACGCGCGCGTTCTTCAGCCGCCGTTGCCCGATGTCTCCGATCTCGGGCAGCAGGAGGTGCCGGGAGTAGCGGTCGATCTCCGCCGGCCCCAGGCTGGACGCCGGCGCGACGAGCGGCGGCAGAGTGGCAGGCCGCGGTGTCAGGGTCATAGGTCGGGTCGCCCTTCCATGGTCGAGGAGGCTTCTGCGGTGGTGCGTCGGGGGATGCGGCCCGAGAGGCGGGCGAGGCGTCCCGCGATCACCGCGTGCCGGAAGGCGGCAGCCATGCCGACGGGATCCTGCGCGCGGGTGACGGCGGTCGCGAGCAGGACGGCATCGCAGCCGAGTTCCATCGCGAACGCGGCGTCCGAGGCGGTGCCGATTCCGGCGTCGAGGACGACCGGGACGCTGGCGCGTTCGACGATGAGCGAGATGTTGTGCGGGTTGAGGATGCCGAGGCCGGTGCCGATCGGGGCACCCAGCGGCATGACGGCCGCGGCACCGAGGTCTTCGAGCCGCAGCGCCAGGGCCGGGTCGTCGTTGGTATAGGCGAAGACGACGAAGCCGAGGCCCACGAGCTGTTCGGTGGCGAGGGCGAGTTCGGCACCGTCGGGGAGGAGGGTGTCTTCGTCTGCGATCACCTCGAGCTTGATCCAGTTCGTCGACAGGGCTTCGCGCGCCAGTTCGGCTGTGAGTACCGCCTCCCTGGCGGTGAGGCATCCCGCCGTGTTCGGAAGGAGGCGGATGCCCTGGTCGCTCAGGAGCCGGAAGAGGGATCCGCTGGTCGATGGATCGTGTCGCCGCATGGAGACGGTGGTGAGTTCAGTGCCGGAGGCCCGGAGGGCGTCGCCGAGTCCGGTGTGGCTGTGCGCGCCGCCGGTTCCCATGATCAGGCGGGAGCCGAGGTCGACGCCGTCGATGCGCAGCGTGTCGGTGGTCACTTCAGCCTCCCTGGGTCGCGCTGACGATCTCGACCGCATCGTCGTCGACGAGATGGTTGTGGCCCCAGTCCGCACGCGGGATGACCACGGAGTTGACCGCGACGGCGATGCCGAGGGTGGTCCCGTCGGGGAGGGTGCCATCGGGGGCGATGCGAACGCCCAGGATCTTCTCCACCAGGTCGGCGACGGACGGTTGCGTCGAACTGTGGTGTGGTTCGCCGTTGACGGTGATCGTGGTCATCGGGGTGTCCTTTCTGCCGTGAGGTCGGCACGGGGATGTGCGAGTCGATCGGGGAGGAACGCGTCCCACCGCGGATCGGGGTGTCCGTCGAAGAGCCCGAGCACGATGTCGGCGGCGAGCGGGGCGAGCAGCACACCATGTCGGAAGAACCCGGTCGCCACGACCAGCCCCGAGATCGCCGCACCGTCACGGCCCCGGATGCGTCCGAGCAGGGGCGCGTTGTCGGGGGTGCCCGGTCGCGCCCTCGCCGTCGCCTCCACCAGCGGCAGTTCCGCGACGGTGGGCAGCACCAGTTGCGCATTGTGGAGGAGCCGGTGCACGCCGCCCGCCGAGACGGCCTCCAGTCCGTCCTCCCGCTGTGTCGCGCCGACCACGAGCGTGCCGTCGGCACGGGGCACCAGATACACGCTCTCGCCATGGACCAGAGCTCGCACCGTCGTCCCGAGGAGCGGGCGGGTCGGGTCGGGCATGCGCAGGCGGAGGATGTCGCCGAACACGGGTCGCACCGGCAGCTCGAGACCGTCGGGCAGCCCGTCGATCATCCGGGCCCCGAGACTGTTCGCGAGCACGACCTCGGCGCCGGCGACCGTCGTCCCGTCCGCCAGGCGCACCCCGGTGACGGGCGAGTCGTGGTCCGACGGATCGTCGTGCAGGAGGGCGACCGCCTGGACGCGGACGATGCCGACCCGCCGGCTCCCCGCTACCGTCCTCGTGAGCTCGTCGATCAGCCGTGCGGTGAGCATCCGCGGGTCGATCTGATGATCGCCGGGGACGCGGTAGGCGCTGGTCACCCGCGGGCCGAGCAGCGGTTCGCGGGTTCGCGCTTCCCGGGTCGTCAGGGGCTCGGCGGCGAGTCCGGCACGACGATGCGCGGTGTGAAGATCGGAGAGGGCCTGCCGGTCGCCGTGGTCGATGCCGACCAGCAGCGTCTCGTTCCGGAGGTAGCCCGCCACCTCGTCGGCGGGAGCGAGCGCGCGCACGAACTCGGGGTAGCGGGCCGCGGACTCCCGCATCGCCGGCAGGAGCGCATCCTCCTGGTGGTGGTACTCGCTGACCGGGGCGAGCATCCCCGCCGCCGCGAAGGTGGCGCCCCGGGCCGGCGCCGGGTCGATCAGCCGCACGGAGCGGCCGGTCTGCGCCGCGCGCCACGCGATGCTGAGCCCGATGATCCCACCGCCGACGACGACCACATCGACGGGCGGCCCGTCAAGACCCCGGGGGCCCGTCGCTACGCTGAGCGCATGTCCCTCGCCGCCGCGCGCCTCTACCTCTGCACCGACGCCCGAGCCCGTCAGGGCGACTTCGCCGATTTCGTGGATGCCGCGTTCGCGGGCGGCGTCGACATCATCCAGTTGCGGGACAAGTCTCTGGAGGGTGGCGAGCAGCTCGACCTGTTGGGCGTCCTCGCGGATGCGGCCGCCCGTCACGGCCGGCTCTGGTCCGTCAACGATCGCGCCGACATCGCGCACGTCACCGGCGCCCCCGTGCTGCACCTCGGTCAGAAGGACCTTCCCGCCCGTCTTGCCCGCAGGGTCGTCGGACCGCGCGTGCTCGTCGGCATGTCCACCCACACCCCCGAGCAGGTCGACGCCGCCGCCGGCGCGGACGATCTCGACTACTTCTGCGTCGGGCCGGTCTGGGCGACCCCGACCAAGCCCGGGCGCGCCGCCGTCGGGACCGGGCTCGTCCGCCATGCCACGAGCATCTCCACGGCACGTCCGTGGTTCGCGATCGGCGGTATCGACCTGTCGAACATCGAGGAGGTCGTGGCGGCCGGCGCCGAGCGGGTGGTCGTCGTCCGGGCGATCACCGAGGCGGACGACCCCGCCGACAGCGCGAGGCGGCTGCGAGCAGCCCTCCCCGCGGCTGTCACGGTGGGGCTCGTCTGAGCTCTCCCCGCGTCCGGCGGCCCTCTGGTCGTTCGAGTGAGCCATGCGCAGTGCCTAAGGCTGGCGTAGCGCGGGCGTCGGCACGTAGACCGTCCCGCCGGATTCCCTGAACTGCGCGGACTTCTGCGCCATCCCGGTCGTGCGCGTGGACTCGGCGACGAGGCCGAACTGGTCGCGGATGTCTTGCGAGATCCGCATCGAGCAGAACTTCGGACCGCACATCGAGCAGAAGTGCGCGGTCTTCGCCGGCTCGGCCGGCAGCGTCTCGTCGTGGAACTGCTCCGCCGTCACCGGGTCCAGCGACAGCGCGAACTGGTCGCGCCACCGGAACTCGAACCGCGCCTTCGACAGGGCGTCGTCCCGCAGTCGGGCACCGGGATGCCCCTTCGCCAGGTCGGCGGCGTGCGCGGCGATCTTGTACGTGATGACGCCGGTCTTCACGTCGTCACGGTTGGGCAGTCCCAGGTGCTCCTTGGGGGTGACGTAGCAGAGCATCGCGGTGCCGTAGCGGGCGATCTCCGTCGCCCCGATCGCCGACGTGATGTGGTCGTAGCCGGGCGCGACATCCGTCACCAGCGGTCCCAGCGTGTAGAACGGCGCACCGTCGCACAGCTCCTGCTGCCGCTCCACGTTCTCCCGCACCAGATGGAACGGCACGTGCCCGGGTCCCTCGACCATCACCTGCACGTCGTACTCCCAGGCCCGCTTCGTCAGCTCGGCGAGCGTGTCCAGCTCGGCGAACTGCGCGGCATCGTTGGCGTCGGCGATCGACCCCGGCCGCAGCCCGTCACCGAGCGAGAACGCGACGTCGTATCGGGCGAAGATCTCGCAGAGCTCATCGAAGTGGGTGTAGAGGAAGTTCTCCTGGTGGTGGGCCAGGCACCAGCCGGCGATGATCGACCCACCCCGTGAGACGATTCCCGTCACCCGGTCGGCTGTCAGCGGCACGTACCGCAGCAGCACTCCGGCGTGGACGGTCATGTAGTCCACACCCTGCTCGCACTGCTCGATGACCGTGTCGCGGTACACCTCCCACGTGAGCGCCGACGCGTCGCCATTCACCTTCTCCAGCGCCTGGTAGATCGGCACCGTGCCGATGGGCACCGGCGAGTTGCGGACGATCCACTCGCGCGTCGTGTGGATGTCGTCGCCGGTCGACAGGTCCATGACGGTGTCGGCGCCCCACGTGGTCGCCCACTGCAGCTTGGACACCTCCTCGGCGATCGAACTGGTGACGGCAGAGTTGCCGATGTTGGCATTGATCTTCACCAGGAACGCCTTGCCGATGATCATCGGCTCCGACTCGGGGTGGTTCACGTTGCTGGGGATGATGGCGCGCCCGGCGGCGACCTCGGCGCGCACCAGCTCCACGTCGCAATCCTCCCGCAGCGCGACGAACCTCATCTCCGGCGTGATCATCCCGCTGCGGGCGTAGTGCATCTGCGTGATCGTGCGCCCCGGCTTGGCACGCCGCGCGGCCCGCTTCTCACCCTTCCATTCCGCGGATGCTGCGCCCCGGCGCACCGCGGAACGCCCATCGTCCTGCAGATCCCGGTCGCGACCGTCGTAGCACTCGGTGTCCTCGCGTGCGGAGATCCACTGCTCCCGCAACGGCGGGAGCCCGCGCACCGGATCGCTGCCCGGACCCTGGGTGCGGTACACCGTCACCGGCGCGTTGACCGACCCGTCAGGAGACGGCTCCAGCGCGATCCGGTCCACCGGGACCCGGATGTCGTGTTCACCGTCGTGCAGATGCGCGAGAACGCGCGATGAATGGACGGACTCCATGGAGGCGACTCCTACTTCCTTCGCCGGCATTACCCGGACAGGTTCGAACGGTCGCAGGCCGCGTCAGCCCGATCTCAGCCCTTGCGAGGGCACCCGTGTGGATAGCGCCACGCTACCGCATCCGCCCCAGGCGATCGGACGGAGCCCGGCGCACACAGTCCCGGCGTCGCGCGGTCAGCCGTGGCCGCGGCGCAGCTGCAGTCCCCCGACGAGGAGCTCGACGCCGAACACGAACTCGGCATCCGATGCCTCGTCCTGCCGCGGTTCGTCGATCCCGGTTACCTGGACACCCAGGTCGCGGTACTGCTGCCGTTGCTGCTCGTGCAGGACATGACCGAGCACGAAATGGAGCAGGACCGCGGTCGCCCGCTGAACGGATTCATCGTCGAACCCGCCGGCGGCGATCGCCGCAGCGAGGCGGTGCTGCGCGGCCCGGGACCCCAGGCCGAGGGCGAACGTGCTCGCCACCAGTTCGGCACCGTCCCGGTGAGCGAGCAGCGCGGCGCGAAGCGCGAACGCTTCCGCGCGGACGCGGGCGGCCCACTCCGGATCCGCCGATCCGGAGTCCACCTCTGCGACGATCCGGTCGGAGAGTTCCGCCAGCAGACTCTGCTTGTTCGGGAAGTGCCAGTACAGGGCGCTCGGCTGCACCTCCAGCGCGGCCGCGAGGCGACGCATCGTCAGGTCGGGCAGGCCGTACTCGTCGAGGATCCGCATCGCGGTGCGTGCGACCTCGTCGCGGGTGTGACCCCGACCTGCTCTCGCCGACCCCATCACAGCACTCTACTGAACAGCGTTATAGTGAACAGCGTTCAAGTGAACACCGTTCAGGACCACTGTATCCATCGAAGGGACCTCGTCCGATGGCCACTCCCCCCGCATCTTCGCTCGCCCCGCAGACAGGCGTTCACGCGCTCGACGCGACCGCGCTGGCCCGCGTCGCGGTGTTCGCCGCGATCATCGCCGTACTCGGACTGCCGGGCGGCTTCACGATCCTCGGCGCGGTGCCGATCACGGCGCAGACGCTGGGCGTCATGCTCGCAGGCGCCATCCTCGGCCCGTGGCTGGGCGCGCTGTCGGTCACCGTCCTGCTCGGCCTCGTCGCGGTCGGGATGCCGCTGCTCGCGGGTGGACGCGGCGGCATCGGCGTCTTCTTCGGCCCGTCCGCCGGATACCTGCTCGGGTGGGTCGCCGGGGCCATCGTGATCGGACTCATCGTTCACGCCGGCGGCCGCAAGCCCACGACCTGGCGCACGCTGCTCGGCGTCGTGGTCGGCGGCATCCTCGTCGTGTACGCGCTCGGCATCCCGGTGCAGAGCCTGGTGACGCGGCTGCCGCTGGCCGAGACGGCGCTGATGAGCCTGGTGTTCGTGCCCGGCGATCTGGTGAAGGCGGTGCTGGCGACGGCAATCGTGGTGACGCTCGTGCGGGCATACCCGCGCGCGTTCCGCCGGGCGTGGACGACGAAGCCCGCCGACATCGATCCCGCACCCGTGTCGTGATCGTCCCGCTCGCCGGCGACGCGGCCGACCTGCTCGAGCGCGTGCGGGCGACGCGCGAAGCCGGCGACATCCCGCTCGTGGGCGATCCGCGCTGGCCGCGTGCCCAATGGGATGCGGTGATCGCCGCGGCTGCCGAAGCGGGCTCTCCCGACGGCATCGCCTGGGCGACGCAGACGTCGGGCAGCGCGGGTCGACCGCGGATCGTGCTGCGCACCGCCTCCTCGTGGGAGGACTCCTTCGGCGCCGTGTCGAGGCTGCTCGCCGTCGGCCTCGATGACGTGGTCGCGCTGCCGTCGCCGCCCGTGTCCTCGCTCACGATGTTCTCGGTCGCGCACGCGCTTGCCGGCGGCCCGCGTCCGCTGCTGGGCGCCGCCGTCGGCCCGGATGCCACGTGTCTGCACTGCACCCCGCAGGCGCTGCGGGTCGTGCTCGACGCCGGCGCCCCGCCGCGGCTGCGGACGGCGCTCGTCGGAGGCTCGCACCTCGACGACGCGCTGCGCGAGCGCGCCCGGGCCGCCGGCATCCGTGTCGTCGCGTATTACGGCGCCGCAGAGCTGTCGTTCGTCGCCGTCGACCACGGTGACGGGCTGCGGGCGTTCCCGGGGGTGGAGCTGCGCGTCCGCGACGGTGAGCTGTGGGTGCGGTCGTCGTTCGTCGCATCAGGCTATGCGGGCGCCCCCGGTCCGCTGCGGCGCGACGGCGCGTGGGCCACGGTCGGCGACCGCGCCGAGCTCGTCGACGGACGGTTGCGGCTGCTCGGCCGCGCGGATGACGCGATCCTGAGCGCGTCGGCCACCATCGTTCCCGAGGAGGTCGAGGAGGTGCTCCGCTCTGTTCCCGGCATCCGAGACGCGATCGTGTTCGGACTTCCCCGCGAACGGGTCGGGGCGCTCGTCGCCGCGTTCGTGGAGTTCGACGGCCACGCCGATGACCTGCGCGAAACGGTCACGACCCGCCTGGCACCTGCTCACCGGCCACGGCAGTGGTTCGCCGGCGAACTGCCACGCACCGCATCGGGCAAACCGGCCCGGGCGCAAGCCGTCCGCCAGGTCCTGGACGGGGAGGTGCCGCGCGTTGCCGTCTGACCGCGACCCCGTCATCATCGCCGCCCGCCGGACGCCGATCGGCACCCGCGGGCGGGCTCTCGCCGGGCTGGACGTCGGCGCGCTCGGCGCCGCCGTGATCCGCGCGACGCTGGTCGACGCCGCGACGGCGACGGGCTCGCCCGTCACGGTGGCCGACGTCCTGCTCGGCAACTGCATGGGCCCGGGCGGCAACCCGGGGCGCGTGGCCGCCCTCGCCGCCGGCCTGGCGCCCTCGGTGCCGGGCGGCACCGTCGACCGCCAGTGCGGCAGCGGCCTCGCCGCCGTGCTGGACGCAGTGGCCGCGATCCGCGGCGGCGACGACCGGATGCGGGTGGCCGGGGGCGTCGAGAGCCCCTCGACCGCTCCGGTGCGCAGTGTCGGGGGTGTCGCCTACGACCGGGCCCCGTTCGCACCCTCCGGCTTCCCTGACCCTGACATGACACGGGCGGCCGAGGACCTCGCGGCGCACGACGGGATCGCGCGCTCCCGGCAGGACGCGCACGCGGCCCGCAGCCACGCGCGGGCCCGGGCCGCCCGAGCCGCGGGGCGCTTCGAGGCCGAGCTGGTGCCGCTCGCGGGCCTCCGTAACGACGATGCGATCGGCGGGGCCGAACCGCTGCTGCCGCGGCTGCCTCCCCTGTTTCCCGGCGGAACGGTCACCGCGGGCACCTCGACGCGCATCGGCGATGGCGCGGCAGCCGTCGTCGTCGCCCCCGCCGGCACCGGCCCGGGACTCGCCGTGCGCGCGTCCGCCGTGGTCGGATGCGACCCCGCGCTTCCCGGCGTCGGCGCGGCCCCCGGCATCCACTCCGCCCTGCAGGCAGCCGGTGCGACCGTCGCCGACGTGGCGGCGTTCGAGATCGTCGAGGCGTTCGCCGCGCAGAGCCTCGCGGTGCTGGACCGGCTCGGCGTCGCCGACGACGATCCGCGGGTCTGCGCCGACGGCGGCGCCCTCGCGCTCGGACACCCGTGGGGCGCCAGCGGCGCCGTGGCTCTCGTGCGCCTGTTCAGCAGACTCGTGCGCAACGGCCGGCCCGCGGGCACGCTCGGGGTCGCCGCCGCGTCGGTCGGCGGCGGACTGGGGATCGCGGCAGTGGTCGAGGTGGTGCGGTGACGATCCGGCTGGACTCCGTGAGCCTCCGGCTCGGCGACACGGATGTGCTGAGCGACGTGACACTCGACCTCGACGCGCGCACCGTGGCGGTCATCGGCGAGAACGGGTCGGGCAAGTCGACGTTCGCCCGGCTGATGGGTGGCCTGGTGCGTCCGAGCGGCGGCTCGTTGAGCATCCTCGGCCTCGACACCGCCCGCCACGCGGCAGAGCTCCGCCGACGCACCGCGCTCGTGTTCAGCAATCCCGACGCGCAGATCGTCATGCCGACCGTCGCAGAGGACGTCGCGTTCTCGCTCCGCGCCGAACGGATGCCGTCGGCCGAGGTCCGCGAGCGGGTCGAGGTGGCTCTCGAGAGGTTCGGCCTCACGTCGCTCGCCGAGCGGTCCGCTCATGACCTCTCCGGAGGACAGAAGCAGCTGCTCGCCCTGTGCGGCGCGTTCGTCCGGCGACCGGACCTCGTGATCGCCGACGAACCGACCGCCTACCTCGACGCCCGCAACGCGCGGCTCATCGCCGACCATCTGTTCGCCGACGCCGGCCACCGGCTGATCCTGGTGACCCACGACCTGAACCTCGCCCAGCGCTGCGAGACGGCCGTGCTGTTCGCCGGGGGCCGGGTCGCGGCGGTCGGCGAGCCCGCCGCGGTCGTCGCCGAGTATGAAGTGCTCCTGCGATGCTGACGCTCTACCGCCCCGGCGACGGCTGGCTGCACCGGATGCCGGCCGGCCCGAAGACGCTGCTGCTGCTCGCCGTCACACTCGGAGTGCTCCTGGTGCCCACCGCGTGGTGGACGGCCGCCGCGGCGGCGGCGATCAGCGTCGGCGCGTACGCGGTGGCAGGGCTCGGCGACGGCCTCTGCGGGATGCGGGAGCTCGGCCGTCAGCTGTTCGCGCTGCGCTGGATCGTCCTGATCACCGTCGCCGGGCAACTGCTCTTCGTCGGCCCGGAACCGGCGGCCGCCAACATCGCTCGGGTGACGGCATCCCTCGTTCTCGCGGGGCTCCTCGTCCTCACCACCCGCGTCAGCGAGCTTCTCGACGCGTTCGAACGCGGTCTGCGCCCACTGCGACGCATCGGCGTCGACTCCGAGCGTGCTGCGCTCCTGCTCACGGTGACGCTCGGCACCATCCCCGTACTCGCCCGGCTCGCCGGCGAGGTCCGCGACGCGCAACGAGCCCGTGGCGCCCGCGCGACCCTGCGCACCTTCGTCGTCCCGTTCCTCGTCGTCTCGCTCAAGCACGCCGATCAGCTCGGCGACGCCCTCGCCGCGCGGGGGCTGCGATGAGGCAGGAGCGCCCCCGCGTCCTCGGGCCGGTGGTGGATGCCGAGACCCGCTGCATCCACTACTCCACACCCCTGGACGTCATCGCGATCAGGTTCCGGTGCTGCGGCGAGTTCTACCCCTGCCACATCTGTCACGCGGAGTCCGTCGACCATCCGGCCGAGCAATGGTCCGCCGATGAGCGCGCCGACCGCGCTGTACTGTGCGGGCCGTGCGGGTACCGGCTGACGATCACGGAGTACGCCCGCGCCGAAGCGTGCCCGGCCTGCGCGGCGCCGTTCAACCCCGGATGCAAACTGCACTGGGAACTGTACTTCCAGGTCTGACCCGAACACTCCCGTCCGAGTGTCGTTGCGTTTCGATCCCACCGACGGCCATCATCACCCTGATGACGTGCCCACTGGGATCCCTATCCGGGCAACGCACGTAAGCGGGATGAGGTGAACGGCTTCAGGCCGTACGGTCGGCATCCGCTTGCGGGCGGTCCTCGAAAGGGGTACCCCTCCCGGGCATTGCCTGCGGCGACCCTGCGCGGGTAGCCGGCGAACAAGATCCGTTCCACATCGGCGACGAGGTGCGATTGCGGCAACCATCGAGCGATCACCGCGTCCGCTCGCTCTGGAAGTGGGCAAGGGTTCCTCCGTCGGTGGTGCAGTGATCGTGTCAGCGCGGTGCGATGGACTGGACCGGTCGCCAGGACGCGATGACGCCGTCGAGGTGGTGGCCGAACTGCGCCGCGAGATCGATCGTCGGGTTGAGCAACCATTGCAGTTCGATGCCGTCCAAGTACGCGATGAGCGCGCGGCACTGCTGATCGATCTCGCCCTCGCTCATCGGGCGTGCGTCGCCGGCGTCGATGGCCAGGGTGAGCTGTGCGCCGAAGTCTGAGACGGTGTCGTCATACCTCTTGCGGATGAACTCCGCGGCCGGGTGGTTCGGATCGGTCGCCTCAGTGCTGAGGGTGAGGAACAGTTCGAGGTATCCGGGGTGATCGACGTGGTAGCGCAAGAGGTTGCGGAGTCCGTTGAAGAAGTCCAGACCGGTGGCGTCCGGGTCTCTGAGCTGGTCGGTCTGCTCGCGCCAGTACTGGAGCACGCCGGTGAGGAGGTCCTCCTTCCCGTCGAAGTGGCGGGTCACCGCGGCGGGGGTCACTCCGACGGCGGTCGCGATCTGTCGCAGTGAGCCGTTTCGATAGCCGTAGGTCGCGAACACCTCGGCGGCGGTCGTGATGATCTGCCGGCGGCGAGCGATGCCGCTTCGGTACGGTCCTCGCCTCGTCCGCTCTTCGGTCATGGTCACACCCTCCGACTCTTGTTGAAATGTTAGCGTGCGCGTACTATTCGTGAACAGTCAGCAGCTGGATACTGTTCATCCGTTGCGGGGAAGGTGAGTCATTGGCCGACGAGGACCAGGTCACACACCGTGTCGATCCGACGCTGCGCCCCCTCTTCGACACGGTCATCCCTCCGGATCGTTGGGCGGGAGGTTGGGACGGCGGAGTCGAACGCCTGCTGCGTGACCACGGCTCGGACTTCCTGTCGTGGAGCGAGTCGCCCCTCGAGGCCGCCGTGCAGGCGGTGGAGCGTGCGGCACTGCGCGTTCATCAGCGATCGTTCGCCGCGCTGGCCGCCGAGGATCGCTCTGCCGTGTTCGCAGCGCTTCTTGCGGAGGAGCGGGAAGGCGGCGCACTGGACGCGCTGATCACCGTCGCCTACCAGGGCTACTACGCCGGCAGCCGCGAACCGGCAGGGTGGGCAATGGTCGGCTACTCCGCGGTCCCGAACGGGGTCGATCCCGTCGACTCTGCCGATCCTCGGGGGATCGACGCAGAATCGCTCGCCGAGTCCTACGACGTGATCGTCGTCGGTGCCGGAGCAGGCGGCGGCGCGGTGGCCGCCGAGCTCGCCGAGCGCGGCCAGCATGTGCTGCTGATCGACCGGGCGCAGCCGATGCGGAACGAGGAACTCCGGGGCAACCATCTTCAAGGGAAGCGGACGGGGCGCTATGACGTCCGTGTGGGCCCGCACGCCGGCAACCCGCGTGTGCTCGAACACCCCGACGGGAGCGCGGAGGTGCTTCGCGCCGAGGGCGATGCGCTGGCCTATGGGCTGAACGCGATGGTGCTGGGTGGTGGCACGCGGGTTTGGCAGGGCATGTCGTGGCGGTTCTGGGAGCAAGACTTCCGGATGGCGTCCACCTACGGGGTCCCGGCGGGCAGCACCCTTGCAGACTGGCCGTTCGAGTATTCGGAGCTGGAGCCGTACTACGAGCGCGCGGAGTGGGAGCTCGGCGTCGCGGGCGACGCGGACAGCGCAGTCGGACGGATGACGCCGCGGCGCCGCGGCTACCCGATGCCCGCAATGCCCACCGACCGCACCCGGGACGCGTTCACGGCCGCGGCGCGCCTGCTCGGGCTGACGACATCACCGATCCCGTTCGCGATCAACACCATTCCTCGGGGTGGCAGAGCCGCCTGTGTCCGCTGCGCGCAATGCATCGGCCACGCCTGCCCCGTCAACGCGAAGAACGGGGTGCAGAACACCTTCATCCCGCGGGCACTGGCGACTGGCCGCGCCGATCTGTTCCTCGGCGCGCAGGTCACCGCCATCCAGCACGACGGCAACGGAACCGCGACAGGCGTCGTCGGGGTGGTCTCGGATACCGCGGGGCAACGCCGATTCCGGGTGCGCGCAGACCGGGTCGTCGTCGCGGCAGGAACCATCGAGACCGCCCGGCTGCTGCTGGCCTCGGGGCTGGGCAACGACTGGGTCGGCCGCAACCACATGACTCACGGCGTCGCGCTCGCGATCGCCGGGGACAGCCCCGACATCAAGGAAACCATCGGCCCCGGACACTCCGTCGCCACCGTCGACTTCGTACACCACGACCCTGACGGATGGGGAGGCGGCGTCATCTTCGACGCAGCCCTGCAGTTCCCCTACGACAAGGCCCAAGCCGGCCGTCAGCTCGCTCCCGCCCCGTTCGGTGCCGCCCACAAGACCTGGATGCGCGAGACGCCGAACCTGGTCGGCACGATGTCGATGGTGCAGGAGATCCCGCACGAGCAGACCCGAGTGCTGCTGGATCCCGTGCTCACGGACCGGCACGGCATGCCCGCCGCCCGCTTGCGCGGCACCGCCCACGACGCGACCCGGGCCAACGTCACCGCCATGGCAGGACACTGCGCCGACTGGCTGCGAGCCGCCGGCGGCGGGCGGATCGTGACTCGGGAGATGCCGATCGCACCCCAAGGGCAGGAGCACTCCGCCGGAACCGCCCGCCTCTCCAGCGACCCCGCGACCGGGGCGTGCGACCCTCAGGGCAGACTGTGGGGAACTCGCAACGTCTACGTCGCGGACGCCTCCCTCCACGTCACCAACGGCGGCTTCAACCCCGCCCTCACCGTCATCGCCAACGCCCTCCGCGTCGGCACCCTCATCCCCGACTGACCCACCGCTGCGCGCTGCGCGACTGCCATCCGTAAACGGGCATTGCACGTACGCGGTCCATCGCGTGCGGGCATGAGCGCGTGCGAAGGGCATCCGCTTGCGGGCGGGGGACCCGTCAGTGGGTAGGGCTGGTTCAACTTCTCGACTTGGCGCTCCCAGCGCGATGTTGGAAACAGCGAAGGGCTCCGCTGCCGTACCAGCGAAGCCCTTCTGTCGGCGTACTTACGAGAAGTATCCGCTCACTCCGACGGAAAAGGTGGGACACGACTCCCCAAACAGGCTTGCGGAGAACGTGACGGTGCCGCCGTCGGCAACCTCGTCGGTTTGCTCGGCAAAGGTGATCAGGCTCGACACGAGCGAGTCCCCCTCGAAGCAGTACACCGAAACAGCGTAGGGGCCGACTGTTTCCGCCCCCGTCGCGTTCGTGGCGCTTCCGACGATGGCGTCTCCCGACACATTCGCCTCGCTGACGGTCAGCGGCGCCGTGTTGTACGGGCTGGTGTCGACCGGACTCGTGCTCACCTCAAACTCGTACTCAGAGTCGGCGGGAATGGCGTCCGCGTTCTCGAAGAAGATGTACGCGAGCCCTACCTCACCAGGCTGGAGCTGCGCTGGTGTCGTCCCCTGACTGCTGCCGGTGGCGACGATGGATCCTCCGCTGCGCGCGGTTGCCGTCCAGTCGACGTGCGAGATTCCGTCGCTTGTGTTGTTTCGAAACGCGAAGATCAGAGTTCCGCTGACGGCGTCGAGCGGTCCTACCTGTACGACCGTTACCTCGCCTGGCTCGCCGTCCCCCAAGTTCGGCTGCGCTGTTCCACCGAGGTAGCCGCTGGCGTTGAACGGCAGCGGCTCGACCTGGGCGGCCGGCTCTGCAGATGGCGTCGAAGCGGCGGCCGTCGGCTTCGTCGATGCCTCCTCGTCCGTGGCTCCACATGCCGTAAGCAGAAGCGACGCGGCGAGAATCGTCGCCATTCCCCCAATGGTTCTCATATCCGCCACGCTATCGGTCGACAGCGCCGGCAATTCGCACGACCATGCCGCAGCGCCGACCTCGATCAACTCCGGGCGCATTCGCGTCTCACGGTTCGATCACGGCATGCAGCGTCGCTTCTTGTGTGTCATTGCCGGTCCATAGGATTCAGTCCGTGAATCACCGCTTCCTAGCACCGCTCGCTATCGCCGCCCTCCTCCTTACGGGTTGCTCCGCCGCTGACCCGGACTCGACGAGCGCCGGCGGCACCGCGTCGTCGTCGGCCGCACCCGAGGAAACGCAAGCTCCTCCAGCCGAGCCTCTCGACCTGACCGGCGAATGGAAGCAGACCAACTCGAAGTCCGCCGACTCCTACCAGGCGGCCACAATCAGCGCCGACCGCATCGACGTCAACTGGGTCAACGACGCAGACTCCACAAAGGCCATCTACTGGGTGGGTACCTACGCAGCGCCGACCGAGGACACCGAGACATACTCGTGGGAATCGCAGGCGGACGCCGCCGCCCTGGAGAACGCACTCCTGGCTTCGCAGGATCCGACCAAGACGTTCGCATATGCCAACGGTGTACTCAGCTACGAGCTCACTGCCATGGGCGTGACCATGACTGTCGAGATGCAGCGCCAGTAACCGGCGAAGGGAGGCGGCCGCAGCACACGGCCACCTCCACTTCCTCTTCAGCATCGGAGGGGCGGGTCACCACGCCCGCTTTAGCCGGGACACCAGTCGAACTCGCGTGTAACTGATCCGGCCAGACCCAGTCGTCACCGAGTCTTCACCGGATCAGGGTCCCGAGCGAAGTCGATCCGCTTACGGGCAGTGGTCGGTAGTCGCGGGTTGCGAGCGGGTCGGAGCGCGTTCCATATCCATCCGTGTGCGTGCGTCGCACTGAACGGTACTCGTGGGCGCCAGCCCTGCCCACGGCGGGCCGGTACGTCCACCGAGGGGACGTTCGTGTCACCGCGGGACCGGCCGTTCAGGTGAAGAGGTACGAGCGAGACTCAGGTTGGTCAGGCCGGAATCGACGGACGATCAACCTACGCGCTTCGGGAAAGTCATCGACCGCGCAGCGCTCACCATGGATGTCGAGGTCATACCAGATGCACCCGAGCTCGACCGGGTCGCCCAAGATGTATGGGTAGGAATCGAAGCCCTGGCCCTCAGCGACGCGCTTCACGAGATACTGCGTACGCCAGGGCACCGGATACGCGATGACATCGCCGGGCTCGGGAACCTCGTTCAGCCCGAAATAGGCCCAGGGGGTTAGGTCGTCAACAAAATGGCCATCGCCCATGTCTGAGGCGCTGAAAACGAGCTGCAACAGAGTCCGATATTCGGGAACCTCCTCACTCACCACGCCCTGAGACTACTGGCGCTGTCGAACTGCCACACCGCTGAGGTGACAACAACCGAGTCGACACCTGCCAGCGCGTTCGATCCGCTTGCGGGCGGGCGCCCGATCATAGACGGCTGGCGCGCACTCGACCGGATCTACGTCCGGAGTCAGTGGACTCTGGCTGGCGGAAACCGCAACGCCACGGATCGTCCTTCAGCGCCGCTACGAACGGATACCGCGGGGTCAGCGCGCACTGGGCTGACCGCACGCCAATGAGCCCGGCGTAACCGTCGGCTTCACGCGCGAGTCCCTACCCACCCGACCCTCCACGCGACCGGCCCCGACCATCGATCGGTCTTCGGTTCGTTAGGTCCGCCCACGCTGATACTCGCTTCGAGGATGGGGCTCGCCAAGGAGAACTTGGTCGTGCTTAGATCGGCCAACTACTACGGAGGGGCAAGTCATGAACGAGAGTGACGTCGGGGAGCAGGCACCCGATCTGCTTTTCGTAGACCTCGGCACAGATTCCGAGTTCAAGAAGGGCAAGGATTACCCGGTAGTCCCTGCGTCATCGTCTGAGGCGGGCTCGAAACCCTTCCCTCAGGCTGCCGCTTACTATCTCTCGGTGGATCTACTGCGACTGAACGCTGGAGACCTTCCGGACTTGACCGAAGACAACGAAGCTAGCCTCACGATTCGTGTGGATGCTCAGAGTCCGCAGGATCCCGAAGATGAGAAGGCGGCCGCGATCGTCCTGACATTCAACGTGAAGGACTACCGCAAGGCGAGCGGCTTCATGTATCGGGGCGCATTTACGAAAGTGAAGTTCACAAACGACATCAACCTCAGGCTTTCGCTTGACGAGATCGACGGTCAGTTCGCGGAGGGTTTCAAGAAGGTACTCCAGGTACTCGACAAGTCAGGTCTCACAGAAATCGATGCGATCAAGGCATTTCCCTACCTGGACGTTGTCGAAAGCCTTGTAGGCGGCCTTGTAGATACTTTCAAAGGCAAGAACGACTCGGTTTGGGCGGAACGCGCTCACCTGTGGGGTAAGCCGGCACCCATGTCCGGACGCGCCTTCCTCCGTAACGGCATTTATGCAGTGGTCGGCAGGAACCCAGCACTCCTATCCGCGGCATCGTCGGGGGGACTCACGTTCAAGGATGGGCGACTGCTCGAGGACGGTCGCCCCACGGTCGCCACCTACCTACTCATGAGCGTGGCGGTCGACCCCGCGGTATAGGTCCTCGGTTCCCGTCGCCCGTGACGATCCTCGAACGATATAGCGCCACGTATCCGTGCCTGGCGGTTACCACGAGCGGTAATGCCGCGTGTAGGGCAATCCTCAATCGATCACGGCCCGATAGATGCCGCCTCGCTGGCGGGCCGGCGCAAGTTCAGTTCGGACGCAAGGCCGGGTTAGACATCCGAGGAGCAGCGCTTGCGCAGCGAAGGGCAGTCGGGACCAATAGAGTTTGCTCGACGAGGGAGCGGCGACGCGATGACGAGCTTGACAAGAATGAGGCTGCGCAACTTCAAGAGTTGGCAGGACACGGGAGATGTTCGGCTAGCGCCGATCACTGCCTTCTTTGGCTCGAACTCCTCCGGCAAGACGAGTCTGCTTCAGAGCCTGCTGCTGCTGCGTCAAACGACTGAGTCGCCCGACCGCAGCCGCGTTCTCGACCTCGGTGGTCCATCGACACTCGTGGACCTCGGCACAGCTCAAGACATCCAGTACGGGCATGACCAGGCAAACCTCGTCGGAGTTGAAGTCGAGTGGGTCGAGGATTCGGCTATACAGATCACCGACCCAGTGCTACGTGCGCGGAAACTCCGCTCCACAATCATCGACAGCGACCGGCTCGGCATCGGTACGTCGCTCCAGATCGACAAAAGCGGTATCCGGGTTGAGCGAACGGAATACTCGCTCGGCGACGCCACCTTCGCAATGGTCCGCCGGGAGAGCGAGGCGTCATACGATCTGACATCCAACAAGTACACGTTTGTTCGGGCGCCCGGACGAGCCTGGCCTTTGCCTCACCCCGCCAGGTTCTACGGGTTTCCGGATCAGGTTAGGGCGTACTTTCAGAACGCGAGCTTTCTCAGCGATCTCGAACTGAAGCTGGAGCAACGATTCGGACGCATAAGGTATCTCGGCCCACTTAGAGATGACCCAAGGCGCCAGTACATCTTCGCTGGCGGTGTACCTGGTGACGTCGGCCGACGGGGCGAACTATCGATCGATGCGTTGATCGCCTCCCGGTTGGCCGGAACAAAGGTGACGCGTGGGCGCACCTCACGTAACTATCGATTGCCCGCGATAGCCACCGAGCAACTGGTTGCGGAGTGGTTGAAGGAACTGGGGCTAATCGATCGCTTCACCGTGGAAGCGCTCGATGATCGGGAAACTGTGTTCCGCGTGAGCGTCCAGCGACGGTCAATGTCGACACCTGTTCTGCTCACCGATGTGGGGTTTGGAGTCAGTCAAGTGCTCCCCGTGTTGGTGCTTCTTGCCTATGCGCAACCCGGTGACACCGTTGTGCTTGAACAGCCAGAGATTCACCTGCACCCAGCAGTGCAGGCCGGGTTGGCAGACATTATCATCGAGACTGCACTCGCGCGTGGTGTTCAGATCATCCTCGAGAGCCACAGTGAGCACCTCCTTGCAAGATTGCAGCGGAGAATCGCGGAACGCACTTTGGACCGCGGACTCACGCTCGACGTTGCTGACGTAGCACTCTACTTCTGTGAGGTAGCACAGGATTCCAGCCAGATTCGCGAGCTAGAACTGGACCTCTTCGGCAGTATCGCCAACTGGCCGAGGGACTTCTTCGGTGACCCGACACAGGAGGCGCTCGCCATGCTCGAGGCGCGGGCGGCGCGCGAGGCGTGAGAAACGTCGTAGACACGAACGTCTTGATCGCGGCCAACGGTCGGCAAACTCACGCGGATGCGCTCCTTAGTGCGGCGGCCGCTAGGTGTTTGATTGAGTTGATGGCCGGGACCGAGGTGCTCCTCGAGGACACGCTCGGGCATGTGCTAACCGAGTACAAGAACTACATGCAGTTCAGCGGCCAACCCGGCGTCGGGGACTATTTTTTCCGCTGGTATCTGCAGAACAGGTGGGACGGCCGACGAGTGGATCGGATCGAACTCGAGCCGTCCCAACCTCTCCCGCAGTATTTGCCAGAACCACTCCGCGCATTCGATCCTTCGGACCATAAATGGATCGCCGTCTACATCGAAGGGTCGGCCGATGTGATCGTCAATGCGACGGATAGTGACTGGGCGGAATCGCGAGACGTGCTCCTTGAACACTCAATCAGAGTGCGTGAACTGGCTGATGAGGTGTAGAGAGTGTCGCCATCCGCGGCCTGAGACGCCGTGCCATAAGGATCGCAGCCAATGGGGACAGCCCTAACACGGCAATTCGTGGGATCGGCGACTCACTGTCGGTGATCCCTCTTGTCCGCGCGGCGGCTCAAGACTCTCCCGAGCGGTGCGCAAGACGGTCCTCCAGCGCGCGGGCGCCTGAGGACTCGGCCCGTCGCGTGGGGACGCGCGGCGGTGGTGCGCGTTTACCCAGCCCCGCGAAGGGACCCGCGTGGCCGCCCTATTCGCGCGGCCACGCGGAGAGTCCCGTCGGCAATCTGGCTAGGACACCGACCTGTGTCAGTGGTCGTCGCGGGGACGATCCTCGTCACCCTCGGCCCCGTCGGCCCCGTCGGACTCGTCGCCTGCGGGTGAGGCGTCACCGGCGTGCGGCTCCGTCTCGTCGGTCGCGACGTCGGCATGATCAGGTCCCGTAGCGTTGTCGCCGTCTTCCGCGGAGTCCTCAGCGGACGCGGGCGATTCCACCGGCTCCGGCTCGACGCTGGTTTCACCCGGAGCGCCACTCGTCGGCTCGCCCGTCTCGTCCGACTCCGCTGCGGGCTCAGGTTCTGCGGCGGGCTCCGGCTCATCGGGAGTCTCCCCCGGCGCCGCGTCATCAGCCGCTTCCGTCGTGGAGTCAGAGGCCTCGGCCGCCTCGCCGCCCAGCCCGTCGCCGTCCCCCGGCTCCGTGTTCTCCGGTGCCTGGGTGTCGCCCGAGACGCTGACCTCGGGCGCCTGGGCGGCCTCAGGCTCAGACACAGCCGGCTGCTCAGCGCCCGCGGCCTCCGGAGCGGACGCCACGTCGGGCTCCACCGTCTCGGGCTCGACCTCGGGCTCCAGCGCGGCAACCTCCCCTGCTGGCTCGGGCTCGACCTCAGCCCCCGCCTCGACCTCGGCCCCGGCCTCGACCTCTGCCGCGGGCTCGGCGTCAGCCTCCAGCGCAGCCACCTCGCGGGCGGGCGCGGCCTCGACGGGTGCAGGGGTCGAGTCCGACACCTCGATGTCGGGGCCCTCCTCGATCTCGGGCACGGCTACCTGGGCGGTCTCGGCATCGGCCGAGCCGCCCACCGCACGCTGACGACGCTGCCGCCGGGTCTCGAACGCCGCCCCACCGGCAACCCCTGCAGCACCGCCATCACCGGCTGCACCCGAACCCGCAACGTCACCCGCACCCGCGGCACCAGCGGCACTGGCAGCGACACCCGCACCTACGAGCACGCCCGCGGTCGCAGCATCCGTCCCGCCATCCGGGCCATCGCCCTCCGGAGCCGGGCCGCCGCCATCACCCTCGTCGCGGCGCTTACGCCGCTCGATGCGCCGCTCCTTCGCACCCTCGACGAGGTTGTACAGCGTCGGCAGCACGAGCAGCGTCAGCACGGTCGACGACACCAGGCCGCCGATCACGACGATCGCGAGGGGCTGCGAGATGAAGCCGCCCTGACCCGTGATGCCGAGCGCCATGGGCGTGAGCGCGAAGATGGTCGCGAGCGCCGTCATGAGGATCGGGCGGAGGCGTCGCGAACCACCGGCCACGGTGGCGTCGTGGGCAGTCAGGCCCTTCTCGCGGTACTGGTTCACGAGGTCGACGAGCACGATCGCGTTCGTCACCACGATGCCGATGAGCATCAGCACACCGATGAGCGATGCGACGCCGAGCGGCACGCCCGTGATGATCTGCAGCAGGATCGCGCCGGTCGCCGCGAACGGCACCGACACGAGCAGCAGCAGCGGCTGACGCAGCGACTTGAAGGTCGCGACCATCACGATGTAGACGATCAGGATCGCCGCGAGGAGCGCCAGGCCGAGCTGGGAGAACGCGTCCTGCTGCTGCGTCACGACGCCGCCGAGCGTCGCGTCGGCCGACGACGGAAGGTCGGCGTCGGCGAGCGCAGTCGTGACAGAGGCCGTCGCGGTCTGGAGGTTGTCGGTCGACGGGGTCACCGTGACGGTCGACGTGCGCTGGCCGCCCTCGGTGGTGATCGAGGTCGGACCCTCGCTCTCCTCCACGGTCGCGACCTGCTCGAGCGGGATCGGGCCGGTGGCGCTCGGCACCTGCAGCTGGCGCAGGTCGTCGAGCGAAGCCGGCGTCTCGGACGCCGCGAGGTAGACCGTGAGCGACGTGTCGTCGATCTCGACGGTGCCGATCGACTGCGGCTGCATCGTGTTCGACACCAGCGCGCCGACCGCGACCTCCGAGAGGCCGAGCTCCGCGGCCTTGTCGCGATCCACCGTCACGGCGATGTACGGCAGCGAGGCCGACAGGTTGCTCGTGACCTGGCCCACGCCGTCGGCTCCTTCGACGGCCGAGATGACAGCATCCGTCGCGTCCTGAAGCGTCGACGAATCGGGAGCCGTCACGTCGATCGCGATGTCGGTCGAGCCGAAGCCGCCGCCCCCCGCGGCGACCGTGATCTCACCGGCGTCGTCGAGGTCGGCGACCGCGTCCTGCACCTCTTCGCGCAGCGCGACCTGGTCGACGCCCGGGTCGGTGGTGATCGAGTACGTGATGCCGCTGCCGCCGCCCGAGAAGGCGTCGCGCAGGGCCGAGCCGCTCGAGCCGATCGACACCTGCACGGTCTCGATGCCGTCGATGTCGAGGAGCACCTCTTCGACCTGCTCCGCGGCGGCGCTCTCGGCCTCGAGCGAGGGGGCCGGGCCGATGTCCTGGGTCATCGTGAACGTGTTCTGGCCCGAGTCGCCGAGGAAGTTCGTCTTCATGAAGGGGGCCGCGGCGATCGTGCCGACGAGCACCAGCACGGCGAGGGCGAGCGTGATCCACGAATGGCGGAGCGTCCAGCGGAGGATCGGCAGGTACGACTTCTGCAGGCGGCTCGGCGGCGCCGCCGGGTCCTCCGGGTCGACCGCGACGCCCCCGGCGTCGAGGATCGGCTTGCCGGGCTTGAGGAACCAGTATGCGAGCACCGGAACGATGGTGAGCGCGACGAACAGCGACGCGGTCATGGCGATCGTCACCGTCATCGCGAACGGACGGAACAGCTCGCCCGTGACATCGCCGACGAACGCGATCGGCAGGAACACCGCGACCGTCACGATCGTCGACGCCGTGATGGCCGACGCCACCTCGCGCACCGCGCGACGGATCGAGTCGCCCTTGTCTGCGTCGCCGACGTAATGCCTCTTGATGTTCTCGATGACGACGATGGAATCGTCGACCACGCGCCCGATCGCGATCGTGATCGCGCCGAGGGTCAGGATGTTGAGCGAGTAGCCGAACGCCTGCAGACCGATGAACGTGATCAGGATGCTGGTCGGGATCGAGATCGCCGCGACGAGCGTCGAGCGCACCGACAGCAGGAAGATGAAGATCACGATCACCGCGAAGACGAGGCCGAGCAGGCCCTCCTTCGCGAGGGTGTCGATGGACTCCTGGATGTACGGCGCCTGGTCGAACACGACCGTGAACTCGGCGCCGTCGAGCGAGTCCTCGAGGTCGGGCAGCACCGCGAGCACGCCGCGCGACACATCGACCGTGTTGGCGGCGGGCAGCTTCGTGACGGCGATCGTGAGCGCCGGCTCGCCGTTCACGCGCGAGATGGTCGTGACCGGATCGGCCTCTTCCGCAACGGTCGAGACGTCGCCGATGGTCTTCGGGCCTGCGACGAACTGGTCGGCCGTCGAGGGCACGAGCGGCAGCGCCGCGATCTCGTCGACCGACGAGATCTTCGAGCCCGTCTGCACCGTCAGCGTCTCGTCGCCCTCGGTGATCTCGCCACCCGGGAACAGCACGCCGTTCTGGTCGAGCGCGTCGCGGATCGCCTGCTGCGTGTAGCCGGCCTCGGCGAGCTTCGCCGGGTCGGGGGCGATCGTGACGCGCTGGCCGACGCCGCCGACGATCTGCGCGGCGTTGACGCCCGCGACGTCCTCGAGATCCGGGATGACGGATGCCTCGAGCTGCGCCTGGATCGTCGCCTCGTCGTCGTAGCCGGTCACGGCCAGTTGGATCACCGGGAAGTCGTCGATGCTCGCCGAGATGACACTGGGCTCGACCCCGGTCGGCAGCTGCGACTTGATGCGGTTGATCGCCTGCGTCATCTTCTGCTCGGCGGTCGCGAGATCGGTGCCGTAGGTGAAGGACGCCTGCACGATCGAGGCGTTCGTGGTGCTCGTCGCACTCGTCGACTCGAGCCCCGGAACGCCCTGGATGGCGGTCTCGATGGGCACCGACACGTCGTTGCTCACGACCTCGGGCGACGCGCCCGGGTACGTCGAGACGACGATGAGCGCGGGGAACTCGATCGACGGGATCAGTTCCTGCTTGAGGTTCGTGAGCGCGAGACCGCCGAAGATGGCGGCGACGATCGTGATGAGCGCGATGAGCGCGCGGTTCTTGAGACTCAGAACGGCGAGGTTCGACACACGGAGGCCTTCGCTGGTGAGGTGATGCAGGGGGAGGGCGCGAGCCCGCACGATACGGAGATGTATCGCGTTTCAGTATTTCATGCGGCTCTCATGAAACCGCTCCCCCGAGGAGGAGGCCGAGACCCGCCGCGATGGCTGCGAGCGCGAGCGTGCCGAAGAGGTTGAGGGCGGCGTGCTGCCAGCGCTTCCGCTGGGCGAGCAGCACGGTCTCGACCGTGACGGTGCTGAAGGTCGTGTACCCGCCGAGCAGGCCGAGCCCGAGCACGAGCGACAACTCCGGGGCGATGGCCGTGCCGAGCCCGGTGATCACGCCGAGCACGAACGAGCCCGACACGTTGACCACGAGGATCCCGACCGGGAAACGTGCACCGTTCGCCGGGGTCAGCCACCGGTCGACGACGTACCGCAGCCCCGCCCCGACGCCGCCCGCGAGCGCGGCGACCAGCAGCCAGGGGCTCACTCGGCGTCCTCCGGGTACTCGATCTCGCCGGGCCGGTCGGCGATCCGGCGTCCGATGAACAGTCCGACGATCGCGCCGACGACACCCGCGATGATGGATGCTGCCGCCAGCCCCGCAGCCATCCACGGCGTCGCGACCCACAGAGCAGTGGCCACCGCGAACGCGCTGTAGGTCGTGAAGCCGCCCATGATCCCCGTCCCGAGGAACGAGCGGAGCATCGGCCGCCGATCATCGAGCCAGCCGACGACGACCCCGAGGATGAGGGACCCGACCACGTTGATCCCGAGCGTCACCCACGGCACCGCCGTGGGATCGGTCACCGGGTCGAGCACGAGCGCGCGGGCGAGGACGCCGATCGCGCCGCCGGCCACCGTCACCCCGAGGATCCGGGGATCGACGGGCTGCGGCATCCCTTCACGCTACTCGCCCGATGATCCCGGATACTCAGAGCGTTTCGACTTCGCGCGCCGGAGCGCGCTCCGCTCAACGAGCGGGAAGTCAGAGATTTCGCTCGTTGAGCGAGCGAGGAACGAGCGAGTCGAAACGCCCCGAGCGCGGTCGCAACGCCGGCTCAGCGTCCCGGCCGCAGCAGCCCCCGGATCGCCGACTCCGGCGTGATCGAGAGGTCGAGCAGGTTCCCCTCGCGGTACCGCGTGAAGACCCGCGGGTCGATGTACGACCCCCGCGCGACCGCCGGGGTGTTGCCGAGCGCCTCGGCCGTCGCGCGCACGGCGAGCACCTCGGCGCGCTTGCGGTCGGTCTTGGTGTCGACCGTGCCGATGCGTGCAAGCGCCTCGGCCGCGAGGATCGTGCCGCGCAGCGTCCGGAAGTCCTTCGCGGTGAACTTGCCGCCCGTGAGAGCCCGCACGTACGCATTCACCTCCGCCGGGGTGAGCGCGACCCGGCGCCCGCCCCGCTGCCACGCGAGCAGCGGCGACCGCGGCCGACCCGTGGCCAGCACCTCCATCGCGGCGGCGAGGTCGGCGTCGTCGAGCTCGAGCACCTGGTGCTTGCCGCTCTTGCCCGGAAACGCGAAGGAGACGACGGATGCCTCGACCGAGACATCCCGTCGCTGCAGCGTCGTGAGGCCCCGGCTGCCGTGCGCGGCGAGATACCGCTCCGAGCCGATGCGCGGGGCTGCGTCGTCGAGGAGGCGGAACGCGACCGCGAGCACCCGCTCGCGGTCGAGCGCCTCGCGGCGGATCGACGTGGTGACGCGCGCCCGCGCGCGCGGCAGCGCCTCGGCGAGCGCGAGCGACCGCGCGAACTTGCCACGGTCTCGGCCTGCGGTCCAGTCGGGGTGGTAGACGTACTGGCGGCGCCCGGCGTCGTCGACGCCCACCGCCTGGATGTGCCCGTCGGGCCGCGTGCTGATCCACACGTCCTGCCACGCGGGCGGGATCACCAGGCCGTGTATCCGGTCCAGGTGCCGGGGTCCGGGCGTGCGGCCCTTCGCGTCGAGGTACCGGAAGCCCGACCCGGACCGCAGCCGACGGAAGCCGGGGTCCTCGTAGGGACGGACGCGCGCGAGCTTCGGCATCCGATCACGCTACCGGGATCGCAGGGCCGGCCGACGGGCTCGGGTGACCGGCCGGCCGAGTCTCCTGCTGCGTCAGTGATTGCGGATCATCGAGATGAGCTCGGACTTCTTCTTGCCCGAGTACCCCGTCAAGCCCAGCTCCTTCGCGCGCTTGCGCAGCTCGGGCACCGTGCGGTCGTCGTAGTCCTTCGCTTTCGCACCGCGTCTGCCGACCGTCTTGCGGCCCTGCGCCGCCGCGGCGTTCGAGATGCGTGCGGCCTTCTCCTTCGAGGCGCCGTCCTTGCGGAGCTCCTCGTACATGTCGCGGTCCTTGAGGTTCGATCCGCGTCGTCCTGGCATGGCTTCCTCCTTCGTCCACCGCCGCGGGGGCGGGTTTCACAGGCCCTTCCCTCCGGTCACGGGCAGGATGGCGCCCGACGTGAACGACGCGTCGTCGCTCGCGAGGTACACGTAGGCGCCGGCGAGCTCGGCGGGCTGACCCGCGCGGCCCAGCGGCGTGTCCTGTCCGAACGTCGCCAGGCGCTCAGCATCCCATCCGGTCGCGGGGATGAGCGGCGTCCAGATCGGACCCGGCGCGACGCCGTTCACGCGGATGCCCTTCGGGCCGAGCTCTTCGGCGAGCGCCTTGACGAACGCGACCTGGGCAGCCTTGGTCATCGCGTAGTCGATGAGCCCCGGCGACGGGTTGAACGCCTGGATCGAGGTGGTGACGATGATCGACGATCCGGGCTTCAGGTGAGGGATCGCGGCACGCGCGGTGAACATCTGCGCGTACAGATTGGTGCGGAAGACGCGGTCCAGCTCTTCGGTCTCGAGGTTCTCGATGCCGTCGCGATCCTTCTGATACGCGGCATTGAGCACGAGCACGTCGAGTCCGCCGAACTCGCCGACCGTCCGCTCGACGATCTCGGCGCAGAAGTCCTCGTCGCGCAGGTCGCCCTTCAGCGGAAGGGCTTGCGCACCGCTCTCGGTGATCCACCGCGCGGTGTCGTCGGCGTCCTCCTGCTCCTCTGGCATGTGGGTCAGCGCGACGTCCGCACCCTCGCGGGCGAAGGCGATGGCGACGGCGCGGCCGATGCCGGAATCGCCGCCCGTGATGAGCGCCCGGCGCTCCGAGAGCCGCAGCGCGCCCCGATACGAGCGTTCGCCGTGGTCGGGCTCGGGTCGCGTCTCATCGGTGAGGCCCGGCTGCTCCTGGTGCTGCGCCGGGAAGCCGTCGTCGTGGTGAGCGGTCGTCGGATCGGTCGCGGATGTGCTCATACCCGCGAAGCTACGGACGCGGTCCCGAACGCTCACGGGGGTTGACAGCGCCCGCCGGACCGCCCTAGGCACCGCGCCGGTAGGCCCGGCGTATCACCGGCCGACGAGGGTCGTCAACCCCCTACGGACCGTGCCCTCCGGGTGCCACTGTCGAGATGTGCCCACGAGGCACGCGATGCATCACATGCATCGACGACGAAGAAGGAGAGCTCCTATGAACCTCGCCCTGATCATCATCATCGTCGTCGCGATCATCCTTGCGATCGTCGGCGGCCTGAATACGGCGCTGAGCTGGCTGCTGTGGGTGGCCATCATCGTCGGCGTCATCGCCCTGATCGCTTTCCTGTTCCGAGTGATCAGCGGCGGACGACGCACCTGACCCCTGCACCACAGGATCAGTTGACGAACGGATGCCGCGGCCACTGCTGGCCGCGGCATCCGTCCGTCTTCTCGCGGTTGGCGCTCTTCCCGCTCACCTGTCACGAATCGTCGGTCGGACCGGCATATCGCGACAGGTGAGCGAGGAGGACTACAGGTTCGCGTCCGCGTAGACGCGGAGCGCGTCGCGCACGAACTCGGCGCCGTGCGTGCCGCCCTGGCTCGTCGCGTAGTTCGCGCCGAACCGCGGGTCCGCGACGTACATCTCGCCGAGGCCGATCACGTACGCCTTCACGTCGCCGCCGGGCGCCGCCGCGGGCGTCCCGGGAATGCCGGTCAGCCACTCGACGTGCCGCTTCGCGACCGCCTGGGCCTCGTCGCTGTCGGGGGCGATCCCGGATTCCGCGGCCGCGATCCAGTCACGGCCGAGGTCTGAGACACGCTGCTGCCACGCGGCCTTCTCGTCGGCGCTCATCGAGCGCCACCAGCGGTCGCTGTCGGCGTACGCCTTCTTTCCCCAGCGCTGTTCGACCTCGTCCTTGTACTGCGTGTGGTCGAAGCCGTCGAACATGTTCTCTGCCATCAGTCGTTCACCTCCTCTCACTGCACTGATCGTGTTCTCGACCGACGCGATCTGCCGCGCCAGTCGGCTCTGCTCCTGCCGGAGCCATGACAGGTGCGCCTCGAGGGCGGGCACCTCGCCGGTCTCCCGCTCGATCACCGCAGCGATCTGCGGCAGCCCGAGTCCGAGCTCGCGCAGCAGCAGAATGCGCTGCAGCCGCACGAGCGCGGCCTGGCCGTAGTACCGGTAGCCGTTGTGGCCGATGCTCGACGGCGCGAGCAGGCCGATGTCGTCGTAGTGGCGGAGGGTGCGGCTGGTGGTGCCGGCGAGCTTCGCGATCTGCTGGATCGACCACTCCTGCTCGTCTTCCATGACGACCTCCTCTCGTCTCCTCGTCGTCGCTGACAACGCTAAAGGTTGACGTTGCGTCAAGGTCAAGCCGCGGCATCCATTTCGCCCTCTGGTCGGGGCGCGCCGCGGCCAATCGGGGCGCGGCGGACACGCCCCAACCGTGCGCGACGCGCCCCAAACCCGGGAGGAACCTGAGGATCGAGACCCGCGCCCTTGGCACAGACGCGATATATCGTGTTATCCTCGCATCACGCGATATATCGCAACTCCGACCAACACTCAGAGATACGCAGGAGAAGCAGTCATGACCCTGGAGAAGTGGATCATCCACCCGGGCGAGACGCGCGTCATCGACATCGAGGACGTGCGCACGCTCAAGATCGGCCTCGTCGGCGGGCAGGTCGACGTGATCGCCCACGACGAGCCCGGCGTCCGCATCGAAGTGCACGACGTCACCGTCAAGGACCTCCGCATCGAGGTCGCCGACGACCACGTCGAGATCGACCACCCGCAGCTGCGCTGGGACAACTTCCTCGAGGTGTTCCGCAACTTCGGCAACACCGGCCCGAAGGCCGAGATCAGCGTCGCGGTCCCCCGCGAGGTCGCCCTCACCCTCGGCGTCGTCAGCGCGAGCGCCCTCGTCTCAGGCCTGCAGAACAACGCCTCGCTCAACACCGTGTCGGGCGACATCATCGTCGACGGCCTCACCGGCGACCTGTCGGTCAACGCCGTCTCGGGCGACGTGCAGGTGCGCGAGCTCGTCGGCTCGCTCAACGCCAACAGCGTCTCGGGCGACGTGGCCACCACCGGAACCCTCCGCAAGGCCACCATCGACACGGTCTCGGGCTCGGTGCTCGTGGACTCGGTCGGCGACATCCTGTCGGTCGGCCTCAACACCGTCAGCGGCACCTCGACCGTGCGCCTCGACGAGGGCCATCCGGCCAACTACGTCATCCGCAGCGTCAGCGGCAAGGTCCAGGTGGACGGCGTCGTGCGCTCCGGCAACGGCACCGGCCCGACCACCAACTACGCCGGCTCCGTCGGCGAGCTCTCGGGCCGCTTCGCCGACGTGCGCGCCCACAGCGTCTCGGGCGACATCACGGTGCTGCGCCGCGCGGCTTCTCCGGTGACGGATGCTGCGCCCCCCGCGTCCGTCGACGCCCCGGCGTCGCCCCCGGCTCCGGCTTCGGCCGAGTCGTCGGCCCCCGCTGCGGGTGTCGACGAAGCGGCCGCCGGTGAAGCGGCGGACGGCTACGACCGAGAAGGGCTGTGAACACCATGACCCCGGTCTTCTCGCACGGCGATCTTCGCCTGTACCTGCTGAACCTGCTCGATGAGGGGCCGCGCCACGGCTACGACATCATGCAGGCCCTGTCGGACCGCACCGGGGGCACCTACACCCCGAGTGCCGGCACCATCTATCCACGTCTGGCGAAGCTCGAAGAGGAGGGCCTCGTGACCAAGACCGTGGACGGACGCAAGACCGTGTACGCGATCACCGAGGCCGGCCACGCCGAGGTGCAGTCGCGCGCGGGCGAGCTCGAGGGCATCGAGGCCGGCCTCGCCGACTCGGTGCGGCTCATCGCCGACGAGGTGCGCGGGAGCGTCCGCGAGGCGATGAAGAGCCTCCGCGCCGACCTCGCCGCCGCCTCGCGCGAGGAGCGCCAGACGACACCTCAGCCCTCGCGCGAGGACGACCCGCGGGTGCGCAGCCGTGAGCAGGTGCAGCGCGTCGACGCCCTCGTGAACGAGTTCCGCGCCAACGTGCGCGGCGACGTCCGCGTCCACGTCGCCCGGGGCGGCGAGCTCGCCTCGTCGATCGTCGACCAGCTCGCGAGCGAGCTCGACCGTGTGGCCCGCGACGTGACACGCGCGCTGCGCGGCTGAGCCGCAACATCCGTCCTCTCGCACGAGGCGGTCCACAACCCAAACCAGTGAGACGACAGCCGGCGGACGAGACCTCGGGGTTCACCCAGGGTCTCGTCCGCCGGCTGTCGTCTCACCGTTGAAAGGGCGGCGCGGGGCCGGGCGGCGCGGGCCGGGCGGAACGGAGTCCGGGCGAACGGAGTCCGGGCGGAACGGAGTCCGGGCGAACGGAGTCCGGGCGGAACGGAGTCCGGGCGAACGGAGTCCGGGCGGAACGGAGTCCGGGCGGAACGGAGTCCGGGCGGAACGGAGTCCGGGCCGAACCGGGGCTCAGGCGGGCCCGGGGCTCAGGCGGGCCAGATCTCCTCGTCGTCGGGCACGGGCTCGCCGAGCGGGACGATCAGGATCGGGCGGTGCTGGCGGTGCGCGAGGCGCGCGCCGACCGAGCCGGTGAAGAACTCGCGGACCGACTCGCCGAAGCCGCGCTTGCGGGTGCCGACGACGAGCAGGCGCGCGTCGATCTCGTCGGCGAAGTGCTTGAGGGCCATCGCGGGGTCGCCCACGAGCTGGCGTACCGTCCAGTCCGGCCCGGAATCGCCGAGGACGGATGCTGCGGCGTCCTGCACCTTCACCAGCTCGCCCTCGCCGGCCGCGATGTTGATGTCGATCGGCGCGGAGTGGACGTACCCGTCGGGGTCCTCGTAGGTGACGAAGCGTGTGATGTCGACATGCACGACCACGAGGGGCGCCTGAAGAAGCTTCGCGTAGCGCGCCGCCTCCTTCAGGACCCGCGGCGACTGGTCGGGGATCACACCCGCGATCACCGCCCCGTGCAGGCTCGCATCGGTCGTCGCGCCGCCTTCCGGCTCGGATGCCTCGTCGGTCATATGTCCGCACTCCTCGTCCACCACTGGCGTCGGAACGGCCGGGTTACCGGGGCTCCGTGTTATCCTGAATGCTACTCTTACCGGTTCGAAGCCGGATTCGTGAATGCCCGGGTTTGCGAGGCCGAGAGCCTCCCAAAATAGCCCGCGACCTTAAATGAGGGGGTCTCGCATGGGGCGTGGCCGTCAGAAGGCGAAGCACACCAAGATCGCCCGTGAGCTGAAGTACGACACGTACAACGTGAACTACTCCGCACTCGAGCGCGAGCTCGGTCACCATGACGACGAGTACGTCGACAAGTGGGCCGACCAGTACAACGACGAAGACGAGGACGAGACCTCGCCGCTCTCGTCGTCGCAGGCGTAACGCCTCGCATGTCGGCCGCCGCTCTGGCGGCCTGATCGGTGTTCGTCGACCCCGGATGCCCAGGGCACCGCGGATGCCTCACCAGGCGCCGTGCCGGCGCTCCCAGTCGTCCTCGACGGTGTGGGGGCGCGCAGCGACGACGCCCGCGGGGATCGCGGCCGCGACGACGATCGCCAGCACGATGAGCGGACCCGTCCACGAGTCCGTCGCCTCGTGGAGCAGACCGATGCCGAACGGGAACAGCGCGGCGATCGCGTAGCCGCCGCTCTGCGCGAACCCGCTGAGCGCGACCGAGCCCTCGTGCGTGCGCGTGCGCAGACCGAGCAGCACGAGGATCATCGGGAACAGCAGCGGCGCGAGCCCGAGCAGCACCACCCAGAGCCACGGCGCGGCCGTCGGCACGAAGAGGAACCCGGCGATGCCGGCGAACCCGCACGCGACCGCGACCCCGAAAAGCAGTCGCGTGACGTTCCAGCGCGTGACGAGCAGCGGCACCACGAGGGATGCCGGCAGGCCCATGAATCCGAAGAGCGACAGCAGCGCACCGGCCGTGGCGGGCGTGACGCCGGAGATGTCGACGAGCAGCTGGGGCATCCACGCGAACGACGTGTAGGCGATCGTGCTCGACACCGCGAACGAGACGAGCAGCGCCCACGCGAGCGGGATCCGCCACATGCGGCCGAACGCCTGCGGGCTCGGCTCCTCGATGTCGTCGTCGTCCTTCGCGGCCTGGGCGGCGCGGTGGCGCAGCGCGAGACCGATCCACGGGATCATCGCCACCAGGGCGAAGACGCCCCACAGGCCCAGCGAAAGGTGCCAGTCCGCAGCATCCGCCATCGGAACGGCGATGAGGGGCGGCAGGAAGGTCGACACGGCCATCGTGGTCGAGAAGATCGTCGTCATCAGGCCGATGCGGTCGGGGAAGTACCGCTTCACGAGCGGCGGCAGCAGGATGTTTCCCGTGCCGACCGCGGCGAACACCAGCGCGGTGCCGGCGAGCAGCAGCCCCCAGCTCGGCGCGAAGCTGCGCGCGACGAGCCCGAGCGTCACCACCGCCATCGCCGCGACGGCGAGGCGTTCGAGCCCGAACCGGCGCTCGAGGGCGGGCGTCAGCAGCCCGAAGATCGCGAAGCACACGGGCGGCGCCGTGCCGATGAGCCCGATGACCGCCGGCGGAACGGCGAAGTCCGCCGCGATGTGGTCGTAGAGGGGCGACAGCGAGGCGACCGCAGAGCGCAGCGAGAACGCGAACAGCACGATCCCGACGAGCGCGAGGGTCCTCCCCTGCCAGAGCGGGCGGGCAGGAGACGACTTCACCTATCCACCCTACGGGCGTGGACGGATGCCTCGGCCCGGGCCGAGAGGAGAGTCAGGACTCCTGCGAGCCCTCGACCCAGGCGAGGTACTCGTCGGTGACGGTGCCCGTGATGTAGCGGCCGTCGAAGCAGCTCATGTCGAGATCCTCGACGTCGGAGCCCTCGAGGATCGCCGCCTTGAGGTCTTCGACCTCCTGGTAGACGACGAAGTCGGCGCCCAGCTCCTCCGCGATCTCGGGGATCGTGCGGCCGTGGGCCACCAGCTCGTGACGCGACGGCATGTTGATGCCGTAGACGTGCGGGTAACGCACGGGCGGCGCCGCCGAGGCGAACGTGACGCTCTTGGCCCCGGCATCCCGTGCCATCTGGATGATCTCCTTCGACGTCGTGCCGCGCACGATGGAGTCGTCGATGAGGAGCACGTTCTTGCCCTTGAACTCGCTCGACATGGCGTTGAGCTTCTGGCGCACGCTGCGCTTGCGCGCGGCCTGGCCCGGCATGATGAACGTGCGGCCGACGTAGCGGTTCTTGTAGAAGCCCTCGCGGTACTCGACGCCGAGCTTGCGGGCGACCTGCATGGCCGCCGGGCGCGACGAGTCGGGGATCGGCATGACGACGTCGATCGCTTCCTTCGGCGTGTACTTCGCGATGGTGTCGGCGAGCCGGTCGCCCATGCGAAGACGCGCCTCGTAGACCGAGATGCCGTTCATGACCGAGTCGGGGCGGGCGAGATACACGTACTCGAACGAGCACGGCACGAGCTGCGCGTCGGTGGCGCACTGCTGCGTGTGCAGGTTGCCCTCGAGGTCGATGAAGACGGCCTCGCCCGGGTCGACGTCGCGCACGACCTCGAACTCGCCGTTCTCGAGCACGAGCGACTCGCTCGTGACGACCCACTCATAGTGACCGTCGTCGTTCTTGCGCGTGCCGAGGATGAGGGGACGGATGCCGAAGGGGTCGCGGAACGCCAGCAGGCCGTAGCCCGCGATCAGCGCGATCGCCGCGTACGAGCCCTCGACGCGCTCGTGCACGCGGCTGACCGCGTGGAACACCTGCGCCGGGTCGAGCTCGAGGCCCGAGATCGAGGACTGGAGCTCGTTCGCGAGGACGTTGACCAGCAGCTCCGTGTCGGAGGACGTGTTGAGGTGGCGGCGATCCTTGTGGAACAGCTCCTCGGTGAGCTCACGCGTGTTCGTGAGGTTGCCGTTGTGCACGAGCACGATGCCGTACGGGGCGTTCACGTAGAAGGGCTGCGCCTCCTCCTCGTTCGACGCCGTGCCCTTGGTCGCGTAGCGGACGTGGCCCAGGCCGATCTCGCCGAGGAGCGCGCGCATGTCGCGCGTGCGGAACGACTCGCGCACCTGCCCCTTGACCTTGTGCATGTGCACGACGCCGTTGCGCTCGGCGGTCGAGATGCCCGTGGAGTCCTGACCCCGGTGCTGGAGGAGGAGGAGGGAGTCGTAGATCTCCTGGTTGACGGACCCGCGGCCCACCATTCCGACGATTCCGCACATGGGTGTTGCCTGCTCCTGCTGTGTTCTGACTGCGGCTCAGCGAGCCGCGTGGTCTGCGTACGCGCCCACGAGGCGCACCGCGCCGCCGTCGACGCCCTTGGCGCCCTGCTCCCAGTGGCCGTCGGCCGGGCGGTCGCCGGTGCGCACGACACCCACCTGCCACGTCGCGATGCCGTCACGGGAGAGAGCGGATGCTGCGGCCTCGGCCCTGTCGGAGGCCACGACCGCGAGGAACCCGATGCCGAGGTTCCAGGTGCCCTCGGTCGCCTCGAGCTCGAGGCCGCCGAGGTCGGCGAGGACGCGGAACACCGGCGAGGGCGACCACGTCGAGCGATCGACCTCGACCCACGTGCCCTGCGGGAGCACGCGCGCGAGGTTCGCGGCGATGCCGCCGCCGGTGACGTGGCTGAGGGAGTGCACCGCGTCGCCGGTCGCCTCGATGAGGCGCAGCAGCGGCAGCGTGTAGAGGCGGGTCGGCTCGAGCAGGGCCTCGCCCCACGTCGTGCCGAAGTCGGCGGCGTTGTCGCCGTACTGGATGCCGGAGCGCGCCACGATGTGGCGCACGAGCGAGTAGCCGTTGGAGTGCAGGCCCGAGCTTGCGAGCGCCAGGACGACGTCGCCTTCGCGCACCCGCTCGGCGCCCAGCACGCGATCGGCCTCGACGACGCCGGTCGCGGCACCCGCGACGTCGTAGTCGTTGACGCCCAGAAGGCCGGGGTGCTCGGCGGTCTCGCCGCCGACGAGCGCCGTGCCGGTGGCCTCGCAGCCCTCGGCGATGCCCCGGACGATGTCGGCGATCCGCTGGGGGAAGACCTTGCCGCACGCGATGTAGTCGGTCATGAACAGCGGCTTGGCGCCGACCACGACGATGTCGTCGACGACCATGCCAACGAGGTCCTGCCCGATCGTGTCGTGCTTGTCGATGGCCTGCGCGATGGCGACCTTCGTGCCGACGCCGTCGGTGCTGGTCGCCAGCAGCGGCTTGTCATAGGCCTTCAACGCGGCCGCGTCGAAGAGTCCGGCGAAGCCGCCGACGCCCCCGAGCACCTCGGGGCCGTGGGTGCGCCGCACCGCCGATTTCATCAGCTCGACGGCGAGGTCGCCGGCGGCGGTGTCGACGCCGGCAGCCGCGTATGGGTTCACGGGCTCTTCGGGGCGGGAGGGGGCATCGCGTTCGGATGAGGCCACGGCTACCAGCCTACCGGCGCCCCGCCTGGACGGATGCCGGGGACCGCCGCTGTTACGCCGGGCCCCGCGAAGTGAAGACTCTCGCCTCGGCCGGGTGGCAGCATCCATGATCCCGCTCCTCGACGAGCCGGCTCCCGTGACGAGCGGAGGAGATGTGGGCAGCGGAGGACGGATGCTGCACCAAGAGGTCCTCCCCCGGCCACATCTCCGCCCGCGGTGACGAATCACGCGCCGCCGGTCGGTGCGAGATGCAGCCCCTGCGCGACCGCCTGCATGATCAGGGCCTGCACCCCGGGCCAGTCCTCCATGACCTGGATGTACCCCACTCGGATGACGTGGTACCCCATGTGGCGGAGGACCGCATCGTGGGTGTTGTCGCTTGCGCGTTGCCTTCCCACGTGGTGGCCACCGTCCACCTGCAGCACCAGTCGCTCGCCGATGAGGAAGTCGACCCGGTGCCCCGCGATCCAAGCTTGGGGAACGATGCGGAGCTTCATCCATCGGAGCCGTGGCACGACATACGTTTCGAGCCCCGAGTCCGAGTAGGGACTGGCGACTTCGAGGATCTTCCGCACGCCGGGTGCGTAAGGCAGACGCAGGAGCGCTGACTTCTGCACGAGTCCCTTGTTGAGTGCGGACTCCACGATCGCAAGTGCAGATTCGAACGGCTGGCACACGCACACGAGGAGAAGCGCGTTCTCGATGGAGTCCTCGAGGGCGGCCGGGTCTCGCGGAATGACGGGCGCGGCCCGATGGACGTGGATCCCCTTCCTCACCACGACGCGACCTGCATGCGGGTGCGCGGCCACGTGCGTCTCGGTGCTCTCGGCGGCGATCCAGAGCCCCAGGCGGCGTGCACGGGTGACGCATGAGATCACGACCCCTGCCTGCGCAGCCTTGAGAAGCAGTGGATCGACGCGGGGAACGGCGACCCAGACACGCCGCACCACGTGGAGGAGCCCGCCGGTGATCGCCGCCTCGATCGTGCGCTGTGCGTGCCCGGCTCTGACCAACGCAGCCCGACGGACGATTCCGCCTGCGTCGGATACCGCGGACAGGAGCGCGAGCGCGCGTTGCTCCGCTGTCAGCTTCATCGTCCTGATCATCGGGAACAGTGGGCTCGTCGGGTCGAGCCGATGTCATTGCTGTGCAGAACTCACCGCCCGGGGTGGTTGGGGAGGACCGCCTCCCGTACGTCGGCCACGTCGTCCGCGCCGTGCCGCCGCGCGCGTGGCGCGTGAGGAGCGGAGGAGATGCAACGACGGGAGGATGCAAACGGCGTGTTCCGCCCTCCGTTCCCCACGTCTCCTCCCGTCATCGCGCGCGGGGTTCGAGCGGGGGTCCCGGGACGCGGTTCGCACCGCCTCGACGTCGATGCCCGGTTCTACAATGGCCACATGGGCGGCGCCGGTACTCCGGAGTGGCTGATCCGCGAAGACGCCGGTCAGCCCGTTCTCCTCGCCCTGTATCTGCGCCAGGTGCTCGGCATCCGTTCTCCGGAGGAGCTTCCGCACCTGCGCGGCATCCCTCCGCGCGCGAACGACCGGTCCGAAGAGGCCCAGGCGCTGCTGGAACGGCAGTGGCGTGAGTTCTGGGCGATGACCGTCGAGCCGCAGGCGCATCCGTCGCCGGTCCCCCTCGATCTCGTCGACGGCTTCGACACCGCGCTCGCCCTCCCCACCGAGGGATGCGACGAGCTGCGCGCAGCCTTCGTACCCCATGCGATCGAGGCGGTGGCGTTCGCGCAGTCGGCGAACGCGCGGTACCGCAAGGAGGCGTCGCACAGCACCGGCACGGCGTACCGCGCCTATGCGGGGGCGATCGCCGAGCACGAGCGGCAGGTCGGCCGCCGGGCGCACTCGTTCGAGCTCAACGTGCAGGTGCTGCCGCTGAATCAGCGCGGGGTCTGGTGGATCGGCTCTCTCACGATCGCCGTCACCGACGGACTGCGGGGCGATGTCGCGGCGTTCGACGCCGCGATCCACCCGATCATCGCCGAGCTGGCGTAGCGCTCGGGCTCAGTGGGCCGGGCCGTGGCCGTTGGTGCCGGGATCCGGGTCGACGTGCACCTGCTGGTGGTCGACCGCGATCTGGTGTGTGTGACGCCGTGACCGGCGGTCGAGGATCAGCGCGAGGACGCCGCCGAGTGCGAGGCCGATCGGGGCGCAGATGAGCGCCAGGAAGCCGAACACCTGACCCTGCGAGTACATGACCCCGGTGTTCGGGCTGGCGTCGGCGGTGCCGTTGAACGCAAACGTCAGGATCATCGCGACGAAGACGCCGACCAGTGCCCCGACGATCAGGAACACCGAGATCTTCGGTGCGCGTCGCACGCGCACGGTCTCGATGCGGTCCTGGCTGTGCTCGGGCATACATCCATTGTCCCACTCGGCGAGCGGGAACGCGCCCATAGGAGTGGCGGCGCCCCGCTCGGAAGCCGAGAGCGGGACGCCGCCGGGGTGACGGCCGGGGGTCAGCCGGCCGTCTGGTCTCCGTTGCCGCCGGCCGTCGCACGGCGGCGGGAGACCACGATCCAGACCACGGCCCCGATCCCGAGAGCCAGGGCGATCCCCACGAGCGCCCACGGCCACACGGGCGCCGTCGTCTGGTCGGCGGAGAGGACCTCGGCCTCGGCAGCCTCGGCCGCCGGCGCCTCCTCGGCCTTCACCGGCGCTGCAGCGACCGCGCAGTCGCCTGCCACCGGGAGCACGGCCGAGACCGGGTCGAGTTCGTCGCCCGCCGGGTACGTGCCGAAGGCGGCCGCGCCGGCGTCGGTCAGGGTCGCCGGAAGCGCGTCGAGCACGAGCCCGTCGTCGGTGACCTCGAGGTCGGGCAGGGCGAACTCGGCGAAGCGGATGCCCGCGGCCGTCACCGGCGCACCCGCCTGCGTCGTGCCGCTGACGTCGAACACCAGGTAGCCGGTGTCGCCCGCCAGCTCCACCCGGGCGTTCGCGAGCGTCGTGTCGAGCGCGCCCTGGTGACCGGTGAAACGGATGCTGCCGCCATAGGTGACGAGACCTGCCCGGGTCGCAGCATCCACCGCTCCCGTGCCCGCCGTCCAGACGAACTCGGGGTATTCGTACGCGACGTCGGTCAGCTCCCAGCCGCCGGCGGCGATGCCCTCGATGTACGTGCGGAAGGTCTCCTTGAAGCCCCAGTTCAGGCTGGCGGCCTCCACGAAGCAGCCGTCGGCGATCGCGGCACGGGCGAGCGTGAAGCGGATGCCGCGGTCCACGGACCCCTGGAACGTCAGCGTGTGCTCGCCGTCCTCGAGCGTCGCGGGCAGCGAACCCGTCCACGTGGCGTTGCCCGAGGCATCCGCCGACACCTCGCCGAGGAGCGTCGGCGTCGAGTACACGACGACCTTGATGCCCTCCTCGTTCGGGGTGAAACCCGACGCGGAGACCGTGACCGGCTCCCCCTTCTGCAGCGCGGCGAGGGTGTCGTCGTCGAGGTCGATGCCCGTCGATGCCGGCGGAGCGGCAGGAAGCGTCGTCGTGCGCGTGGTCGACGCGGGAGCCGCCGCGATGGTGCCCGTCGAACCCGCGGGCGCGGCCGCCGCGACGCCGATCGTGAACGCCAGCGGGTCGAGGTCGGTCGTGTAGCCCTGGAACACCTGGCCGCGCCCGGCGGCGGTCAGCGTGGCCGGCACGCGCGAGTACGAGACGGTGCCGCTGGCGGTGACGCGCACCGCGGCCGACAGGTCGAGGTTCGCGAAAGCGACCTGCGAGCCGCCGCTCGTGACGTACAGCGTCGCCGCGTTCGCCGAGGTGATGCGCACCTGCGGGTTCGCGATCGTGACGTCGAGCACGCCGCCGTGGCCGGTGAAGCGGACCGACCCGGTGTACGAGACGGTGCCCGTGCCGGTCGCCGCGTCGAACGTGCTGCCCGTCGCCTGGCCGAACTGGAACAGGCCGCCGGAACGCGTGGCGCCGCCCGTCACGGCGATGCTGCCGTGCGCGATGCTGCCCGTGATGTAGCTCGCGAAGCTCGACGAGATCGCCCACGAGAGCGAGCCGCCCTGCACCGTCGCCGGCGGGGTCACCGGCGTGCCGGGATCGACCGGGGGCTCCGGGTCGGTCGGCGGCGTCACATCGGGGAAGAGCTTCGTCCAGTGATCGGCGGTGAACGGCACGTCGGCGCGGGCGTAGATCGTGTCGGCACCCGGGTTGGAGTGCTGCTTCCACACGATCGCCTCGTACTGCTTCGTGCGGTCGAGCTTGGCCGTCGGCGCGACGAGGTCGACCGTGAACGCACCGCCCGAGATCGGGCGCACGTACTGCACCGCCGCGAAGCCGTCGCCGGCGGTGACCGCCGACTCGGTGCCCTTCTCGATGATGGCGGCGTAGGCGCCGGTGACATCTCCGAGGTTCGAGGCGGCGACCTCGACGGACGCGCCGGCGGTGGCCGAGGCATCCGTCACCGTCACGTCGACGGCCGGCACCGGCGTGGGCTCGGCGAACGTGATCGGCGTGTACGTCTCGAACGCGGCGTACTTCGCGCCCGCTCCCGAGTAGGTGTAGACGCCGTAGTTTCCGGCGAGCGCCTGGGACGCCTCGCTGCGCGAGAGGGTCAGCGTCGTCTCGAACGTGCCGTCAGCGGCGATCGCGATCCCTCCGCGCGCAGCGCCGCCGATGGACGCGACATCAGCCACGTGCACACCCCACTTCGTGTCGATGCCGGGCCGTGCGGAGGTCGGGGCACCGGAAGAAGGCGTCCACTCGTCGAGGAACTTGCCGAAGACGATGTACGAGCCGCCGAACTTCCCCGCGAGCGGCGGACGGACGCCGTCGGTCGCCGGCGCGTTCGGGACGAACCCCGAACCCGACACCGTGACGGTTTCCCCGTCGGGGTCGAGCCTCGTCGTCTTCGACACCGTCACGGTGGGCGTCGGGGTCTCGGGCTCGGGCTCGACCGGCGGCGCGGTGATCTCGTACGAGACGATGGGCGAGGCCGAGCCGGTGAACGCCGCGGCGTCAGCCGGCGTGAACACGGCCTTCAGCTGCGCGGTGCCGGCGGTCGCGATGCTCGCAGTGACCGTCGTGCCGACGGGCGCGGAGCCGAGCTGCGTCTCGCCGTCGAAGTACGAGACGGTTCCGGATGCTGCGGGCTCGACGGTCGCGCCGAGCGCGAAGTCCGCGCCGGGCAGGCTCGAGGCGGCCGGGTCGACCGTCAGGGTCGTGGTCGTCGCGACGGCGGGGAGCGGCTGCCACGCGACTGCCGTCGAGGCGTTCTGGCTCGGGTCGGTGAAACCTCCGCCGTGGGCCTTGGAGGTGTAGACGGTGTACTGGGCGCCTTCGGCGTGCGCGGGGACGCTCAGCTGAACGCTGAACGTTCCGGACTCCGTCATCGGCGCGGTGCGGCCGGCGCCGGTGGAGCCCTCCGCGTTGCCGGGGGACACCCAGACGACGTCGCTCATCGTGCCCCCGTAGAAGCCGCTGAGACCTGCGACGCCGACGCCGACGTAGACCCCCGGCGCGACGCCCGAGAAGCCGGAGCCGGTGACGGTGATCGTGCCGCCCGCGCGTGGGGCCTGCGTGGCCGAGACGGTCGGGCTGGCGGCGAAGGCCGGAACGGCGGTGAGGGCTCCTGCCACGACGAGCAGGAAGGCGAGGAGCGCGGCGATGCTCGCGCGGCTGCGATCCAGGAACGGCTGCGTATTCACGGGGTGTCTCCGGCGCCGCGCGCGCCGAAGCGCACCGGCGCATCAGTGCGATTCGGGTTGGTTACTTAGGTTTGGCTAACCTAATATCGACACGAATGTAGGGCACTCTCACAGCCGGCGTCAAGCCTAAGGTAAGGCTCACCTAATGCTCCCCATCTCCTCTTCCCGCCGCGGTTCGCCGCGCCTGGCCGGCGTGATCGCGCTGCTCGTGGCCGCGGTCGCCCTCGCCGGCTGTGCCGCGCCGGCCGCCGATGCCGCCGACGCGCACTGCCCCGCAGCATCCGTTCCGCTGGCGTCGCTGACTCTCGCCGAGAACCCGCGCACCACGACCGGACCCTCCACGGCCTGCCTGGCGTCGCACGCGATCGAGCCTGTCGCGGCTGACGACGCCCCCGACCTGCCGGTGACGGTGACGGATGCTGAGGGCCGCGCGGTCGAGATCACCGATGTCAGCCGCATCCTGCCGGTCGACATCTCGGGCACGATCGCCGCGACCGTCTTCGGTCTGGGTCTCGGCGACGCGGTCGTCGGACGCGACTCATCGACGTCGTTCGACGGCACCGCGGACCTACCGGTCGTGACGAAGTCGGGGCACACGCTCAACGCCGAGGCGATCCTCGAGCTCGCCCCGACCGTGATGCTGACCGACACCTCGATCGGCCCGAAAGAGGTGCGCCAGCAGCTGCGTGACGCCGGCATCGCCGTCGTCGTGGTCTCGAGCGAGCGGCGCGCCGACACGGTCGCCGACCTCGTTTCGGAGATCGCCGGAGCGCTGGGCGTTCCCGGCCGAGGTGACGCGCTCGCAGAGCGGCTCGATGCCGACGTCGTGGCGGCGCGCGCCGAGGTGGCCGAGATCGCGCCGGCGGCAGCATCCGATCGTCCGCGCATGCTCTTCCTCTACGTGCGGGGCAGCGCGAACGTCTACTACATCTTCGGGCGCGACTCGGGGGCGGATTCCCTGATCGAGGCGGTCGGCGGCGTCGACGTCGCGAGCGAGATCGGCTGGGAGGGCATGAAGCCCATGACTGCCGAGGCCCTCGTCGCCGCGCAGCCCGACCTCGTCGTGATGATGTCCGACGGCCTCGCATCCGTGGGTGGGGTCGACGGGCTGCTCGAGCGCATCCCGGCGCTGCAGCAGACGCCCGCGGGCGAGCACCGCCGCGTGGTCGACATGGCGGATGCCGAGATCCTGAGCTTCGGGCCGCGCACGGCGGAGATCATCCGGGCGCTCGCACGTGCCGTCTACGCGCCGGCGTCGAGCGCCACCCCGGAGCCGGCGTCGTGACGGGGACGATGACGGCCGCCGAGGTCGAGGCCGCGGAGGGCGGGACGGCCGAGGTCGTCACCGAGGTGCCGACGACGCACCGCCGTCGCCGGTTCGCGCTCACGGCGGCGGGGCTGTCGGTCGCGATCGTGCTCGTGGTCGTGGTGTCGCTCGGCCTCGGGCAGTACTGGCTCACCCCGGCGCAGGTGATCGGTGTGCTGCTGCAGTCCCTCGGGATCGACACGTCGTGGGCACCGGAGGCGCCGACCGCGTCCGGCGTGATCCTCGACATCCGACTCCCCCGCATCGTGCTCGGCCTCCTCGTCGGCGCAGCGCTCGCCGTCTCGGGCGTGCTCATGCAGGCCATCTTCGGAAACCCGCTCGCCGACGCGGCCGTCGTCGGCGTCTCGTCGGGTGCGGCATTCGGCGCGGCCGCGAGCCTCACGTTCGGGCTCGCGGTGTTCGGCATGTGGACGACCCCGGCCTTCGCCTTCGTCGGCGGGCTCATCGCGGCGTTCTCGGTGTACCTGATCAGCCGTTCGGGCGGGCGTACCGAGGTCGTGACGCTGCTGCTCACCGGCATCGCGATCAACGCCATCGCCGGCGCGGGCCTCGCGTTCCTCACGTTCGTCGGCACGACCTCGACCCGCGAGCAGATCGTGTTCTGGCAGCTCGGCAGCCTCAACGGCGCGCTGTGGCAGAACATCGCCGTCGTCGCGCCGCTCGTCGCGATCGGCGTCGCCGCAGCCGTGTTCGTCGCGCACCGCCTCGACCTCTTCGCCCTCGGCGAGCGCACCGCGCGTCACCTCGGCGTACGCGTGGAACTGCTGCGCGTCGTCGTCATCGTCATGGTCGCGCTGCTCGTGTGCGCGGCGGTCGCGTTCGCCGGGATCATCGGCTTCGTCGGACTCGTCGTGCCGCACCTCCTGCGCATAGCCGTTGGGCCCGCCCACCTGCCGCTGATGGTCACGAGCGCCCTCGGCGGCGCGCTGCTGATCGCGGTCGCCGACCTCATCGCCCGCACGGCGGTGCCCCTCGCGGACCTGCCGATCGGCATGATCACGTCACTCGTGGGCGGCCCGTTCTTCCTGTGGCTGCTGCTGCGCACACGCCGCACGGCGGGGGGCTGGGGATGAGCACGACGACGGATGCCGCGACCTCGACGGTCGACGTTGCTCCGGGCGCCGTGCGGCTCAGCGCCCGAGGCGTGACCGTCACGCCGCACGGCGCCGGACGGCCGGTGCTCGCGGACGCCGGGATCGACGTCCGCGCGGGTGAGCTCCACGCCCTCGTCGGTCCGAACGGCGCCGGCAAGTCGACGATGTTCGGGGTGCTCGCGGGGGATGTCACCCCGGATTCCGGCGACGTGAGCCTCGACGGGACGCCGCTGGGCAGCATCCGTCCGCGCCTTCTCGCGCAGCGGCGCGCGGTGCTGCTGCAGCAGAACGCCGTGTCGTTCCCGTTCACGGTGGAGCAGGTCGTGCGCATGGGTCGTGCCCCGTGGGCGCGCACGCCCGCCGAGGACGACGACGCCGCCGCGGTCGCGCGGGCGCTCGCGGCCACCGACCTCACGCCGCTGGCCGGGCGCGGCATCACGTCGCTGTCGGGCGGCGAGCGCGCGCGGGCCGCGCTGGCGCGGGTGCTCGCGCAGGGGTGCGACGTGCTGCTGCTCGACGAGCCCACCGCGGCGCTCGACCTCAAGCATCAGGAGGACGTGCTGCGCATCGCGCGGGATCGTGCGCAGGAGGGCGCGGCAGTGGCCGTGGTGCTGCACGACCTCAATGCGGCGGTCGGCGTCGCCGACCGCGTGACGCTGCTCTCGCGGGGTCGCGTCGTCGCCTCGGGTGCGCCGTCCGAGGTGCTGACGGCGGCGGCGATCGAGGAGGTCTACGGGCAGCGGGTCGACGTCTTCCCGCACCCGGTGTCGGGCACGCCCGTGGTCATGCCCCGGCGCTGACCAGGAGAATCGGCCTCATCCCCGGTCGTTGAGCGAGCGAGGAACGAGCCAGACGAAACGCCCGACGCAGATACCTGACCCGCGAGGTCAGGGCCGCAGCGGCAGGAGGTCCGAGATGTCGGCTCGCGTGCCCGAGGCGCTGATGCGACCGGCGGTCGCAGCATCCGTCCACTGCTCAGCGCCGGTCGCGAGGGCGATCCAGGTCGCGGGATCGGTCTCGACGACGTTGGGCGGGGTGCCGCGCGTGTGCCGGGGTCCCTCGACCACCTGCACCGCGCCGAACGGCGGCACCCGCACCTCGACCGAGTTGCCCGGCGCCTTCTCGGCGAGCAGCTGCAGCAGGTAGCGCACGGCCGTCGCGTTGTCGGTGCGCGCGGGAGCGACGGATGCCTCCACCGCCGCCGCGACCGCGCTCAGGGCGGCGCGGCCGTCATCGGTCGAGATCTTGCGGGCCACCCCTCCACGCTACGCCGCCCCGGGCGCCATGCCCCTCGTTCCGCCGTCACTTCGTGCGGGTCACCACGGGCCTCACCCACCAAAACCGACTGCGGAACACGCATGCGGACGCCCCCGTCGTTCCGCCGCCCCGCCGTTCCGCCGTCACTTCGTGCGGGTCACCACGCGCCTCACCCACCAAAACCGACTGCGGAACACGCACGCGAACGCCCCCGGCAGCCCGACGGCCCGCCGCCCCACCGTTCCGCCGTCACTTCGTGCGGGTCACCACGCGCCTCACCCGCCAAGACCGACTGCGGAGCATCGAGGGGGCGGACCGGCGACGGGACGGAACACCGCCGGGGGGCGGGCGGGGTGCGGTTAGCGCCTCCGGTTCTCCGAAACAGCGAGAAGGGCCGCCGGTAGGCTGGAACGCGTGAAGATCCTGGTTCTCGGCTCGGGCGCGCGGGAGCACGCCATCATCCTGGCGCTGCGGTCGGAGGAGGCGGAGCACGAGATCTTCGCTGCCCCCGGCAACGCCGGAATCGGGCAGGACGCGCAGCTGGTCGCCCTCGATCAGAACGACCCCGTGGCCGTCAGCCAGTTCGCGATCGACAACGACATCGCCCTCGTCATCATCGGTCCGGAGGCCCCCCTGGTGGCGGGCGTCGCCGATGCGGTGCGCACGCGCGGCATTCCGGCGTTCGGGCCCGGCCAGGCGGCCGCGCAGCTCGAGGGATCGAAGACGTTCGCCAAGCGGATCATGGATGCCGCCGGGGTTCCGACGGGCCGCGCCGTGCGCGCGCACACGCACGCCGAGGTCGAGGCCGCGTTCGACGATCTCGGCGCCCCGCACGTCGTCAAGGCCGACGGACTCGCCGCCGGCAAGGGCGTCATCGTGACGAACGACCGCGAGGCCGCCCTCGCGCACGCCGACGAGTACCTGCCGTCGGGCGCGGTGCTCGTCGAGGAGTTCCTCTCGGGACCCGAAGTGTCGCTCTTCTTCCTCAGCGACGGCGACCACGTGCTGCCGCTCAGCCCCGCCCAGGACTACAAGCGCCTGCTCGACGGCGACGAAGGCCCCAACACCGGCGGCATGGGCGCGTACTCCCCGCTCCCCTGGCTCGACGGCAGGTTCGGCAGCGAGCGCGAGTTCGTGGAGCTCGTCACGCGCGACATCGCCGAGCCCGTGATCCGCCAATTGGATGCTGAGGGCACCCCGTTCATCGGACTCCTCTACGCCGGCCTCATCCTGACCGACGACGGCGTGAAGGTCATCGAGTTCAACGCCCGCTTCGGCGACCCCGAAACCCAGGTCGTGCTCCCCCGGCTCGTCGACCCGCTGTCGGAGCTGCTGCTGGCCGCGGCATCCGGTCATCTCGAGGATCTCCCCCTGCCGGCCTTCGCCAACGACGTCGCCGTGACCGTCGTTCTCGCGAGCGAGGGCTACCCGGCATCGCCGATCACCGGCCGGGCACTGACGAACCTGCGCGAGGCGGAGTCGGTCGACGGGGTGCACCTCGCCCACGCCGCCACCGCCGAGACCGACGGTGGCCTCGTCGCCACCGGCGGACGCGTGCTCAACGTGGTCGGCGTCGCCACCACCTTCGTCGAGGCCCGCGACCGCGCGTACCGGGCGCTCGGCGCGATCGGCCTCGAGGGGGGCCAGCACCGCACCGACATCGCCGCGCGCGTCGCCGAAGGGCTCTGACGCATGCGTCGGCGCGCGGCTGGGCCCACGCGCCCGGAGGCTCCGCGCGACGCGCCAGCGGCGCGTCGCGTGGGCGTGAGGACCGTTCTCTCCGTCGCCCTGCTGGTCGCCGGCGCGACAATGACCGGGTGCTCGGGCGCCGTCGACATCGACGCCCCCGGCAAGGAGTTGATGGACCAGGCGCACCAGGTCGCGAACGAGGCCCTCGTGGCCGCGGCCACGACCGGGCTGCAGGCGCTGCAGGCAACCGGTGCGGTCACCGAGGATGCCGTGCGCGACGCGCTCGAGAAGGCCGGAGCGGCCGAGGTCGAGACGCGCGTCGTGGGAGACAGCCTGCTGTTCGGGGCTGAAGTGTCGGGCGGCTGCGTGTACGGCTCGGTCGGCACCTCGGGCACCGTCTCGATCGACCTCGGCGGCGTGAACGCCGACGGCGGGTGCCTGCGCGAGCCGTGATCCACCTCGTTGCCCGACGCCTTCGTGCCGACCACCGCGATCGGGTGATCGCCTGGCTGGGTGGGATCGACGGGCCCCGTCGCCCCGAGGCGCTCGAATCGCTCGCGGCTGAGGGCGTCGACCACGAGACGGCGATGATAATCGACACCAGCGAAGGCCCGATCATCGTCTACGCGATGCAGACCGATGACCTCGAACGCTCGCGTGCCGTCACCGATAAGTCGCAGCGACCGATCGACGCGGAGCATCGCGCGGTGATGCGCGCGGCGGATGCGGGACCCGTCGCGGCGGAGATCGTGCTCGACCTGCGCGCCGACGAACGCTAGCGAGGACTGCGCGCGCCGCTGTGGAGCCTCCGCGACGAAGTGATCGGCGCGGGAGGCGACCCGCTTCTACACTCGGGTGAAGACGGCGGTGAGGACGCATTGATGGGGACGACCGGGATCGTCGGTGGCGGCATTGTGGGCGTCGCGCTCGCCCGGGCGCTGAGCGCGCGCGGCGACGAGGTCATCGTCCTCGAGAAGGAGGGCCGGCTGTCGCAGCATCAGACCGGACACAACTCCGGGGTGGTGCACGCGGGCCTGTACTACAAGCCGGGGTCGCTGAAGGCGACGCTGTGCGCGGCCGGGCGGGTGTCGATCCGCGAGTTCTGCGAGGCGAAAGGCCTGCCCTACCGGGAGGTCGGCAAGCTCGTGGTCGCGGTGGACGAGTCCGAGCTTCCCGCGCTGGCCGAGATCGAGCGGCGCTCGCTCGAGAACGGGGTGCCCGACCTGACCCGCATCGACGACCCGGAGCGGCTGCGGGAGATCGAGCCGCACGTCGCCGGGGTCGCGGCCGTGCATTCGCCGCACACCGCCGTGGTGGACTACGCCAGCATCACCGAGGCGATGGCGCAGGACGTCCGCGCCGGCGGCGGTCAGGTGCGGCTCGGCCACGAGGTCACCGCGATGACGCTCGAGAACGGCCGGGTGCGGGTGGTGACGCCGGTGTCGGAGGACGTGTTCGACCGGGCGATCGTGTGCGCCGGTCTGCAGTCCGACGTGGTGGCCCGGTTCGTCGGCGCCGACCCGTCACCGAAGATCCTGCCCTTCCGCGGTGAGTACTGGGAGCTCGCGCCGGAGCGCACCGACCTCGTCAAGGGGATGATCTACCCGGTCCCGGATCCGCGTTTCCCGTTCCTCGGGGTGCACTTTACGCGCGGGGTGTACGACAACGTGCACGTGGGCCCGAACGCGGTGCCGGCCCTCGCCCGTGAGGGGTACAACTGGCTGCAGTGGTCGGTGAAGGACACGCTCGAGTCGCTGCGGTGGCCGGGCGCGTGGCCACTCGCGAAGCAGCACTGGCGGATGGGTGTGGACGAGGTCTCGGGATCGCTGATCAAGCCGCTGTACTTCCAGAAGGCGCGCCGGTTCATCCCCGAGCTGCGCTCGTCGGACCTGACGCACAAGCACGGCGCCGGGGTGCGCGCGCAGGCGTGGGGCCGCGCGGGCGAGCTGCTCGACGACTTCGCGGTCGACCAGGTCGGCCCGGTCACGCTGCTGCGCAACGCCCCCTCGCCCGCCGCGACCAGCTCCATCGCGATCGCCGACTACGTCATCGACCACTACCTCGACGCGCCGGGGGCTGCTGCTCCTGCGGTGAAGACGGCGGCGACGGATGCTGCACCGCCCGCCACGCCGGCCCCTTGAGCGTCCACCGAACCAAGGCCCCGGAGCCGCGGCGCTCATGGCCGACGCGGTCGCCGTCCATCGGCCGATCGGACGAGGCGTTTCGAGCCGGGCGGCCGAAGCGGGCGACCCCCTGCCGCGGCGACCATGGCGGCATGACAACCACCACCGCCCGCCCGCAGCCGACTCGACGCCGGCCCGAATGGCTCGTGCCCGCCGGCCTCATCGCCCTGAGTCTCGTGCCGATCGTGGCCGGCTCAGCCCGTCTCACCCAGCTCACCACGGGAGCCACGGTCACCGCCGAGAACGCCCGGTTCTTCGACTCGCCCATCCCCGTCGCGGCGCACATCATCGGGTCGAGCGTGTTCCTCGTGCTCGGCGCGCTGCAGTTCTCGCCGTCGCTGCGGCGGCGGCGATGGCACCGCATCGCCGGGCGCGTCGTCGCACCCGCGGGGCTGGTCTCGGCGCTTTCGGCACTCTGGATGACGCTGTTCTACGACATGCCGGCAGCCGTGACAGGGCCGGGACTCGCCGCCGTGCGGGTCGTGCTGGGCACGGCCATGGCAAGCGCCATCGTCGTCGCTTTCGTCGCGATCCGGCGGGGCGACGTGGGCACGCACAGCGCGTGGATGACCCGCGCCTACGCGATCGGCATGGGCGCCGGCACGCAAGTTCTCGTGTTCATGCCCTACACGCTGGTGATCGGCACGCCTGCCCCGTTCACCCACACGCTGCTGATGACCGCCGGCTGGGTGATCAATCTCGTCATCGCCGAGGTCGTCATCCGGCGGCGCGCTCGCGCCGGGCGCAGCCGCCGCGGCGCCCCGATGGCGGCGACCGGTGCCCGCCTATCATGAGGGCATGACGAGCCCGGTCCTCGCGCTCTGGGACGCGCCCGCGGCGGTTCCGGCGCCGCCGCGGCGGGTCTGGCGCGACGGGGTGCTCGTCGGCGTGATCCCCGTGCTCGCCGTGTTCGAGGCATCCGTCCGCGTCGACGTGCCGTGGCGCTGGCTGTGGGCCGTCGTGCTCACCGTGCTCGCTCCCACGCTGCTGTGGCGCCGGTCGCACCCGTTCACGATGCTCGCGATCGCGTTCGCCGTCGGCACGACCGTGGGCCTCGCCACGGCTGGCGACCCGCAGCTGTACACGACGGCGTACTTCCTGATCCTGCTGTACGCGGTGTTCCGTTGGGGCTCCGGACGGGCGATGATCGGCGGCGGCGTGCTGATGGGGATCGGGATGCTGCTCACCTTCCTCGCGACACCGCCCCAGGTCGCCGACGTCATCGGCGGCATGGCCGTCGCGGTCATGACGGCGACCCTCGGCCTGGCCGTGCGCTGGCGTCGACGGGCCCGCACCCGCGAGCTCGAGCAGGTGCGGCTGCTCGAGCGCGAGCAGCTCGCCCGCGACCTGCACGACACCGTCGCGCACCACGTCTCGGCGATCGCGATCCAGGCGCAGGCCGGCAGCGCTGTGGCCGCCACCGACCCGGGCGCGACGGTGCAGGTGCTGCAGGCGATCGAGGCCGAGGCGACGCGCACGCTCCGCGAGATGCGCGCGATGGTGGGCGTGCTGCGCGGGCCGGGCGACGCGCTCGCGCCCACTCCCGGGCTCGCCGACATCCGCGCTCTGGAGACGACGGATGCTGCGACCCCGGCCGTCGTCGTGAGGCTCGGCGGTGACCTCGACAGCGTGCCGCAGGCGGTCGCCGCCGCGGTGTTCCGGATCGCACAGGAGGCGGTGACGAACGCCCGCCGTCATGCCCGCGACGCCAGCCGGATCGAGGTGGGTGTCGAGGTCGACGCGGAGGGCGTGCAGCTCGAGGTGCGCGACGACGGCGGGGCTGCAGCTGGGCCCACGCGCCCGGAGGCTCCGCGCAGCGCGCCAGCGCTGCGTGGAGGGGACGTGCGGAGCATTCCCTCGTCCGGCTACGGGATCACCGGCATGCGCGAGCGCGCGGCGCTGCTGGGTGGCACGTGCGAGGCCGGACCTGCGCTCGGCGGAGGCTGGGTCGTCGCCGCGAAGCTCCCGCGGGCAGGATGGACCGCATGAGCGTGCGCGTGCTCGTCGCCGACGACCAGGATCTCGTTCGGACAGGGCTGCGCATGATCCTGGACGCGCAGCCCGACATCGAGGTGGTCGGCGAGGCCGCCGACGGCGCCGAGGCGGTTGCGCTCGCGCGGAGCCTCCGGCCCGACGTCTGCCTGCTCGACATCCGCATGCCGGTGATGGACGGGCTCGCGGCGACCCGCGCCCTCGCCGGACCGGACGTCGCCGACCCGATTCCCGTCGTGGTCATCACGACATTCGATCTGGACGAGTACGTGTACGAGGCGCTGCGCGCGGGAGCGCGCGGGTTCCTGCTCAAGGACGCCGGCGCCGTGCTGCTCGCCGAGGCCGTGCGCGCGGCATCCCGCGGCGATGCGCTCATCGACCCGAACGTCACGGTGCGCCTGATCGAGGCGTTCGCGGGTGCGATGCCAGAGCCGCCGACGCCGCCGTCGGCTCCCCTCACCGACCGGGAGGAGGCTGTGCTCGCCGGCGTCGCCCGGGGGCTCGGCAACAGCGAGATCGGCGACGAGCTGCACGTCTCGCTCAGCACCGTGAAGACGCACCTCGCGAACATCTCGACCAAGCTCGGCGCCCGCAACCGCGTCGAGCTCGCGATCTGGGCACACGAGCGCGGCCGCGGTCGGCACTGAACCACGGGAAGCAAAGAAGGACGCCGGCGCCGCGTGCTGGGGGACATGCGGGCCGGCGTCCTGTCGACGCCCGGGATCGGGGAGGACCCTGCGGGCGCCGCGCGACCTGAGCTGGGGAAATCAGGTCTGACGACGGATGAAGCGCATCAGCCACGCGATCACGGCGATGACGATGATCACGAGGCCGATCCAGAGCAGGAACTTGGCCGCTTCGATGAATACGCCCAGCAGCAGCAGGACGATTCCGGCGATGAGCAGGATCACTGCGAGTCCGGTCATGTGACCATGGTGGGCGGCTGAGCCGCCGCCGACCAAGCTCTTGACAAGCTCCCCGAACGGCGTTAGTCGGATGCGGCAGCCGCGTTCGCGGCCTGCCAATCCTCGGTCGACGTCGTCTTCGGCCGACGAAGGAACAGCACCACGACGACGCCGACGAGCATGACCGCGGCCGGCAGCAGGATGGCCTGCGCCATCGCCTGCGAGAATCCGTCGATCACGAACGGAGGCAGCGTTCCTTCGCCGAACCCGCCCGATGCGTCGGACGCGCCAGGAAGGTTCGCCTCGAGCCGGGCCTGCATGAAGGCCGCGATCGATGCCGAGCCGATCACCGAACCGATCGTCCGGGTGGTGTTGTAGATGCCCGCGCCGGCACCGGCCTGTCGCGGAGGCAGGTTGCGCGTGGCCGTGGTCGCGAGCGGCCCCCACATGCCGGCGTTGCCGATGCCCATGAGCGCCGACGGCAGGAGGAACATCCAGATCGGGGTGTCGACGTTCATGAGCGACGAGTACCAGAACAGCGAACCCGCAACCATGAGCAGGCCCGGCACAAGGAGGAACCGCGGGTCGGTGCGGTCGAGGAGACGGCCGGCGAACGGCGCGCCGACGCCGGAGAGGACGGCCATCGGGATGAGCAGCAGCGCCGACTGCGTGGGGGTGAGCCCCCGGGCGAGCTGGATGAAGAACATCAGCGGCAGCGACATGCTCGTCACGGTGAATCCGACGATCGCTATGCCGAGGTTCGACACCGAGAAGTTGCGGTCACGGAAGAGCGGCAGCGGCACGAGCGGCTCGTTCTTGGTGCGCGCCTGCGTCCAGATGAAGAGCGCCATCACCGCCACGCCGCCGGAGATCATCGCCCACACCCACGGCGCCCAGTCGTACTTCTCGCCCTCCTGCAGGCCGAAGACGATCAGGAAGAGGCCGACGGCGCTCAGCACGACGCCGACGATGTCGAAGCGGTGCGGGTGCGTCTCGAGCTTGGGCACGAGAATCCACGCGAGCACGAACGCGATGACACCGACGGGGATGTTGATGAAGAAGATCCACTCCCACCCGAAGCCGTCGACCAGCAGGCCTCCGGCCAGCGGCCCGACGAGGGTCGCGACACCGGCGGTGGCGCCCCACAGGCCCATCGCCGCGCCGCGGCGGTTCGGTGGGAAGGTGCGCGTGATGACGGCCATCGTCTGCGGGGTCATCAGCGCGGCGCCGAGGCCCTGCACCGCGCGGGCGATGATGAGCATCTCGAGGGTGCCCGACAGACCACACCACAGCGACGCGAGCGTGAACACCGTCAGCCCGATCAGGTAGATGTTCTTCGGCCCGAACCGGTCGCCGAGGCGGCCGGTGATCAGGAGCGGCACCGCGTACGCGAGCAGATAGGCCGAGGTGACCCACACGACGTTGTCGAGGTTGTTGGTGTCGGGGTCGAGCGCCGCCTTGATGGCGGGGTTCGCGACCGAGACGATCGTCGTGTCGACGAGGATCATGAAGAAGCCGATGACCAGCGCCCAGAGGGCGGGCCAGGGGCTCTGGGGCTTGTGCCCGACGGCGTAGGCACCGGTGATCGGGCCGGCGACCCGAGCGGTGGCGGATGCCGCGCCCGCCGTGGGGCGGGACTCCGGCGTTTCGGGGGTGGTCACTGTCGTGCTGCCTTTCTCTGGGCGAGATAGCGTTCCGAGGGGGTCGGGGTGGGACCCCAGGCGAAGTCGGGATCGGCGATGCGCGGGAGCACCGCGTCCATCCACACGAGCTCCGCGCGCAGGAGCGCGAGCTCGCGGTCGATCTCGATGAGGTACTGCGGGGGCACGCCCTTCTCCAGGGCGTGACGCTGGCCGTCCTCGAGGGACCCGAGCGTGGCCGCGAGCGCGTCGCGTCGGACGCCGAGCAGCTCGATCGCCTCGTCGCGATCCAGTCCGTGCACCTCGGCGAGCGCGACGCGGAACTCCGCCGGGCGGTCCACACGCGGCAGCTCGCGGCGCACCCATTCGAGCACCGCGGCGGCGCCGGCATCCGTCTGCGTATAGGTGGTGCGCTCCGGGCGGTTGCCGTCGCGGTCGACGCCGACCTCGGCGATCAGTCCCGCCCGCTCGAGCCGCCCCACGGTGTGGTAGACCGTGCCGTTCGTGATCGTGACGAGCCGGTCGTCACGACGAAACCGCATCAGCCGGATCATCTCGTACGGGTGCATGTCGCCCTCGCTCAGCAGCGCGAGCACGGCCACCCCAAGCGACGTCAGGCGCGCGATCTGGTCCTCCATGATGATCACTCCACTTCGATTAGTCCACGTGGACTATACGCTTCTTCATCGCGACATGCATCCCTCGCGCTCTGTCGGTGGGGCGTCGTACGGTGAGGGTCATGGCAGACAAGGGCGCCGCGCGCAGGGAGAAATTCCCCGAGTCGTACGCGATCTTCGACCCGATCGTGGCGGAATGGACGACGCGGCCCGACGTCTCGCTCGGCGCGATGTTCGGGTCCGAGGGCCTGAACGTCCGCGGCAAGGTGTTCGCCTTCGTCACCTTCGAGGGCGCACTGATGGTGAAGCTGCCTGAGAGCCGCGTCGGCGAGCTGGCCGAGGCGGGCGAAGCCGAGCCCGCCGTCATGCGGGGGCGGCCGATGCGCGAGTGGGCGACCGCGGGGACGGATGCTGCCGACCGCTGGCCCGCGCTCGTCGCCGAGGCGTTCGCGCACGTCGACGAGATCACGCCGTGAGCCCGTCCGCCCCGATGCGACCCCGCCCCGAAACCCGCCGGAGTCACCCGGGATAATGGACGGGTGACGGCTATCCCCACCCCCACGACAGAGCTCCTCGGCTGGCGCCACGCCTACTCCGGCAAGGTCCGCGACCTCTACGTCCCGGCGGACACGCCCGAGGGGGCGACGCCCGAGCGCATGCTGGTCGTCGCGAGCGACCGCGTCAGCGCGTTCGACCACGTGCTGTCGCCGGGCATTCCCGGCAAGGGCGAGCTGCTCACCACCCTGAGCCTCTGGTGGTTCGACCGGCTCGCGGGTGCGGACGGGGGTCGCAGCATCCCGAATCATCTCGCCGCCTCGCACGAGCTCACGCTCGGGGCCGACGGCGAGGCCAACACCGCCGATGACCTCAAGAGCCTGATCCCGGAGGCCGTCGCCGGCCGCGCGATGGTCGTGAAGAGCCTCGACATGCTGCCGATCGAGTGCGTCGTGCGCGGGTATCTCACCGGCTCGGGCTGGGCCGAGTACCGCGAGAACGGCACGGTGTGCGGCATCGCCCTGCCCGAAGGGCTCTCGAACGGCGACCGGCTGCCCGAGCCGATCTACACCCCCGCCTACAAGGCGCCGCTCGGCGAGCACGACGAGAACATCTCGTACGAGCGCACCGTCGAACTCGTCGGCGCCGAGCGCGCGGCGGAGCTCCGCGACCTCTCGCTCGAGATCTACGCGCGTGCGGCCGCGACCGCCGAGGCGCACGGCGTGATCCTCGCCGACACGAAGTTCGAGTTCGGCCTCGACGGCAACGGGGTGCTGACGATCGCCGACGAGGTGCTCACCAGCGACTCGTCACGATACTGGGATGCCGCGGCCTGGGCGTCCGGCACGACCCCCGCCGAGCGCATGGCGAGCTTCGACAAGCAGATCGTGCGCGACTGGCTGGCCGCGAACTGGGCGGCCCCGCGCGAGGGGGAGCCGCCCGCACTCCCGGCGGACATCATCGACCGCACCACCGCCCGCTACCGCGAGCTGCTCGAGCGCCTCACCGCCGCCTGACGCCGCGGCGCGGCATCCGCCTCACGCGTTCTTCATCGCCTTCAGTCGGGCCAGCAGCACCGGCCCCGTGCTGTCGAGCATCCTGCCGCCGATCAGGATGCCGGCGACGAGCACCGCGGTGCCGCCCACGATCCCGATGGCGAACGCGATCCAGCTCAGGGCCGGGTTCTGCATGAAGTACCCGATGAGCCCGACGATGATCGCGGGCGCCGAGAGCGCGAGCGCCACCAGCCAGATGCCGAAGAACGCCATGCCCTGCAGGAACGTCGTGCCCGGGACGCGCTTGAACGGGTTGTCGCCCGAGCCCGGAACCGGCACCACGAGCTGGGCCGAGGTGACGGCGCAGACGCCGTAGCAGGTGAAGAGGATGCCGAGCGCCATGCCGAGGATGCCGGGGAACTGCGTCCAGTCGCCCGCGAACGCGAAGGGCAGTGCCGCGGCCAGCAGCACCAGCGGCACCGCGACCGCGGCGGCGGCGAGGATGCGCCCGAGGCGGTCGGCGCGACCGCGCGCGCCCGTCGCGACCTCGGTGCCGAACGCCGTGCCGTCGTACGAGATGTCGGCGTACACCACGATGCCGATGATGAACGCGATGATCGGCGCCGAGAACGCCAGCGCCACGAACGGGTCGCCGTCGCGGGCGTAGAACCACAGCAGCACCGGCACGAGCGGAACGGCGATGAGCTGGCGCAGATACCGCGGGTCGCGCGTCCAGTACGTCAGCGACCGCGCGAAGACCGCACCCGCGGCACCGCTCGGCACGCGGCCGAACCATCCGATCGACCCGGCCCGCACGGCGGCGGCCGACGTGAGCCGGGGCCGCACGAGGGAGCGCGCGAGCGAGGCGCGCCAGAGCAGCCACAGCGCCGCGAGGGTGGCGAGCGCGATGAGCAGCTTCGCGGCGGCGGCGGGCAGATCGCCGGCGGCCGCGTCGGCGGGCACGGCCCATGCGGCGCCGAGCGGCGTCCAGCCGAGGAGCGGCACGAGCTCGGCGATGGTGTCGGCGTTCACGGTGACTCCGTTGGCGAGCCCCACGATGATGGGCCCCGCCAGGATGAGCGGGATGAAGATGAGGATGCCGGCGACCTCGCGGAAGCGTCGACCTCCCCCGAAGCCGGAGGCGACCGTCGCGACGGCGCGTGAGGCGACCACCGCCGTGAGCACCGCCAGCGGCGTGCTCACCAGCCAGGCGACGAGCGCCGCAGGCCAGTGCGCCCATGTCGCGATCGTCGCGATCGCGGCAGCCGACGTGATGATGCCCGGGATGCCGCAGACCGCGGCGAGCGTCAATGCGACCATCATCCGCGAGGTCGTCAGAGGGAACACGACGAGGCGGTCCGGGTCGAGCGTCGTGTCGACGCCGAACGCCACGAGAGGGATGAGGGCCCACCCCAGCGTCACCAGCGACCCGGCGCCCACGATGACGATGCCCGCGAGCCGGACGTCGGCGAAGCCCAGCGCGACGAGGCCCGCGACGATGCCCACGAGGATCAGGGCGCCGTAGAGGGCACCGAGGATGAACCCGACCAGCTGCCACGGGCTGCGCGCGAGCTGGTTGCCGAGGACCCGGAACCGCAGCCTCAGGAGCGTCGCAACCATTCCGGCCCCTCCGTGTGGCGGCGGCCGCCGACGAGCTCGACGAAGCGGTCCTGCAGGGACTCCCCCGCCCGCACGTCGTCGACGGTGCCCGCGACGAGCAGCCGGCCCGCCGCGACGATCGCGACGTGGTCGCACATGCGCTGGACGAGGTCCATCGAATGGCTCGAGACGATGACGGTGCCGCCGCCGGCCACATAGCCGGCGAGGATGTCCTCGATGTTCGCCGCCGACACCGGATCGACCGACTCGAAGGGCTCGTCGAGCACGAGCAGCCGCGGGGCGTGGACCAGGGCGCACGCCAGCGCGATCTTCTTGGTCATGCCCGCCGAGTAGTCGACGACCATCGTGCCCGCGGCATCCGTCATGTCCATGAGGGAGAGCAGATCGGCCGTGCGCTGGGCGATCTCGTCGTGCGGCAGACCGAACAGCAGCCCGTTGTAGGTGACGAGCTGCTCGCCCGTGAGGCGGTCGAACAGCTTGACGCCGTCGGCGAGGTTGCCGACCATCGCCTTCGCCTTGACCGGCTCGCGCCACACGTCGACCCCGTGCACGAGCGCCTGACCCGCGTCCGGCATGAGGAGTCCGGTCGCCATCGACAGCGTCGTGGTCTTGCCGGCGCCGTTCGGGCCCACCAGCCCGTAGAACGATCCCGCCGGCACGCGCAGGCTGACGTCGGCCACGGCCACCTTCTCGCCGAAGCGCTTGTGGAGTCCCCGGAACTCGAGGGCGGGCGGTGTCGGCAGGGTCGCTGGGTCGGTCACGTCTCTCCGTCGGTTCTGCATCGAAGGTCCGGGTGCGAGCCGGAATCCGTCCAGCCTCTCGGATGCCGCGTGGCCGAGGCAACTCGCGCGCACCCGCTCGCTAGGGTGATCCTCGCACCATCACCCGAGCGCAAGGAGCGCGCATGCCTTTGTGGACCATTCACGGCAACGGCCGGACCGTCGAACCCGGGAAGGTGGTGAAGCCCGACGAGCGGCTGAACTGGCCCGCGACGGTCGCGATCGGCGCGCAGCACGTCATCGCGATGTTCGGCGCGACGTTCCTGGTGCCGGTGCTGACGGGTTTCCCGGTCTCGACGACGCTCCTCTTCTCAGGCATCGGAACGCTGCTGTTCCTCCTCATCACGAAGAACCGCCTCCCCAGCTACCTCGGCTCGTCGTTCGCGTTCATCGCACCGGTCACCGCTGCGACCGCGTCGCAGGGCATGGGCTCGGCCCTCGCCGGCATCGTCGCCGTCGGCGTGCTGCTGGCCGCGGTCGGCTTCATCGTCCAGTTCGCGGGGCTCGGCTGGATCGAGAAGCTCATGCCGCCGGTCGTCGCCGGCGCCATCGTCGCGCTCATCGGCTTCAACCTCGCCCCGGTCGCGTGGCAGAACTTCCAGCAGGCGCCGATCACCGCGACCATCACGCTCGTGGCGGTGATCCTCGGCAGCGTGCTGTTCCGCGGATTCCTCGGGCGCATCTCGATCTTCCTCGGCGTGATCGTCGGCTACATCGTGGCGCTGCTGCGCGGCGAGGTGGACTTCACGCAGGTGAACGAGCTCGTCGCGAACGGGCAGTGGGTGGGCCTGCCGACCTTCCAGTTCCCGACGTTCGGCAACCCCGGCACCTGGAGCGTCATCGCCATGTTCCTGCCTGTCGTGCTCGTGCTCATCGCCGAGAACGTCGGACACGTGCGCGGCGTCGCGACCATGACCGAGTCCTCCGTCAACCAGTACACCGGCCGTGCGCTCATCGCCGACGGCGCCGCGACGGTGCTCGCGGGCACCTTCGGCGGTTCGGGCACGACGACGTACGGCGAGAACATCGGCGTCATGGCGGCGACCCGCGTGTACTCGACGGCCGCGTACTGGGTCGCAGGCGTCTTCGCGATCCTGCTGTCGCTGTCGCCGGTGGTCGGCGCGGTGTTCAACTCGATCCCGGCCGGCGTGCTCGGCGGCGTGACGACCGCCCTGTACGGCCTCATCGGCATCATCGGCATCAAGATCTGGGTCGACAACCGCGTGGACTTCTCGCGCCCGGTGAACCAGTACACCGCGGCCGTCTCGCTCGTCATCGCGATCGCCGGCTTCACCATGGTGTGGGGCGACTTCCAGCTGGGCGCGATCGTCATCGGCGCGGCCGCGGCCCTGCTGATCTACCACCTCGGCAACGCGATCGCCCGCTGGCGCAAGACCGGCGCCGACGACGGCGGCCCGCTCCCCGCCGTCGGCCAGCTCGGCGGCGACCCGCAGGACTCGCAGGTCAAGTAGCGCCGAGCCGCAGCATCCGTCCCCCCTGTTTCTGGGGTTTGGGGCGCATTCTGTCCGTTGGGGCGCGATGTGTGCGCCCCAACGGAGGAATCGCGCCCCAAACCCGGACGACCGTAGCGATGAAGCGGGAATGGATCGGGAATGGATGCTGCGCGCAAATGGTTGTAGCTACACGTGAATGAGATCGCGCACCCTGACCGCCTCGCCGCCGCCACCTCGATGGGCGCCGTGACGCTTCTCGTCGGCGACCTCGACGGCATGACGGCGTTCTACCGCGACGTCATCACCCTCCAGGTGCTCTCGGCTGAGGGGGACGAGGTCGTGCTCGGGCGCGCGGGTCGGCCGGTCGTCATCCTGAAGCACGAGCCCGCCCTGCGCCACGCGAGCCCCGGCGCGGCCGGGCTGTTCCACACGGCGATCCTCTTCGAGACGCAGGAGGCCCTCGCGGCCGCGCTCTACAGCGTCGCGCAGCGCGCGCCGCAGACCTTCACCGGCTCGGCGGACCACCTCGTGAGCCAGGCCTTCTACCTCACCGATCCCGAGGGTAACGGCGTCGAGCTGTACTGGGACCGGGCCCGGACCGACTGGTCGTGGACCCACGGCAGTGTCGAGATGGCGACGCTGTACCTCGACCCCAACGGCTTCCTCCGCGAGCACCTGACGGAGCGGGCCGCGAGCGGCGGGACGGGGCAGGACGCAGCATCCGTCGGTCATGTGCACCTGTCGGTCGGCGACGTCGCGAGTGCCCGCGCCTTCTACGTCGACGCGCTCGGCTTCGACCAGACCGCCGAGCTCGGCAACCAGGCGCTGTTCGTGAGCGCCGGCGGCTACCACCACCACATGGCGATGAACGTCTGGAACTCGCGCGGCGCCGGCCCGCGGATGCCGGCGCTCGGCCTCGGCCGCGTCGATCTGGCCCTCCCCGACGCCGACTCGCTGGGCGAGCTCGCCGAACGCCTGCGCCACCACGGCCTCGAGGTGCGCGACGACGGCCGCACGGTGGCCTTCGACGACCCCTGGCGCAACCTCCTGCACGCGACGGTTCCCGGCCGCGCCTGAGTTCCCCCCCATCCCCCCAAACCACGTCGCCTTCCGCAGTCACATCGTGCGGCTTCGCGGCCCCCGTTCCCGCCAAACCCGACTGCGGAGCGAAGGTCTTCGGTGTTCCGCAGTCGCAAGGTGCGGGTGCCGCCGCCCCGCGGCCGCGAAAAGTGACTGCGGAACGAGGGGGCGGTGGGGAGGGGAGCAGGGGCGGGTCAGACGGATTCGCGGATGACGAGCTCGGTCTCGAGGATCGTGACGTGACGCGGATGCCGACCCGCGAGGAGGTCGACGAGCACCGTGGCCATGCGCTCGCCCTGTGCGAACGACGGCTGGCGCATCGTCGTCAGCTGCGGCGTGACGGAGGTGGCCACCGGGGAGTCGTCGAAGCCGATGATCGCGACGTCCTCGGGGACGCGGAGTCCCGCGGCCGTCAGCACCGTCAGCACGCCGCGCGCCATGAGGTCGCTGGCGACGAACACCGCGTCGGGCTGGGCTCCGGTCGCGAGGATGCGGCGCATCGCGTCGGCACCGCCGTCGGCGGTGAAGTTGCCGTCCTCGACCGCGATCTCGTCGAGGTCCCACGCGGCGAGCGCGTCGCGATACCCCTGCAGGCGGTCGACGCCGGCGGGCATGTCGCGCGGGCCGGTGATCGTCGCGATGCGGCGGCGGCCGCTCTCGATCAGGTACACCGTGGCGTCGTAGGCCCCACGGACGTTGTCGACGTCGACGTAGTAGTCACGGTCGCGCTCGCGCACCGGGCGGCCGCCGTAGACGACAGGCACGACGCTCGCGATGCGGTCGATGAAGGTGTCGCTGGTGTGGTGCGAGACCACGATCGCACCGTCCACCGCACCCGAGCGCACATAGCTCGTGGTCTTATCGCCCGGGTCGTCGCTCGCGATGAAGAGGTTGAGCACGTAGTCCGAGCGGCTGAGGCGCGAGTTGATGCCCGACACGATCGCCGCGAAGAACGGGTCGCCGAAGAACCGGGTGGTGTCCTCGGGGACGATCAGCGCGATGGCATGCGTCTTCTGGCTCGCCAGTGACCGGGCGGCGCGGTTGGGGACGTAGTTGAGCTCGCTGATCGCGCGGGTCACCGACTCCAGGGCTTCGGGGCTCACGGCGGTCGAGCCGTTCACCACGCGGGAGACCGTCGAACGGGAGACCCCCGCCGCGGCGGCGACCTCTTCGATCGTCACGGCGTGTGCGCTGCCGGCTCCCCGCTGGGTAGGCCGCATGGCGTCGGTGCTCATTCCTGTCCCCTCCTTCCCGGATGCTACTGCGCCACGACTCCGCGCGGCGCAGTGCTACGACGCGACCGTCGCCGCGCGCGCGGACTCCAGGTCGATCGCCCGAGCACCGATGATGCGGCTGTACTCGAGCGCGCTGTCCTTGGGCGTGCGCTCCTGGGTGTCGTAGTCCACCCGCACGATCCCGAACCGCTTCTCATAGCCCCACGCCCACTCGAAGTTGTCGAGCAGCGACCAGTAGAAGTATCCGCGCACGTCGACACCGGCCTCGGCCGCGTCGAGGATCGCCCCGAGGTGTCCGCGCAGGAACTCGACGCGATCGGCGTCGTGGACGTGCTTCACGTCGCCCTCCACCACGAGCTCGTCGTCGTAGGCGGCGCCGTTCTCGGTCACGTAGAGCACGGTGCCGGCCTGCTGCGCGTACTCGTCCCACACCCGCTCGAGGAGCGTGGTGAGCCCCTCGGGCTGCACCTCCCACTGCATCGGCGTGCGGGGAAGGCCGCGCTCGTGCCAGTAGATGCCCTCGTGCGAGGGGTACGGCGAGCGGGCGGGGCGGTCGGTCGGCGCGTCGCCGCCGATCGGCGGGTTCACCGGCTCTCGTCCGCCCACGTACTCGCCGTGGTAGTAGTTCACACCGAGCGTGTCGATGGGCGTCGCGATGGTCTCGAGGTCACCCGGGCGCACGGCGGTCTCCCACGCGGCGATGGCCGCAGCATCCACCTTCCGGATGTCTTCCACGATGTCGGCGGGGTACTGCGCACGGAAGATCGGGTCGAGGAACCAGCGGTTGAACTGGCCGTCGATCCGACGTGCCGCGTCGACGTCGGCGGGGTCGCTCTCGTCGACCGGCTCGGCGACCGTGAGGTTCAGCGTGATGCCGAGCTTGAGCGACTCGTCACGAGAGCGCAGCTCGCGCACGGCCTGGCCGTGCCCGAGCAGCAGGTGGTGCGCGGCGAGCACGCCCTCCTCGACGCTGTAGTGGCCCGGCGCGTGGATGCCCGCGGTGTAGCTGAGGAACGACGAGCACCACGGCTCGTTGAGGGTGGTCCACACGTCGACCCGGTCGCCCAGGGCGTCGTGCATCGTCAGCGCGTACTCGGTGAAGAGGTCCGCGGTGTCGCGGTTCGCCCAGCCGCCCTTCTCCTGCAGCGCCTGCGGCAGGTCCCAGTGGTAGAGCGTCAGCCACGGGAGGATGTCGGCCCCGAGCAGCTCGTCGACCAGTCGCTTGTAGAAGTCGAGTCCCTGGAGGTTGACCGCCCCGCCGTCGGGCCGCACGCGCGACCACGACGTCGAGAAGCGGTACGTCTGCAGGCCCAGCTCCTTCATGAGCGCCACGTCATCGCCGTAGCGGTGGTAGTGGTCGCACGCCACGTCGCCGTTGTCGGCGTTGATGACGGCGCCCGGCACGCGGCAGAACGCATCCCAGATCGAGTCGCGGCGGCCGTCTTCGTGGGCGGCGCCCTCGATCTGGAAGGCGGCGGTCGCGGCGCCGAACAGGAAGTCCTGGGGGAAGGCGCGAGGGATCGCGGTCGTCATGAGGTCAATGATCCTCTCGGGGAACGTCGGTGTCAGGATGCCGAAGGCTGTGGGGAACGGGAAGGGTCTAGCCCTTGACGGCGCCGGCCATGATGCCGCTGACCAGCTGCCGGCCCGTGAAGGCGAAGACGATGAGGAGCGGAATGGTGGCCAGGAGCACGCCGGCGAGCACGACCGAGTAGTCGACGAAGTAGTTCGACTGCAGGAGCGAGAGTGCCACCGGGAGCGTGGGGCTCTGCCGGTCGAGCACGATGAAGGGCCAGAAGAACTGGTTCCACGCGCCCACGAAGGTGAAGAGGAACAGCATCGCGGCGGCGGGGCGTGCGGCGGGCACGCCGACCGTCCAGAACGTGCGGAGCATGTTGGCCCCGTCCACGCGCGCCGCCTCGATCAGCTCGTCCGGCACGGTCTGCGACAGGTACTGCGTCATCCAGAACACCCCGAACGCGCTGGTGAGCGCGGGGATGATGATGGCGCCGATCTGCCCGGTCCAGCCCAGGTCGGAGAAGAGCAGGTAGAGGGGCACGACGCCGAGCTGCATCGGCACCGCCATGGTGGCGACCACGAAGGCGAGCAGCCACTTGCCGCCCGGGAAGCGGAGCTTCGCGAACGCCCAGCCGGCGAGGGTCGAGAACAGGACGACGGATGCCGCGATCACGGTCGAGCTGAAGATCGAGTTCCAGAGGGCCTGCCAGAAGTTCACGGCAGGGTCGTTGATGACCTTCAGGGCGTTGTCGATGAAGTTGCCGCCCGGCAGCCACGACATGTTCGGGTTGTTGATGGTCGACGCGTCGCCCGAGCCGATCAGGAACGACCAGTAGTAGGGGAAGAGCGCCGAGACCACGACGACTCCGAGACCGACGTACACCCAGACCCCGGCGCGCACGCCGCGGATCTTCGTGGTCCGCCGGCTCCGGCGCGCGTTGGGCAGGTTCTCCTCGACGACCGCGAGGGGCGGGGTGCTGATGGCGCTCACTGCTGGGCTCCCTTCCGGCCGCGGCGGCGGCGCTGGATGACCCCGCGTCCGCCCTCGTCGCGTACGAGGGCACGGGTGATGGCGAGGTTGATGAGGCCGATCGCCAGGATGATGATGAAGAGGATCCACGCCAGGGCGGCGGCGCGGCCGAAGTTGAACTCGCCCCAGCCGATGTTGTACAGGTACAGCGTGATCGTGAGCCACTGGCCGGCGGCACCGCCGCGGCCGGTCTGGTCGAACATGCGGGGCTCGTCGAAGATCTGCAGGCCGCCGATCGTCGACGTGATGATGACGAAGATCAGGGTGGGCTTGAGCGAGGGGAGCGTGATGCTCCAGAACTGGCGGAAGGCGTTGGCGCCGTCGACGGTCGCCGCCTCGTAGTACTCGCGCGGCACGGCCTGCATGGCGGCGAGGAGGATGAGGGCGTTGTAGCCGGTCCAGCGGAAGTTGACCATCGTGGCGATGGCGATGTGGCTCCAGAACGGGTCCTTGTGCCACGCGATCGGGTCCAGCCCGAGGTTCGTGAGCACGTTGTTCACGAGTCCGTGGTTGTCGCCGAAGAGGTTGCTGAAGATCAGCGCGACGGCGACCGGGGCCATGACGTACGGGAGCAGGACGCTCATCCGCCAGAAGGTCTTGGCCCGGATGTTCTTGTCGAGCATCGCCGCGATGAACAGCGCCAGGATGAGCTGCGGCACCGACGAGAGCAGGAAGATGCTGAAGGTGTTCCGCAGGGCGATCCAGAAGTCGGCCTGGGACAGGATCCAGACGTACTGGTCGAATCCGACGAAGGTGCCGGAGTTGCGGACGAGGTCCCACTCCTGGAACGAGATCACCGCCGTGTAGACGATCGGGAAGAGCCCCACGATCGCGAACAGAATGAAGAACGGCGAGATGTAGAGGTACGGGGAGAGCTTCAGGTCCCAGCGGCTGAGGCGGTGGGAGAAGGAGAGGACGCGCGGCTGGCGCTCCGGATCGGGCCGATCGGCCGGCCCGGATGCCGTCGTACGGGTGGCGGTCGTGGTCACCGGTGGCTCCGATTCGGGTGTCGAGGGGTGGGCGTGGAGGCGGAGTGCGCGCGGGCCGGGGGGGGACCCGCACGCACTCCGCTTCTGCTGTCAGACCTGGTCCGCGGGCGCGGACCGGATCGTCAGTGTCGGCCTATCAGAAGGCCTCGACCTCGGCGACGTACGCGTCCCACGACGCCTGGGCGTCCTGGGTGCCGTCGAAGACGCGGGTGATGGCGTCCTGGAGCGCGGTGTTGTACTTGAAGTAGTCCGCGCTCTTGTACGGGGTGACCGTGATCGCCGCGGAGCGGTCCGCGAAGATCGTGCCGGTCGGCGCGTCGGCGAAGTACTCGTTCTTCGAGTCGGTGATCGACGAAGCGCTCTGCGCGTCGAGGGCGCTCGGGTAGGCGCCGACGTTGACGAACGTCTTCTCCTGCTGCTCCGGAGCGGTCAGCCAGTCGGCGAGCTTGAGGGCCTCGTCGACGTTCTTGCCGTTGGCCGGAACGGTCAGGTACGAGCCGCCCCAGTTGCCGCCGCCGTTCGGGAACGCGTTCGCGATCTCCCAGCCGGTGACCTCGGGCGCGTTGCCCGAGATGATGCCGAGCATCCACGGCGGGCACAGCATCGCGGCGAACTCACCGTTGGCCATCGACGCGTTCCAGTCGTCCGACCACTGGCCCGAGTAGGCCGAGTTCGGGATGCCGCGCTCGACGACGAGGTTGTACGCAGCCTCGAGGTCGGGGTTGTCGGTCGCGACGACGGTGCCGTCGGGCTCGTCGTACGGGAACTCGATCTGGTTGACGATGCCCTGGAACGCGGAGTTCGCGGAGTCGAGCATCGGCTTGCCGGTCGCAGCCTTGTACTGGTCGGCCAGGTCGAAGAACGTGTCCCAGTCGCCGTCGATCGCCGAGGCGACCTCGTCGGGCGTCGAGGGCAGGCCCGCGGCCGAGAACAGGTCGGCGCGGTAGCAGACGGCCTGCGGGCCGATGTCCGTGCCGAAGCCGACGAGACGGCCGTCGGCGTCGGTCGCGGCCGCTTCCTTCCACTCGACCCAGCGGCCCTTGGCGCTGTCAGGCACCTCGGCGAGCAGGTCGGAGTACTGCATGGCCTCGGCGAACCAGTCGACCTCGACCGCCTCGATGTCGGCGAGGCCCTCCTTGCCGAGCTTCGCGAAGAAGTTCGTGCGGGCGTCGTCGGTGATGGCGGCCTTGTTGTGGACGATCTTGATGTTCGGGTTCTCGTCCATGTACTCCTGGAGGAGTTCGTCGTCGTACCCGAAGTCGTTGAACGTGGCCAGGGTCAGCGTGATCTCGCCGTCTTCGCCACCGGCCTCGTCTCCGCTGCCACCGGCGCAGCCGGCGAGGACGATGGCCGAAGCCGAGAATGCGGCGATTGCCACGGCGCTTCTGCGGAAGGCGCGTGCGTTCACTGTCACTCCTTTGTGTTGTCAGGGTCGTGTGTGTTGCAGGATCGGCGCGGAGGGAACCGTGCCGTGGTGGTCGTGGGAGCGTTCCCATCGATCGAGACGCAACGTTATGGGATCGCTCCCACGAAGTCAAGGGAGCGCTCCCATGGATTGATCACGGTTGTGTCACGGGGGCTCGCGCAGCGCTTCGGGCAGGGCTTCTGGACGGCCGGAGAAACGCCGCGCGCACGGCCCGTAGACTGGAGGGGACCCCTGCCCGCGACATCCGGCGTTTCGATTCCTCGCTGCGCTCGTCGCTCAACGACCGATAGCTGCGGCCTCCGGCCGCCAGGAGGATCCCGATGCCCACCATCGTCGTCGACGTCATGCCCAAGGCCGAGCTTCTGGACCCGCAGGGGAAGGCCGTCTCGGGCGCCTTCGCGCGTCTCGGCGTCTCCGACTTCAGCGCGGTGCGCATCGGCAAGCGATTCGAGCTCACCGTCGACGGCGAGGTCACCGACGAGGTCCTCGCCGAGGCCCGGCGCATCGCCGACGAGATCCTCTCCAACTCCGTGATCGAGGACGTCGTCGGCATCGAGGTCGTCGAATGACCGCCCGCATCGGGGTCATCACCTTCCCGGGCTCGCTCGACGACCGCGACGCGCAGCGCGCGATCGAGATCGCCGGCGGCGAGGCCGTCGCCCTGTGGCACGGCTCGCACGACCTCGACGGCGTCGACGCGCTGGTCCTCCCCGGCGGGTTCAGCTACGGCGACTACCTGCGCGCCGGAGCCATCGCGGCGCTCGCGCCGATCATGGCGGAGGTGAAGGATGCTGCGGCCAAGGGCATGCCGATCCTCGGCATCTGCAACGGCTTCCAGATGCTCGTCGAGGCGCACCTGCTGCCGGGCGGCCTGATCCGCAACGCGCACCAGCAGTTCGTCCGCCGCGACCAGAAGCTGCGCGTCGAGAACAACGACACCGCGTGGACCAGCGATTTCGGCTCCGGCCAGGAGATCGTGATCCCGCTCAAGAACGCCGACGGCGGCTACATCGCCTCGGAGTCCGAACTCGACCGCCTCGAGGGCGAGGGCCTCGTCGCCTTCCGCTACCTCGGCGTGAACCCGAACGGGTCGCTGCGCGACATCGCCGGCCTCACGAACGAGCGGGGCAACGTGGTCGGCCTCATGCCGCACCCCGAGCACGCCGTCGAGCCGGGCTTCGGTCCCGACACCGCCGCCGCGATGCGGTCGGGCGTCGACGGCCTGTCGTTCTTCACGTCGGCCATCGCCGCCGTGGTGGGCGCCGCGGCCTGAGCCGCAGCATCCGTCCCGCTTCTAGACCGTCCCGGCCGGCGGCCACACGCCGATGATGAGCGCCATCACGATGATCGTGACGAGCTCGTGCGAGATGTTGAGCACGGTCAGCGACGACGGCCGCCCCTCGAAGGCGTCGTGGGTGATGAAGCGCGCCGCCGTGAAGCCCGCCCACAGGATCACGCCGGTCAGCAGCGCCGCCCAGAGGTAGCTGCCGCCGTAGAAGTGCCAGGCGATCGACGAGGCGCCGGCCAGCACCCACGCGGTCACGAAGCTGACGAACACCGTCACCACGATCGGCACCACGGCGCTTGCGCCCGGTCGGTTCATGTCGACGTTCGCGAGCTTCGCCCATCTCGTGCCGAAGACCTTCGGCGTGTACCAGATCGAGCCGACGACCATGCTCGACGCCGTCGCGATCAGCACCGCCCAGTAGTTGATCTCGGGAACCATCTCCGCCTCCTCCGCCCAGGCGCGGCCGCCCGTCGCGGTCGTCGCTCGACGCGAGCGTAGCGCCGCCCGGTGACGCCCGCCCCGCACCGCGCCGGTAGCGTGGAGCGGGTGAGCACAGACACCCGGAATCTCGTCGTCAGCGTCCCCACCGAACAGCTCGCCGCGGATCTGGGCGCCCTGCCCGAGGGGGTCGAGCTGGTGGTGTGGCCGATGGATGCTGCCGCCCCGCGTGACCGGTTCGACATCGTCGTGCCGCCGTACATGTCGATGGCGCGCGTGCTCGAACGTCTCGAGGGCGTCGAGGTCGGGCTGGTGCAGGGCCAGTCGATCGGCTACGACGGCGTCGCCGCCATCCTGCCCGAGGGTCTGGTCTTCGCGAACGCGGCGTCGGTGCACGAGACGTCGACCGCCGAGCTCGCGGTGGGTCTCGCGATCGCTGCGCAGCGGCACATCGACGCATTCGCCGTCGACACCGCGGCCGGCCGCTGGGCCCCGGTCTTCGCGCAGAGCCTCGCCGACCGCCGCGTGCTGCTGCTGGGCTACGGCGGCGTCGGCAAGGCCGTCGCCGCGCGGCTCGAGCCGTTCGAGGTCGAACTCACCCCCGTCGCGTCGCGCGCCCGCGTCGAGGACGGCGTCGCGGTGCACGGCATCGACGAGCTGCCCGAGCTGCTCCCCCACGCCGAGATCGTGATCCTCACGCTGCCCGGCGGTGAGGCCACCCAGGGGCTCGTCGACGACGCGTTCCTGTCGGCGCTTCCCGACGGGGCGCTCATCGTGAACGTCGGCCGCGGCACCCTCGTCGACACCGACGCGCTCGTCGACCACGTGCGTCGCGGACGCATCCGCGCCGCCCTCGACGTCACCGACCCCGAGCCCCTCCCCGACGGCCATGCGCTGTGGGGCCTTGCGGGTGTGCTCATCGCCCCGCACGTCGGCGGCGCGTCGAGCGCGATGCGGCCCCGGGTCGCGAAGCTCGTGCGCACGCAGATCGAGCGGCTCGCCGCCGGCGAGCCGCCGATCAACGTCGTGCTCGGCGGCTGAGCCGGCACGCTCCCCCTTCAGTTCTCCGCCGCTCTGAGGTAGACCGGAGGGGACGGACAGTGGTGCGCGATGAACGATTCCCCGAGCGATCCCCCGAATGCAGGCCAGCCCCCCAAGGTGGAGCGGCTTGCCGCTTCGGCGTGCTGGGAGTACCTGCAGACCGCCGAACTCGGCCGGCTCGCGGTCGACAACGCCGACGGTGCGCCCGACATCTTCCCGGTCAACTACGTCGCCCACGAGGGCGCCCTGTACATCCGCACGGCGCGCGACGCGAAGCTCCTCCACATCGCGCAGCACCCGATGGTCGCCTTCGAGGTCGACGGGGCGACCGACGACGACCACTACTGGAGCGTCGTGATCCGCGGCAGGGCGGAGCGCGTCACCCGTGACGACGAGATCCGCGACAGCGGTGTCCGCCGGCTCGCGTCGTGGAGCCCGACGGCGAAGTTCTTCGTCATGAAGGTCGTCGCGAACACCGTGACAGGTCGGCGGTTCCCCCAGCACGCGAGCCGCAAGGATCCGCTCATGTCGTTCGAGGGCGACGCCACGCTCCCGGCAGCGCCCGAACCGTCGCATCAGCCCCGCGCCGAGCGCCCGGCACCGATTCCGCACTTCACTCCGCGCACGGGTCCGCAGGACACGCTCCCGGGACCCCGCTCGGACGGGTGACCGCCGATGCCGACGGCGGGGGCGACGTCAGGCGGTGAAGACGGTGTGGACGTCGCCGACGACCTCTCGGCCTCCGAGCGCCGTCAGCTCCATGAGCACCGCGGTGCCCACGACCACTCCGCCGAGCGTCTCGACGAGTTCGTGCGCCGCGACGAGCGTGCCACCGGTCGCGAGGACGTCGTCGACCAGCAGCACCCGCATGCCGCCGGCGATGTCGTCGTGCGCCTCGATCGTGGCGGTGCCGTACTCGAGCGCGTAGGAGACGGATGCTGCGGGCAGAGGCAGCTTGCCCGCCTTGCGGATCGGGACCAGGCCCACGCCGGCCTCCATCGCGACGGCGCCGGCGAGCAGGAACCCGCGCGCCTCGACCCCGGCGACGACGTCGAACGACCCCTCGAACGGGGCGATCATCGCGTGGATGACGGTGCGGAGCGCCGAGGCATCCGCCAGCAGAGGCGTGATGTCGCGGAACTGCACGCCCGGCTCCGGGTAGTCGGGGATCGTGCGGATGAGGGATTCGGCGCGCGTGAGGGCTTCGGACAGCACCCGCCAACCCTACGCCCGGCCCCTGTGCGTCATTCGTTACGAGGGAGTGTAAGCGCTTGCAGTATGCTGGCCGGATGACTTCCGCAGAGACCATCGAGCGCACGGACGCGTTCCTCACCACCGTGGGTGGCGAGTGGTGGCGCACCGCCGTCATCTACCAGATCTACCCCCGCTCCTTCGCCGACGCGTCGGGCGACGGCATCGGCGACCTCCCCGGCATCACCTCGCACCTCGACGACCTCGCGCACCTCGGCATCGACGCCATCTGGCTGAGCCCCTTCCAGCGCTCGCCCCAGAAGGACGCCGGCTACGACGTCAGCGACTACTGCGACGTCGACCCGCTCTTCGGCACCCTGGCCGACTTCGACGACATGCTGGCCGCGGCGCATGAGCGCAGCATCCGTGTCATCGTCGATCTCGTCCCGAACCACTCGTCCGACCAGCACGAATGGTTCCAGCAGGCCCTCGCCGCCGCTCCCCACAGCACCGAGCGCGCGCGCTACATGTTCCGCGACGGCAAGGGCGAGAACGGAGAGCTCCCGCCCAACAACTGGGAGTCCGTCTTCGGCGGTCCGGCATGGACGCGCGTCGTCGAGGCCGACGGTGAGCCGGGCCAGTGGTACCTGCACCTGTTCGACTCGTCGCAGCCCGACTTCGACTGGTCCAACGAGGAGGTCCGCGAGGAGTTCCGCCGCATCCTGCGCTTCTGGCTCGACCGCGGGGTCGACGGCTTCCGCGTCGACGTCGCCCACGGCCTGGTGAAGGCGGAGGGGCTGCCGGACTACATCCCGAACCCCGAGGCCGGCTCGATGGGCGGCGAGGCGGAGAACGTGCCGTACTGGGGCCAGGACGCCGTGCACGAGGTGTACCGCGACTGGCGCAGGATCCTCGAGGAGTACCAGGGCGACCGCGCCCTCGCCGCGGAGGCGTGGCTGCCCACCGCCGCGCGCACGGCCGAGTGGGTGCGTCACGACGAGATGCACCAGGCCTTCAACTTCCCGTACCTCGAGACGAAGTGGAACGCCGCCGACCTCCGCGAGGTCATCGAGGTGTCGCTGCACGCGTTCCCGGGTGTCGGCGCGCCCTCGACGTGGGTGCTCTCGAACCACGACGTCGTGCGCCACGCATCGCGCCTGGCGCTGACCGCCGAGAACCCGCAGGGTCACGGCATCGGCCCGGACTCCCCCGGCCAGCCGATCCGCGAGGTCGGGCTCGCCCGCGCCCGCGCGGCCACGACCCTCATGCTCGCCCTGCCCGGTTCCGCCTACCTCTACCAGGGCGAGGAGCTCGGGCTTCCCGAGGTCATCGACATCCCGGGCGACGCCCGTCAGGACCCGACGTGGTTCCGCACGAACGGCGAGCGGTACGGCCGCGACGGCTGCCGCGTGCCGATCCCGTGGAACGCGGATGCCCCGGCCTACGGCTTCAACGCGACCGGTGCGTCGTGGCTGCCTCAGCCCGCCGAGTGGGCGACGCTCGCCCGCGACGCGCAGACCGGCGTCGAGGGCTCGACGCTCGAGCTCTACCGCGCACTGCTCGCCGAGCGCCGGGCACGGTCGCTGGGCGCGGGGTCGCTCGAATGGATCGACGGATACGGAACGGATGCTGTCGCATTCCGCAACGGGAATGTCACCGTCATCGCGAACACCGGTTCCACGCCGATCTCGCTGCCGGGCGGTATCGTGATCGCGTCCAGCGGCCCTGTCGCGGACGGCGAGCTCCCGGGCGACACGACGGTCTGGATCGAGACCGCCTGACACGCGAGCTGGGCTCCGAGAAGGTACGGTGACGACGTGGTCAGCATCGACGAGGTCGCCCGCGCGGCGGGGGTCTCGACGGCGACCGTCTCACGCGCGCTGAGCGGACGCGGGCACGTCTCGGCGGGCGCGAAGGCGAAGGTCGAGGAGGCCGCCAAGAGCCTCGGGTATGTGGTGTCGGCCTCGGCCTCGAGCCTCGCCTCGGGCCGCACGCGCAACATCGGCGTGCTGGTGCCGTTCCTCGACCGCTGGTTCTTCTCGACCGTGCTGAGCGGGATCGCCTCGGCGCTCATGCGCCGCGGCTACGACATCACCCTCTACAGCCTCACCGCCGACCGCGGCGAGCGGCACGACATCTTCGACACGTTCCTGCGGCGCCAGCGCGTGGACGGGGTCATCGCGATCTCGCTCGAGCTCGGCCAGGAGGAGACCGAGCGTCTTGTCGAGCTCGACCTGCCGGTGATCGCGATCGGCGGGCCCAATCCGCTGCTCACGACCCTCACGGTCGACGACGTGGCCGTCGCGCGGCTGGCCACCGAGCACCTGCTCGCGCTCGGCCATCGCAGGATCGCGCACATCGGCGCGAGCCCCGAGTTCGACATCGACTTCCACATCCCGACGCAGCGCCGGCAGGGCTTCGAGCTCGCCCTGGCCGACGCCGGCATCGAGGTCAGCCCGTCGCTGTTCGAGCCCGCCGACTTCACCATCGAGGGCGGCTTCCGCGCCGCCAAGCAGCTGCTGGGAAAGCCCGGCAGCCGGCCGACCGCGATCTTCGCGGCATCCGATGAGATGGCGATCGGGGCACTGCTCGCCGCACGCGAGCTCGGCTACCGGGTGCCCGAGGATCTGTCGGTGATCGGCATCGACGGCCACGAGCTCGGCGAGTTCTTCCGCCTCACCACGGTCGACCAGTTCCCCCTCGGCCAGGGCGAGCGCGCCGCGGACGCCATCCTCGAGGCGCTGGAATCGACGGATGCCGAGACCCCCGTCCACCGGCCGGGCGAGCTGCCCTTCGAGCTCATCGTGCGGGGCTCCACGGCGCGCCTGCCGCAGTGACGGTGTCGCGACTTCTTCACCGGTCTCGGGAATAGTGTCGTATCGGAGCCTCACCGTTCGTGGATCAGGTGTGCGGGCCCGTTCGGGCGCCGCGACGGAGGGTCCACGACGGGGTCCTCGTCCCGATGAGAGGAGACGACAATGCCGAAGTACCTGATCGCATTCAACGACGAGTGGGTGCCCCCGCAGACGGCCGACCAGCTGCGCAGCAAGAGCGAGGCCTCGCAGGCGCTGTTGGAGGAGATGAAGAGCGCGGGCGTCTTCCTCTTCGCGGAGGGGGGCATCGACGCCTCGACCGCGGTCTGCAGCGTCGTCAGCGACAACGGCTCGCCGGTCTTCACCGACGGTCCGTTCGCCGAGACCAAGGAGCACCTCGGCGGGTTCACCGTCGTGGACGTGCCCGACGACGAGGCTGCCCGCTACTGGGCGGGACGACTGGCCGTCGCCCTCGACTGGCCGCAGGAGGTGCACCGCTTCCCCTCCGACATGACGGAGATCGTGGAGCGGCACGCGTCCGAGTCGTGACCGGCCCCGCCGTCGATCAGGCGCTCACCCGCGCCCACCTCGAGGAGTGGGCGCGGGTGGTGGCGGGGCTCGCCCGCCGCTTCGGCGATCTCGACCTCGCCGAGGACGCCGCCGCGGAGGCGTTCACGACCGCCGTCGAGCGCTGGCCGCGTGACGGCGTGCCACCGAACCCGGGTGCGTGGCTCACCACCACCGCGACGCGCAAGGCGATCGACCGGCTGAGACGTGAGTCGCGCCGCGACGACAAGCACAAGGCGGCGCTGATGCTGTCCGACGACTCTCCTCCCGAGCAGACGGGACCGATCGACGACGACCGGCTCCGGCTGATCTTCACCTGCTGTCATCCCGTCCTCGCCATGGAGGCCAGGGTCGCCCTGACGCTGCGGCTGCTGGGCGGGCTCACGGTCGCCGAGATCGCCCACGCCTTCCTCGTGCCGGAGACCACCATGGCGCGACGGATCACCCGTGCGAAGGCGAAGATCGCGGCCGCGCACGTCCCCTATCGGGTGCCATCGGCGACCGATCTCCGAGGGCGGCTCGCCGGCGTGCTCGCGGTGGTCTACCTCATTTTCAACGAGGGCTATCTGGCGACCGGCGGCGACGACCCGATGCGGGCGGACCTGACCGACGAGGCGATCCGCCTGGGCCGGCTCCTGCGCACGCTCCTTCCCGATGAGGGCGAGGTGACGGGACTCCTCGCGCTGATGCTGCTCATCGACGCGCGGCGAACCGCACGCGTGTCCCGCACGGGCGAGCTCGTGACCTTGGAAGAGCAGGATCGCGGGGCGTGGAGCCGCGCTCTGATCGTCGAGGGCCACGCGCTGGTCCGAGAACGGATCGCTGCCGTCGCCGCCGGCGGAGAGCCGCCGGGTCGCTACCAGCTGCTCGCCGCGATCAACGCGGTGCACACCGCCGCCCCGTCGGCTCGCGACACCGACTGGTCGCAGATCGTCGCGCTCTACGACCGCCTGCTCGCCGCCGATCCGTCCGCCATCGTGCGTCTCAACCGCGCCATCGCGGTCGCCGAGATCGACGGTCCCGACGTCGCGCTCGCCGAGCTCGACCGGCTGCGCGCACCTCTCGACGGCTATCACGCCTACCACGCGGCGCGCGCCGACCTCCTCCGCCGGCTCGGGCGCAGCGAGGAGGCGCGGTCGGCGTACGACCGCGCCGTGCAGCTCACCGGCAACCCCGCCGAGCGTGCGTACCTCGCCCGGCGCCGCGACCAGCTGGTGCGGTGACCCCGCCCCCGTTCCTTCCCCCCGCCCCCGCCCCGCCCCCGCCCCCGCGCTCGTCCCCCCGCGCCCGTTCCCCCCGCGCTCCGCAGTCACTTCTGGCGCGTCCACCCCGCCCGCACCCGCACAACGTGACTGCGCAGCACAGAACGTCTTTGCTTCCGCAGTCACGTTGTGCGGGTGTGGTGGGGTGAGAGGTCGCCGAAACGGACTGCGGAGCGGGAGGGGGCGCGGCGGCGCGGCCGCGTAGGCTCGACCGCATGACCCTCGACCTCGAAGCGATCTACGTCGATCTGCACCGGCATCCGGAGCTGTCCTTCCAGGAGACCCGCACGGCGGGGGTGATCGCGCAGCACCTGACGGGGCTCGGCATCGAGTTCGAGGAGGGGATCGGCAAGACCGGCGTCGCTGCGCGGATCTCCAACGGCGAAGGTCCCGTCGTGTGGCTGCGGGCCGACATGGACGCGCTGCCGGTGCCTGAGCAGACCGGTCTCGAGTACGCGAGCACGGCTCGCGGCACCGACCCGGCCGGCAACGACGTGCCGGTCATGCACGCGTGCGGACACGACATGCACGTCACCGCGCTGCTCGGCGCCCTCGAGCGCCTGGTCGCCACGAAGGACGAGTGGTCGGGCACGATCGTCGCCGTCTTCCAGCCCGCCGAGGAGTACGGTGCGGGCTCGCAGGCGATGATCGCCGACGGCGTGCTCGACCGCTTCCCGAAGCCCGACATCGTGCTCGGCCAGCACGTCACGCCGCTGCCCGCAGGCACGATCGGCGTGCGCAGCGGCACGCAGATGGCGGCATCCGACGGCCTCACCGTCACGCTGCTGGGCCGCGGCGGCCACGGCTCGCGTCCGCAGGCGACGATCGACCCGATCGTCATGGCCGCGGCCACCGTCATGCGGCTGCAGACGATCGTGTCGCGCGAAGTGGACCCCCGCGACGTCGCGGTCGTGACCGTCGGCTCGATCCACGCGGGTCTGAAGAACAACATCATCCCCGCCGAGGCGAGGCTCGAGCTGAGCCTGCGCTACCCCGACGACGAGGCCCGCGCCCGCGTGCTCGAGAAGGTGGAGCGCATCGTCCGCGCCGAGGCGCTGGCCTCCGGCGCCGAGGAGCCGCCGGTCATCGTCACCGACCACACGCTTCCTCCGACCATCAACGACGCCGGCGCGACCGCGCGCCTGACCGCCGCGTTCGACGGGGCGTTCGGCGACGGCACCGTGATCGACCCGGGCATGTTCACCGGCAGCGAGGACGTCTCGTGGTTCGCCCGCGAGGCCGGCGTGCCGCTGGTGTTCTGGTTCTGGGGCGGCGTCGACCCGGCGGCCTTCGCCGCGGCCACCGCCGCCGGCACGGTCGAGCGCGACATCCCGACCAACCACTCGCCGTTCTTCGCCCCCGTGCTCCAGCCCACGCTGGGCCGCGGCGTCGACGCGCTCGTGGTCGCCGCGCGCGAGTTCCTCGGCACGCCGACGGCGTAGGCGGTGGACGGATGCTGCGGGCCGCAGCATCCGTTCGCTCCGGTGTCGGCGCCGAGGGCGTCAGGCGGATTCGGTGACGGCTCCCGCGCGGGCGTCCTCTGCATCGAGCAGCCGCTGGAGCCCGCGGAAGTCGCGCATGAGGATGCGGGCCAGGACGAACGTGGGAAGCAGGGCGACCAGCCGCAGCCACCCCGCGACGTCGCCCCCGTAGTCGGCGTGCACGCGCGTCCCGCGACCCTCGGCGGAGCAGGCGTACTCGACGCGCGAGTTCCAGGGCGAGGTGGAGTGCCACACGACCCGCTCGTCGGGCTCGACGACTTCGAGCACGTCCTCGAAGCGGACGCGGAACGGGCCGATGATGTGGTCGACCGCGGTCCAGCGGCTCCCTACGCTCGGCGGTCCGTCGCCGACGCGCCTGCGGAGTTCGACCGCGGGCGCCCAGTCATGCCACGTGCCGGGGTCGGCGAAGTACGGGAACACGCGAGCCGGCGGGTGGTCGAGATGCACGTCCAGCGTCACGCGTCTCCACATGGCCGTCACACCATCGCGGGAACCGGGCGGTCGGGGTAGAGCTCCCGCATCGCCCTGTCGTACTGCCGCTTCATCAGCAGCTGGTACAGCAGGCGGATCGGCGCGGGGACGTTCGTGCGCATCCACTCGTCGCGCTCGGCCTCGGGCACGCTGGCGACCAGCAGTCCGAGCTGGAGGGACATGATGTCCTTGCCGAGCTCCTTGCGGTGCGCCATGAGCTCGGCCCGCGTGTGCTCCTCCATCCAGTCCCACTCCTGCTGGGAGAGGACGGCGCCGGCCACCGGCATGATGTCGTCCTCCTCCTGCCCGAGATGCGCGGTGAGGGTGTCGCGGAGATGCTCGATGTCGCCGGCGAACGCATCGCGCAGTGTGGCATCCGCCGTCCGCAGCCACGGCTCGAGCTGCGGCTCGATCAGGGCGAGCTGAGACGCGACCTCCGCGTGCTGCGCGCGCATCTGGTCGACGTGCAGCGCGCAGCCGGGGTCGCGCGAGACCAGCTTGTCCCACAGCGCGGCGTCCTCGGTCTCGTGGTGCATGTGCAGCGCAAAGAAGTCGAGGTGGGCGTACCGGCCGACGACCGCGGCACGTTCGACGTCGCCCGGGGGCACGCGGCGCACGAGCTCCGGCAGCTCGCGGTAGAGCCAGCGGAAGATCCTGTGGACCAGGATCAGGCCGGACGTGTCGCAGCCCGGTTCCTGCCCCTCCGGCATGGCCCCGGAGGAGGGAAGCTTGGTAGCCATATCGCACCCCCGATCCCCGCAGCTCGTCGGCGCTGACGACCCCAGGCGGTGATCAGCCGGATTCTACTCCCGGGGCGACCGCACCGCACCGGCCCTGCGACGATGACACCGCGCGTCACCGGGCGTGGCTGGGACCCGGGGGCGCAGCATCCGGTTCCTGCAGCTCCCGCGCGTCGGTGAGGCGCTGACCCGACGCGAGACCGGGGAGGCCGCGACGGGTGTCGGTCGTGAAGACCAGCACGATCGACACCACCGCGAACACCGAGGCCACGAACGTCCACGCGCCGGGGAGCGCGTTCAGCACGAGGTAGCCGCCGATGCCGGTGACGAAGCGCAGGAAGCGCGCGAGCCCGACCGGGAGCGGCCCGCCGGTGAAGCGCACCTGCACGGCGTGGTCGCCGATCGTGCCGCCCGTCGCGAGCGTCGCGACGAGCCACACGACGATCGGCACCGCGGAGCCGATGAGGTTCGCCGCGGATCCGTCGCGCACGGCGGCGTCCGCACCGAGCAGGTAGAGCACGAGCTGCACCGCGACGACCACCGTGAGGGTGAGCACCCAGGAGGCGAGCCCGTCGCACAGCATTCCCAGCAGGCGCCGCCCGCGCGTGACGGGCTGCGGCCGGTCCGCGTCGGGCAGGCGCGGCGACCCGCGGTAGCGCCGCGGCACGGCGAGCGCGAGCAGCGAGCCGAGCACCGCGCCCAGGGTGTTCGTGAGCAGATCGTCCACGTCGAACACGCGGTAGGCGCACGGGTAGAGGCCCCAGACCCCGGTGAGCTGGGTGACCTCGACGAACCCCGACAGCCCGACGCCGACGACGAGGGCCGTGACCACGCCGCGTCCGCCCAGCACACGGAGGAAGAAGCCGAGCGGTACGAAGAGCACGACGTTGAGCAGCAGCTGCCGCACGGCGGGATCCGTCGCGAACCCGCTGCCTCGACGCACGATGGCCCCGCGCAGGTCGGCGGCGATCGCCGTCACGTCGATGTTCACGCCCGCGCACGCGATCGTGTCGGGGTGGGGCAGCGGCAGGAGCGTGTAGGTCCAGATCGCCATCACGTAGACGAGCGCGGCGCCCCAGACCACGAAGCGGCCGACGCCGAATCCGCCCCGACGGCGGTAGCTGAGCGCGACGAAGGGGACGAAGAGCAGCACCCCCACGACCACCCCCAGGGTGATCGCGAGCACACCGAGGATGATCTGCTCGTCCACGCTACGAGTGTCCCAGAGAGGCACCGCATGGATTTCGTGAGGATGGTCGTCTGGATGCATCCTCACGTTCTCCTCACGAGTAGCCTTACGGGCCGTGACGAACGAAAGCCGTGAGCCGTCGGTCGATGAGAAGCCGATCGCCAAGCGCCTCATCCTGGGGGATCCGCTCGCGTCCACCGACTCGGACGAGCACCTGCTCCCCAAGAAGCTGGCGCTGCCCATCTTCGCCTCGGATGCGCTGTCGTCCGTCGCGTACGCCCCGCAGGAGCTGCTGCTCATCCTCCTCACCGGCGGGCTCGCGTTCCTCGCGTTCGCCCCCTGGGTCGCCGCCGCGGTCATCGTGCTGCTGATCGTCGTCGTGATCAGCTACCGGCAGCTCATCAAGGCGTATCCCTCTGGCGGCGGCGACTACGAGGTGGCGCGCAAGAACCTCGGCGAGATCCCGGGCGTCATCGTGGCCTCCGCGCTGCTCGTCGACTATGTGCTCACGGTCGCGGTGTCGGTCGCCTCCGGCGTCGACAACATCATCTCGGCGCTGCCCGGCCTCAACCCCTGGCGCGTCGAGCTGGCGGTGGGCTTCGTCATCCTGATCGTCATCGTGAACCTGCGCGGCGTCCGCGAAGCGTCGCGCGCGTTCGCGATCCCGACCTACCTCTTCATCGGCTCGGTCGGGATCATGATCCTCGTCGGGCTCTTCCAGATCGTCACCGGCAACCCGCCCGTCGCCTCCAGCGCCCAGTACGAGGTGCAGACCGAGAGCCTCACGCAGGCCGCCGTCATCCTGCTCGTGCTGCGCGCGTTCTCGAGCGGCTGCTCCGCCCTCACCGGCGTCGAGGCCGTGTCGAACGGGGTGCAGGCGTTCCGCAAGCCCAAGGTGCGCAACGCCCAGTCGACGCTCGCGATGATGGGCGGCATCGCGATCCTGCTCTTCGCCGGGCTCACCGCGATCGCGCTGGTCTCGGGCGTGCACTACGCCGAGGACCCCTGCGACCTCATCGGCTTCGACTGCTCCAACCCGCAGCCGAGCCTCATGGCGCAGGTGTCGTCGGCCGTGTTCGGCATGAACTCGATCCCGTTCTTCGTGATCCAGGCCGCGACCGCGGTCGTGCTGCTGCTCGCCGCCAACACGGCGTTCAACGGGTTCCCCCTGCTCGGGTCGGTGCTCGCCCGCGACGGGTACGCGCCCAAGGCGCTCAACACCCGCGGCGACCGCCTCGTCTACTCCAACGGCATGATCATCCTGGGTCTGGTCGCGATCGGCGTGCTCATCGTCTACCAGGCGAACCTCACCAACCTGATCCAGCTGTACATCATCGGCGTGTTCGTCTCGTTCACGATCGGCCAGATCGGCATGATCCGGCATTGGATGCGGGGGATCCGGGCGATCCGGGAGCTCCCGGCCGACGCGCGGCGCAGCGAATCCGCGCGCACCGAGCTCTTCGGCCTGCGCAAGGGTCTCGTCATCAATTCGCTCGGCGCCACCATGACGGCATCCGTCCTCATCATCGTGACCATCACGAAGTTCACGCACGGCGCGTGGCTCGTGTTCCTCGCGATCCCGATCCTGTCGTTCCTCATGGTGGGCGTGCACCGCTACTACCGCGACGTCGAGCACGAGATCGCGATGGACGACCAGACCCACTTCGGCTCGAGGGGCGACGTCGCCCTCATCCTCGTCAACAAGCTGCAGAAGCCGGTGGTGAAGGCCGTGGACTACGCCCTGGCCGCCAAGCACGACAAGACCTTCGCGGTGCACGTCTCGGTGACGAAGGAGGACGCCGCCGCCCTCGAGGAGGAGTGGCGGGCGCACCGCATGCCGATCCCGCTCAAGATCATCGAGTCGCCGTATCGCATGTACGCGAGCCCGATCGCCGAGTTCGTGAAGAGGTACCGCGAGGAGCACGGGTCGTCGGTGGTCACCGTCTACCTGCCGCAGTACATCGTCGGGCACTGGTGGGAGTCGATCCTGCACAACCGCCGCGCCCGCCGCATCGCTCAGCAGCTCATGCTCGTGCACGGCGTCTCCATCACCCTCGTGCCGTGGCTCCTGGACTCGTCCGAACTCATCTACGGACGCCGATCGCACGTCCTGCCCGGCGACGAGCGGGCAGGTCGCGGCACGGCGCCGCAGGTGCACCGCGTCGGCCGTCGTGCCGTGCGCCCCGGAGGACCGCCCGAAAAGGCGGATGCCCCCGAACCCCCGGTGCCGACCAAGCCCTGACGGTTGCCCGGCGCCGGGGGCGCCCCCCGAACGAGCACCCGGCGCCAGGAGGCGGCATCCCGCGTAGCCTTGAGGGGTGAGTTCTGCCGCCCCCGCCCCCTCCCAGGCCGCGCCTCTGGACGCCGCTGTGCTGCGAGCCGACTTCCCGCTCCTCGGCGAGCGCGTGAACGGCGAGCGCCTGGTCTACCTCGACTCGGGCGCGACGAGCCAGAAGCCGCAGGCGGTCATCGACGCCGAAGTCGACTTCCTCACGCGGGCGAACTCCGCCGTCCACCGCGGGGCGCACACCCTCGCGGCCGAGGCCACCGAGCTCTTCGAGGACGCCCGCACGACGGTCGCGGGCTTCGTCGGCGCACGCCCCGAGCAGCTGGTGTGGACGAGCGGCGCGACCGCCGGCCTCAACCTCGTCGCCTACGCGATCGGCAACGCATCGGTCGGTCGCGGCGCCCCCGCCGGCGCGCGCTTCGCGCTGAAGCCCGGCGACGAGATCGTCATCACCGAGACCGAGCACCACGCGAACCTCATCCCCTGGCAGGAGCTCGCCGCCCGCACCGGCGCGGTGCTGCGCCACATCCCCGTCCGTGACGACGGGACCCTGGACACGGATGCTGCCGCCACCCTCATCGGCGAGCGCACGCGGATCGTCGCGTTCACGCACGTGTCGAACGTGCTGGGCATCGTGAACCCGGTCGCCGACCTCGTCGCCCTCGCGCAGGGCGTCGGCGCGGTGACCGTGCTCGACGCGTGCCAGTCCGCCCCGCACCTGCCGCTCGACTTCCCGGCGCTCGGCGTCGACCTCGCGGTCTTCTCGGGGCACAAGATGCTGGGGCCCTACGCCGTCGGCGGCCTCTACGGCCGCGCCGAGGTGCTCGAGGCCCTGCCGCCGTTCCTCACCGGCGGCTCGATGATCGCCACCGTGACCCTCGACGAGGCGTCGTACCTGCCGCCGCCGCAGCGCTTCGAGGCCGGCACGCAGCCGGTGTCGCAGGCGATCGGGCTCGCGGCTGCGGTGCGGTACCTCAACGGCGTCGGCATGGACGCGGTGCATGCGCATGAGAAGTCGCTCGAAGCGCGCATGGGCGACGGCCTGCGCGCGATCCCCGGCGTGCGGCTGCTCGGCGACGCACCGGGCGCGGAACGCGTGGGCCTCTGGGCGTTCGACGTCGACGGCGTGCATGCACACGACGTGGGGCAGTTCCTCGACGCGCGGGGCGTGGCCGTACGCGTCGGACACCACTGCGCGCAGCCGCTGCACCGCCGCTTCGGGCTCACCGCCTCGGTGCGCGCGTCGTCGGCGCTCTACAACACGGCGGACGACGTCGACGTGTTCCTCGACGCGCTGTCGGGTGTGCGCTCGTTCTTCGGAGCCGGCGCATGAGCGGCCTCGAATCGCTCTACCAGGAGCTCATCCTCGACCACTCCAAGCGCCCGCACGGCAAGGGCCTCGGCGCCGAGGAGGGCCGGGTCGCCACGTCGTACCAGCGCAACCCCATCTGCGGCGACGAGATCACCCTCCGCGTGCGCCTGTCCGCCGACGGCACGACCGTCGACGAGGTCACGTGGGACGGCGCCGGCTGCTCCATCTCGCAGGCGTCGGCGTCGATGCTCGCCGCGCTCATCGAGGAGGAGGAACGGATGCCGCGGGCCGAGGCATCCGCTCTCATCGAGGGATTCCGCGAAGCGCTGCGCTCACGCGGCGAGATCCCCCTGGACGAAGAGGTCTTCGGCGACGCCGCCGCGCTCTCGGGCGTCTCGAAGTTCACCGCCCGCGTGAAGTGCGCGATGCTCGCGTGGGTCGCCTTCGAGGACGCGACCGCCCGCGCCTGAGGCGCGGCGACACCCGCACCCCCGGTCGTTGAGCGAGCGAGGAACGAGCGAGTCGAAACGCCCCGGGCGTCCGAACCCGCCCCTGCCCGCGTGATCCTCAGTCGCCGCCGGCGACGGGGTGCGTGCGGTGCACCGTGATGTCGCCGTACCCGGCACGGGCGTAGAGCTCGACCGACGCCTCTCCCTCGACCGGACCCGCGGCCGCTGAGAGCTCGTTGCGCACGACGCCGTGCTGACTCGACACATCGAGCCACGCCGCGGTGCCGGAGCGGATGCCGAGGTCCACCGCGCCGTACGACGCCTCCACCCGCGCGGTCCCGCCGTTGAGGTCGCCGACGCGCACCGGGCCGTAGGCCGATCGCACCGTGAGCGCGGGGCCTGGGTCGCCCAGGTGCACGACGCCGCTCGACGTCGCGATGTCGGCGACGCCCGAGACCGAACCGACGTCGATGCCGGCGTCGGATCCCTTGAGCCGCAGCGCCCCGTCGACGATGCCGATGCGCGCGCGGCCGGACTTGATGTCGACGTCGGCGTCGCCGCGCACATGCTCGACGCGCAGCTCGCCGTGCCCGAGACCGAGGTCTGCGCGACCGGTGCGCTCGAGGGTCGCGTCGCCGTAGTCCAGCGCGATCCGCGCGGTGCCGACCGCGCCGGCGACGCGGATCGAGCCGTACTTCAGCGCGAGCGAGACGTCCGAACCGGTGGGGATGCGCACCGACACGTCGACGGAGTCGCCCGAGCCGAACAGGTTGAACCGCACCGGGCCGACGATGCGCAGGTCGGATCCCGCCTGGGTCACCCGCACCGCCTCGGCCGCGCTGCGGTCGCCCGCGCGGTGCGGGTTCGCCGGCGCGACCTCGACCGCGAGGTCGCGCCGTCGTTCGGCGACGACGTCGATGCGGCCCATCTGCAGCTCGATGCGCACCGCGGCCGGGCCCGACACGGGGAACGTGGGCATCAGCGTACCCAGCCGGTGTAGGCGGAGCTCGAACCGCGGGCCGCAGGGGGTGCGGGTTCGACGGCCGCGGCGACGGCGCGCACCAGCCACGTGTTGAGCGAGAGCCCGTCGGCAGTCGCGGCCGCCTCGGCACGCGCCTTGAGCGAGTCGGGCAGGCGCAGGGTGGTGCGTGCAGGGGCGTCATCGGGATCATCGGATGCTGCGGCCGCGAGCACGACCGGACCGCTGGGGGTGGTGACCGCGCCCGCTGTCGCGGGCTCGGTCTGGGGCCGTGCGACGACGAACTCGACGTCGCGCCCGCGCAGGCGCACGTCCACGGACCCGGGCGCGAGCTCTCGCGTGATCTCGCCCGCCGCCTCGGACAGCGCCTCGAGGATCGCGAGCCGCACCGCCGGCTCGAGCGCCGCCGCGAGACGCGCCGCCACTTCGGAGTCATCGGGAGGTGCGGCGGCGGCGAGCTGACGCTGGAGCTCCTCGACGTGGGTCGCGATCTGCATGACGTCAGAGTGACATCAGAGTGGTGTCAATTCAACGGCGGGATGGCTGATGCGTCTGGTTGCCGTGAGCGTCGGGCGGGACGGCGTTCGGATTCCGTGAGGACGGCGGATGCAGCATCCGTCCCGGAGTTGCATCGAATCCGCACCTGAACCGCACCTTCCAGGAGACCCCGTGCTCGATGTCATCTACCTCACCCTGACGCTCGCGCTGTTCGCGCTCGTCGGACTCGTCGCCAAGGCGGTGGAGAAGCTGGGCCCACGCGCCCGAGGCTCCGCCCGGCGCGAAGCGACGAGCGGAGAGGCGCGGGGATGATCGTCTTCTCTCTCGTGGGCGCCGCGCTCGGCCTCGCCGCGATCGTCTACCTCGTCGTCGCGCTCGTGAAGCCGGAGAAGTTCTGATGGACACCGCCACCGTGTGGACCGGCGTCCTGCAGATCGCCACGGTCATCCTGATCCTGGCGCTCCTCTACCGACCGCTGGGCGACGGGATCGCCCGTGTCTACAGCGCAGACAAGGACTGGCGCGTCGAGCGCGGGATGTACCGCCTCGTCGGCGTCGACCCTCGCTCCGAGCAGACGTGGCAGGCGTACCTGCGCGGTGTGCTCGCCTTCTCCGCCGTCGGCGTGCTCTTCGTCTACGCGCTGCAGCGCTTCCAGGCCGTGCTGCCGTACTCCCTGGGCCTGCCCGCCGTGCCCGAGGGCCTCGCGTTCAACACCGCGGTGTCGTTCGTGACCAACACCAACTGGCAGTCGTACTCTCCCGAGCTGACCATGGGCTACACCGTGCAGCTCGCGGGCCTGGCCGTGCAGAACTTCGTGTCGGCGGCCGTCGGCCTCGCCGTCGCCGTCGCGCTCGTCCGTGGTTTCGCGCGGCGCGGGTCCGCGACGATCGGCAACTTCTGGGTCGACCTCACCCGCGGGATCACGCGCCTGCTGCTGCCGCTCGCCGTCGTGTCGGCGATCGCGCTCATCGCCGCCGGGGTCGTGCAGAACGTCAACGGATTCGTCGACGTCGGCACCGTCGCGGGCGGCACGCAGTCCATCCCGGGCGGGCCGGTGGCCTCCCAGGAGGCCATCAAGCTCCTCGGCACGAACGGCGGCGGATTCTTCAACGCCAACTCCGCGCACCCGTTCGAGAACCCGACGCCGTGGTCGAACGTGCTGCAGATCCTGTTGATCCTCGCGATCCCGGTCGCGCTGCCGCGGGCGTTCGGCCGCATGGTGAACGACGACCGTCAGGGCTACGCGATCCTCGCCGTCATGAGCACGATCGCCGTCGCGTCGATCGCGGCGGTGACATGGCTCGAGTCGCTGGGCCTCGGCACCGCGCCCGAGCTCGCCGGCGCCGCGATGGAGGGCAAGGAGGCGCGGTTCGGCATCTGGGGCTCGACGCTCTTCGCCGGCGCGACCACCCTCACCTCGACCGGCGCCGTGAACTCGATGCACGACTCGTACACGGCACTCGGCGGCATGATCCCGATGATCAACATGATGCTCGGCGAGATCGCCCCCGGCGGCGTCGGGTCGGGCCTCTACGGCATGCTCGTGCTCGCCGTGATCGCGGTGTTCGTCGGCGGCCTCCTCGTCGGCCGCACGCCCGAGTACCTCGGCAAGAAGATCGGGCCGACAGAGGTCAAGCTCGCGAGCCTGTACATCCTCGTGACGCCCGCGCTCGTGCTCGCGGGCACGGCGTTGAGCTTCGGCATCCCGGCGATCCGCTCCGACATGGAGTCGACCTCGATCTGGAACCCGGGCGTCCACGGCCTCGGCGAGGTGCTCTACGCGTTCACCTCGGCGGCGAACAACAACGGCTCGGCGTTCGCGGGACTCACCGCGAACACGCCGTGGCTCAACACGGCGCTGGGTGTCGCGATGCTGCTCGGCCGGTTCCTGCCGATCGTGCTGGTGCTCGCTCTCGCGGGCTCGCTCGCCGCCCAGACACCGGTGCCCTCGACGGCCGGCACCCTCCCCACCCACCGCCCGCAGTTCGTCGGCCTCCTCGCCGTCGTCGCGGTCGTGATCACCGCACTCACCTACTTCCCCGTTCTCACGCTGGGTCCCCTGGCGGAAGGGCTCGTCTGACATGTCCACCGACGTTTCGTCTCGCTTCGCTCGCTCAACCGCCGGGGAGGCGGAGCCGACCGCACGCCCTGTCGCGGGCACGGTCGCGCCCCAGCCGCCGAAGCCGTCCTCCCGGGCGTTCAGCGCAGCCCAGCTGTGGGCGGCCGTCCCCGGCGCGCTGCGCAAGCTCAACCCCGCGGCTCTCTGGCGCAACCCCGTCATGTTCCTGGTGTGGGTGGGCGCCGCCTTCACCACGGCGATCGCGATCGCCGAGCCGTTCCTCGGCGGCCCCGAGCAGTCCGGCGGCACCGCCGTGCCCTTCGGCTTCACGTGGGGCATCGCCGTCTGGCTGTGGCTCACGGTGCTGTTCGCGAACGTCGCGGAGTCGGTGGCCGAGGGGCGCGGCAAGGCTCAGGCCGCGTCGCTGCGCAAGACCCGCACCTCAACCGTGGCGCGTCGCGTCATCGCCTATGACGGAGGAAGGGATGCCGCGGGAGAGCGCACCGAGACGGTCGAGGTCTCGTCGTCCGACCTGAAGCTCGGTGACGTCGTCATCGTGTCGGCCGGCGAGCTGATCCCGGGCGACGGCGACATCGTCGCGGGCATCGCGACCGTCGACGAGTCGGCGATCACGGGCGAGTCCGCGCCGGTCGTGCGCGAGTCGGGCGGAGACCGCTCGGCCGTCACCGGCGGCACCCGCGTGCTGTCGGACCGCATCGTCGTGCGCATCACGTCGAAGCCGGGCGAGACGTTCGTCGACCGCATGATCGCCCTCGTCGAGGGGGCCGCACGGCAGAAGACGCCCAACGAGATCGCGCTGAACATCCTGCTCGCGAGCCTGTCGATCGTGTTCGTGATCGTGGTGCTGACGCTCAACCCGATCGCCTCGTACGCCGCGTCTCCCGTGAGCATCCCGGTGCTGATCGCGCTGCTGGTCTGCCTCATCCCGACCACGATCGGCGCTCTGCTCTCGGCGATCGGGATCGCCGGCATGGACCGCCTCGTGCAGCGCAACGTACTCGCGATGTCGGGCCGCGCCGTCGAGGCCGCGGGCGACGTCACGACGCTGCTCCTCGACAAGACGGGCACGATCACGTACGGCAACCGCCGCGCCTCGGACTTCGTCGCGCTGCCGGGCGTCGGCGAGGACGAGCTCGCACGGGCGGCCGCGCTCTCGTCGCTCGCCGATCCCACTCCGGAGGGCGTCTCGGTCGTCGAGCTGGCCGCGGTGCAGGGTGTGCACGTCAGCGAGCCCGCCGGCTCCACCGTCATCCCTTTCACCGCCCAGACCCGCATGAGCGGCGTCGACCTCGCGGACGGCACGCAGGTGCGCAAGGGCGCCGGGTCTGCCGTGATCGCGTGGCTCGCAGCATCCGGATCCGATGTCCCGACCGCGGTGCGCGCCCACCTGACGAGCGAGACCGACGCCATCGCGCAGTCGGGCGGCACGCCGCTGGTCGTCGCCGAGCTCGATCCCTCCGGCGCGGGCCGTGTGCTGGGGGTGATCCACCTCAAGGACATCGTCAAGGACGGTCTGCGCGAGCGGTTCGAGGAGCTCCGGTCGATGGGCATCCGCACGGTCATGATCACCGGCGACAACCCCCTGACGGCCGCTGCCATCGCGAAGGAGGCGGGCGTCGACGACTACCTCGCCGAGGCGACGCCGGAGGACAAGCTCGCACTGATCCGCAGGGAGCAGGAGGGCGGCAACCTCGTCGCGATGACGGGCGACGGCACCAACGACGCCCCCGCCCTCGCCCAGGCCGACGTCGGCGTCGCGATGAACACCGGCACCTCCGCTGCGAAGGAGGCCGGCAACATGGTCGACCTCGATTCCGACCCGACGAAGCTGATCGACATCGTGCGCATCGGCAAGCAGCTGCTGATCACGCGTGGCGCGCTCACCACCTTCTCGCTGGCCAACGACATCGCGAAGCACTTCGCGATCATCCCGGCGATGTTCATGGGGGTGTTCCCGGGCCTGGCGGCGCTCAACGTGATGCAGCTGTCGTCGCCCGCGTCGGCGGTCACAAGCGCGATCATCTTGAACGCCGTGATCATCGTGATCCTCATCCCGCTGGCGCTGCGGGGCGTGAAGTACCGTCCGGCGAGCGCTTCGCAGATCCTCAGCCGCAACCTGCTCGTGTACGGGCTCGGCGGCGTGATCGCCCCCTTCATCGGCATCAAGCTCATCGACCTCGTCGTGAGCCTCATCCCGGGCTTCTGAGCCCTTCTGGAGACGCACATGTCCACCACCCGCTCCACTGTCCGCACGACCGGCGTCGCCGTCCGCGCGATGCTCGTCTTCACCCTCGTGCTCGGCGTCGGGTACACCCTCCTCGTCACCGGCATCGGTCAGCTCGTCCTGCCGTGGCAGGCGAACGGCTCGCTGGTGCAGAACTCTGCGGGCGACACCGTCGGGTCGGCGCTCATCGGGCAGTCCTTCATGGATCCCTCGGGCGCGGCGCTTGCGCAGTACTTCCAGTCGCGTCCGTCCGCCGCCGGCGACGGGTACGACGGCGGGGCGTCGAGCGGCTCGAACCTCGGCCCGGAGAACCCCGACCTCGTCTCGGCCATCGAGCAGCGCAGGGCCGCGATCGCCGAGCTCGAGGGCGTGGATCCGTCGCAGGTGCCTGCCGACGCGGTGACCGCGTCGGGCTCGGGCCTGGACCCCCACATCAGCCCCGCGTACGCGCTGCTCCAGGTGCCCCGGGTCGCGGCGGCCCGCGGGCTCACGGAGTCGGAGGTGCGCAGCGTGGTCGAGGCGCACATCCAGCAGCGCGACCTCGGCTATCTCGGCGAGCCGCGGGTGAACGTCGTCGAGCTCAACCTCGCCCTCGACGCGCTGGGCTCGTGACCCTGCCCGGGGCTGCAGCATCCGTTCCCCCTCCCGCGTCTGGGGCGCGATGTGTCCGTTGGGGCGGAGAAGTCGCGCCCCAACGGACAGGATCCGCCCCAAACCAGGGGCAGCCAGGAAGAAATAGGGTGAGCACGTGAAGCGCGGCAAGCTGCGAGTGCTGCTCGGCGCGGCGCCCGGCGTCGGCAAGACGTACGAGATGCTCGAGGAGGGCCGCCGCCTCGCCGAGGACGGGCGCGACGTCGTGATCGCGGTCGTCGAGACGCACGGGCGCGCCGCCACCGCCGCGCTCATGGACGGACTTCCCGTCGTGCCCCGCACGCTCGTGTCGCACCGTGGCGTCGAACTCAGCGACATGGACCTCGAGGGTGTTCTCGAGCGCAGCCCCGAGATCGCTCTCGTCGACGAGCTCGCGCACACCAACGCGCCGGGCCTGACGCATCCCAAGCGCTGGCAGGACGTCGCCGACCTCCTCGACGCGGGCATCGACGTCATCACGACGGTCAACGTGCAGCACATCGAGTCGCTCGGCGGGGTCGTCGAGCAGATCACGGGGGTCGCGCAGCGCGAGACGGTTCCGGATGCCGTGGTGCGCGCCGCCGACCAGGTCGAGGTGGTCGACCTCTCACCCCAGTCGCTGCGCGATCGCCTCTCCGCGGGGCTCGTCTACCCCGCCGAGCGGATCGACGCGGCCCTGTCGAACTACTTCCGGCTCGGCAACCTCACGGCCCTGCGCGAACTCGCGCTGCTGTGGCTGGCCGACGAGGTCGACAGCGCCCTCAAGACCTACCGCGCGGAGCACGGCATCGAGGGTGCGTGGCAGGCGCGCGAACGCGTGGTCATCGCGCTCACCGGTGGTCCCGAGGGCGAGACGCTGCTGCGCCGCGGCGCACGCATCGCCGCGCGGTCGGCGGGCGGCGAGCTGCTCGCGGTGCACGTGTCGAGCCAGGACGGCCTCCGCTCGGGCGACCCGGGCGCCCTCGCCGCACAGCGGGCGCTCGTCGAGTCCCTCGGCGGCACGTACCACCAGGTCGTCGGCGACGACATCCCGCGCGCGCTCGTCGAGTTCGCCCGCTCGGTGAACGCGACGCAGCTCGTGATCGGCGTGAGCCGACGCGGCCGCCTCGCGACGCTCTTCACCGGCCCTGGCATCGGGGCGACGGTGATCCGCGAGTCCGGCGACATCGACGTGCACATCGTCACGCATGACGCGGCGGGCGACCGTTTCCCGCTGCCGCGCGTGACCGGCGGTGCCCTGAGCGTCCGCCGCCGCGTGCTCGGGTTCGCGCTCGCGCTGATCGGCGGCCCGCTCCTCACGTGGCTGCTGGTCTCGCTGCGCAGCGAGGACACGATCACCAGCGACGTCCTCGCGTACCAGCTGCTCGTGGTCCTGGTCTCGCTCGTCGGCGGCATCTGGCCCGCGGTCTTCGCCGCCGTGATGTCGGGCTTCACCCTGAACTACTTCTTCGTGGCGCCCTACTACACGGTGTCGGTCGCCGATCCGCGGAACGTCTGGGCGCTCATCCTCTACGTCGTGATCGCCGTGCTGGTGAGCTTCATCGTCGACCGCGCGGCGCGCGCGGCGCGATCCGCCCGGCGCGCCGAGGCGGAGGCCGAGCTGCTCGCGAACGTCGCGGGCAGCGTGCTGCGCGGCGAGTCCGCGGTGCCCGCGCTCATCAGCCGCACGCGCGAATCGCTCGGGCTGGCCGGCGTGCGCCTGGTCGACGCCGACGGCTCCGTCGTCGCGACCGACGGCGAGCCCGTGCGCGACGGCCGCTACGAGGCCGTGACGGTCGCGCGCCGCAACGGGGGTCCGCCCGCGATGCTCGAGCTGCACGGCCACGTGCTCGACGCCTCCGAACGCCGGCTCATCGACGCCGTCGCCGCCCAGCTCTCGGCGGCCCTCGAGCACACCGACCTCACCGCCACGGCACGGCAGGCGGGAGCCCTCGCCGAGACGGACCAGGTGCGCAGCGCACTGCTGTCGGCCGTGAGCCACGACCTGCGCCGCCCGCTGGCCGCTGCCGTCGCCGCCGTCGGCGGGCTCCGCGCCGCGGGGCCGAACCTCTCACCCGAGGACCGGGCCGAACTTCTCGCGACGGCGGACGAGTCGCTCGCGACGCTGTCGGCGCTCGTCACCGACCTGCTGGACGTCAGCCGCGTGCAGGCGGGCGTGCTCGCGGTGTCGCTGCAGTCCGTCGACACCGCCGGCGTCGTCCTGGCTGCGCTCGACGAGCTCGGCGCCGGCCCCGACCGGTTCGAACTCGCCCTCGACCCCGATCTGCCGCACGTCGAGGCCGACCCGGTGCTGCTGCAGCGGGTGCTCGTGAACGTGCTCGCGAACGCCGCGCGCTACAGCCCGGCGGGATCGCGCGTGCGCGTCGCGACGAGCAGCCTGGGCCGCACCGCCGAGATCCGCGTCGTCGACCACGGCTCCGGCGTCTCGCCGGAGCGCCGCGACGACATGTTCGTCCCGTTCCAGCGGCTCGGGGACACCGACAACACCGCCGGACTCGGACTCGGGCTCGCCCTGTCGAAGGGGTTCACCGAGGGCATGGGCGGTACGCTCGCCCCCGAGGACACCCCCGGAGGAGGCCTGACGATGGTCATCGCGCTGCCGGTCGCGGACGCGATCCCCGCCGACGAGAGGTCGCTGCCGTGAAGGTCCTGATCGCCGACGACGATCCGCAGCTCGTCCGCGCGCTGCGGATCACGCTCGCCGCGCACGGCTACGAGGTCCTCGCCGCACCCGACGGGGCCGCGGCGATCGCCCTCGCCGCGAAGGAGCATCCCGACATCGTGATGGTGGACCTCGGGATGCCGCGCCTCGACGGCGTGCAGGTCATCGAGGCGCTGCGGGGCTGGACCACGGCCCCGATCATCGTCGTCTCGGGCCGCACCGGCTCCGCCGACAAGGTCGAGGCGCTGGATGCCGGCGCCGACGACTACGTCACCAAGCCGTTCCAGATCGACGAGCTGCTCGCACGGCTGCGGGCGCTCTCGCGACGCGTGACCGCAGCATCCGGTGTCCCCGTCGTCACCTTCGGGGACGTCGTGGTGGATCTCTCGACCAAGACGGTGACGCGCACGGGCGAGCGCGTGCACCTCACGCCGACCGAGTGGAAGATCCTCGAGTTCCTGGCACGCAACCCCGGCTCGCTCGTGACACGGCAGGCGCTGCTCAAGGACATCTGGGGCACCGAGCAGGTGGCCGACACCGGCTATCTGCGGCTGTACATGTCGCAGCTGCGAAAGAAGCTCGAGTCCGACCCGGGCAACCCCGCGCACCTGCTGACGGAGTCGGGCATGGGCTACCGCCTCCTCGCCGACGCCGCCGCCTGACCCGCGCCGCGGCTCTGACCGGCGTCACGCCGCCGCGCGCCGGGCCCGCCTCGCGGCGACGCGCAGTCCGATGCGGCGACCGATGTGCAGCTGGACGAACAGTGTCGCGATCCCGGCGATGAACAGGCCCGCGAGGTTCACCACCAGCTGGACGACGGAGCGCAGCGCCTCGTCCCACGCGCCGACGGCCAGCGTGACGCCGAGCGTGCCGACGGCGGGCACCGTGGTGATCGAGATGAACACGCCCACGAGCGCCGACGACTTCGAGGTGGTCAGCGACAGCACTCCCGCGATGCCCGCCAGCAGCGCGATGACGAACGACCACGCGTCGGGCGAGACGATGAACTCGGTGGCCGGGCCGGTGGTCGCATCCTCGTAGGTGATGAGCCCGAGGGCGTACACGACCGTCCAGATCGCCCACGCGATGACCGTGCTGAGCGCGAGGCCGCCGAACAGCGTGACCGACGCCATGCCCGCGATCCCCCGCTTGCGACGCACGATGGCGTAGCAGATCGCCGCAAGCGGCGCGAACTCGGGACCCACCACCATCGCCCCGATGATGAGGATCGGCTGATCGAGGACGCGCCCGATCCCCGCGATGAGCGTCGCGAGCAGCAAGAAGGCGAAGAACGCCCACGACGGCCGTGCGTCCTCGCGAGAGCGGTCAGCGAGCTGCGCCCACAGCACTCCGTCCGCGGGATGCCCCGGCGCGGCGCGCTCGGCGGCGTCCGCGGCATCCGACAGCACGGCGATCGGCTCGCTCACCACGATCGAGCCGTGCGTGGGCACGCCGGCATGACGGAGCATGCGCATGATGTTGTTGGCGTTCTCCCGCGCCATCTCGAAGTGGAGGAGGTCGCCTCCGCCACCGGGAGTCGCGGCCGGGACGTAGACGATGTCGCTGACGGTCGGCTCGTCACGGAGGCGATTGCAGAGCTCTCGGGCCAGGTCGTGCGGTGCGGTGACGCGAACGGTGAGCATGGCGACATCCTCCCGCGCCGGCCGCCGTCTCGCGCGGCGCCGGGCCCGGTGTCAGCCGAGGCCCTGGCGCTCCTCGTCGGCGGTGGGCGCGGCATCCCCCGCCACGGGCTTCGACGACAGACCGACCGAGCCTGCACCCGGCGCGTGCGACAGCGCAGCGGCCACCGCGACCGACTCGTCGACGTCGGGGTACTGCGGGCGCAGCTGAACGGGGGTGCGGCGGCGCTGCTCGCGCTTGGCCCTGGAGGCCGCCGCCCACAGGTTGAGCGCCTCGACGAAGATCGCGAACGCCATCGGGCCGTAGATGAACGCCTTGTCGATGTGGAAGCCGAAGCCCTCGGCCACCAGGAACACGCCGATGAGCAAGAGGAACGACAGGGCCAGCATCTTCACCGTGGGGTGCTTGTTGACGAACGCGAAGATGTAGCGCGACGCGAACAGCATGATGCCGAACGACAGCACGACGACCGTGATGATCACGACGAGGTTCTCCGTCATGCCGACGGCCGTGATGACCGAGTCGAGCGAGAAGACGAGGTCGAGCACGAGGATCTGCGCGATGACCGACCCGAACGTGATGCTCTTGCCGCCGCCCGCGCCGTGCCCCTCTTCGGCGCCCTCGAGCTTGTGGTGGATCTCGGTCACCGCCTTGTAGACGAGGAACAGACCACCGGCGATGAGGATGATGTCCTTCCACGAGAAGCCCAGCTCCCCGATGAAGAACACCTCCTCCTTCAGCGTCACGATCCACCCGGCGAAGAGAACGAGGACGACGCGCATCAGCATCGCCAGGGTGAGGCCCAGGTTGCGGGCCTTGGCCTGCTGCTCCTTGGGGAGCTTCGACGCGAGGATCGAGATGAAGATGACGTTGTCGACGCCGAGCACCACCTCGAGGACGAACAGCGTCAGGAACACGGCGATCAGATCGGGCGTGAAAGCGAAGGAGAAGTCCACCCTGCAATGCTATGGGGGACGGATGCCGCAGCCTCCGTCCCCCGGGTTCGCAGCGTCGGTCAGTCCAGCACCTCGCGGAGCCGGACTGCGAAGCCCGCGGGATCGCCGGGGAACCCCGGCTGGTCGGTGAAGCCGGCGTGGTGGCTGGGGAAGTCCGCCACCGGAACGCCGATCGCGGCTGCTGCGGTGCGTGCGCCGCGCGCGGCCATCGTCGCGCCCGACTCGACGCCCGCCGCGATCACGAGACGGTCGCCTCGCGCGCGCAGGGCCCCGACGTCGATGCGGTACTCGATGATCGCCGGCATGTTGCGCAGCAGCGGGTTGGTGCGCGTGCCGTCGTCCTGGGGCGACATCCCGAACATCGCCGGGTCCGGTGCCGGCTGGTCGAGGTAGTCGTCGGGGACCTGGCCGTCGAGCATCACGAACGGGATGAACTTCGCCATGGCGGCGCCGTCGCCCTGCTCGGCGTAGGTGCGCTTCATGTCGGCCACCACCGCGAGCACCGCATCACGATCGGGGAGGTGCTCGGCCAGTGGCGGCTCGTGCACCACGGCGATCCGCACGTCGTCCGGGTGAGCCGCGAGCAGGGCGAGGAGGTTCACGGCCCCGCCGCTGGAGCCGAAGGCGTCGACCGGACCGGCGCCGAGCGCCTCGATGACACGATGAAGGTCGTCAGCGTGCTGCTCGGGGCTGATGTCCGCGGTGCCGACCGGGTTGCGGCCGGCACCGCGCGGGTCGTAGGTCACGACCGGACGGTCATCGATCTGCCCGGCGAGCAGCTCGAATCCGGTCGCGTCCATCGGCCCCGCGAACAGGAAGAGGGGCGGGCGATCCGGGCTCGCCGTGGCGAGGTCGCCGTGCACGTCGTAGGCGATCGCGTCCTCGCCCTCGCCCACGACGTGGGTGGTGACGGTCCGCTCGACGGTGTTCTCGGTCATCTCGGCTGTTCCTCCGACTCAGACCTGCGCGAGGACGCCCTCGAGGCGGCCGTAGCTGGCCTCCATGCCGTCGGTCATGCCGGTGGCGAGCACGATGTCGCGCGTCTCTTTGTCGGGGTACTCGATGAGCAGCGTGATGAGGGTGGCGCCGTCCTCCTCGTAGAGGTTCAGGTCGTTGAGCGTCGAGGGGAACTCGGTTCCGGTCATGTGCTCGGTGGTGACCGCGCGGTGCGGTGCCTCGGTGAGCAGCGTCTCACCGTCGAAGCCGAAGGTCTCGCCCGCGGTCCCTTCGAGCGGCTCCCACTGGTAGCGGTACTTCCCACCCACGGACGGGTCGATCTCGCACACCGACATGCGCCAGCCGTCGGGGCCGAGCAGCCACTGCTGCATGAGCTCCGGCTCCTGATGGGCGCGCCACACAAGGTCGATCGAGCCCTCGATGAGCCGCGTGATGCGCACGTGGGTGTCGTCGAGGATCTCGGTCTGGGTGCCCTTGCCGGCCGAGTAGGCGCGAAGCCCCTCGAGCACGCGGTCGAGCTGGTTGATCGCCATCGTCGAGCCCTCGACGGCTCCCATCGCGACGACCTTCTCGAGCGCCTCGGCGGAGTCGAAATGGGTGGTGTTGACCAGGCGCGAGCCCGTCGGGGTCTGGTCGAAGGCGAACACCATGCGCGAGGTCGGCATCTCTGCCAGCACTGTGCCCTCCGCGTCGGCGAACGAGTCGAGAGCGGTGAACGTGCGCGGGCCGTCGATCTCGAGGAACTCCCACACCCCGTGATACTCCTCGCCCTGGGGGCTCGTCATGTGGTAGCGGGCGCGACCGCCCGCCGTGAGGTCGAACTCGGTGAAGGTGGCGGGGTAGCCCGGAGGGCCCCAGAACCGCTCGAGCTGCCGCGGCTCGGTGAAGGCCTCCCACAGCCTCTCGACGGGAGCTGCGAACTCGGCCGTGAGCGTCATGGTGAGCGCTTCGGGATCGGTGGTCACGTCGGTGACGGGCATCGTCATTCTCCTTCGTTCCTGCGGTGATCGTTCTTCGGTTCTTCGGTGGTGCCGGGCGTGCCGGCGGGTTCGGCGAGCAGCGCATCGAGCCGGTCGATGCGTGCGCGCCACAGTTCCTCGTAGCGGGCGAGCAGCGCGCGGGCGCGGGCGATCATCTCGGGGTCCGCCCGGACGAGGCGCTCACGGCCTTCGGCGCGCTTGACGATGAGGCCGGCGGCCTCGAGCACGGTGACGTGCTTCTGCACCGCCGCGAACGACATGTCGTACTCGCGAGCGAGAGCCGACACGGAGTACTCGCCTGCGAGCGTCCGACGCAGGATGTCGCGCCGGGTCGCCGCCGCCAATGCGTGGAACACGCGGTCGATCTCGTCATCGCTGAGCTCAATTCCTACAACCATTTGGTTGTACGTTAGCCCTGGTGGCAGCATCCGTCAACCCCTTTTGCTGTCACGGATGCCGCCGCCGCCCGGATCCGTCACCCCGTCCCGTGCCGAACTAGACTGTTGAGGTCCGGCATCCCCGAATTTCTGGAGCTGAGCCGCGTGACCACCCCCGCATCGACCTCTGTCGCCGACACCGTCGAGAACGCCACCGCCACGCCCGAGAAGGAGCAGCCGTACGCGGCGCTCGGTCTCAAGCCCGACGAGTACGACAGGATCCGCGAGATCCTCGGCCGCCGCCCCACGTCGGGCGAGCTGGCGATGTACTCCGTCATGTGGTCGGAGCACTGCTCCTACAAGTCCTCGAAGATCTATCTCCGCAAGTTCGGCGAGAAGGTCTCGGACGAGATGAAGGAACGGCTCATGGTCGGCATGGGCCAGAACGCCGGCGTCGTCGACATCGGCGAAGGCTGGGCCGTCACCTTCAAGGTCGAGTCGCACAACCACCCGAGCTACATCGAGCCGTTCCAGGGCGCCGCGACCGGCGTCGGCGGCATCGTGCGCGACATCATCTCGATGGGTGCGCGACCCGTGGCGGTCATGGACCAGCTGCGCTTCGGCGCCATCGACAACCCCGACACGGCGCGAGTCGTCCACGGCGTGGTGAGCGGCATCTCGTTCTACGGCAACTGCCTGGGCCTGCCCAACATCGGCGGCGAGACCGTGTTCGACGCCGTGTACCAGGGCAACCCGCTCGTCAACGCCCTCGCGGTGGGCGTCCTCCGCCACGAGGACCTCAAGCTCGCCAACGCCACCGGCGCCGGCAACAAGGTCGTGCTGTTCGGCGCCCGCACCGGCGGCGACGGCATCGGCGGGGCATCCATCCTCGCCTCCGACACCTTCGCCGACGGCGGCCCGACCAAGCGCCCCGCGGTGCAGGTCGGCGACCCGTTCGCCGAGAAGGTGCTCATCGAGTGCTGCCTCGAGCTCTACCGCGACGAGCTCGTCGAGGCGATCCAGGACCTCGGCGCCGCCGGCATCTCGTGCGCGACCTCCGAGCTCGCGGCGAACGGCGGCTCGGGCATGCGCGTCGACCTCGAGAAGGTGCTGCTGCGCGACCCCACGCTCACGCCGGAGGAGATCCTCATGAGCGAGAGCCAGGAGCGCATGATGGCGATCGTCGCGCCCGAGAAGCTCGACGCGTTCCTCGAGGTCGTCGGCAAGTGGGACGTCGAGACCTCGGTCCTCGGCGAGGTGACCGGCGACGGGCGCCTGCAGATCTTCTGGCACGGCGAGCAGATCGTCGACGTCGACCCCTCGACCGTCGCGGTCGACGGGCCCGTCTACGAGCGCCCCGTGGCCTACCCCACGTGGATCGATGCGCTGCGTGAGGACTCGGCATCCGCTCTCCCGCGTCCGACCGACGGAGAGACGCTGCGCGAGCAGTTCACGAAGCTCGTCGCGAGCCCGAACCTCGCCGACACGTCGTGGATCACGAACCAGTACGACTACTACGTGATGGGCAACACGGCGCTGTCGTTCCCCGACGATGCGGGCATGATCCGCGTCGACGAGCACTCGGGTCTCGGCTTCGCGATCGCCACCGACTGCAACGGCCGGTACTGCCAGCTCGACCCGTACCAGGGGGCCAAGCTCGCCCTCGCCGAGGCGTACCGCAACGTCGCCGTCTCGGGCGCAGAGCCGACCGCCGTCACCGACTGCCTCAACTTCGGCTCGCCCGAGAACCCCGAGGTCATGTGGCAGTTCTCGCAGGCCGTGGACGGACTGTCGGACGGATGCCTCGAACTCGGCGTCCCCGTCACCGGCGGCAACGTGTCGTTCTACAACCAGACCGGCGACCAGCCGATCTTCCCGACACCCGTCGTCGGCGTGCTCGGGATCATCGACGACGTCGCCCGGCGCATCCCGTCGGGCTGGCAGGACGCCGGCGAGAACATCTACCTGCTCGGCGTGACCTCGACCGAGCTGTCGGGCTCGCAGTGGGCCGGCACGATCCACGACCACCTCGGCGGACGCCCGCCGGCGGTCGACCTCGCGCAGGAGAAGAAGCTCGCCGAGCTGCTCCACGCCGGCGGCCAGCAGTCGCTCATCTCGTCGGCGCACGACCTCTCGTCGGGCGGCCTGGCACAGGCCCTCGCCGAGGCCGCCATGCGCTTCGGCGTCGGCGCGCGCGTGTGGCTGAACGAGATCCAGGAGCGCGACGGGGTGGATGCCGCCACCGCCCTGTTCTCGGAATCGACGGGCCGCGTCATCGTCTCGGTGCCTCGTGAAGACGACGTGAAGTTCCGCGGACTGTGCGAGGGCCGGGGCTACCCGGTGCTGCGCATCGGCGTGACCGACGCAGCCGCGGACGGCGATGAGCCCGCGCTCGAGGTGCAGGGTCTGTTCACCGTCCCGCTCGCCGAGCTGCGGAGCCTCTCGACCTCGACGCTGCCCGACGCCTTCGGCCCGATCATCACCGAGCACACCGCCTGATCCGCGGTCGACACGAACATAGGATGGGTCGCATGGCGGCGGAAGACGACGAGTACAGCGGTTTCAACGACACCCGGCAGCGGCGCGTCAAGATCATCGCGTGGGTGACGATCGTCGCCCTCATCCTCGTCGGCGGCGGCGCCACCGTCTTCGCCCTCCTCTTCGGCTGAGGTCGCGGCGGGTGGCCGAGGTGTCAGCAGACTCCCGGCGACAACCGCGCTATATCGCGTTTATCATGGCAGGGTGGAGCCCATCCTCCTCATCGTCTCGAGCTGGTGGTGGATCGGTCCGGCGGCCGTGGGCGCCGGGGCGGCTGCCTATACCGGCATGACGACGCGCAGCCGCCGGGCACGACGCCTGGAGCTCGATGCCGCCCGCGCGGAGGAGTCCCAGGCCTACCGCGACCTCGTCGCCGCGAAGGCGCGCCTGCGCACGGCGCAGGCCGATCTGCTGACCGCCAAGTCCCGCTCCTCGGTCCCGGCCGCGCATGCCGCCGAGGCGCGGCGCGAGCTGCAGGCCGCGCGGCAGGACGAGAAGACCGCCTCCCTCGCCCTGCGCGCGAGCCGCACGCGGGTGAAGGCCGGCTACGCCCAGTACCGCGCCGCATCCACCCGCGACCCGCTTCCGATCGACCGCCTCTACGCCGCACACGACAGCGTCAACACGCGATGGCTGGCCTACGAGACGGACGTGGACAAGGCGCTGGCGTATCCGCAGATGACCGACCCGCGGCATCCCGCGACCGTCGTCTTCCTGCGCGCTCAACGTGAAGCCCTCGCGAAGCGCCCGACCCTGCGCGACCGCGTGACGCCGCAGCAGTTCCTCGAGTACCGGGTCGCCGTGCGCCACCTCGAGGCGACCTTCGCGGAGGCGGAGCGTCAGTCGGGCGTTCCCGGCGCACCGCGTCCGTCGTCGGCCGGAACGACGGCCGCCGCCGGACTCACCGCCGCCGCAGCGGTGCTGTCGGAGATCGCCGATCGTCTTCCCGCGCTCATCGCGCGGATCCCCCCGCCTCGCCAGAGCGAACCGCCCGCTGGCAGGGTGCCCTGAGCCGACCACGCGGCGGCGACCGGCCGTTAGCATGACAGTGTGCAAGCGTTCTGGGAGTTCGCGGGCAACTTCTGGTGGCTCGTCTTCCCACTCATGGGTGTCCTCGGCATGGTCGGCAATGCCTGGGAGCGCGGCGCGCGCATGCGCCACAAGCGCCGCCTCGAGGTGATGCACGCGAAGGCCGAGCTCAAGGCCGCCCAGGCGGCGGCGCGCGGCAAGGCGGTGCCGGCGGCATCCCTCCCTCCGATCACCGCGCCGACGGCGACCGCGGCTTCTTCGCAGGGGGCGTCGGCGTCCCGCGAGACGCAGGTGACCCAGCTCGAGCGGCTGTTCGCGACGCACGACGCCGTCACGGCGCGCTGGCTCGAGTACGAGCTCGACGTCGCGAAGATCATCGCGTTCCCCGCCATGAGCGACGGACGCCAACCGCTCACCGCCGCGTTCCTGCGGGCGAAGCGCATCGCCGACGGGCTGCGTCCCGCGTCGGCGAAAGCGCGCCTCCCGAAGGAGCAGCTCGCCGAGTACCGCAACGCGGTCGCCGACTTCGAGGTGGCCTTCGACGTCGCCGAGCGCGACGCACGGCGCCTGCGCGACTCGACCTTCACCGACGACGAGCGCAAGCGCCTCGACACCGCGAAGAAGCTGCTCACCGTCGCGATCGACGAGGCCGCGACGCCCGCCGAGCGCCAGCTCGCCTACCGCCGCGTGCGCGAGGAGCTCGACGGGCTCCTGTCGATCTCGGACGAGGCCATCGAGGTGCTCGAGAAGAAGGTCATGCTCGAACTCGGGCCTGTCACCTCATCGACGACGGTGACGGTCCCCACGCCCACTCCAGACGCCGCTGACGCGTCGCCCGGAGCCTCCGGGCGCGTGGGCCCAGCTGCGGCCCCGCCGCGCGCGGAAGCCCCGGCGGCGCCCGAGCTCATCGCCGACCCCCTGCCCGCACCGAAGCGCCCGAGCACGACGCCGCCTCCCGGTGCGACGTGGCCAGTGCCCTCGCGCGGGAACGGCGATGCGCCCGGCCGCGTGACACATCCCAAGCCCCACCGCTGATCCCGCGCACCCGAAGATCCTGAGCAGCTCCTTCCTCGCTCGGTCGACAGGAGGCACCCCGATGAGAGCAGGCCTGCATGCCACGGCCGCGGCCGATGACTCCTGAGGATAAGGACGTCTCCCGCGTCCTTATCCTCAGGAGTAGTGCCGCCCATCGATGAGGGCGCGAGCAAACGAGCGACGGCACCCGCCCGTCACGTGCCACGCGTGGAACGAGCGAGCTGGAAGGGCGGAGACGCCGCTGCGGCTTCAGGCGGCGAGCTCGGGGTGGGCGTCGATCCAGCCGTCGATGCGGGCGAACCAGTCGAAGAGCCACGCGGCGCGGGCGTCGAGGTCGTCGGGGATCTCCGATCGCGGCACGCGCCACGCGCGCATCGTGATGCCCTTGTCCATCGGCAGCTCGCGCCAGATGTCGCGCAGGGTGTGGAGTCGCTCGAGTCCGGTGTGGGCGATGAACACGACGTCGGCGTCGGGTGAGGCATCCAGCGCGGCATGCATGCCGCCCGGCTGCGGCGCCATCACGTGGGTCATCGCCTCGGCGCGTTCGGCCATCGCCTCCCGGCCCGCGTCGCGCAGCCGCTTGATGCGCGAGCGCCGCCTCGTCGGACTGACCTGACCGCCTTCCGGGAAGATCACGAACGCGTCCTCGGGGCCGAGGTCGGTCGCGAGGTCGCGAAGCGCTGCCTCCACCGCCGCGCCGCCGCCCTTGCGCCCGTGCCCGAACCCCGACGGCACGATGAAGCGCGCCGGGATCCGGTGCAGCAGGATGTCGATCGCCGGGTCCCACTGCAGCGTGTACTTGAGCACGATGCGGGGCCGGCGCGCGACCTCGTTGAGCAGCGTGTGGATGAGGATGAACGAGTCGCCCGGGCCTCCGTGCCGGCTCGCCACCACGAGCGGGGTGCCGGGGGCGAACAGCGCCTCGAACGCGGCGCGGCCGGTGGCGGATTCCGCGTCGTCCGAGCCGGTCGTCGTGATGGTGAGCCGCAGCACGCCGCCGAAGATCCAGAACAGGAGCCGCAGGGCCCAGGCGCCCAGGCGGTAGTGCGCGGTGACGAAACCGGGCCGGCGCAGCGCGTAGCCGAAGCCCGAAGCGATCCAGAGGGCGAAGAGCGCGATCACGAGCATCGCGTCCCACAGCAGGTACACGGTCACGAGCCACAGCACGCGCGGCAGCCGGAACCGTCCGGGCACGAGCGAGGTCAGCGCGAGGGCGACCAGCAGCCACAGCGGAGTGAGCACCAGCATCACGAGCGCCGCCACGATCACGAGCGGGGCGAGAAGGATGCGGCGCACCCAGGTGGGCAGCATCCGCATCACGAATCCCCGCTCTCGGCGCCCAGCCCGCGCTCGGCGAGGAACGCGCAGCTGGCGTCGTAGGCGGCGTCGATGCGGCGGCGGACGGTGTCCATGCGGCGATACGACATGAGCGAGTCGTCGCCGTCGAGCCCGCCGCCGCTCGGGAGCACGTGGAGGGCGACCCCCTCGGGAAGCGTGGCGACGTCACGGGCGTAGCGGTGGCGGCGGGCGATCTCGAAGGCCACGCGCGCGGTGTCGACTGCCGACTGCGGGGCGACCAGCGGCGTCTCGATGCGCCCGACCTGCAGCACGTAGACCGTCGTCGCGCCGACCTCGACCGCCTGCCCGATGGGGATCGAGTTGACGATGCCGCCGTCGATGAAGTGCTCGTCGCCGATGCGGGTCGGCGGCAGGAGTCCCGGCACCGAGGCCGATGCGAGGATCGCCTCGACGAGCGGCCCCGACTCGAACACCTGCTCGGCCGCACGCTCGATGCTCGCAGCGACCACGCGCAGCCGGACCGCGAGGTCCTCGAAGGTCGTGTCGGCTCCGAGGGACCGCTCGAGCAGGTGCCGCAGCGGCGCGGGCGAGTTCAGGTGCGTCTTGGTCTTCACGAGGCGCGTGAACTGGGCGAACAGCGAGTCGCCGTAGACGGCGTTCGCCTCGGGCGAGGTCCAGGCGTCGAGCAGGCGCTCGATCACGGCCGGCGTCGGGTCGCTGGCGACCAGGGCCCCGTTGATGGCGCCGATCGAGGTGCCGACCACGACATCCGGGTGGATGCCGGACTCGAGCAGGGCCCGCAGCATCCCGATCTCGACGGCACCGCGCACGCCACCGCCACCGAGAACGAAGGCCACCGTCATGCCCACACCCTATTGCGGGCGCCGTCGAAGACGATGGACTTCGCTCGTTCCTCGCTCGCTCAACGACCGGAGGCGGTCAGGCTGTCGACGTACTCCTGGTTGTCGGCGACCCACTTCGCCACGACGGGGCCGTAGTCGTCGCCGTCGTAGGCGCCGAACATGGCGTCCTCGAGCGAGTACAGCAGCTCGTTGTCCATGCGGAAGGCCTCGAGCCAGTCCGAGATCTCGGGGAACTCGTCGGCGAACGAGGTCGACGCCACGGTGTGGATGCCCTCCGCATCGCCGAGCAGGCCGTCGGGGTCTTCGAGGTCCTTGAGCGGGAACGCGTTGTACGCCCAGTGCGGTCGCCAGAGGGTGACGGCGACGTCGCGTCCGGCGTCCGTCGCCGCCTGCAGCTCGGTGAGCATCGCGGGCGTGGACGACGTCACGAACTCCATGCCCTCCAGGCCGTAGCCGGGGATCACATCGTTCTGCGTGACGGTCACGAGCCCTGACCCCGCCTCGATGCCGACCAGACGGTTGCCGAACACGTCGGCGTTCGCGGCGAGCTCGGTGAGCGAGTCGATGGGGGCGTCCTCGTTCACGGCGATCGTGAGCTTGGCTTCGTCGTTCCAGGCGCCGAGGTCGACGAGCTGGTCGCCGTACGTCTCCATGTAGTCGGCGTGCGTGAGCGGCAGCCACGTGTCGAGCGTGAGGTCGTAGTCGCCCTTCGCGATGCCGGTGTACGCGGCGGCCGGGTCGGCGTACTCGAGGTCGACGGTGTAGCCCTTCTCCTGGAGCACCGCCTTCCACAGCTCGGACGCGGCGATGCCCTCGTCCCAGCCGTTGAACACGGCGATCGTCAGGTGCCCCTTGTCGGAGCCGCCGACGCCCGTCTGCACGAGCGCGCCGTTGACGAGCAGAGCGGCGGTCCCCGCCAGGGCGAGTCCGGCGGCGATGATGCGTCGCTTGGTCATGTCGATTCCTCTCCTGTCGGGTCAGACCCGGACGGGCTCGGGTCGCTCTGCCCTCGTGTCCTCGGAAATGGATGCCGCAGCCTCGGTCTGCTCGGGCTTCGGGGTCGCGGATGCCGGGGTGGCAGCATCCGTGTGCGCCTTCGTGTCGCCGGCGGCGCGCGGCGTGCGGGTACGCGGCTGCGAGAAGCCCGACGTGACGCGGTCGAGGATCATCGCGAGGATGACGACCGAGAGGCCTGCTTCGACGCCGAGGCCTATGTCGATGCGGCTGAGGCTCTGCACGACCTGGCCGCCCAGGCCGCCCGCGCCGACCATGCCCGCGATGACGACCATCGACAGGCTGAGCATGATGACCTGGTTGACGCCCGCCATGATGCTCGGCAGGGCGAGGGGCAGCTGGATCTGACGCAGGATGCGTCCGGGTGAGGCACCGAAGGCGTGGCCGGCCTCGACGATCTCGGGGTCGACGCCGCGGATGCCGAGCTCGGTGAGGCGCACGCCGGGCGCGAGCGCGAACGCGATGGTCGCGACCATGCCGGGCACGGGACCCACGCCGAAGATGAGCATCGCGGGGATGAGGTAGACGAAGGCGGGCATCGTCTGCAGGAAGTCGAGCACCGGCCGCAGCGTCTTCGAGACGCGGTCGCTGCGCGCGGCCCAGATGCCCAGCGGCACCGCGATCGCGACCGCCACCACGGCGGCGAGGATCACGAGCGCGAGGGAGTCCATCGCGTTGGACCACTGGCCGACCGCGACGATCACGAGGAGGCCGAGGGCACTGCCGACGGCGAGCACGAGGCCCTTCGACCAGTAGGCGAACGCGGCGATCACGAGGATCACGACCCAGAACGGCGGCGTCGAGAGCGAGGCGTCGAGCCAGTCGTAGAGGCCGCGGAAGATCACGGCGACGACGTCGAAGAAGCCGCCGAGCGCGTCGATCACCCAGCGGACGCCGGTCTCGACGACGTCGCCCAGCGGGAGGCGGATCAGGTCGTTCATCGCAGGGCTCCTTCCGCGGCGGCGTGTTCGTGGGCGCCGACCTCCGTCGGCGCGGCCGCACGGCCGGCCGGCACGGCGCCGGTCTGGTCGACGACTTCGAGGGTCTCGGTCATGACGCTCGCCGGGACGGTGGCGGGCACATCGATGATGGGGTTCTCGCGGGTCACGGGCGGCACGTCGCCGAGGGCTGCGAGCAGGGTCACGCGCGGGATCGTGCCCACGAGGCGTCCGGCGTCGTCGATGACGGCGACCGGCACGGGGCTCTCGACCGCGCGCTCGACGACGTCGGTGAGCGGATCGTCGACGTGCACGGCCGGCCGGCCGTTGCGCACGAGCGAGCGCAGGTCTGTGCGGCCGTCCTTGACGGCGCGGATGACGGCGCGGTCGGTGACCGACCCGAGATACCGACGGTTCTCGATGACCGACACCGAGCCGACCTGCAGGTCTCGCATGACCCGCAGCGCGCCGCGGACGCCGGCGCTCACCGGCGTCGTGGCGACCGGGGGAGCCATGACCGAGCCGGCGGTCAGCACGCGAGCGCGGTCGACGTCCTGCACGAACTGGGCGACGTAGTCGTTCGCCGGGTCGGTGAGAATCTCCTCGGGCGTGCCGTTCTGCACGATGCGGCCGTCGCGCATCACCGCGATGCGGTCGCCGAGGAACATCGCCTCGTTGAGGTCGTGCGTGATGAAGACGATGGTGCGACCGAGCTCGCGCTGCAGCTCGATGAGCTGCTCCTGCATCTCGCGCCGGATGAGGGGGTCGAGCGCGGAGAACGCCTCGTCCATGAGCAGGATGTCGGTGCCCGACGTGAGCGCCCGGGCGAGGCCCACGCGCTGACGCATGCCGCCCGAGAGCTCCTCGGGCATCGCGTCGGCACGATCGCCGAGGCCGACCTTGTCGAGGATCTCGCGCGCCCGCGCACGGCGCTCGTCGCGTCCGACGCCCTGGATCTCGAGGGCGTACGCGGCGTTGTCGAGCACGGTGAGGTGCGGCAGCAGCGCGAAGTGCTGGAACACCATCGAGATGGAGCGCTGACGGATGCCGCGCAGCGCTTTGGCAGACGCCTTGGTGACGCTCTGCCCCTGCACGAACACGTCGCCTGCTGTCGGCGGCAGCAGCCCGTTGAGCATGCGCAGCACCGTCGACTTGCCCGAGCCCGAGAGACCCATGATCACGAAGATCTCGCCGGGCTGCACGACGAAGCTCGCGTCGATCACGGCGGCGGAGCCGGCATCGGCGACGTCGGCGCGCGTCGCGCCGGCACGGAGCCGCTTGACGGCGTCCTTGGGATTGCGTCCGAAGACCTTGAAGAGGTTCCTCGCCTCGATGGCAGGCGGAACTGTCACTGTGCACCTCGGCAGCTCCGGTGCAGGAGCTGCATCGGTCGCGCCCGGGTGGCGGCCGTTCCTGCGGCGGATGTCGGATCCGCGCCGCGGCCGCCGACCATACGCTCACCGGTCTGACGCTCAGGCGTCACCGGAGACCGCGGACTGGTCGGGAGGGGCCCGTGAAGGCCTCAACCACCGTTTCATGCGGCCCCAGGGCTCGCAAATTCGACACCGATCGGCCGTTTCGGTACCTCGCGCACGCGTGATAGCACGGCGAGCGGCAACCCGGGCCGTCGGAGGAACGGGGCTTGACGGCGTCCGACTTCCATGGTTACTTAGTCAAGTAACTAACCGACCAAGCGGAGTTGATGTGATCGATGAAGGCCGGGCGCTGTTCCTCCAGATCGCCGAGAGCGTGGAGGACTCCATCATCGACGGCAGCCTCGCCGAAGAGGCGCAGGCGCCGTCGACGAACGAGCTCGCCGCCTTCTACCGGATCAACCCCGCCACCGCCGCGAAGGGAGTCGCGATGCTGACCGACAAGGGCGTGCTGTACAAGCGGCGCGGCATCGGCATGTTCGTGGCGCCCGGTGCGCGCGAACTCCTGATGAACGAACGCCGCACCGCATTCGCCGACCGCTTCGTCGAGCCTCTGCTCGCCGAGGCCCGCAAGCTCGGGCTCGGGCCCGATGATCTGGAACAGCTCATCCGCGACCGCGCCGGGGCGCACGTCGCGACCACCACGGAAGGGAACGCACGATGACGACCGGGAACAACGTCATCGAGGTGAAGAATCTCACCAAGCGCTACCGCGACGTCGTCGCGGTGGACGACGTGAGCTTCACCATCGAGAAGGACACCATCTACGGCCTGCTCGGCCGCAACGGCGCCGGCAAGACGACGGTCATGTCGATCCTCACGGCGCAGAACTTCGCGACGTCGGGCGACGTGCGGGTGTTCGGCATGCAGCCGTACGAGAACGCGAAGGTGCTCTCGCGCATGTGCTTCGTGCGCGAGAGCCAGAAGTATCCCGACGACGCGCTGCCGAAGCACGCGTTCGGCGCGGCGAAGCTCTTCTTCCCCGCCTGGGACGACGAGCTCGCCGCGCAGCTCATCGACGACTTCCAGCTGCCCCAGAAGACGCGCATCAAGAAGATGTCCCGCGGGCAGCTGTCGGCGGTCGGCGTGATCATCGGCATCGCCTCGCGCGCCGAGATCACGTTCTTCGATGAGCCGTACCTCGGCCTCGACGCCGTCGCACGGCAGATCTTCTACGACCGGCTGCTGGAGGACTACACCGAGCACCCGCGCACGGTGATCCTCTCGAGCCACCTCATCGACGAGGTGTCGAACCTCATCGAGCGTGTGCTCGTCATCGACCACGGGCGCATCGTGATGGACGAGGCGACGGATGCCGTGCGCGACCGCGCCGCGAACATCGTGGGCGACGCGAGCGCCGTCGACGCGTTCGTCGCCGGCCGACAGGTGATCCACCGCGAGAGCCTGGGGAACGTGGCATCCGTCACCGTCCTCGGCGCGCTGTCGCTCGCCGACCGCGAGCGACTCGCGGCCGCCGGCCTCGACGTCGCGCCGGTCTCGCTGCAGCAGCTGATCGTACGCACCACGCAGAACGCGGCCGGGTCCGCGGCATCCGAGGAAGGAGCACTGCGATGAACCGCACCGTCAACGTCGTGCGCATGCAGCTGATCAACAAGCAGACGTTCGTCTGGGTGCCGCTGATCGTGCTCGGCGCCTCGTTCGCGATGTCGATCGCGATCTACGCGATCCTGAACTCGTCGGGCCTGGAGGGCCCGTTCTACGGCGGCGGCTCGCAGGCGCCGCTGTGGATCCTGCTGTTCGTGGGGATCTCGTCGCTGACGCTGACCTTCCCGTTCTCGCAGGCGATGAGCGTCACGCGCCGGGAGTTCTTCTTCGGCACGATGCTCGCCGCGGCGATGTGCGCCGCGCTGCTGGCGGCGGTGTTCGCGATCGGCGGGCTGATCGAGCAGGCGACGAACGGCTGGGGCATCAACGGGTACTTCTTCGCCCTCGACTGGGTCGTCGAGGACGGCGCGCTCGGAGCTGCCTTCTTCTACTTCGTGATGGCGATGCTCATCTTCATGCTGGGGTTCTGGTCGGCGACCGTCTACAAGCGCTCGGGTGCGCTCGTGCTGACGCTCATCTGGGTCGGCGTCGGCGTACTCCTGCTCGTGGCGATCTGGGCGATCACCCGCTTCGAGGTGTGGGGCGAGGTCATCTCGTCGCTGGTCGGACTGGGCGCCGTCGGCCTCGCCGCGTGGGGACTCCTCCTGACGCTCGTGCTCGGCGGGATCTCCTACCTCACCCTCCGGCGCACGGTTCCCTGATCACCTCCCGCTCGTTGAGCGAGGTTGTGAGTCGGAACGGATGCTGCCACCCGGCGTGATCGCCGGGTGGCAGCATCTTTGGTTCCACGTGAAACGGAAGTTCAGCGGGAGTCGGCAGCCTCGGTGTGGTGGCGGATGACCTCGGCGACCACGAAGTTGAACCACTTCTCGGCGAAGGCCGGGTCGAGGTCGGCCTGCTCGGCGAGACTGCGCAGGCGCGCGGTCTGCTGCTCCTCGCGGGCGGGGTCGGAGGCGGGCATGCCGTGCTCGGCCTTCAGATGGCCGACCTGCTTCGTCGCCTTGAAGCGCTCGGCGAGCAGATACACCAGGGCGGCGTCGATGTTGTCGATGCTGCTGCGCAGCCGTGCAAGCGTCGTCGTGGGGTCTTCGGTCATGGCGCTCCTTCTCGCCCCTCGACGATACCCGAGCGACCGGCACGTTCCTCCGGGATGACGCGGGCCAGGCGATCCGGGCGGAGTTTGCCGCGCGTACCTCCGCCCGCGCACTCCCCAGCCCTAGAGTGTGTCCCATGACCGATGCCTCGCCCACCCTCGGTGCCACCGCAGCCGAGGCCGCTGAACCGCTGTCCGTCGACGCTGCGGCCGGCACGGACAGCCAGACCACCACCTCCGCGTCCGTCGACGGCGCCGTAGACACCGCACCCGAAGACACCCCGGTGTTCACCGGCGAGGCGCCCGCGGGCAAGACGTTCTGGGCGAACCTCAACAGCCCGTTCCGATTGGGGCTCGTGCTGACGCTCGGCGCGCTGGCGGCGGTCGCCCTGGGACTGGCGTTCTGGAACCTCTCGACGATCATCATCTACGTCGTCTTCGCGCTGTTCGCCGCGCTCGGCCTCGATCCCGTCGTGCGATGGTTCGGGAGGCACAACGTCTCGCGGCCGTGGGCGATCGTGATCGTGTACACGGCGTTCGCACTCGTGCTCGCCGGCATCCTGCTGCTCGTGGTGCCGACCCTGATCAAGCAGATCAGCGCGTTCTTCACGGACCTGCCGACCACCATCGCGAACTTCCAGAAGTCCGACTTCTATGGGTGGCTCAGCGACACGTTCGGGTCGCAGGTGGGTCAGATCACCGACCAGGTCGAGAAGTTCCTCACCAACCCTGCGAACATCGCCGCGATCGGCGGCGGCGTGGTGAACTTCGCGGTGAGCGTCGGCACGACCATCTCCGGCCTCATCATCGTGCTGGTGCTGAGCCTGTACTTCCTCGCAGGCCTTCCCAACATGAAGGTCGCCTTCAACCGCTTCGCCGCGGCCCGCAACCGCAAGAAGGCCGCGGCGATGACCGATCAGATCACCGACTCGATCGGCGCGTACCTCATGGGCATGGTGGTGCTGGCGTTCTGCAACTCGGTCGTCGCGTTCCTGCTGCATCTGTTCCTGGGGCTGCCGTTCCCGGCTCTCATGGGCGTGCTCGCGTTCCTCATCACGCTGATCCCGCTGATCGGTTCGGTGCTCTACTGGCTCACGGCGACGACGCTCGCGCTCTTCACGGGCTGGGTCCCGGCGCTGATCTTCGCGGTCATCTACCTCGTCTACATGCAGCTCGAGGCGTACGTCCTGACGCCGAAGGTGATGAACAAGGCGATCTCGGTGCCCGGTGCCCTCGTCGTGATCGGCGCGATGGTCGGCGGCACGCTGCTCGGCCTCCTCGGCGCGCTCGTCGCGATCCCGGTGACGGCTTCGATCCTCCTGATCATCAAGCAGGTCTTCATCCCGAAGCAGGACGCCAAGATCTGACGGGCGCCTGCGCAGCACGAGACCGCACAAACGCACCTCAGGGGGGTTCCACCAGGTGCTGTTGTGCGGTCTCGTCACGTTCGGCGCACCCATGCTGTGGCGGCTCGACAAGAGGTCGCCGCGGACTCCCGCGTGCGAGACCGCACAAACGCACTCAGGGGCGTCTCCACCAGGTGCTGTTGTGAGGTCTCGTCGCGATTGCGCGCGGCGGGGCGCGGCGGCGCGGGGATGGGATCGCCGGGTCGCGGGGGACCTGCGCCGGGAGTCAGCGCACAGGGAGCAGGCAGGTCGGCGACGGGGCGTCCGTGCGCTGTCGCACGCGGCCCGGAACCCCCGTGCGCACGTCGAGCGTGAGCGACGCGACCTCGTGCGACAGCTGCCCGGCGACGAGCAGGATGTCGCGCACCACCACGTGGTGCCGGGGCCAGTCGACGCCGGCGTCGACGAGGGCGACCGGTTCGACGTACTCGCCGGCGCCCCGCACACGGAGGGTCGCGAGCGTGTTGCTGCCGCGCACGCCGGCGTAGAGGAACTCGCCGTCACGCGACGCGGCGAGCTCGGCGGCGCTGTCGCCCGGGAGGGTCCCGGCGCCGAGCGGCGTACCGCCCACGAGGCTCCACGTGCCGTCGACGGCCGGGGCGAGCACGAACAGCTCGCAGGAGAACTCGGTCACGACGTAGAGATGCCCGCTCGGGTGCCACACCATGTGCCGCGGCCCGCTGCCCTGCGGCAGCGCGACCTGGTGCACCTGACGCAGCCCGTTCGCGCCGTCACGCCAGAACCGCACGACGTCGTAGCCGAGATCGGTCGTCGCGATGAGCCCACCCGGCAGGAACGCCGCCTGGTGCGCACGGGAGGGACGGGAAGCGGATGCTTCGTCCTGTGCTCCGTCCGTGGCGGCAGGCTCTTCGCGGTCATGGTCGGGGACGAGGTGCGCGTACTCCTCGCCGGCGGCCTCGCGCAGTGCGCGGGCGGCCGCGGCGAGGTCGATGTCGCCGGCCTGTTCCGCGGCGCCGTCGGGTCCGTACGGGTCGGTCGCGGCAGGAGCGATCACCGGCGACGAGGGACGGCCCGCAGCATCCAGGGTCATGCGAACGACGCGTCCGTCACCCCAGCAGCTCGCGATGAGGAAGCGGCCGTCGGGCGACACCGCCACGTGGCACACCGCCGCGCCGGCAGCCACCGGGGCGCCGAGCGGCGCGAACGTCGCCTCGCCGGTGCGGCGGAACGCCTGCACCTGCTGCCGCGCTTCGAGCGCGGCGTAGACGACGTCCCCCGGCGCCACCGTCAGCGAGCCGGGATGCGGCGCCAGCCATGACGGCGAGTCGGTCGTCGCGACCTCGCCGGCGAACGCCAGCGCGCCGCCCGCGGAGGCGTCGTCGGCGGCGCCGGCGAGCAGCATCCCGAATCCGGACGCGCTGCCCCCCATGTCGGCGGTGTACCCGCCCAGCCAGAACTTCATGACCCTCCGTAGGGCTCGGGGCGTTTCGACTCGCTTCGCTCGCTCAACGACCCGGAAAGGATCAGTCGACGAGGTCGTGGCGCACGATCACGGCGTCGCGGGCAGCGCCCACGCCGATCACCGAGATGCGCGTGCCGCTCATCGCCTCGAGCGCGAGGACGTACTCCTGGGCCTCGCGCGGGAGCTCGTCGAAGGTGCGCGCACCCGAGATGTCCTGCTTCCAGCCGGGGAAGTACTCGAGGATCGGCTTGGCGTGGTGGAAGTCGGACTGGTTCACGGGGACCTCGTCGAACCGCTCGCCCTCGACGTCGTACGCGACGCAGACCGGGATCTGGTCGAGACCGGTGAGGATGTCGAGCTTGGTCAGCACGAGGTCGGTGATGCCGTTGATGCGGGTCGCGTAGCGCGTGATGGGCGCGTCGTACCAGCCGACGCGGCGCGGGCGGCCCGTCGTGGTGCCGAACTCGAAGCCGCGCGAGCGAAGGAAGTCGCCGTTCTCGTCGAACAGCTCGGTCGGGAACGGTCCCGAGCCGACGCGCGTCGTGTACGCCTTCACGATGCCGACGATGCGGTCGAGGCGGTTGGGTCCGACGCCGGAGCCGGTCGCGGCGCCACCGGCGGTCGCCGACGACGACGTGACGAACGGGTAGGTGCCGTGGTCGACGTCGAGCATCGTCGCCTGGCCGCCCTCGAAGACGACCACGTCGCCCGCGTCGAGGGCGTCGCCCAGAAGCAGCGAGGTGTCGGCCACCATCGGGCGCAGACGCTCGGCGTACGACAGCAGGTCGTCGACGATCTCGTCGGCGGTGATGGCACGGCGGTTGAAGATCTTGACCAGCAGGTGGTTCTTCTGGTCGAGGGCGCCCTCGACCTTCTGGCGCAGGATGTTCTCGTCGAAGAGGTCCTGCACGCGGATGCCGACGCGGTTGATCTTGTCGGCGTAGGCCGGCCCGATGCCGCGACCGGTGGTGCCGATCTGGCGCTTGCCGAGGAAGCGCTCGGTGACCTTGTCGAGCGTGCGGTGGTATTGCGTGATGATGTGCGCGTTGGCACTCACGCGCAGGCGCGAGGTGTCGAGACCGCGCGCGTGCAGCGCCTCGAGCTCGTAGAAGAGCACCTCGAGGTCGATGACGACGCCGTTGCCGATCACGGCGTTCACGCCGGGAGACAGGATGCCGGACGGCAGCAGGTGCAGCGCGTACTTCTCGTCGCCGATCACGACCGTGTGGCCGGCGTTGTTGCCGCCGTTGAACTTGACCACCCAGTCGGTGCGCTCACCCAGGAGATCGGTGGCCTTGCCCTTGCCCTCGTCTCCCCACTGGACTCCGACGATCACGATGCCTGGCATGGGCTACTCCCCCGTTATCGGACGGTTACACCCCATCCTATCCGGATGCTTCGTTACGCCTTCTGGCGCCGCGAGTCCTCCCGTGACGATCGGGGTTGGACGTACGCACGACCCCGCGGGAATCGTGAACAGCGGATCGCCTCGTGCGAAGAAGGAGAATTCTCGTGACCGACCAGGTTCACCTCGCCGTCGCCCTCGAACGGGCCGGCTGGCACCCCGCCGCGTGGCGCGAGGCCACCGCCCGCCCGCACGAGCTGACATCGGCGCGCTACTGGCGCGATCTGCTGCGCACGGCAGACGACGCCGGCATCGCCCTCGCCACCATCGAGGACGCCCTCGCCCTCCCCGACCGCTTCGAGTCCGCCGAGGCCCTCCGCCGCGACCGCGTCCGCGGACGCCTCGACGCCGTGCTCATCGCGTCGTACGTCGCGCCGCTGACGCGCCGGATCGGCCTGGTGCCCACCGTCACGACCGCGCACCCCGAGCCGTTCCACGTCGCCACCGGCATCCAGACGCTCGATTTCGCCAGCCGCGGCCGCGCCGGTGTTCGGCTGGTCGCGGGCGCCTCGGCCGCTGAGCGCGCCAACTTCGGCCGGCGCGCCTCTGGCGTCGACGCGATCCCCGCGTCGGGGCGCGTCGAGGACTCCCCCGAGATCCTCGCGGCGTTCCGCGAAGCCGGCGAGTTCGCCGACGTGCTGGCGCGCCTGTGGGACTCGTGGCAGGACGACGCCATCATCCGGGATGCCGCGGCAGGCCGCTTCCTCGACGCCGACCGCGTGCACAACATCGACTTCGAGGGCGAGTTCTTCTCGATCACCGGCGCTTCGATCGTGCCCCGGTCGCCCCAGGGTCGCCCGCTGATCACGGTGCTCGCGCACCAGACGGTGCCGTACCGCCTGGCCGCGGAGCACGCGGACGTCGTGTTCATCACACCCCACGTCGAGGGCGGGCGACCCGGGTTCGCCCTGCCCGGCATCCTTTCGGAGCTGGATGCTGCCGCCGAAGACCTGCGCAGCGGTGACGAGCCCGTGCGGGTCTTCGCCGACCTGCTCGTGCTGATCGAAGACACCCCGGCCGCGGCGCACGAGGCGCTGGCGCGACTCGACGAGTGGGACGGCGAGCAGCTCGCCTCCGACGCCCGCATCGTCGTCGGCACGCCCGGCGACGTCGCGGACGCGGTGCGCGAGCTCGCCGCCGGGGGTGTCGACGGCGTGCGCCTGCGCCCTGCCCGCCAGCCCGCCGACGTCGTGGCGATCGCCGAGCAGGTCGTGCCCCTGCTGCGCGGAACCGGCACACTCCGCGAGGACGACGGCGGGTCGCTCCGCGCCCGCCTCGATCTCGCACGCCCCGAGAGCCGCTATGCCCGAGAAGAGGAGTTCGCGCTGTGAGCCGTCCCGTCCGTCAGATCCATCTCGCCGCGCACTTCCCCGGCGTCAACAGCACCACCGTCTGGACCGACCCGACGGCCGGCAGCCAGATCGACTTCTCGTCGTTCGAGCACTTCGCCGCGACGGCGGAGCGCGGGCTGTTCGACTACGTGTTCCTCGCCGAAGGGCTGCGACTGCGCGAGCACAAGGGCCGCATCCACGAACTCGACGTGCTGGGCCGCCCGAACACGCTGTCGATCCTGGCTGCGGTCGCCGCGATCACCGAGCACGTCGGCGTCGTCGGCACGCTCAACACGACGTTCAACGAGCCCTATGAGCTGGCGCGCGAGCTCGCGACCCTCGACCACCTCTCGGGCGGCCGCGCGGGCTGGAACGCCGTGACGAGCTCCGACGCCTTCCACGGTGCGAACTTCCGCCGCGGCGGCTACCTCGACCACGCCGACCGCTACGAGCGCGCCCGTGAGTTCGCCGCTCTCGCGAAAGAGCTGTGGGACTCGTGGAGCGAGGGTGATGTACGAGCGGATGCCGCGACCGGCGCCTTCCTCGACGACGGCGTCCCCGCGCGGGTCCGCCACAGCGGCCCGCAGTTCGACGTCGACGCCCTGTTCGACGTCCCCCGCTCCCCGCAGGGACGCCCCGTCATCGTGCAGGCCGGCGACTCGGCGGACGGGCGCACGTTCGGCGCCGAGCACGCCGAGGTGATCTTCTCGCTGCACCAGGAGTTCGCTGCCGCGCGCGCGTTCTACGACGACGTCAAGGGCCGGCTCGCCGCCTACGGACGCGAGGAGGACTCGCTCAAGATCCTCCCGGCGGCGACGTTCTCCATCGGCGACACCGACGCGGAGGCACGCGAGCGCGCCCGCGAGGTCGCGCTGCAGCAGGTGCGGCCCGAGGTCGCGCTCACGTACGTCGAGCAGGTGTGGGGCCGCGACCTGTCCGGCTACGACCCCGACGGCCCCCTTCCGGATGTCGACCCCGACACCGGGTCCGAGACCGCGCGCGGCTGGGCGAACCGGCACGCGGCGGTGCGCGCCAGGATCGCGAAGCTGCGCGAGCTGTCGGAGACCGAGGGGCTCAGCATCCGTGAGACCGTCATCCGCCTGACCGCCGCCCCGACCTTCGTGGGCACGCCCGAGCACATCGCGGCCGAGATCGACCGCTATGTGCAGGAGCGCGCGACGGACGGCTTCACCGTCGTCGGGCACCTCACGCCGCACGGCCTCGACGAGTTCGCCGAGCGCGTCGTACCGCTGCTGCAGGAGCGCGGCTCGTACCGGCGGTCGTACGAGGAGGGCGCGACACTGCGCGATCTGCTCGGTCTTCCGGCGCCGGTCGCCGCACCGGCGCTCGCCGCCCGATGACCGGCCGCGCGCGCCTGCTGTTCGTCGGAGCCGGCCCCCGGGCGATCATGCTCCTCGAACGCGTGCTGGCGCGCGCGGACGAGCACACGCTGCTCGACATCGACCTCGTCGACCCGCATCCCCCCGGTGCCGGCCGCATCTGGCGGCACGCCCAGTCGCCGCTGCTGAAGCTCAACTCGATGACGCGCGACGTCACCGTGTTCACCGACGACAGCTGCACGATCGAGGGGCCGGTGCGCTCCGGCCCCTCGCTCAGCGAGTGGCTGGACCTGTGGCGCGCGGGCGAACTCCCGGACGTCGACCTCGACGAGCTGTCGGAGGCCGAGGCGCGGGCACTCACCCCTGAAGGCTTTCCGACGCGGCGCCTGCACAGCCACTACCTCGACTGGTTCTTCCGCCGCACCGCGGCGAGCGCGCCCGAGGGCGTGAGGATCCGGCTCCATGTCGACGAGGTGACCTCGGTGCGGACGTCGTCGTCGGGACAGCACGCCGTTTCGCTCGCGAGCGGTCGAGTGATCGAGACGGATGCTGTCGCCTACTGCCTCGGCCACACCGAACGCGAGCCCGACCCGGCGTCAGCAGCGCTTGCGGCGGCCGCGGTCCGCGAGCGGCTCGCGTACGTGGGTCCCGCGTTCACCGCGGACGCCGATCTGTCGACGCTCGCCCCGGGCGCCGACGTGATCGTGCGCGGGATGGGCCTCGCCGCTGTCGACCTCGTCGTGCTCCTCACTCAGGGCCGAGGCGGACGCTTCGACCGCGGCGCCGACGGCGCCCTGCGCTACGTGCCGTCGGGGCAGGAGCCTCGGCTGCACCTCGGATCGCGGCGCGGGGTGCCGTACCGGTCGAAGGTGACGTCGACGCTGCAGGGCTCGCCCCCGGAGCGCGACGTGCTGACGCCGGACGTGGTCGCCGCGCTCGTCGACGCGGGGCGCCCGATCGACTTCGACCGCGACGTGTGGCCGCTGGTCGCCGCCGAGCTGCTGCACGGGCATTACCGCGAGCTCTTCACGGGGCATCCGGAGCGGGTCACGGGCACGTGGGACGAGCTCCGCGCCCTCCTGCAGGCGCACGCGTGGGACGACCCGGCCCTGCGCGCCGCGATCGCCGCCGCGGTGCCCGATCCGCTCGACCGGTTCGACGTCGCCGCGTTCGACCGGCCGTTCGCCGACGCGGAGTTCGCCGACGCCGACGACGCTCACGACCGGGTGCGGGCGCACATCATCGACGACCTCGAGCTGCGGACGACGCAGGAGCGCAGCCCCGCACAGGGCGTGTTCATCGCCGCGCTGCTGTCGTTCATGGCGCTGTCGGAGATCCCCAAGGAGCGCTTCACCGCCCGCTCGCGGGCGTACACGCTGCCCGTCCGCTGGCATACGTTCTTCAGCTACCTCGCGAGCGGTCCGCCCCCGCACCGGCTGGAGGAGCTGCTCGCCCTCGCCGATGCGGGAGTCGTGCGCTTCCTCGGACCCGACGTGGACGTGGTCGTCGAGCCGCGCGGGTTCGCAGCATCCCGTCTCCGCGTGCCGGGCGAGACGGTCGCCGGCGCGCTCGTCGACGCATGGCTGCCGGCCGCCGACGCGGAGCTCAGCACCAACGCGGCGCTGCGGGAGCTCGCGACCGTCCACGGCAGCGTGCTGCGCGTGACGGATGCCGAGTACTCGGGCTCGCTCGGACGCGTGCGGGTCGCCGACGACGGCCGGGTGCTGCGCCCCGACGGCGCGCCCCACGACGCGCTGTTCGCGATCGGCCCCTTCACCTCGCAGACCGAGGCCGGCGCCTTCACGCGTCCGGCGGCGAACTCGCTGTCGCTGCGCCAGACCGACGTCGTGGCGGGGGCGATCGCCGCCCATCTCGGCGTCGCGGTTCCGGTCGCCCCCTGATCCGGGCCCCCCATCCTCGGCTCCGCCCTCCCGCCGCTGCTCCTCTGTTCCGCAGTCGCCTTTTGCGGGTGCATGGCCCACGAACCCGCCAAACGTGACTGCGGAGCCTCCACGCCGCGGGCTCCGCAGTCACTTCGGGTCGCGGATAGGGCGCGGGACCCGCACGAAGTGACTGCGGAACATGACGCCGGATGACGGGGCGTGAACGATCGTGACCGACGTTCACGCCGCGTGACATCACCGATCGAGCCGCGCACCGCCTCTCCGAGACGCTGAGACCACGAGCCGGCACCACCGCCGCGCCTCGCACCATCACAGCTTCTGGAGACCCCATGTCGTTCACCCGACCCCGTACCGCCGCGCTGGCGGCGATCGGCGTGGTCGCGCTCGCGCTCACCGCGTGCGCGACCGGCGCCGGCGACGCCGCACCCACCGCATCCGCCGAGGCGGAGCCCGTCACGGGCGGCAACCTGACCTTCGCGATCTCGGTCGACAGCCAGTGCATCGATCCGCAGCAGGTCGGCAACAACGACGCGATCGCGATCGCGCGACAGACCGTCGCATCGCTGACGATCCAGGACCCCGAGACCGGCGAGATCCTGCCGTGGCTGGCCACCGACTACGAGGTGAACGACGACGCCACGAGCTTCACGTTCACGCTGCAGGACGGCCCCACGTATGCCGACGGCGAGCCCATCGACGCGGCATCCGTCAAGACCAATTTCGAGGCGATCCAGGCGCTGGGCGCGAAGGCGAGCCTCGGCTCGTCGTACCTCGCCGACCTCGAGAGCATCGAGGTGCCGGACGAGCAGACGGTCATCGTCAACTTCTCGGAGCCGAGCGCGCAGTTCCTGCAGGCGACCTCGACGTTCTCGCTCGGCCTCCTGTCGCCCGCGACCGCCGCGGTGAGCCAGGCCGACCGCTGCCTGGGCGACTACATCGGCTCGGGTCCGTTCTCGGTGCAGAGCTACACGCCAAACGAGGGCGCCGTGCTCGAGCGCCGCGAGGGCTACGAGTGGGGCCCGTCGACGGCCGCCCACACCGGCGAGGCGTACCTCGACACGATCACCTACAAGGTCGTCCCCGAGTCGGGCAACCGCACCGGCAGCCTGCAGTCGGGTCAGATCGACGCGACCACGGGCATCGCGACGGCCGACGCCGTGCTGTTCGAGGGCGAGGACTTCTGGAGCCTCAACCGCGCCAACCCCGGCTCGGTCTACAACCTGTACGCGAACCAGTCGACCGAGAAGCTCGCCGACGAGAACGTGCGTCTCGCGATCCAGAAGGGCATCGACCGCGAGCAGATCACGTCGACCCTCCTCGGCCCCGACGACGTGCCCGCCGTGTCGCCGCTCGCCTCGTCGACGCCGTACTTCACCGACCTGAGCGACGTGCTCGAGTACGACCCGAAGGCCGCCGCCGAGCTGCTCGAGGAGTCGGGCTGGACCGAGGGCGATGACGGCATCCGGGAGAAGGACGGCGAGAAGCTCAGCTTCCACGTCACCTACTGGCAGTCGCCCAAGGAGGTGCTCGAGCTCGTGCAGCAGCAGCTGCGCCAGATCGGCATCGACCTGCAGCTGACCTTCGCGAGCATCGCCGACGTGCAGGCCGCGAACGCCGACGGCACGTACGACTTCTCCTACGGCAACCTGACGCGCGCCGACCCCGACGTGCTGCGCACGGTGTTCTCGGTCAGCGGCACCAACAACGCCACCAAGCGCACCGAGCCCGCCGAGATCGACGAGCTGCTCGACGAGCAGGCCGCGATCATCGACCCGGCCGAGCGTCAGAAGGTCGTCGACGAGGCCGCGGAGCTGCTCATCACGGGCGGCTACTCGATCCCGATCTACCAGCTGTCGACCACGATCACCGCCGCGTCGAAGGTGCAGGGGCTCGGCTTCGAGGCCTCCAGCCGCCTGGACTTCTACGACGCCTGGATCGCCGAGTAAGCCCGCACCGGGCGCATCGCACAACGAAAGGGATGAGGAACGAGATCATGTGGGGTCGATACATCGCCCGGAGGATCGGGCAGGGCGTGATCGTCCTGTGGGCCGCGTACACGATCTCGTTCCTCATCCTGTATCTCCTCCCGGGGGACGCCGCGACGCTCTTCGCGGGCGGCGGCGACCAGGAGGCCATCGATCCCGAGCTCGTGGCGCAGCTGCGCAGCGAGCTCGGGCTCGACCGCCCGCTGTACGAGCAGTACCTCGTCGCCCTGGGCAAGGCGCTGACCGGAGACTTCGGGGTCTCGACGCAGACCGGCCGCCCGGCATCCGATCTGCTCCTCGAATCGCTCCCCCCGACGCTCGCGCTGACCGCTTTCGCGTTCGTGCTGTCGGTGGTGTTCGGCGTCGTCCTCGCGCTGTCGGCGTCGCTCGCCCGCGCGCAGTGGCTGCGCAACGTGCTGTCGTCGCTGCCGCCGCTGGGCGTCTCGATCCCGGTGTTCTGGATCGGCCTCCTGCTGCTGCAGGCCTTCTCGTTCCGCATCCGCCTCTTCCCCTCGATGGGCAACGAGGGCTTCGAGAGCCTCGTGCTGCCGGCGATCACGATCGCGATCCCCTCGGGCGCCTTCATCGCGCAGCTGCTGTCGCGGAGCCTGCGATCGACCCTCGCCCAGCCGTACGTCGAGATCGTGCGCGCGAAGGGCGCGAGCGAGCGCCGGGTGCAGCTCGGCCACGCGTTCCGCAACGCCGCGATCCCCTCGCTCACGATGGTCGGCGTGCTCATCGGCGGTCTGCTCTCGGGCGCCGTCGTGACCGAGACCGTGTTCTCGCGCCTCGGAATCGGGCGCCTCGTCGTCACCGCCGTCAACAACCGCGACGTGCCCGTCGTGCAGACCGTCGTCGTCTTCGCCGCCCTCGTCTTCGTGGTCGCGAACCTCGTCGTCGACCTCGTCTACCCCCTCATCGACCGCCGCATCACGCTCGCCCGCACGGCGTTCGTCGCCGCCTGACAGGAGCCGCCATGATCGCCCCGAACGTGCTCTCCCCGCCCGCGCGCACCCTCGAGCCGCACGATCCCGTCCTCGAATCGATCGTCGACCCCGACGCCGATCCGTCGGGCAGCCCCCGCGCGGCCGCCCTCGGAGAAGTGCGAGCGGATGCTGCGTCCCGCCGCTTCGCGCTTCGCCCGGTGATCGCCGTGCTGAAGCAGCCGACCCTGGTCGCGTCGATCCTCGTGCTCGCCCTCGTGACGCTGTGGGCGCTGGTGCCGTCGTGGTTCACCGCGTGGGACCCGATCGTCGGCGTCCCCCAGGACCGCTTGCTGCCGCCGAGCCCGGAGCACCTCTTCGGCACCGACAACCTCGGCCGCGACCTCTACGCCCGCGTCGTCTACGGTTCTGCGACCTCGCTCGCCGCGACCTCGGTGGCCGTGATCGTCGGCCTCGCGGTCGGGTCGCTGTTCGGCCTGCTCGCGGGCTTCCTCCGGGGCATCGTGGACGACGCGATCATGCGCTTCATGGACGTGCTGCTCGCGATCCCGAGCCTGCTGCTGTCGCTCGCGCTCATCACGGCGCTCGGATTCGGCACGCTCAACGTGGCGATCGCGGTCGGACTCGCAAGCATCGCCTCGTTCTCCCGCGTGATGCGCGCCGAGGTGCTGCAGATCGCCACCGCCGTCTACGTCGAGGCCGCGCACGTGTCGGGCGTGCGCTGGTACACGGTGCTGCGCCGGCACGTGCTGCCGAACGCGTCCGGACCCGTCGTGGCGCTGGCCGCCCTCGAGTTCGGGGTCATGGTGCTGGCGATCTCGTCGTTGTCGTTCCTCGGCTTCGGCGCACCGCCGCCCACACCCGAGTGGGGCTCGCTCGTCGCCGGCGGGCGCGACTATCTCGCCGTCGCGTGGTGGCTCACGACCTTCCCCGGCCTCGTGATCGTCGCCGTCGTGCTGTCAGCCAACCGCGTCTCGCGCGCCCTCGAGCGCAACGGGGGAATCCGATGACCGCGCTGCTGGAGGTCTCGAACCTGTCGGTCTCGTACACGCTGGGCGGCGAATCGCGGCCTGCCGTGCGCGACGTGAGCTTCACCGTCGACCGCGGCGAGGTCGTCGCGATCGTCGGCGAGTCGGGCTCGGGCAAGAGCACGACCGCGCACGCGGTGATCCGCCTGCTCGCCTCGAACGCGTCGGTGGACGCCGGCTCGATCGTCTTCGACGGCACCGATCTCACCGGGCTCTCGCGTCGCGCGTGGCGCGAGGTGCGCGGTCGCGCGATCGGGCTCATCCCGCAGGACCCGACGACGAGCCTGAACCCCGTCAAGCGCGTGGGTCGCCAGGTCGGCGAGCCGCTCGTGATCCACGGCCTCGCCACGCGCCGCGGCGCCGACGCGCAGGCCGTCGAGCTGCTGCGTCTGGCCGGCATCGGCGAGCCCGAGGCACGCGCCAGGCAGTTCCCGCACCAGTTCTCGGGCGGCATGAAGCAGCGCGCCCTCATCGCGACGGCGCTGGCCGCCGAGCCGAAGCTCGTGATCGCCGATGAGCCCACGAGCGCGCTCGACGTCACTGTGCAGAAGCAGATCCTCGACCACATCGACACGCTGGCGTCGACGCTCGGCACCGCCGTGCTGCTCATCACGCACGACCTCGGCGTCGCCGCCGACCGCGCCGACCGCATCATCGTGATGCAGAACGGCGAGATCGTCGAGACGGGCACCGCACGCCAGGTGCTCGAGAACCCGCAGCACCCGTACACCCGCGCGCTCATCGCCGCGGCACCCGGGCTGCGCGGCGGGACGCCGCGCGTGTCCGAGCGGCCGCTGCGGACGGAACCGGATGCTGCCACCCCGGCGCTGCTCGAAGTCACGGGCCTGCGCAAGGAGTTCCCGCTCCCCGGCCGCGAGAAGCTCCTCGCCGTCGACGACGTCACGTTCCGCATCGACCGGGGCGAGACGCTCGCGATCGTGGGCGAGTCGGGGTCGGGCAAGAGCACGACGGCGCGACTGGCGCTGCGGCTCGAGAAGCCGTCGGCGGGCAGCATCCGTTTCGACGGAGACGATCTCGTCGCCGCGAGTCGTGAAGAGCTGCGCGCGCTGCGCCGGCGGTTCCAGCTCGTCTATCAGAGCCCGTTCGCGTCTCTCGACCCGCGCTTCACGATCGCCGAGGTGATCGACGAGCCGCTGCGGGCGTTCGGCGTCGACAAGGCCGAGCGGGCGCGCCGCGTGCGCGAGCTGATCGACCAGGTGGCGCTGCCGGCGAGCACCGCGTCGCGGCGGCCGGCCGAGCTCTCGGGCGGCCAGCGGCAGCGCGTGGCCATCGCACGCGCGCTCGCGCTGCGTCCCGATCTCGTCGTGCTCGACGAGGCGGTGTCGGCGCTCGACGTGTCGGTGCAGGCGCAGATCCTCGACCTCCTCGCCGCGGTGCAGCGCGATGTCGGGGTGTCGTACCTGTTCATCAGCCACGACCTCGCCGTGGTCCGCGAGATCTCGGACCGCGTCGCGGTGATGCAGCACGGCCGCATCGTCGAGCAGGGCTCGACCGCGCAGGTGCTCGGCGCGCCGCGCGAGGAGTACACGCGCCGGCTCATCGAGGCGATCCCGGGCGCGACGCTGTCGGCGCCGGCGCTCGCGGGCGAGGCTGCCGCATGAGCGCGCAGGCAACACTGGCGCAGCAGACGACCGATCTGCTGCAGGAGCTGATCCGCAACGCCGCCGTCAACGACGGCACGCCCGACTCGGGTCACGAGGACCGGCAGGTGCAGACGCTCCAGCGCTTCTTCGAAGGCTCCGGGCTCGAGGGCGTCGTCGTCGAGCCGCATCCGGGCCGCCAGTCGCTCATCGTGCGCATCGAGGGCACCGATCCGAGTGCGCCGTCGCTCGCGCTCGTCGGGCACACCGACGTCGTGCCCGTCGAGCCGTCGGGCTGGTCACGCGACCCGTTCGCCGGCGAGATCGTCGACGGCGTGCTGTGGGGCCGCGGCGCGATCGACATGCTCAATCTCACTGCCGCGTACGCCGTGGTGACGCGCGCCATCGCGACGGGATCGTTCCGGCCGCGCGGCGACCTCGTCTTCGCAGCGGTCGCCGACGAGGAGAACGGCAGCCGGTTCGGCGTCGGCTGGCTCACCGAGCACCGCCTCGATCTCATCGACGCCGACTACGTGCTGACCGAATCGGGCGGCGCCCACGCCGGCGCGCAGCCGCACCTCGGTGTCATGGTGGGCGAGAAGGGTGGCGCCGGCCGCCTGCTGCGCGTCACCGGTGCGCCCGGGCACGGCTCGGCGCCGTGGGGCTCGCGCAACGCCGCGGTCATCGCGGCGGAGGCCGTGACCCGCCTCGCACGGCACCGCGGCACCACTGTCATCACCCCGCAGTGGCGCGCGTACGCCGGGGCGCTCGATCTCGACCCCGAGATCCGGGCCGCACTCACCGACCCCGACCGGTTCTACGAGGGCCTGCCGCACCTCGGCACCCTCGACGGGTTCGCGCACGCCTCGACGCACACCACGATCTCGCCGACGATCGTGCGCGCCGGAGAGAAGGGCAACGTCATCCCGGGCACCGCGACCGTGCAGCTCGACATCCGCATCCTGCCGGACGTCACCCGCGCGGACGTCGAAGGCCTCATCCGCGACGCGCTCGGCGATCTCATCGAGCACATCGAGATCGAGGGCGACTGGTTCGGCGAGTCCACCCTGTCTCCGATCGACACTCCGCTCTTCGATGCGCTCGGCAGCGCGGTGCGCCGCGCCTACCCGTCCGCCGAGCTGCTGCCGATGCTGGGCGTGGGCGGCACGGACGGCCGCTTCTACCGGCGCCGGGGCATCCCGGCCTACGGGTTCGGCGTGCTCAGCGAGCGCTGGGACTACGGCACCTTCCGCCGGCTCTTCCACGGCAACGACGAGCGCATCGACCTCGACTCGATCGCCCTCACCGTCGACGCGCTCGACCACGCCGTGCGCACGTTCCACGCCGACACGAGCACCGCGAGGCGCACCCGCGTCGCGGAGCCGGCGACCGCCTGAACGCGGATGCTGCGCGGGCCGCGGCATCCGTTCCCCATCCACCCCACCGAGGAGCACCCATGACCACCACCCTCAACTCCGATGTCGATCGCGCCGTGTTCGGGCGCGAATGGGAGGACTGGCACCGCACGCACGAGACGCGGCGCGCCGACGCCCTCGGCTTCTTCGCGATCACCGGTCTGCACTGGCTCGGGGCCGACCCGATCACCCTGCCGGGTGCGCCAGGCACGTGGCGCCTCGGCGCCGAGGGCGTCGAAGTGGAGCTCGCCGACGGCGAGAGCCTCACTCTCGACGGCGCGACGATCACGGGGACGCACGCGTTCGGCGAGATCGCCGAACGCGGCAGCGTCACCCCCACCTTCACCGACGGCGACATCGCCGGCGCCGTCGAGATCGCGATCCGCGGCGGCCACACGATCCTGCGTCCGCGCCGGGCCGATCACCCGTTCCTCGCGGAGTACTCGGGCACTCCGACGTACGTCCCGAACCCGCGCTGGCGGGTCGCGGCGCGCTTCCGCCCGTTCGATGCACCCGTCCCGACCGAGGTCGGCGCCGCCGTCGACGGGCTCACCCACGTCTACGACGCCCCCGGCGTGCTCGAGTTCTCGTGGCGGGGCGAGGAGTTCTCGCTCACGGCGTTCGAGGGCAAGGCGCCGGGCGACCTGCTCGTGCTGTTCACCGACGCGACGAGCGGCATCACCACGTACGCCGCGAACCGCTCGGTGGGCATCGACGCACCGGACGCCGACGGCTGGACCACGATCGACTTCAACCGCGCCGTCAACCTGCCCTGCGCGTACACGGACTTCGCCACGTGCCCGCTGCCGCCGGAGGGCAACCGCCTGCCGATCGGCATCGAGGCGGGCGAGAAGACGCCGCTCGCCCGTGTGATCTCGAACGCCGAGCTCGTCGCGCCGGGGGTGGCCGCATGAGGTTCCAGCTGCTCGACATCGTCCCCTACCGCGCCGACCCGATCACGGGCCACCAGGTCTCGCCCGCCGAGCGGTTCGCCGAGACGCTGCAGCAGGCGATCCGCGCCGAAGAGCTGGGATTGGATGCTGTGGCCATCGGTGAGCGTCACGCCGGGCACTTCATCTCGTCGTCGCCGACGGTGCTGCTGGGTGCGATCGCGGCCCGGACGCGCAGCATCCGTCTCAATTCCGGCGTGACCGTGCTCTCGGTGCTGGATCCGGTGCGCGTGGCCGAGGACTACGCGACGATCGACCAGCTGTCGGGCGGGCGCCTCGACCTCACGATCGGCAAGGGCAATGAGGTCGCGCAGTTCCCGTTGTTCGGGCTCGACATCGACGACCAGTGGGAGCTGCTCGCCGAGAAGTACGAGCTGCTGCGGACGCTCTGGCGTGAGGAGGACGTCACGTGGCCGGGCACCGAGTTCACACGGGCCTTGACCGGCGTCACCACGCTGCCGCGACCCTTCGCCGGAGCGCCGCGCGTGTGGCACGGCTCGGCGACGACGCTCTTCTCTGCGGGGCTCGCCGCGCGCTTCGGGGATCCGCTGTTCAGCGCGAACGCGATCCAGCCCCTCGAGAACTACGGGGTGCTGGTCGACCACTACCGCTCCGAGTTCGCGCGGCACGGCCACGATCCGGCGGGCGCATTCGTCGCTGCGGGCTCGGGAGCGCTCTTCATCGCCGACACGACACAGGAGGCGATCGCGCAGTACGGCCCGGTGTACAACGCGATCGTCGCCGCCACCAACGTGCCCGGGAACAACACGCCGTTCCGCGACATCGAGCACGCCGTCGCCGAGGGCCCCGCGCTCGTCGGCACGCCGCAGCAGGTGATCGACAAGATCGCGCGGTTCCACGGCCGGCTCGGGCACGACCTGCAGTCGATCAGCCTGCCGACGACGGTGCCGTTCGCGCAGCAGCTCGAGATCCTCGAGCGGTTCGCCGAGGACGTCGCGCCGGTGCTGCGGCGGGAGTTCCCGACGACACTGTGGACGGAGGCCGACCCGCTCGGTCAGCGGGAGCGCGAGCTCACGACCGCATGAGTGGCGAGAGCGCGGTCCGCGAGGCGGCTGCTGCCGTCTCCGGCGAGCGCGGCGTCGTGCGACGCAGCGGTCGCAGGGAACGGCAGCGGTCGCACGCGCGGCCCGCCCTCTGGGCGTGCCTCGCGGCGGGCTTCGCAACGCTGTTCGACGCGGTGGTGATCACCTACGCGGCACCGGCCGTGAGCGCGTCGCTGGGCGGCTCCACCGCGGGCGTGCAGTGGCTGCTCGCGTCGTTCTCGCTGACGTTCGGGCTCGGGCTGATCCCCTCGGGGCGGCTGGGCGATGTGTACGGGCGCCGGCCGCTGTTCCTCGTCGGCCTCGGGATCTTCCTGGTCGGAGGCGTCGCGGCCGTGGTCGCCCCGACGATCGTCGTACTCGTGGCGGCCCGGTTCGTGCAGGGGCTGGGTGCCGGCGTGATCAGCGCGCAGGTGCTCGGCGCGATCCAGGACCTGTTCACCGGCAGGGCCCGCCTGAGCGCCCTCGCCGCGTACACCGCCGTCGGCGGGCTCGCGGGCGTGCTCGGCCCGGTGCTCGCGGCCGTGGTGATCGTCGCCGTTCCCGCCGACGTGGCATGGCGCGTCGTGCTGCTGACTCCCCTGCCGCTGGTGATCGCCGCCTTCGTCCTCGGATGGCGCGGGATGCCGGGCCCCCGCGCCCGACCGGAGCCCTCGGGGTCGGAGCGGGTGTGGCTCGATCTGCCGGGCATCGTGCTGCTGTGCCTCGTGGTGGTGGCGCTGACCCTGCCCGTCGTGGAGCCGGGGCTCTCGGGCGTGTCCGGCCTGGCTGTCGTCGGCGCGGCGGTGCTGCTCGGGCTCGTGCTGGTGCTGTGGGAACGCAGGTACGCACGGCGTGGACGGCTTCCGCTGTTCGCGCCGGCGCTGGTGCGCTCGCGCGGTTTCGTCGTGGGGAACGTGGTCGCGCTGCTGTGGTTCGGCAGCGGCTTGGCGGCGGGGTCGGTCGTGACCCTGTACTTCCTGCAGTCGCCGGCGCTGTCGGCGCTGGCGATCGCGCTCGTGTTCGCGCCGGGCGCGCTGGCGCGGCTCGTCGGCTCGCTGTTCAGTCTGCGGGTGGTGGGGCGTATCGGGTCCTCGGCCACGGTGTGGCTCGGCCTGGGCCTGCAGGCGGCGCTGTTCACCGGGCTCGCGATCGCGGCGCCGCTGTTGCCGGACGGAGTGCTCTTCGTCGTCGCCGCGGCCGCCCAGATCGGGCTGGGAATCGGCGGCGGCCTCGTGGAGCCGGTGGTGCGTGCCACGACCCTCTCGTTCGCGCCCGCTGAGCTGCACGGCGTAGCGGCATCGTTCCTGCAGCTCACGCAGCGGCTGGCCGCGACCTTCCTGGTGGCCCTGGCCACCGGCATCCTTCTCACGTCGTCGGGCGTCTCGACCGTCGCCACGCTGCAGGCCGCACTCGCGACGTGCGCGGTGGGCTCGGTGGTGGCGCTCGTGGCGTCAGCGGATCCAGCGTTCCGGCGGGCAGGCACACGCGCGGAGGTTCCGGCGCCGCTGCGACGTGCAACACACACGACCCCCGCTCGTTGAGCGAACGAGGGTCCTGCCTGCCGACCCGCCGCTACGGCACGATGTTCTGGTTGAGGTGGAACATGTTGTCCGGGTCGTACGCGCGCTTCACCGCCCGCAGGCGGTCGTAGTTCGCACCGTAGTTGCTGGAGGCCTTCGGCTGGTCGTCCTGCGACGCGAAGTTGATGTAGCCGCCCGGCTGCGAGAAGGGCTCGATCGCCGCGTAGTAATCCTTCACCCACGCGGTGTTGGCGGTGTTCTGCGTCGGATCCGGCCACATCCCGGCGATCACCAGCGCGAAGTTCGCGTCGCGATGCCCGAAGGCCGTCGCGTCGGACGCCACGTCGTGGCACGCCCCATTGATCGGGTAGAAGTGGACCGTCGAGTTGACCGTCGGCACTCGCGGGCCGTGCTCCATGTGGGCGGCCACCGACTCCGGCGTGAGCTCGTCGAGGAACGCCGCCTTCCAGTAGTGCTGCAGGCCGGGAGGAACGAGTCCGTCGAAGAGACCGTTCATCGCCGGGTAGGGCATCGGGCCCACCATCTCGGCCACCGGCTTCGCGACGTCGCGGAACCCCTCGACCATCTTCTCGGCCTCCGACGCCGGGCCGTTGATGCAGAAGACCACCGCGACGAACGGCTCCCCGGCGCGGTCCTCCGGCACGAAGGGCAGCGGAGGAGCGATCTGGAACGCGGGGAACCCGCCGAACTCGCGCGGTGCGGTCCGCACATGATCGGCGAAGTAGGCCAGGATCGCCGGACCGTCCGCGAGCTCGAAGAACATCGGGCCGCCATAGATCTCGTCGACCGGATGCAGCTGGAAGGTGAACTTGGTCACGACGCCGAAGTTCCCTCCCCCGCCGCGCAGAGCCCAGAACAGGTCGGGCTCCTCGTCCGCGCTGGCGGTGACGATCTGGCCGTCGGCGAGCACGACTTCGGCCGCGAGCAGGTTGTCGCACGAGAAGCCGTAGCCGCGGGCGAGATACCCGATGCCGCCCCCGAGCGTGAGGCCGCCGACGCCCGTCGTCGAGATGATGCCGCCGGTCGTCGCGAGGCCGAATTGTGCCGCCGCCTCATTGAACATCCCCCAGGTGGCCCCGCCACCCACGTCGGCGGTCGAGGACGCCGGGTCGACCGCGACCGAGGTGAGGTCTCCCAGATCCGCGACGAGCGCGCCGTCGGCGGTGCCGAACCCCGGCACGCTATGACCTCCGCCTCGCACCGCGAGGCCGCTCCCATCCTCAGCGGCGGCGCGGACGACGGCCGCGACATCCGCGGCATCCTGACACCGCACGACCGCGGCGGGTCGGCGGTCGATCATCGCGTTGTAGACGACCCGCGCCTCGTCGTATCCGTCGTCGCCTTCTTCGACGACCGAACCCTTCACGCTGCCCCGCAGCGAATCCATCACCTTCATGGACATGGTCGACCTTCCCATCGACGCAAACGGGCACAGCGACCGCACGGTGCGTGCGGGCGTCGGCACCGGTTTGAATCGACGGTCCTCGCGTTCGAGGGCACTGTCAAGAAGGTCGGTCGCCACTGGGTGAGGCAGCGGAACCCGGGTGGTCAGCCGATCCGCGCCGCCGATCCCGACACGACGATCCCGCCCGTCTCGGGGATGTCGACGGTGAGCTCGCTCGGCCGGCCGACGTGGCTCCCCTGGAGGATCACGACGCGCGCCGGGGTCTCGACAGCGCCGCCGGCGCGGAGGTACCCGCCGGTCGCGGCCGCCGCGGCTCCGGTGGCCGGGTCCTCGATGATCGGGCCGACCGGGAAGACATTGCGGGCGTGCCACCTGCCGGCGCCTTCGGGCCAGAGCACGATCATCGTCGCCGGCCATCTCCGCGCGTCGAGCACCGCACGGGCGCGGTCGGGATCGATCGCGAACCCGTCGAAGACCTCCCGGTCGGCGAGCACGACGAGCGGGTGCCAGTTGCCGCCGAACGCCTGCGCGGGGGCGAAGTCCGGGTGCAGGTCCCGGTCCGTCAGGCCGATCGCTCCGAGCACGTCGGCCAGGGCCTCCGCGGGCAGCGGGGCCGTGCCGGGCTCGACGCTGGTGAACGAGACGCGCCGCTCACCGGAGTCCGTCGCCGTGACGATCTCGACGACGCCGACCGGAGTCTCGAACGCGATCGCGCCGTCGCCGTCGGCCTCAGCGATCGCTGCCGCCGCAGCGACGGTGGCGTGACCGCAGAACGGCACTTCGGCGAGCGGCGAGAAGTAGCGGATGGCCCGACGGCCGTCGTCACCGGCGACGACGAACGCCGATTCGGCATACCCGAGGTCTGCGGCGATGCCGAGCATCGCAGCATCCGTCAGTCCATCTGCGTCCAGCACGACACCGGCGGGATTCCCTCCCGCGGGTTCGGAGGAGAAGGCCGTCCATCGCTGGATGTCGATCGCGCTCATCCGGTCACGATAGGTCACGTCGGTGCGGCGCGGTCGCCAGGCACCGACCGATTCCTGCCGATCAGGGGGTGCGCCGCCGGCGCCGCGCGATCCCGATGCCGATCAGCACGAGCCCCACGACAAGCACGATCGGTCCGATCGACGCCCACAGCGTCGACCCGGTCATCGCCGATCCCTGCAGCACCCCGACGCCCTGCAGCGTCCACACCAGCCCCACCGCGGCGAGGATCACGCCGGGCACGAGGAACGGCCACATTCGCTTCACGGCCCCGACCTTAGTCCGGCCGCCTGCCCTGCGACAGAGCCCCGCTCACCCGTCGCCGCGCAGCCAGCTCACCACGTGCGCCGGGGCCCTGTCGGCGGCCTCGAGGGCGATCGCGACGTGCGACCCGTCCATCCAGTAGAGCTCCGAGCCGGCGATGCGCGCGTGGGCGTACTCGGCGTTGGCGGGAGGTGCGACCCGGTCCGACCGCGCGTGCACGATCAGCGTCGGACACGTGATGCGCTCGAGCGCGGCCGGCACGAGCTCGGTGTAGTCGTTCTTCATCCCCGCGCGGCGCCGCTTCGCACCGAGCGATGCCCGCAGCGTCGCCTCCATCGTGTCGGTCCGGCCGGGAATCGCGGCGAGCTCCTTCGCCCGCGCCGACACGACGGCACGGCTCTCGGTGCCGGCGCCGCCCATGAGCGCGCCAAGCGCCTGCCTCGGCGCATGCCGCAGGAACCACAGCTGCATCTTGGCGGCCCAGTCCCAGGCGAGGAGGTTCGATGCCAGACGAGGAGGCCGGCCCGGGATGCACACGGCGTCGACCTCCACGAGCTTTCTCACCCGATCCGGATGCCGCGCAGCGAGCTCGTAGCTCGCCGGCCCGCCGCCCGACGCCGCGATCACGAGGATGCGCTCGATCCCGAGCGCATCCAGCAGCGCCGCCAGCGCGTCGCCCTGCTCCGGGAAGGAGCGCCCCGTCGACAGCGGCGTGCCGAGGTATCCGGGCCGGCTCGGCGCGATGATCCGGAAGCCGTTCACGCGCAGGAACTCCCCCGCCACGAGCCCCTGATCCCAGCCGCCGAGCGTGCCGTGGACTGCGAGCACCGCCTCACCGGTCCCGCGCTCGGCGTACTCGACCGGCCCCGCCGCCGTGGCGACGGTGCGGGGAGTCTCTGCCAGGCACGCGAGGTAATCCTCCCGCGTGGGCAGCTGCGGCGCGGCGGCCATAGTCCACTATCCCCACGCAGGGTCCCACTGAACAGGGCGGTGGCAGTATCGAAGCGTGGACGACGGCGAACGGATGTCCCTGACGCAGCCTGCGAGCACGGACTGGCGTGAGCATCCTGAGGGCTTCCGACGCTGGGAGAAGTCCACCCGCCTCGGCGACGGACCGGAGATCTGGACCTGGGCGAGCACCGAGGTGCTGCGGTGGGGCGTCAAGACCCGGAGCGGCTTCACCGTCTCGCCGGCGGCAGCCGCGGTCCGACCCGGCGACCGCCCGGTCATCACGGCGCACCCGTTCGGGCTGTCGGTGCGCGAGCCCGTCGAGGTCGTCGCCGTCGTCGACGGCGAAGACCGCGTCGGCTTCGCCTACCGCACCCTCCCTGGCCACCCGGTCACCGGAGAAGAGGCGTTCATCGTGCACCGCACCGGTGGCTCGGTGAGCCTCACCATCCGCTCGCTGACGCGGCCTGGCCGCGGGCGCTGGCGTGCGCTGTATCCGGCACTGCTGATCGCGCAGGCGGTCGCCCGCCGCCGCTATCTCCGCGCCTTGCGCGTCCGCGCGGGCCGCTGAGTGAGCCCGCCCGCCGCAGTCCTACTCCCCGCCGAGCTCGCCCGGGTGCGTGAGACGCCAGGAGTCCGTCGGCGGCACGATGGTGCCCTCGATCTCGATCGGAACCGTCACCGTGTTCGGGCCCGCGGTCCACGTGATGCTTCCGACCTCTTCGCCGTCGGTGTACGTCTTCGGCGTGGTCGTCGTCATCTCGACGGTGATCGGGGTGTCGGACCACGTGAAGATCGTCGCGTAGTCCGAGACGACGATCTGCGCCGACTCACCCCATCTCGTCGTGATCGTGCCGACCGGCTGATCGCGCTTGGCGAGCGGCACCTCGTGGAAGCCGGCACGGATGCTGTCGATCAGCCTCATCACGTCGTGATTGACGTTCGCGCGGGTGAAGCCGCCGAGCACCACCCCGGTCACGCTGAGCGGCTGCGCCGTTCCGACGGGGAGGAATGCGGTGAACAGCAGGTTGTAGGTACCCTCGCCCAGGTTGCCCGTCTTCAGGCCGGTGATCCCGTTGCTGCCGAGGAGGTCGTTGGTGTTCTGCATCGCGCCAGGACCGGGCAGCGTCAGCGAGCGCGTCGCGACGATGCTCGCGATGACCGGATTCGCGGCGGCGAGCTTGCCGAGCGCGATGAGGTCGGCCGGGGTGCTGGTGTTGCGCGCGTCGAGGCCGGTCGGCTCGACGATCGTGGTGCCGGTGAGGCCGTTCGCGGCGAGCCACCGCTGCGCGGCACCGCGGAACGCGCCCTGCGAGCCGAACGCCCACGTCGAGACGGCCTCCGCGTAGTTGCTCGCCGACGGGATGAGCATCGTCGCGAGCGCGTCGTGCAGCGACATCGAACTGCCCGTCGGCATCGCCGCGATGGTCGCGCCGCGCACGTAGTACTGGTCGTAGAGGTCGTGGTCGGCCTTGCTGAACGTGATCGTCGGCCCGGGATCCGCGGCATCCGCCAGGGGATGCCGATCGAGGATCACGAGCGCCGTGACGACCTTGGTGATGCTCGCGATCGACTGCGGCTCGCTCGTCCCGCTCGTCGCCCAGATGCCGCTCGCCTCGGCCCCGAGGTACTCGTCGCCACCGGCGACGGCGATCGCCGAAGCGCCGGTGGACGGCAGAGCGACCGCGGCAGCCGCCGGCACCGTCACGGGCGGCTTCTGCGTCTCGACGAGTGGCGCGCTCACCGGTGCCGTCAGTGCCCACCACACGTACCCGCTGGGAACGGCGAGCAGCACGACGAGCACGATCGCCGTGACGATCCAGCCGATGCGCCGTCGGCGGCGCCGCGCCTCGGGATCCGCCGCGCGCCGCGGCGGACCGCCGAACATCTGCTCCTGACTGATCAGCTGCGTGAACTCTTCGAGCTCATCAGTCGGCTGCTGAGGTGTCGAAATGGAAGGCTCCCGTCCCGAATGCTGAACCCATCATGCAGCATTTGAGACTCCTCGTCTCAGGAGGATCGACCGACGGCACCGCGGGCTCCCACCGGCGCAGCGAGCTCCTTCGCGAAGCACTGCGAGAAGGCGAACGCCGTGTACGGCTCGAAGATGGGGATCGGGCGGTACCCGATGCGCTCGTAGAGCACGACCGCGTCGTGCTGGCGGTCGCCGGTCTGCAGAATCAGGCGGCCGGCCCCGCGATCCTGCGCGATGCGCTCGAGCTCTCGCATCAGGGCGCGGCTCGCACCCGTGCCGCGTGCGCGCGGCTTCACGAATACGCGTTTCACCTCGAGGTCGCGGGTGCCGTCGTGGGCGAGATCCCGCAGCGCCGCGTGACCGACCGCGTCGCCTGCGGCGTCCACGGCGAGCACCGTCGCGACGATCGTGTCGGGGTCGACCGCGAACGTGCGCTGAGCCTCCTCCGCAGCGGCGGGTGCAGCATCCGTGAGCCGATCCGCGTAGCGCGGCGAGACCTCGACGTCCATCTCCGCGCGGAGCTCCTCGGCGCGCGGGTCGTCCCAGGGGACCGTCTCGAGGGTCCACGCCCGCTCACCCGGCGACGCGTCTGCGGGCTCGGGCGCGAGGTCGTAGCCGAACGTGTACAGCTCGATCAAGCGGCCGGGCTGCACCTCCCACAGCCCTTCGCGCTCCGAGAGCCTCCGAAAGCCGAGCTTGGCGTACAGCGCGTGGGCGCCGGTCATCTCGGGGCCGCTGTTCATCACGACGCGGTGCGAGCCCCGCTCGCGCGCGAGGTCGATGACGTGGCGGGTGAGCGCCTCGCCGATGCCCCGACCGCGGGCGGCGGGAGCCACCGCGAGCTGCCGGAAGTCCGTCTCTCCGGGCCGCGCGACCTCCGCGAGCGGGCGGTTCGGCCGCGCCACCCACACGGTGCCGAGGATCTCCCCGTCGGGCTCGACGGCCACCCATACGTCGCCTTCGCGCACGCGGCCGGCGACGTCGCGCAGCGAGGCGACGTACTCGTCGGACAGCTTGTCGTAGCTCGAGAGGTACGCCTGTGCGGTCACGTCACCCGCCCGCTCGTACTCCTCGGTGCGCACGAGCCGGATGGTCCATTCGGAAGACACGGATGCTGCAGCCCCGGCGCTCGCGTCGGGTTCGGCGTCCCACCCCTCGGCCAGCAGTTCGTACGAGCGCACCCGGTCCACGGGGTCGTGCGTGACCGTCGTGACGAGGAGCTCGTCGGCGCCGGTCACCCGCTGCAGCGTCTCGAGCCGCTCGACCACGGTCTCGGGCGAACCGACGAACTGCGTGTCGAGGCGGTCGCGGACGACCGCGAGCTCCTCAGCCGTCAGCGGATCGGCCGCGGCCTCGTCGGGCGAGGGGAAGGGGACGGCGCCATGGCCGGCGCGGATGCTGTGCACCCATCGACCGTAACCCGCGGCGATACGGCGGGCCGCGGCATCCGTCTCGGCGACGACGGCGTCGACCGACACGATGACGTAGGGCTCGGCGATGCGGCCCGGGCGGAACGCGGCGCGGTACTCGGCGATCGCCTCGAGCACGAAGCCGGGGGCGACGTGGTAGTTCGCGCCGAACGGAAGCCCGAGCTCGCCGGCGAGACGTGCGCTCGGGCCGGCAGTCGAGCCGTGGATCCACACCGTGACGTCGGCGCGCTCGGCGGGCGTGACGTGGATCGGCACGTCTTCGGGGGGTGAGAACGTGCCGTCGAAGAACGACAGGATGTCGGCGACCTCGTCCGCGAAGCGCTCGGCGTCGGCCTCGGTTCGGCCGAGCAGCCGCGCCTGCACGACGAAGCGCTCCGAGTCGAACCCGGCGAACGGACGGGCGGCGGGCAGCAGGAGCCCGTCGACGACGCGATCCTCCGGTGCGGCGGGCAGCGCGGCCGCCGCGGCGCTGCGTGATCCCGAGCGCCCGATGCCGAGGTCGAACCGGCCGGGGTGCAGCTGCGCCACGACGCCGGCGGCCTCGGCGACCTGCGCCGGCGAGTAGTTGCCGATGATGGTGGCGGCGGTGCCGATACGGATGCTGTGCGTCACCGCCGCGACGGAAGCCAGCAGCACGTGCGGCGCGGCGCCGGCGATCCCGGGGTTGAAGTGATGCTCGGCGACCCAGTAGCGCCGGTAGCCGAGGCGCTCGGCCGCGCGCGCCAGGCCGATGCTGGCGCGGAGGCCGTCGGCGGGTGTCTGACCCGAGCCGAAGGGCGACAGGTCGAGGACGGAGAGCGGAACGCGGGACATGGGTGCTCCCTAGACGTGGTGCAGACGTGGAGAACGAGGGCACAGAATCGGAGGTTCTCGGCGACACGCCGGGTGGCGGCATCCGTCCCCGGCGTGTCGTCCGAAACCTCCGATCCTGTGCCGATCTGTCAGGACTTGGGCAGTCCCGGCGGGTTGACGAGGCTCTCGTCGACGCGCTCGGACGTGAGGTCCCAGATCTTGAGGACCTCGTCGTACTGGCCGTTCTCGATGAGGTGGTTGAGCGCGATGGCCACGGGCTCGATGAGGCCGTTGCCCTTGGCGGTCGCGGCGGCGATGTTCGCCGTCAGCGGCCAGCCGCCGGGCACGAGGCCCACGAGCTTGGTGTCACCGGTCTCGCGAGCGGCCCAGGCCGACGTCGCGTTCGGACCGAACGTCGCGTCGATGCGGCCCGACTGCAGCGCCAGCACGGTCGCGGCGTTGTCGTCGAAGTACTGCAGCTCCGCCGGCTCTTCGCCGGCGGCCTCGAGCTCCTCGTTCCACGCGAGCAGCACCTGCTCCTGGTTCGTGCCCGAGCCGACCGCGATCTTGAGGCCCGTGATGTCGGCGGCCTCCTCGATCTTCTCGATGTCGCTGTCGCTCTTCACGTAGAAGCCGAGGAGGTCCTCGCGGTAGCTCGCGAAGTCGTAGAGCTCCTTGCGCTCCTCGGTCACCGTGACGTTCGAGGTGATGAGGTCGTACTTGCCGGACTGGATGCCGAGGGGCCAGTCCGCCCACGCGACGACGACCGGGTTGTACTCGAGGCCGAGCGCGTCGGCGATCAGGGCGCCGATGTTCGGCTCGGTGCCGGCGGGGTTCGTCTCGCCCTCGGGGATGTAGCCCAGCGGGGGGACGTACGCGGAGTGCGCCACCGTGAGCTTGCCCGGCTCGACCGGCTCGAAGCCGCTCGCCTCGAGCGCCTCCACGGCTTCGGCGACGGGCTCGTCCAGGCGAACCCACTGGATGTCGTCGGTCGCGACGTTCGCCGACTCCTCGGTCGCCTCGGGGGCGGCCGCCTCGGCCGGGGCGTTCTGGTTGACGCCCCAGACGATGCCGCCGACGATCGCGGCCACCGCGACGACGCCGACGCCGATCGCGATGCCTTGTTTCTTGCTCAGTGCCATTGCTGTGTTTCCATTTCTCGGGTGAGGACTCGAAGGCGAGATCTCGGGGGGTTCAGGCCAGGACCTTCGCGAGGAAGTCCTGGACGCGGGGATGCTTCGGTGCGACCAGCACCTCGGCGGGCGGACCCTGCTCGATGACGCGGCCGCCGTCGAGGAACACGACGCGGTCGGCGACCTCGCGGGCGAACCCGACCTCGTGCGTGACGATCACGAGCGTCGTGCCGAGCTGCGCGAGGTCGCGGATGACGTCGAGCACCTCGCCGACGAGCTCCGGATCGAGCGCGCTGGTCGGCTCGTCGAACAGGATCACCTTGGGCTTGAGCGCGAGGGCGCGCGCGATCGCGACGCGCTGCTGCTGCCCGCCCGACAGCTGCCGGGGGTAGTGCTCGGCCTTGTCGGCGAGTCCCACGCGATCGAGCAGGCCCAGCGCGAGCTCGCGGGCGTCGTCCTTCGAGAGCCGGCCGAGCGCGACGGGCGCCTCGGTGACGTTCTCGAGAGCGGTCAGGTGCGGGAAGAGGTTGAAGTTCTGGAAGACGATGCCGATCTGCGTGCGGCGCTCCAGCACCTCCCGCTCACGCAGCTCGTAGAGCTTGCCGCCGCGCAGCTCGTACCCGATGAGCTGGCCGTCGACCGTGACCGAGCCGCGGTCGACGCTCTCGAGGTGGTTGATCGTGCGCAGGAGCGTCGACTTGCCCGAGCCGCTCGGCCCGAGGATCGCGACGACCTCGCCCGGCTCGACGGTCAGGTCGATGCCGCGCAGCACCTCGACGCCGCCGTAGCTCTTGTGGACGTTGTGGATCTCGACGAGGCCCTTCGTGGGGGTCTCCGTAGGGGTCTCCGTGACGGTGCTCATGTCAGCGCCCTCCGAACTTCGCGTCGTTGCCGTTGCTGTGCTGTGCCGCAGTGGGCAGGGGCGCAGCATCCGATCCCTCCAGAGGAGGTGGGGACGCACCGGAGTCCCCGAGACGCGCCCACTGCACGCCGAGCCAGTGACGGGCCCGCTGGACGGGCGTCGGCGGCAGCACGCGCACCGTGCCGCGGGCGTAGTGCCGCTCGATGTAGTACTGCGCGATGCTGAGGATCGTGGTGATGATCGTGTACCAGACCACCGCGACGAGCAGCAGCGGGATCACACGGCTGTTGCGGTTGTAGATGACCTGCACCGCGTAGAACACCTCGGGGATCGCGATCACGAACACCACCGATGCGCCCTTGACGAGGCCGATCACCTCGTTCGTGGCGTTCGGGACGATCGAGCGCATCGCCTGCGGAAGGATGATGCGGGTCAACCGGCGACGAGGAGGGATGCCGAGTGCCGCGGCCGCCTCGAGCTGGCCCTGGTCGACCGACAGCAGGCCGCCGCGGATGATCTCCGCCGAGTAGGCCGCCTGGTTGAGGCTGAGGCCGAGGATGGCGGCCGCGAAGGCGCTGATGAGCTGCACGGTCGGGAACTCGACGATCCAGAAGTCGGTCGTGAACGGGGTGCCGAGGCCGAGGGTCGGATACAGGTAGCCGAGGTTGTACCAGACGATGATCTGCACCACGAGCGGCACCGAGCGGAAGAACCAGATGAAGACCCAGGCGGCGGAGTTGAGCAGCGGCGACTTCGCCAGACGGGCGAGCGCGAGGAGCGTGCCGAGGAAGAAGCCGATGGTCGCCGAGATCACGGTGAGTGCCAGCGTGATGCCGACGCCCCGCAGCACCGGCTCCGAGAGGAAGTAGTGGGCGAAGACGTCCCATTCGTAGTTCTCGTTCGTCACCAGCGACCAGGCGAACTGGGCGACGACGAACAGCACGACGATGCCGATCGACCACCGGAACCAGTGCCGGGTGTGGACCACGCGGAGGTCGCCCAGGTCGACGCGCGACGACGCCGCGGACGACGGCGGGGCGGCCTCGGCGGCGCCTGCCTGGCGCGGAAGTGTGTCGGTCATGAGGGGCTCCTCGGTCGGGGCGCGGGGGTTTGCGGGCTGCGCCGGTAGGCCGACGGTAGGGCCCCGCCGGGCCGACCGCCCAGCCGCGCGGGCCGTCAGGCGACACGGATCGTGACGGTCTGCAACGCGGCGTCACACTCCGGAACCCGGCGACGCAGTCCGGCCCCGTGCGGGTGCGGAGACCTACCGTGGCTCGCATGTCCGACACCCCGTTCGCTGTCGCCCTGGAGCTGGATGCCCACGGCGCGCACCCCGCGGCATCCTCCGCCTCCGCTGCGCTGTCGCCCCGCGTGCTCGCCTCGCGCGTCGCGAGCGCCGAGCGGCTCGGCTTCACCGCCGTGACGTTCGACGACTCACCGCTGCCGGTGGGGGATGCGGTCGCGCGTCTGGACGCCGTGCAGCGCGCGGCGTTCGTCGCGCCGCTCACCTCCGCCATCGGGCTCGTGCCGGTCGCGCACGTCGCCTACAGCGAGCCGTTCCACGTGGCCACGCAGCTCGCGAGCCTCGACTGGACCTCGAACGGCCGCGCGGGCTGGATCGCCGCCGCCTCCGGGTCCGCGCGCGAAGCCGCCGCGTACGGACGCGAGGCGTTGACCGACGCCGAGCTCGACCGCGAGCGCGCGGACGTCATCGAGGCCGCGCGCCGGCTCTGGGACTCGTGGGAGGACGACGCCGTCATCCAGGACGTCGCGACCGGCCGGTATCTCGACGCCGACAGGCTGCACTACGTCGACTTCGAGGGCGAGAGCTTCTCGGTGAAGGGCCCGCTCATCACGCCACGGCCGCCGCAGGGGCAGCTCGTGGTGGTGGCGCCCGCGGGCACCGCGGGTGCGGACGTCGCGCTGGTCACGGGTGCCGATCCGGCGGAGATCTCGGATGCTGCCGCCCGCGCACGTGCGGCAGGCGCGAGCCTCGTCTGGGCCGAGGTCGAAGTGGTGCTCGACGCCCGAGGGGTGTCCGCGGCTCGGCGGCTGTCCGTGCTGGGGTCCTGGCCGGAGGTCGGGCGCCTGCGCTACGCAGGCGAGGCGGGCGGTCTGGTCGCTCTGCTCGCCGAGCTCGCAGCATCCGTGGACGGCGTCCGCCTGCGCGCCGCCGAACTCGATGTCGATCTCGAGGAGGTGGGCCGCGCGGTGCTGCCGGCGCTGCGGAAGCGGGTCGGGTTCCGCTCGCCGCGCGCCGGGGAGACCTTGCGCGACGCGCTCGGACTCGACAGGCCCGTCAATCGCTATGCCGCTGTGAAGGAGTTCGCATGACCACGTCCCGTCGCATCCAGTTCGGTGTCTTCTTCCAGGGGGTCAACTTCGGCACCATCTGGTCGAGCGACCGCAGCGGGTCGCAGTACGACTTCGAATCGTTCCGCCGCATCGCGCAGACCGCCGAGCGCGGGCTCTTCTCAGCCTTCTTCCTCGGTGAGGGCCTGCGGCTGCGCGAGCACTTCGGGCGCATCCACGACCTGGACATCGCCGGCCGGCCGGACGCGCAGACGCAGCTCGCCGCGCTGGCCGCCGTCACCGAGCGCATCGGCCTCGTGGCCACGCAGAACACCACCTACAACGACCCGTACGACCTGGCGAAGCGCCTCAACTCGCTCGATCTGCTGAGCGAAGGTCGGGCCGGCTGGAACATCGTCACGACCGACAACGCCTGGACCGGTGCGAACTTCCGTCGGGGCGGCTACCTCGAGCACGCCGACCGCTACCGACGCGCGGCGCAGTTCGTGGCCGCGGCGCAGCGGCTGTGGGATGCCGGAGCCGACGGCGTCGGCACGCCCGTGTCGGTGGCCGATCAGCTCGTGTCGTTCGAGGGTCCCGCGCCGCTGCCGCCGAGCGCGCAGGGGCGGCCGGTGCTGTTCCAGGCCGGCGACTCCGACGAGGGCCGCGAGTTCGCGGCATCCAGCGCGGACGTGATCTTCTCGGGGCATCCGGGTCTGGAGGACGCCGTGGCGTTCGCCGCCGACGTGCGCCGGCGTCTCCCTCGCCACGGACGGAGCGAGGACGACCTCAAGTTCTTCCCCGGTGCCCAGTTCATCCTGGCGGCGACCGACGCCGAGGCCCGCGAGAAGGCCGAGTGGGTCACGCGCGCGCAGGTGTCGCCGCAGACGGCGATCCGCTTCCTCGAGCCGATCTGGGGCCGCGACCTCTCCGAGTTCGACGCCGACGGACCCCTGCCCGACGTCGACCCCGTCGTCGACGAGGTGGACGGGCAGCGCGGGTCGCTGTTCCAGGGCCGCCGCGCGGTCGAGACGGCGCGCGAGTGGCGCGAGAGCGCGGCCGCCGAGGGCCTCTCGATCCGCGAGTTCGTCATCAAGCGGTCGTCGCTGCGCACCTTCGTGGGCGGGTACTCGACGATCGCCGACCGGGTGCAGCAGTACGTGGAAGCGGGCGCCGTCGACGGCTTCAACGTCTCGCCGTACCTCGTGCCCGAGGGACTCGACGACATCGTGGACGGCCTCATTCCCGAGCTGCAGGAACGCGGCATCTATCCGACCGAGTACGTGGGAACGACGCTGCGGGAGAACCTCGGGCTGCCGGAGGTGGGCGAGAGCGCGGAGCTCGCGGCCTGACGATCGGCCGGGCGATCGGCCGGGCGATCGGCCGGGAGCCGGCTCAGCCGTGGGCCGCGAGGAGATGCGCGTTGCGGTTGCGGATGAGTCGGCGCAGGTAGGGCACGAGCACCAGCCGCTCAGCGAGTGACCCGAAGACCGGGGAGGCGAGCGTGACGGTGTCCGTCATGCGGGAACCGGCCTCGAGCCGCTCGAACCGGTGCTCGTGGATGAAGCTCCGGAACGGACCCCGAACCTGCTGATCGACGAACCGGGTCGGCCTGTCGAGCGTCGTGATCTGCGAGGTCATCGTCCACCAGACGCCGAGATGACGAGCACGCCACGTGACCGTCTCACCGAGGCCGATCCGCCCGCTCACGACGCCGGCGACGGCTCGCTCACGCGACCTCGCCATCGAGGCGACGTGGGCGTCGATGTCGAGCGACAGATCGAAGAGCGCTTCGACCGACAACGGGGTCTCGGTCACCAGCGTGAAGGTCGACGGCACCCTTCCATCATGGACGCACTCGCAAGGGTCGCAGTGTCGGAGGTATGTTCTATGGTCGGAGCATGTTCATCGACTCGGAGCTCCCCCACCTGGTGCTTCCGGATGAGCTCGATCTCGTCCTCGAGGCGGCCGACATGATGACGGTGCTCGCCGCGCAGCGACTGGTGCGCATCGACGTGATGCGGCGTGAGGCACTTCGCGAGGCGACCCGCAACGGCAGGGTTCTGACCGACGTTGTGGAGCGGGGAGTTCGGCTCGAACTCGCGGCCGCGCTGCGCATCACCGAGCAGGCCGCCGGTGACCTGCTCGCCCTCGCAGAGGCGATGGTGCACACCTACCCGGCGGTGCTGGCCTCGATGGAGCGCGCGCGCATCACGGAGCGGCACGCCTCGATCCTCGTCTCCGCGGTGAACGAACTCGAACCCGAGTTCCGCACGCAGGTGCTCGCGCCGGGCCTCGCGCTGGCGGAGGCGGAGCCGGTGGGAACATTCCGGCGCAAGCTTCGTTCGCTCATCGACACCGTGCGATCAGCGACGCTCACCGAACGCTATGAGCGGGCCGTGACGAGGCGCCGGATCGCCGTCGAGCCCGACAACGACGGGATGGGATGGCTGCATCTCTACGCTCCCATGGTTGCGATCACCGCCGTACATTCACGGGCCACCGCGATGGCCAAGGTCGTCAAGGCGGCCGACGGCGACACGCGCACCCTCGACCAGGCGCGCGCCGATGTCGTGCTCGACCTCCTCGTCGACGGTGCTGTCGAGGCTCATCCCGAGCAGGCGCGTGGTCTGCGGGCGACGGTTTTCGTCACGGTCCCGGTGCTCGCTCTCCTCCACGAGTCCGACGCGTCCCGCGCGGCCGCGGGGATCAGCCCGCCGGTCGTCGAGGGCATCGGGCCTATCCCCTTGCCCCTGGCGCGGCAACTGGTGGGCGGCGCGCCCGGCTGGACGCGGGTGCTCACCCACCCCGAGACGGGCATGGTGCTCTCCGTCGGTCGCGACCAGTACCGGCCCCCGCCGGCGCTTCAGAAGCTGGTCAAGTGGCGCGCGGATCGGTGCATGGGACCCGGCTGCTGGATGCCGGCTTCCCGGTGCGACATCGACCACAACGTCGATTGGGCGCTCGGCGGAAGCACCGAACTGACGAATCTGGGGCCGCTGTGCGAAGGTCATCACACAGTCCGACACCACACCGACTGGACGATCGAACAGGTCGCCGGGTCGGGCGGCGCGATCCTCTGGACCTCCCCCGCGGGTCGCCCGTACCTCGTCAAGCCGGAACGCGCAGTTCCCGTGTTCCGGTCGGCGGACCACGACGACGCGCCGTTCTGACCGTCGCAGCCCGCGCGCATGCGCGGGACCGGCGCGTTCGCTAGCCTGCTGGCGATGAGTTTCGACGTGGCGACCTGCGGAGTCAACGCCCGGACGTGGGCGCTCGCCCACGAAGGCTCGACGGCGTACGCGACGCGCTGCCTGGCGTTCGTGGAGGACGCGATCGAGCGCTCGAACGACCTCGAGATGTTCGGCGGCGACGATGCGGCGGAGTCTGCGCGTCTCTATGGCGCAGTCGGGAACACCGGCGCGCCGCCGGCCGACGCGCTCGTCTTCTACGAGAGCGTCGGCGAGCTCTTCGGCGAGCGCCGCGATTGGGGTCATGTCGGGCTCAGCCTCGACGACGGCCGCGTGGTGCATGCCTGGGACCGCGTGCGCGTCGACGAGTACCGCGCCCTCGAGGCGCTGACGCCGGCGACCGCGTGGGAGCCTCTGCGGTGGGTCGGCTGGGTGCCGCTCAGCCGCGTGCTCGAGGGTGCCCGACCGCGCACGTGGGATGAGGACCCCGCGACTGCGGCCGCGCGGATGCAGGCCGAGCGCTTCGGCGGTTGACGGCCCCGCGAATCACCCGAGGGGGAGGCGGAACACGGCGAGGAGACCCCCGCGTGACGCCGGGATCGTCTCCCGCTCCGGCAGCCGGTCGAAGCCGAGGCGGTGGTAGAGCCGCTGCGACCGCTCGTTCTGCGGGCCGGTGTCGAGCACCAGGGCCGGCGCACCCCACGTCCGGGCGCGGGCGATCGCCTCGGCCATGAGCGCCTCGCCGATCCCCCGGCGGCGTGCCTCGGGCAGCACCGCCAGCAGGCGCAGCTCCGCCTCGCCACCCCGCGACTGCCGCACCAGAGCACTGTCGGCGCGCAGGAGGCTCGCCGTGCCGAGGATCGCCCCCGAGTCATCGACGGCCACGAGCAGGTCGCCGGCCTCCGCCCGCGCGGCCGCCCCGTGCAGCAGCGCGAGCCGTTCGGCGTCGGGCTGCGTCGCGCCGGGCTCGCCGTGCCCGAAGCCGAGGTAGGTCACCTCGCCGACCCGGTCGTACTCGTCAGGGCGGGCGGTCCGCACCAGGAAGCCACTTGTCGCGGCCGTCGACGCGGGACCCGACGCACCGGTGTGCGCGGCATCCGTCTGCAGCAGCTCCGCGGTCATCGCGCGACGACCAGGCGATCGGCACGATCGGTGTGAGCGACGAGGGTCTCCCGGGTGATCACTCCCACGATCCTTCCATCGCGCAGGACGGATGCTGCCGCCCAGCCGGGATGCGAAGCATCCAGCGCCGCGAGCACCTCGCCGGGCGAGCGCCCGATGCCGACGGTGGGCGGTGGCGCGGCCACGTGGTCACGCACGAGGCCCTCCCCGGCACCGGCGGCGAGCGCGCGCCGGAGGCCGTCGAGGGTCACGAGACCGGCAGCGTCACGCGCGGAGAACGGCGCCTCGTGATCGCTGCGCAGGTATACGGCGAGCACCGGGGCCGCAGCATCCGTCCCGCTCTCCTCGAGACGCTCCACCGCCTCGGCCACCGACAGGTGCAGGCCCACGCGCGCCGCGGGCTCCTCCACCAGACCCTCCAGCGTCGGCGCATCGCGCTGCTCGAAGACGAAACCCCGGTCGGCGAGCCACTCGTCGTCGAAATAGGTGGAGAGCGCGTTGCGTCCGGAATCGGGCGCGAGGGCCACGACCACGTCGTCGCGGCCGAGCCGTCCGGCCAGCCGCAGCGCCGCAGCGAGCGCGGTGCCGGCAGAACCGCCCAGCAGCAGTCCGTCCTCGCGGGCCGCGCGCCGGGCGGTGAGGATCGCCTCGCGATCGTCGACGGTGACGTACTCGTCGACGACGTCGAGGTGGAAGGACTGCGGCCAGATGTCCTCGTCCGCCTCGGGGTGCACCGTGTGGCCGGCGCCCTCGATGTACTTCGGGCTGCCGTCGCCGCCCGAGTACGACGAGCCGGCCGGATCGGCCGCGATCACGCGCACCGCCCCACCACTGAGCTCCTTGAGCGCACGGCCCGTGCCCGAGATGGTGCCGCCCGTGCCCACGCTCGCGACGAAGTGCGTCACGGCCCCCTCGGTGTCGGCCCAGATCTCCGGGCCGGTCGAACCGACGTGCGCGGCGGGGTTGGCGGGGTTGTCGTACTGGTCGGCACGCCAGGCGCCGGGCGTCCCGTCGACGAACCTGTCTGCGGCCGCGGACAGGCTGTCGGGGTGCCCCTTCGGCACGAACGCGTCGACGAGTCGCACCTCGGCGCCGTACGCCCGGAGCAGGCTGATCTTCTCCGCCGCGATCTGGCTCGACGTGAAGATCACCGCGCGATAGCCGAGGTGCGCCGCCACGAGCGCCAGACCCACGCCGGTGTTGCCGGAGGTCACCTCCACCACGGTCCCGCCCGGGCGGAGCGCACCGTCGCGCTCGGCGGCGCGGATCATCGAGAGCGCGGCGCGATCCTTGACGCTGCCACCGGGGTTCTGGTGCTCCAGCTTCACGTAGACCCTCGGCAGCAGCCCTGCCGCCAGGCGATGCACGCGCACGAGCGGCGTGCCCCCGATGGACTCGATCACGGACTCGTACCGCACCATGAGCAATCCGCCTTCCCAAGGATGTCCCCAGACGCTACGGCGCCCGTGGCATGGACCCGGCCCGGCTTCGTCGCGCGGGGCCATGCGACGTCGCGCGGCGTCACAGACCCGGGCCGCTCGCGACGGCGCGTGACGGATCATGGCGCCGTGTGACGGACGGATGCCTGGAGCGGCGCGCGCCGGCCGTAGCGTGGCGCCGAGGAGCGGCATCCGTCCGTCCGACGTCCGTCCGTCCGTCCGAAAGGATCACCCCGCCATGACCGACACCACCGACACCGCGGCCGAGCCCACCTTCGACGCGCCGCTCATCACGGCCGAAGAGGCCGCCGGGCGCGCCGCCGCGGGCGCCCTCGTCATCGACGTGCGCAGCGACGCCGGCCGCGAGCGCGACGGCGTGATCCCCGGCTCCATCCGCGGCGATCGCGACAACCTCGACGCACAGTTCCTCATCGACTCGCCCGAGAAGTTCGCCGAGATCACCGACTGGGACCAGGACATCGTCATCGTCTGCGGCTCGATCCGCGGCTCCGGTCCCGTCGCCGAACAGCTCCGCGCGAAGGGCTTCACCAACGTCGCCCACGTCGACGGCGGCTTCCCGGCGTGGAAGGAATCGGGCGCACCCACCGCGGAGGCGCCGTCTCGATAGCGGTCGTCAGGCGGTCCGCAGGATCCGCTCGGTCACCCGCGCCGAGAAGTGGAGCGCGTCGACGGGGATCCGCTCGTCGGCGGCGTGGAACTGCGCGAACACATCGAAGTCGCGGGGCACGCGCAGCGGGACGAACCCGTAGCCGTGGATGCCGAGCTTCGCGAAGTGCTTGTTGTCGGTGCTGGCCGGCAGCAGGTACGGCACGACCACGCCGTCGGGGTCGTCGACCGAGATCGCATCCTGCAGGACGTCGATGATCGGCGCATCGACCGGAGCCTCGGTCGCCGACCACCAGCGCCCCTCGCGGATGTCGATGTCGTCGCCGACGAGCTCGCGCAGGCCCTCGCGCAGCGCGTCGTCCTGGCCGGGGAGGATGCGGATGTCGAGCCGCGCCGCCGCCTCCGCCGGGATGATGTTCGTCTTGTCGCCGGCGTCGAGCACGGTCGGGGTCGCGGTGTTGCGTGTCGTCGCGCCGACGAGCGACGACACGAATCCGAGGCTCTCGAGGTCGTCCGCGAGCGACTCATCGGTGAACGCCAGACCGCGCGCCGCACCGAACACGTCGAGGAAGCGCTGCAGCGCAGGCGTGCGCACGACCGGGAACCGGTGGGCCCCGACGGCCGCGACGGCCTGCGCGAGCCGCACGACGGCGTTGTCGTCGGTGGGCCGCGAGCCGTGCGCGGCGTGGCCGCGGGCGCGCAGCGTCGACCAGGCGACACCCTTCTCGCTGGTGGCGACGAGGTACGCGCGGCGGTCGTCGCCGGGCTCGTCGGCCAGCGGCACCGAGAATCCGCCGACCTCGCTGAGCGCCTCAGTGACGCCCGCGAACAGGTCGGGCCGGTTCTCGACCAGCCATCCGGCGCCCCACACGCCGCCGCTCTCCTCGTCGGCCAGGAACGCGAACACGAGGTCGCGCCGCGGCACGATCCCCTCGCGGGCGAAGTGCCGCGCCACCGCGAGGATCGTGCCCGCGTAGTTCTTCATGTCCACGGCGCCGCGGCCGTAGAGGTAGCCGTCCTCGACGTCGGCGCCGAACGGCGGGTGCGTCCAGTCCTTCTCCTCGACGGGCACGACGTCGAGGTGCGCGTGCACGAGCAGGGCGCCGGCATCCGGATCGCTCCCCGGGACGCGCGCGATGAGCGAGCCGCGCCCGGGGCGCGACTCGACGAGCTCCGACGCGATGCCGACCTCGGCCAGGCGCTCCTGCACCCACCGCGCCGCGCGGGTCTCGCCGTCGCCGATCGTCGCGGCGACGCCGGTGTTCACGGTCTCGATGCGGATCAGGTCCCGCACGAACTGCAGCGCCTCGTCCTCCAGCAGCGTCGGCACGGTGGTCCTCCTCGGTTCGGGCACGGCGGTCCCTCCGCCGCGGCCGAGGCTAGCCCGACTCGTGCCGCCCTCGCGCCGACGCGTGCCACGCGGAGTCACACCGCGACGCGCCGCGACACTCCCCACTCGATATGGTGAGCGCATGACGCGCACGCGGGGATGGGCGACGGTGTGGACGGTGCTGCGACTCGTGATGGCGGCGCTGATCGCCGCCGCGATCTCGGCGCAGCTGGCGAAGTCGATCGGCACGGCCATCGAGCTCGGCCGCGACGTCACCACGACGATCGCGAACTTCTTCAGCTTCTTCACGATCCTCTCGAATGCCGCCGCGGCCGTCGTGCTCGCATGGGCGGCGCTGTGGTACCTCACCAAGGGACGCCGAGCGGATGCTGAGCCCCACGGTCTCGCGGTGGCGTTGGCGTGCGTCAGCACCTACATGATCATCACGGGCATCGTCTACAACACCCTGCTGCGGGGCATCGAGCTGCCGCAGGGCAGCGCCCCGATCCCGTGGTCCAACGAGGTGCTGCACCTCATCGCCCCGATCTTCCTGCTCCTCGACGTGTTCCTCGGGCCGCTCCGCCGCGCCCTCGGCTGGCGGAGCCTCTGGAGCGTGGTGGCGTTCCCGATCGTGTGGGTGATCTACACGATGATCCGCGGACCGCTCATCACGAACCCGGTCAGCGGTGACCCGTTCTGGTACCCGTACCCGTTCCTCAACCCGAACAACCCCGGCGGCTGGCCTTCGGTGGTCCTCTACGTCATCGGGATCGCGGCCGCGATCGTCGCCGTCGGGGCCCTCGTCGTGTGGTGGGGACGGCGCCGAGGTGCGGCTGCCGGCGCGTCGGATGACGCCGGGGCAGCGGCATCCGTCCCCTCCTCCGCCCTGCCGGACTGACGCGCGACCAGCCGGTCACAGAGGCTGAATCGTGTCCCCCGAACGGAGGACACGCCCGGATTTCCGCGGCTTTTGTCGACGATGTCCACCAAACGGTGGACAAGTTGTAGCTTCCTGACAACACCGGGTGCCGGGCGCGCGTTTTCCACACGCCGCCGACACAAAGGTTTGATACACCCCCGTATCGACGGGAGTACATCTGTGCACGGGGCAGAACGACACGCAAAGCGCGTGATGTCGAAAGGGGTAGGACATGCACTGGGCATGGTTTCGAATCGCCGCGGCACTCACCGGGATCTCCGGAGTCGTCGCTGGATTCATCGTCAACGTAGACCGCGCAGCGCGCCAGGGGCAGGGCCTCGGCGACGTGCTGGCGAACTACTTCAGCCTGTTCACGATCGTGTCGACGCTGCTCAGCATCGTCACACTGTTCGTGGCCGCATCATGGGCGATGCGGCACCCGGGCTCCGTGCGCGAGCCGTTCGGCATCGCGCTGGCCCTGGCGGCGGTCACGGGGCCCGTGCTGCTGCTCGGGCTGGTCTACAACGCGCTGCTGCGCGGACTGCCGTCGGCCATCGCGCTCGGCGACTCCGCCGGGATCGCGATGCTCGACAAGTACGCGGCAGAGGTGCTGCACGTGGTCCTGCCGATCTACTTCGCGCTGGACCTGCTGCTGGCCCCGCGCCGGCGGGCGCTGCCCTGGTGGTCGCTCGCGGTGCTCGTCGGCTACCCGCTGGCATGGACGACGTACACGATGGTCCGCGGCGAGCGCGTCGCGAACCCCGACGGCACCACACCGTGGTGGTACCCGTACCCGTTCCTGGACCCGCACGGTGCAGGCGGCTACTCGTCGGCGTTCACCTACATCGGCGTGATCCTGGCCGGCTTCCTCGCGATCGGCTCGATCATCATCCTCATCGGCCGGTACCGCGAGAAGCGGTCCACACGTCACGGCGCCCCGGCCGCGCGCCACACGCTGGCGATCTGATCAGCGCCGCCGGGGGAGGCCGCAGATGGGCGGGTGCGATGAGGCACCCGCCCATCGTCGTCAGACGCTCCGGCTCCGTCGACGCACGACCACCATCGCGAACACACCCGCGAGGATCGCCAGCGCACCGATCGCCCCGAGTCCCGCGACGCGCGCCCCGTCCGCGCCCGTCGCCGGCAGCGGGCTGTCGAACCGGTTGTCGACGGTGATGGATGCTGCGTCCTCACCGCCGACCGTCACGACGGCGCGGTTCGCACCATCGGGATCCGCCGGCGTGTACGTGACGGCATCCGCTCCGCCGTTCGAGGTCTCGGTCACGGCACACTCGGCGCCGACCGGGAGGTCCTCGTAGACGACCGGCGCAGCCGTCGTGAGCTCACGCACGGCGCCACCGGGCACGTCGATCGCGGAGCCGTTCCACGTGCACGACGCGGTCACTTCGAACGTGTCGGTCCGGTGCAGCGACGCGTCGCCGCCCGACACGGTCTTCAGGACCTCGATCTGCCCGACGTCGAACGTGTTGGTCACCGTGACGTCGGTCTCGCCCTCGACGACCTCGATGGTCTCGACCGGCTCGCCCTCGGCATCCGTGATGGTCGTCGCGTGCGCGCCGCCGGTGTCGGTCTCGGTGAGCGTGCACTCCAGACCGATGAGCAGCGGCCACCACGTGTAGGTGTACGGCGTCTCGCTGTCAGCGCTCAGCACCTGTTCGGCGTCCGGTACATCCACCGGCTCGCCATCCTGGTCGACACACGCGAGCACGACGGTGAACGGCCCGGCGCCCCACAGCTCGGCGCCGTCACCGTCGATCACCTTGGTGACCGTGAGCGATCCGGCATCGAAGGTGTTGACGGCCGTGACCACCTCGGTGCCGCCGGACTCGACGACGAACGGCGAGGTGCGGATCTCGACGGATGTCGCCCCGCCGTCCTCCGTCTCCCGGACTGTGCAGCTCGCTCCCGCAGCCACGTCGTCGACCCGCGCCTCGTAGCCGTTGCCCTCGTCGAGCGTGAGGAACCCGGCCCACACGATGCGGGGGATCGCACCGCCGGTGTCGAGAGTGCAGACGACGGCGAACTCGAAGGGCCCGGCGCCGAAGACCTCGGCGGCGTCTCCGGTGCGCTGCTTCACGATGCGGAACGATCCGGCCCCGAAGGAGTTCGTCGCGAGCACCTGCACCTCGGTCTCGTCCTGGATCGTCACGTCCACCGACGTGCCCTCGACGGGCTCGTCCGAGTCGACCTGCATCGTGGTGCCCTCGGCGCCGAGGGCGTCGGTCTCTTCGACCGTGCACGTCGCGTTGACGGGGAGCCCGTCGAGCGCCCACGTCTGATCGGGGGTGATCTCCTCGACCATGGGCGCGTCGGGGCCGTAGCCGTCGGCGTACGCCGGCTGGCCGTTGAGTTCGCACGTGACCCCGAAGGTGAACGGACCATACGGGATCGGGTCGCCTCCACTGTCCACGGCATCCGTGTCCACCGCCTTGCTGATGCGCAGCGCGGCGACGTCGTAGATGTTCTCGACCGTGACGAGCCCGATCTCCTCGGTGTCGAGCGTGACGGTCGCGGTGCCGATGTCGGTCTGCGTCTGGCCCCACTGACCCTCGGTGGCCGTGCACTCGGCTCCGAGCGGCAGCCCGTCGATCACCGTCGGATCCGCGCCGGGCACGAGGTCGACTTCGGGCAGTCCCTGCACCGGGATGCCGTCTATCGTGCAGACGAGCTGCACCGGGAACGAATCGGGGGCGAACCCGGAGGCCGGGCCCGAAACGATCTTCTGCAGCGCGATCGAGCCGGTCGGGTACGCGACGCCCACGCGGCGCCCCTCGGTGGCCGGCACGAGCACGGTCGCCGCGCCGCTGAGCGCCGCGCCGCCGGTGGAGATCGTGTTGTACGCCGTCGGCTGATCCTTGACGACCTGCGCGGTCGGAGTGGTGCGCGTCGTGAACTGGAGCGTGAGCGAGTCACCCGGCTCGAACTTCTCCTCACCGGGGAAGTCCACCGTCACCTTGATGCTGCGCACGATCGACGGGTCGACCGAGTCGTCCAGCGGCAGCCAGGCGCCTGGAGCGCACGGGGTGCCGACGGGATTGAGGTCTGCGGTGCAGGGGACGGAGGCCGTCGAATAGAACAGCGAGATCTGCGCGTTCGCCGGTGTCGTCGGGTCGACGATGAGGGCGGCGTCGCCGACGAACGTCGGCTGCCACTGGCTGCCGCGCGGAATGACCACGATGAGACCCTGGTCGCCCGGGGTCGGCAGGTTGTCGATCGAGACGAGCTTCGAGATGGGCACCGTGCCCGCGTTGGTGACGTGCAGACGCCACGTCTCGGTGTCGCCGGGCAGCGTCAGCGGCACACAGGGGTAGCGGTAGAACCCGTCGGCCGTCGCGGAGCCCTCGCACGTGAAGTTCGCGTCGTCGCTGCGGACGTTCGGCACGTCCGGCAGGTTCGGCGGGTTGTCGGCACGGACGAACTTGACGGTGCTCAGCGCCGGTACCGCCAGCGGCCTCACGGTGGCGGTGTCGGCGCACAGTCCGGTGGCCTCGTCGTAGCTGGGCACGCACTCGTCGAGCGGCTCGGCCACGTCGACCGTCGCCGTGTTGGTGACGGAGTCGTTCGGCGTGAGGCCGGGTCGCAGCATCATGCGCAGCGTGATGGTGTACGTCTGCCCGGGCTCGAGCACCGATCCCTCCGGCATCGTGAAGACGATGCTCGTGCCGAGGTCCTCGACCTCGACGTCGGCCGGGTCGGTCGGAAGCGGATCCCCGCCCGGCGGCGTCGGGGCAGCGCCGGTGAGCGCGAACGACCACGGCGGGACGCTCGGGTCCCGGTCGGGGTTGAAGATCAGCTGCGGCTCGCCGGTGGCGGTCAACGGCAGTTGGTCGGTGAAGACGACGTCGGTCAGCGCCCGCTCGCCGGTGTTCGTATAGGCGAGGGTGAACGGGATCTCCACGCCCGGACGCACGTCCCCGGTCGGGGACTTCACCACGTTGACGGATGCCTGCAGGTGCAGGTTGCGGTACTCCGCCTCGGCCGTCTCCTCAGCGGTGAGCCGATCTCCGAGTCCGACCTGGGCCGAGATGCCTTCGACGGTGACCGTGTCGAAGAAGACGCCCGCATCCTGCTCCCCCGGCGCGGGGACCTGATCGCTGCGCGTCGTCGGGGTGGGCTCGCCGGTGCGAAGGTCCGCACGGCGCTCCACGAAGAACGGGACGTTGATGATCGGATTGACCGGGTTCGTCCAGCCGAGCTCGACATCCGACCAGAACTGGAAGCTCAGCCCGTGCAGCGTGCTCGGCGCATTCTCGAGGAACGTCTTGGCCGCCGCGACCGACAGGTCTCCCAGACGGGGCATGCACGTCCAGGTGCCGCCGACCGTGTCGGCGACCACGTTCGCGTCGGTGAAGTCGCCGCCGTCGAGGTAGCACACCTGCACCTTGCCGATGGGCGGGGGCAGCTGCCAGTCGGGGTCGGGCCCGACGAAGTCCATCGCGTTCCAGAACGTCGGGTCGTCGTCGGTCATGAGCATCGTGTACGCGCGGGCCGATCCGCCTGGCTGACCGGTGAGCGTCACTGTGACCGGCGAGAAGTCGTTCTCCTTCTGCTGCGCCGGCGCGATCGTCTTGCCTGCGCTGACCGAGAACGTCGGCTCCTCGAGTGCGATCGACGCGGACGCGTCGTCGCAGGCCCAGCGGGCGCCCTCCGGCGGCGGGCAGGTCGTGAACGGGTCGACATCGGCGATGACGCCCTCGGCCGTGTTGGCGATCGGCGAATCGCCGACCGACACGCGCTCGGTCGTCCCCTGCCAGAAGGGACGCAACCGCAGGTCGAATTCAACCACTCCCGCGGCGTTCGACGCGATGCGACCGGTGTAGGTCACCTGCACGCCCGACACGTCGCAGGGCATCGTGTTCGGGGTGAGCGCGAGCGCCTCGGTTCGGGTCAGCTCGATCGGACCGCCGCCGAAGCAGGACAGCGTGACCACGGTCCCCGTCGTCCCCGACGGTTGGTCGATCCGGACGAAGTTGTTGAAGGTGAACGCCTGGAACGGATCCTGGCGTCGATCGGTCACCGAGCCCGGGGCGGTGTCGGTGATCTGCAGCATGTCGATCCTGGCCGGCGTCGTGTTCCGCGTGGTGACGGTGACCCGGCTGAGCGGGTACTGGCTCGGAAGGATGTCGGGGTCGTTCGGCACCGCGAGCGGGCCGCCCTGCCAATTCTTGTCGGTCGTCGTCGTCAGCGGCACGTCGACGATGATGACGTCGTCCTGGTCGTTCGCCGACAACGAGTCGCCGCCGTCGGCCGGGAACCCGGTGGCATTGGCCGTGTTGCGCACGACTCCGTCCGTCGTCAGGTTGTAGAGCTCGTCGCCGAGCACCGCCTTGCCGTCGCTGCGGCGCTCGTCGCGCACCTGCCACACGAGCGTCACGGGCCGGTCGTTCGCGAATGAGCGGGCGACGCCCGATCCCACGGGCGGCGCCGTCGGGTCGCCGGCCGACGCGGCCGCGCGGTCAGGGCTCTCGACGAAGGTCAGCTTCACGCCCACGGTCGAGGCGCGCTCGGCCGTCGTGAGGTTCATGCCCGGGAACTGCCCGACGCAGAGCGGGTTGCACGGGTTGTTCGCCGCGGTCACCCACGTGGTGCCGTTGTAGAGCTGTACCGCTTGAACGGCGTCGTACGTGATGAGGGGATCCGTCGCCGTCGTGATGGCGTTGATGCGGGTCAGGTCGAACGCGTTGTACAGCGAGGCCGTGATCGCCGTGGTCTCGGGAGCGGCGATGTCGGTGATCTCGACGTGCTCGAGGTTCGAGTAGCCGCCGGTGGACCAGCGCAGCGTCGACGGGATCGTGTCTCCCGAGCGCGCGATGACCGACTTGGTGCCGCCCGAGCTCGACGTGCCGAACGACTTGTCGATCAGGTCGGCGTTGCCGGGGTCCGGCGGAATGAGCTCGAGCACGGGGCAGTCGTCGGGCGGGATCACGGCCCGCCCGTCGGGCACGCTCGGGTTCTCGCTCGAGGCATCCGTCTGCGCGCAGTTCGGCACGAAGGTGCTCTCGTCATCGCTGAACGGTGGCACCTCCGTATAGCGGCCGTCCGCTCGGAGCGATGAGGTGAAGTTCGGCGCGAAGTCGGTGCCGGGCGCGAAGCCGCCCGCGTCACCCGTGTAGTCGTAGACGAACCGCACGCCGCCCGCGACGTCGCTGATGTCGGACGGCACCTGCTGCGAGTAGATCGTCGGCCCGTCGATCGGCCCGGCGAGCGTCTCCCATGTCCCGGTCGTCGTGTCGTAGTACTCGATCGTCAGCGTCGAGTCGGCCGGCACCGGCGTCTGCGTGATCGCGGTCAGGTCGAACGCGTTCCACCATTGGTCGCCCTCGACCGGATCCTCGGGATCCTGGATCACGACCTGCTGCGCGCGGCCGGTGGTGCCGGTGGGGTTGTCCGGCGGGGAGGGGCGCTCGGTGAGACCACCGTTCAGTGTGACCGTGACGACCTCGCCGGGCACCGCCAGGATCGGCGTCGGCCGGATCTGCTTCGAGATGTACGGCTCGAGCACCTCGTCGTAGATGTAGAGGTCGTCTGTCGCCTCGGCCGTCCCCGTGGTGCCGGCGTTCTCGCCCTCGACGCCGACGATGTTGGGCACGGTGAGCGGGAGTCCGGTCAGGTCGGGGTCGGTGTCGACGGTGAACGGGATCTCGGTCTCGCCGCCGGGGATGATGTCGCCCGTGAAGGTGAACTCGAACGCGGCGATGTCGGCGGGGTCCACCCCGTCGGGGAGTGCAGGAACCGTGCCGTCGGCGAACGGAACGACGACGAAGGTCCCGTCCGAGAGGACGTACTCGACCTCCCCCGACGTCGCGCCGGCCGGCCAGTCGACCGGCCCCGTGAACCCGCCGAACGTGTACGCATCGGGGAACGTCCCGCTCGCCGGCTCTCGGATCGTCAGCGTGTCGATCGGAATCGTCGAGGCGTTGCGCCCGGCGATCGTGACGGTGGTCGACTCGCCGGCGATGACCAGGTCCGGGCTGAACGACTTGCTGGCGGCCACCGTCACGGTGTTCTGACGAAGCGTGAACGACGCCTCCGCGTCGCCGGTGGCGGTCTCGTCGCCGATCGCGACCGTCGACCGCACGTCGTTCGGCACCGAGGTTCCATCGGGCTCGGATGCCGCAGCATCCGTCACCGTCAGGTTCAGCGCGACGGAGCCCGTGGCGCCCGCAGGGATCGCCCCGCGGAAGGTCACGCGCGTGCCCTTGACCTCGTCGGGCGTGACCCCGGCCGGAAGCGCCCCGCCGGGTGCCTCGACCCACACGCCGTCGACGTACACCTCGTAGGTGGTCAGGGCGGGGTCGGCACCGGTCGGAGGCGTCACCGTGCCGAACGAGGCGAAGGCGAGCGAGTCGAAGGGGTTCGGCGCGGCCTCGGGGTCGACGGGATCCTGGATCGACAGCGACTCGACGGTCGCATTCGAGGTGTTCGTGCCGCCGAGTGCAGCCGAGACCGCGGCCCCGGGCGTGGCGATGGCCTCCGTCGGGGTGAAGGTCTTGGTCGCGGTGGTCGCGAGCTCCAGCGGCACGATCGGCGTCACCGGGGCGACGGCGTCCTCGTCCGCGAAGTTCGTGCCCTCGATCGTGGCCTCGTTGATCACGGCCGTTCCGCTGACGTCGTACGAGACGTCGGCGGGCAGCTGCGCCGTGATCTCGACGATGCCCGTCGTGTTGTCGAGGATGCCGACGGTGCCGTCGCCGAGCGGCGTCGTCCACGTCACCGTCACGGTGTTGCCGCTGATGACCGGCTCGGCGGCGGTGTTGGCTCCGCCGCCGACAACGGCCTCCACGACCACGAAGGGCGCCGGCACGACATCGGTGAGCACCGCGCCGCGGCAGCCGAGATCGGTGATGGCCGAGCAGCCGACGGTCAGCGTGTACGTGAAGGTCTCACCGGGCGCGACCTCGGTGACCGACGCGGTCTTGTCGAGCGTCGCCACCGCCGTGATGTCGCCCGCCTGCGGATCGGGCAGGATCGGGGCGGCCACGGCTGCCGGGGCGATCAGCGTCGCGGCGGCCACCGCGAGGATCGTGACGGCTGCCGCGATACGTGAGCGCGCTCTGGAGAACAAGTAACCCCCCGGTCCACTGGCACTGCGACGAATGGGCCGGTCACACTCCCGAAGTCACGACCGGATTCACACCTCGCGGTCAGCCTAGCCAGGCCCGTCGGCGCGGCGCCACTGTTGCTGGCGTGACTGGTGTGACGGCCGACGCATCGCGGGGCGGCATCCGTCCCCTTAACTAGACTTGAGGCCATGTCGAAGGTCCTCCAGTCCCTGCCCGTCGGCGAGCGCGTCGGCATCGCCTTCTCGGGAGGCCTTGACACCTCCGTCGCCGTCGCGTGGATGCGCGACAAGGGCGCGATCCCCTGCACCTACACCGGTGACCTCGGTCAGCCCGACGAGGACGACATCGACGCCATCCCGAGCCGCGCGCTCGAGTACGGCGCCGAGGTCTCGCGCCTGGTCGACTGCAAGCCCGCGCTCGTCGAAGAGGGCTTCGGCGCCCTCGCGTGCGGCGCGTTCCACATCCGCTCGGGCGGCCGCACCTACTTCAACACCACGCCGATCGGCCGTGCCGTCACCGGCACGCTGCTCGTGCGCGCCATGAAGGAGGACGGGGTCGACATCTGGGGCGACGGCTCCACCTACAAGGGCAACGACATCGAGCGGTTCTACCGCTACGGCCTGCTGGCGAACCCGGCCCTGCGCATCTACAAGCCCTGGCTCGACGCCGACTTCGTCACCGAGCTCGGCGGCCGCAAGGAGATGAGCGAGTGGCTCGTCGAGCACGGCTTCCCCTACCGCGACTCCGCCGAGAAGGCCTACTCCACCGACGCGAACATCTGGGGCGCGACGCACGAGGCGAAGACCCTCGAGCACCTGAACGTGTCGCTCGAGACCGTCGAGCCCATCATGGGCGTGCGCTTCTGGGATCCGTCGGTCGAGATCGAGACCGAGGACGTCACTGTCACCTTCGAGGCCGGCCGCCCCGTCGCCCTCAACGGCGTCGAGTTCGCCGACCCGGTCGCGCTCGTCTTCGAGGCCAACCGCATCGGCGGCCGCCACGGCCTCGGCATGAGCGACCAGATCGAGAACCGCATCATCGAGGCGAAGTCCCGCGGCATCTACGAGGCGCCGGGCATGGCGCTGCTGTTCACCGCGTACGAGCGCCTGGTCAACGGCATCCTGAACGAAGACACGCTCGCGACGTACCACGAGCAGGGCCGTCGCCTCGGCCGCCTCATGTACGAGGGCCGCTGGCTCGAGCCGCAGTCGCTCATGCTGCGCGAGTCGATCCAGAAGTGGGTCGGTTCGACGATCACCGGCTCGGTGACGCTGCGCCTGCGCCGCGGCGAGGACTACACGATCCTCGACACCACCGCCCCGCGCCTGTCGTACCACCCCGACAAGCTCTCGATGGAGCGCGTCGGCGACGCCGCGTTCGGTCCCACCGACCGCATCGGCCAGCTCACCATGCGCAACCTCGACATCGCCGACTCGCGCGTGCGCCTCGAGTACTACGCGTCGAAGGGTCTCATCGGCGGCGCGACGGGCGAGCTCGTCGGTCACCTCACGCAGGGCGAAGCCGGCGAGATCACCGAGCGCGCCGAGAACTACAGCGCCGCGCAGGAAGAGCTCGCAGAGGCGACGGATGCCGCGAACGAGGCGTCCGCATTCGACCTGGGAACCGACTGACCCGGACTGCCCCCCTCCGCCCGCCCCTCCGCCTGGCGGCCCCACCGTCTCCTCCAACGGGCGATGTCCGGACTTCGCAGCCGTTTCCGTACAGAAAGCCGCGAAACCAGGACCCCGCTCGCAACCCGGCGCAATCTCCCGCCTGCGAAGTCCGGACTTCGCAGCCGTGGAGGGCGTGGAGTCGCCGAAAGCTGGACCTCACCCGTGAGTCACCGAGATAAGTTGCACACTACTGTGCAACTTATCTAGCCTGGAGGCATGACCTCCCCGATCGATGCTGCGCGCCGTCCGCGGCGCGACGCCCTCGAGAACCGCGCGGGCATCCTCGCCGCGGCTCATGTGGCCCTGGCGCACGACCCCCGCGCCTCCGTCGACGCCATCGCCCGCCAAGCGGGCCTCTCGCGCCGGGCGCTGTACGGCCACTTCGACGACCGCGACGCCCTGGTGCGCGAGCTCGTCGCGCAGGGCGCGGCACGCTTCAACGCCGTCGCCGCCTCGATCGACGACGCCGACGCGCGGGTCGCACTCGCCCGTCTCGCCGCCGCCCTGTGGAACGAAGCCGCGCACGTGCAGGTGCTCGCGGCGATCGCCCTCGACGAAGCCCACCTCGACGAGACGGCGACGGCCCTCGCACCGCTGCGCCGCACCGTCGTGCGCATCGTGCGCGATGGGCAGGACGCCGAGGTGCTGCGCACCGACGTCGCCGCCCCGACGCTCGCGCGCCTCGTCGAAGAGACCGCGCGCACCGTCATCACCCGCATCGACGCCTCGTCGCCCGCCGCCCGCGACCTCGCGGTGCGCGCCGTACTGAGCATCGCCGGGCTGTCGTGGCGCCAGGCAGACGCACTGCTCGACGAGCACCCCGAGATCGTCGCCACCCCCGAGGCGGCGAGCGCGTGAGGGTCGCGCTCGATGCGGTCGGCAAGGGCCGCCGCGAGCACGCGCTGCCCGCGACCTCGGCCGCCTTCGAGTCCGGCGTCGCGACGCTGGTCGCTGCCGAGACCGCGCAGCGGCCGACCGTGCTCGGACTCATCGCGTCGGGCCGCATGCGCCCCGACACCGGCAGGGTGACGCTGGACGGCAGGACGGATGCCTCGGCACTTCGCCGCCGGGTCGCCCTGGTGGATGCTCCCGAGGTGTCGGAGCCCGAGCCCAACGTCACGCTCGCCGGCGTCGCCGCCGAGGAGCTCATGTTCGCCGGACGCCGGTCCGACCCCGTCGCGGTGCGGCGCTGGCTGGATGAGCACGGCCTCGGGGACGAGGCATCCGTTCCCGTCTCGAACGTCGACCCCGCCGCCCGCGTGCGCGCGCTGTGCGAGCTGGCGGCGCTGCGAAAGGGCGTCGAGGCGATCGTGCTGGTCTCCCCCGACCGCCATGGCGGCGAGCCTGCCGTGTGGTGGGCCGTGGCGGAGGACTTCGCCGCGCGTGGCTACGCGGTGCTCGTGATCGCCGGCCAGGCGTCGGAGCCGGTCGCCGGACGGACCTCCCTCCCGGTCGCCGGACGGACCTCCCTCCCGGTCGCCGGACGGACCTCCCTCCCGGTCGCCGCGCGGACCTCCCTCTCGGTCGCCGGGCGGACCCCCCTTCCGGTCGTTGAGCGAGCGAAGCGAGCCGAAACGCCCCGGACCATCGGACGACCTCGTGTCCGCAGGCTCACCGCACCCACGAAGGGGGGCCGGGCATGAAGGTCCCCCAGATGATCCTCGCCGAGCTCCGGCGGCTCGCGTCGACCCGCATGTCGCTCATCGCGCTGATCGCCCTCATGGTCGTGCCGATCCTCTACGGCGGGCTGTACCTGTGGGCGAACCGCGACCCCTACGGCCAGCTCGACCAGGTGCCGGTGGCGCTCGTCGTCGCCGACACCGGCGCCGAACTCAACGGCGCCGATCGCAATCTCGGCGACGAGGTCGCGCAGGAGCTCATCGAGGACGGCACCTTCGACTGGCACCTCGCCACCGCCGACGAGGCCGACGCCGGACTCGACGAGGGCGACTACGACTTCGCGATCGAGCTGCCCGCCGACTTCACGGCGGCCATCGCGTCGATCACCACCGGCGAGCCGCGGACGGCCGACATCGTGCTGCGCACCAGCGACGCCAACAACTACCTCGCCTCGACGATCGGCACGCAGGCGGTCGAGCGCATCCAGGCGACGATCACCGAGAAGGTCGTGGCCGAGGCGGGTCTCACGATGCTCGACGCCCTCGACACCATCCGCGTGCAGTTGACGGATGCTGCCACCGGCGCCTCGCAGCTGGTCGACGGTCTCGCGCAGGCCGGCGACGGCGCATCGCAGCTCTCCTCCGGTGCCGGGCAGCTCGCAGACGGCACCGCACAGCTGCGCGACGGTGCCGCTCAGCTCTCCGCCGGCGCGGCACAGGTCGCCGACGGCGCGTCGCAGGTCGCCGGAGGCACCGCACAGCTCGACGCCATCGCCGATCGGATCGGCGCCGCATCCTCGTCCGCGATCTCGGCACTGCCGCAGGTTCGCGACGACATCGCCGCGAAGCTCGGTGAGGCCGGCCTCGACCAGGCCCGGATCGATGATGTGCTCGCCACGCTCGACCCGGTCGGCGAGCGGCTCGATGCCGTCGACGACCGCGTGCAGGGAGCCGTCGCGCAGATCGACCGGCTGAACTCCGGCGCGCAGCAGGTCTCGGCGGGAGCAGCATCCGTCGCGGCAGGATCGTCCACGCTCGCCTCGGGCACCGCGACGGCCGCCGACGGCGCCGCACAGCTGCGCGATGGCGCGGCAACCCTCGACAGCGGGCTCACTCAGCTCGAAGACGGCGCGACACAGTTGCGCGACGGGCTCTCCGCGGGCGCCGCCCGACTGCCGTCGTACGACGCCGACACCCGCCACGCGCAGGCCGACACCCTCGCCGCCCCCGTCGAGGTCGAGCGCTCGTCGCTCACGCAGGCGCAGAACTACGGCGCCGGCCTCGCGCCGTTCTTCGCCGCACTCGCCGGCTGGATCGGCATCTACGCGCTGTTCCTCATCGTCAAGCCGGTCTCGAAGCGCGCGGTGACCGCGCTGCACTCGCCGATCCGCATCACGCTGGCCGGGTGGGCCACCCCTGCCCTCTTGGGCGGCGTGCAGATGCTCGGCCTCTTCGGCGTGCTCTCGCTCGCGCTCGGCTTCTCGTTCGCACACCCGCTCGCGACCCTCGGCATCCTGCTGCTCGCCTCGGCGACGTACGCCGCGATCGTGCTCGCGCTCAACGTGTGGCTCGGCTCGGTCGGGCAGTTCCTCGGCCTCGTGCTCATGGTGCTGCAGCTCGTGACCGCCGGCGGAACGTTCCCGTGGCAGACGCTGCCCGCACCGCTGGCGGCGCTGCACCACGTGCTGCCCATGGGCTACGTCGTCGACGCGATGCGCCAGGTCATGTACGGCGGCAGCGCCGACCGCGTCTGGCTCGACCTCGCCGTGCTGCTCGCCTGGCTCGTCGGCGCGGGCGCGATCGCCGCGATCGGCGTCACCCGAATGACCCACTTCCGGACGCTCCGCGACCTGCAGCCGAGCGTCATCGGTTAGCGGGCGCTCCGACGACACGGATGCCGCGGCCCGCGGCATCCGTGTCGATCAGTGCCTCTCAGCCGACTCCGCCGCCGTCGCAGGTGCCGTCGCCGATCTGCGACGCGTCCCCGTTGCCGGGGAACCACAGCACCTCGCCGTGACGCTCGTACCAGAAGGCCGGGATGATGTCCTCGTCATCCTGGTGCTTCTCGTGGGCGCGCACGACGGCGAGCTGGTCGGTTTCGATGTAGACGTACGGGTTCTTCGCACTGTGCGTCGCGTGACAGTACGCGACCTTGTGCGTGCCGTCGGCGGGCTTCGATGCGAATGCGGGTGCGGCGCTCCCGAGCGCGACGACCGCGGTGAGTGAGACGGCGGCTGCAAGAGCAGTCGCCCTGCGCGAGGCGCGCGTGTGCATGGGCATAGTGGATCTCCCCCAGTTGAGATCGGCCAGTGACGGGAAGAGTCTGACAGCACGCAGCGCTCCCGACAAGAGCCCGGTCGCGCGGTGAAAACCCCACGCGATTCGGCGCGAGGCACGACTCGGGGTTAGCATGCGGGATGGTGCCGGTGTGACCCGAACGCGCGTGACACCGAATGTCGCGGTGTCCGGCACCGCGGATCCCCCCACCCCGCCCGGAAAGCCCTTTCAATGTCGAAGCCCCAGCCCTCTCCGTACGCCGTCGACGACACCGTGCATCGCCGGTCCGCGGGGAGGACGATCGGCATCATCCTGTTCAGCATCCTCGCGGCCGTCGTGGTGCTCGCCCTCATCGCGGTGGGTGTTGTCACGTACACGGCGCAGCGCTCGTTCCCACAGCTGAGCGGCGAGGTGAAGGCGCCCGGCCTCGAGGCCGAGGTGACGGTGCAGCGCGACGTGCTCGGCATCCCGACGATCACCGCGGACTCGTCGCACGACCTGTTCTTCGCGCAGGGCTACGTGCACGCGCAGGACCGCTTCTGGGAGATGGACTTCCGCCGGCACGTCACGAGCGGACGCCTCTCGGAGATGTTCGGCGCGTCGCAGCTCGGCACCGACAAGTTCCTGCGCACCCTCGGCTGGCACGACATCGCCGAACAGGAGGTCGACGCCCTCGACGCCACCGAGCGCGCGTACTACGACGCCTACGCCGACGGCGTGAACGCGTACCTCGCCGATCACCAGGGAGCCGACGCGTCGTTCGAGTACGCCGTTCTCGGGCTGCAGAACTCCGACTACGAGATCGAGCCGTGGACGCCGGCCGACTCGGTCGCGTGGCTCAAGGCGATGGCCTGGGACCTTCGCAGCAACATCGAGAGCGAGACCGAGCGCGCGGTGATGGCGCCGGACTTCACCCAGGCCGAGATCGACCAGCTCTACCCGGCGTACCCGTTCGATCGGAACCCGGTGATCGTGCCGAAGATCTCCACAGTGCCGGCGGTCGGCACGGCTCCCGACCTCCCCGAGACGGACGCGTCCACCTCGTCGATCGAATGGACCGAGGTCGGCAGCGTGATCGAAGCCGTCGGCGAGCTCGTCGGCGACGCCGGCGAGGGCATCGGCTCGAACTCGTGGGTCGTGTCGGGCAGCGTCACCGACACCGGCATGCCGCTGCTCGCCAACGACCCGCACCTCGGCGCGTCGCTGCCGAGCGTGTGGCACCAGATCCAGCTCAAGTGCTCCACCGTGACCGAGGAGTGCCCGTTCGACGTCGCCGGCTTCGGCTTCTCGGGGCTTCCCGGCGTGGTGATCGGCCACAACGAGCGCGTCGCGTGGGGTTTCACGAACCTCACCACCGACGTCACCGACCTCTACCTCGAGAAGGTCGAGGGCGACTCGTACTGGTACGACGGCGCCCTCGTGCCCCTCGAGACGCACACCGAGACGTTCAAGGTCGCGGGTTCCGAAGACGTCGAGCTCGACGTGCGTGCCACGGCGAACGGACCGATCATCTCGGGCCTCACCGACGACTTCACCGCGATCGCCGAGGCCCCGTACATCGGCACCGGAGGCACCGTGACGGAGGCGCCCGCCGACGCACCCGAGGGCGACTATGCGGTGAGCCTGCGCTGGACCGCACTGCAGCCCGGGACCACGGCATCCGCCATCTTCGCCCTCAACACCGCGAAGGACTTCGACGACTTCCGCGGCGCCGCGGCCCTGTTCGACGTGCCGGCGCAGAACCTCATCTACGCCGACGTCGACGGCAACATCGGCTATCAGACGCCCGGCAAGCTTCCGATCCGTGGCGCCGGCGACGGCTCGATGCCGCAGCCCGGGTGGGACTCGGCGTACGCGTGGCAGGGATATATTCCGTTCGAGGAACTTCCGGTCTCGTACAACCCGACCGAGGGCTACATCGTCACCGCGAACAACGCGATCGTCACGCAGGACTACACCTACCCGCTCACGCGGGACTGGGACTACGGCTGGCGTGCGGCCCGCATCACGGAGCTGATCGACCGCGCGATCGCCCAGGGCCCGGTGACGGCGGACGACCTCAACGCGATCCAGGCCGACAACTATTCCTTCATCGGCATGCGCCTCACGGCCGCCTACGCCGGCATCACCACGGGCGATGACGAGACGGATGCGGCGCTCGACCTGCTGCAGGAGTGGGACGCGCAGAGCAGCGCCGACTCGGCGGCCGCCGCGTACGCGAACGTGCTGTGGGACACCCTCGCCGGCAACGTGTTCGTCGACGGGCGCGCGAACGCGGCGCCGATGACCGGGCAGGGCCGTCAGTTCCTCGTGATGGACGCCCTGCTCGACGACGAGACGTCGCCCTGGTGGGTCAATGACGAGCTCGGCGTGGACGGCATGACCGACATGCTGAAGCGCTCGGCGATCGATGCGTACGAGCGACTCGTCGACGCCCAGGGCGACAACCCCTCTCGGTGGAACTGGGGCGGCCTGCACGCCCTTCCGCTCGAGAACGGCAGCTTCGGCAAGTCGGGCATCGCCGCGATCGAGTGGCTCTTCAACCGCGGGCCGTTCCCGGTCGGCGGCGGCTCGTCGGTCGTGAATGCGACCGGCTGGGATCTGACCCAGAGCTTCTCGACCGTCACCGTGCCGTCCATGCGGATGATCGTCGACCTGTCGGACTTCGACGCGTCACGCTGGAACCAGCTCACCGGCGAGAGCGGCCACGCCTTCCACACGAACTACATCGACCAGGTGGAGTCGTGGCAGAAGGCAGAGCTCACGCCCTGGGCGTTCACTCCCGAGGCCGTCGAGGCGGCCACGACCGACACCCTCGTGCTGAAGCCTTGAGGGTCAGGCCGCCCGCTCGATCACGTACCCGTCGGCGGCGAGCTCCCGCGCCATGAAGGCGGCGTACCACCGGGGCCACGCCTCGTCGTAGACCCCGCCGAGGTCCTCGCTCTCGAAACGGCCGTGTGCCTCCGCGGTGCGGGTGAGGAGGTCCCTGAGCAGTGCTTCGGCGTCGGGATGCGGCATCCGTGTCATCGTCGGTGTCCTTCCCGCTCAGCGCCCGGGTGCGCGCGTGACGATCTGCTGGATCACCCAGCCGTTGCCGTCGGGGTCCGCGAACGAGGCGAATGTGCCGTAACTGTCGGCGGACGGGTGCGGCCCGGCGACGCGGTTGTCGGTGCCGGCCCAGTGGAAGACGCCGTCGGCGTCGTGCCACAGCTCGCTGACCTCGGCGCCACCCTGGACGAGGTCGGCGCGGGCGGCGGCGATGTCGGCAGTGACGAGATGCAGCCCCTGCGTCGAGCCCGGCTCTGCCGTGGTGAGCTTGTCGCCGAAGATGACGGACGCTGCCGACCCCGGAGGGGTCACCTGCACCACGCGGAGCCCGCGCTCGGTGCGGAAGTCGGCGTCCAGGCGGAAGCCGAGGCTCTCGTAGAAGGCCTTCGAACGGTCGACGTCCGCGACGGGGATGACGACGACTTCGAGCTTCAGGTCCATGGGATTCTCCTTCGATCGGTGCGTTACCGGTTAGAACGGTGACTACCGTGCCATGCATTCCCGTTACCTGTCAAAATGGTGATGTGATCCACGCCTTCCCCTGCGGGACGCTCAGCCTCGACTTCGTCGGCACGCTGCGCGCGCGCCGCAACGACGAACCCACCGAGAAGCTCGCCGCCCCCTCAGACCTCGATGCATGGTTCGTCGAGTCCGGCCTCGTTCCCCGGGCCGAGGCATCCGTCCCCGAAGACCTCCGTGCTGCGATCGAAGTTCGCGAGACGATCTACGCGCTGGTGTGGTCGCGCCTCCACGACCAGCCGCTCCCGCCCGAGGCCGTCGACAGGCTGAACGCCGCCGCGGCGACGCCTCCGCTCACCGCCGCGCTCACGCCCGACGGCTGGGCGCGGTCCGGCACACCGCGGCAGGCGCTCTCGCACATCGCGCGCGAGGCCGTCGAGATCATCGGCGGCGAGCAGACGGCGCTGCTGCGCGAGTGCGCGCGACCCGAGTGCACGCAGGTGTACCTCGACCACTCGCGCGGTCATCGCCGCGAGTGGTGCTCGATGGCGACGTGCGGCAGCCGCATGAAGGCCAAGGCCTATCGTGAGCGGCAGAAGAGCGGGTCGACCTGACGCGTCAGCCGCCCGAGGCGGGCGGAGTGCGCTTGGATTCGGCGAGCTCGTCGACGTACAGGCCGGTCTCGTCGACGGTGCCGTTGCGGTAGGCCTGGCGTCCCACCATGTGCGCCGAGAGCGGGGCGGTGGCCAGCTGGATGAGCACGACCGGCACCAGGAAGGCGACGACCGGCCACGACCGCAGCGACACCGCGATCGCGAGGCAGATCAGGATGAGCCCGAGCACCTGCGGCTTGGTCGCGGCGTGCAGGCGGGTCGGCACATCCCGGAACCGCAGCACGCCGATCGCGGCGGTCAGGCACAGCAGCGCGCCGATGAGGATCAGGATCACGGCGGCGAGATCGAGCATGGCGTCCATCAGCGGTCCTGGTCCCTTCTCGCGACGAACCGGGCGATCGAGATCGATCCGAACACGCCGACGGCGGCGATGATGAGCAGCACCGGGAGCGTGCGCGTGTGGTGGTTGATCGCCATCTCGGCACCGAGCACGCACATCACGAGCGTGAGGAGAACATCGGATGCCACGGCTCGGTCGAGGATCGACGGTCCGATGACGATGCGCCACAGCGTGAGCAGCGCCGCGACCGCGAAGATCACGTAGATCGCGAGCAGCAGGATGTTCATCGGGCACCTCCTCGATCCACCGTGCCGTGGGGCGCGGCGTCGCGCATCGCCTGCAGCTGCGCGTGCGAGCCCACGGCGCGCACGATGCGCTCCTCCCAGTGATGCACGCTCGCGCGCTGCTTCTCGACGTCGGCGTCGTCGCGCACGCCGATGACGTGCAGGTACAGGATGCGCCGGTCGCGATCGGTGTCGACGATGAGGGATCCCGGAATGAGGGATGCTGTGACCGCGGTGTGCGTCATGATCAGGTCGTCGTCGGTGACCAGCTGAGCGGCGATGATCGCGGCCCCGGGCCGGCGGCGGAAGTCGAGCACCTGCCATGCCACGGTGAGTGAGCCCTGCACGACCGCGAGGAGGAATTCGACGACGAAGACGAGGCCCCACCACAGGTTCACGCGACCCGACAGCTCCACCGGCGGCAGGCGGAAGACGCGCGTCACGACGAGCGCCGCAGCGAGTCCGGTGAGAAATGCGAGCCACGTGAACTGGCCCCACAGCAGCATCCACAGGGCGATGAGCCACACGAAGAAGGGCAGCTGCCGCCACGCGGTCGCGAATCCGCGACGAAGCCGGCTCTGGGGCAGGTCGGGGCTCACGGCGCCTTCTCCGTTCCCGCGGCGTCGTCTTCGAGCTGCGTCAGCGAGACCGGCTGCAGCAGCGCCTCGCCGATGCGCGTGCAGACGTCGTACAGCGGTCCGGCGAAGATGGTGAGCGCGACCGTGATGGCCACCATGCCGGTGGTCGCCGCGGTCATGATCTTCGGGATGACGCGACGCTCGGTCTCGATGCCGGCCGCAGGCGCCGAACCCAGGTACGAGATGCGGGCCTCGGTCTCGGCCGAGTCCTCGTCCTCACGCCAGAACGAGAGGTTCCACGCGCGCATGAGGGCGTAGAGCGTGAGGAGGCTGGTGAGGATGCCGCCCACCATCAGCACCATCATGATCGGCGTGCCGACCTGCGCGGCGGCATCGAACAGCGCGAACTTGCCGATGAAGCCCGAGAACGGTGGCAGACCCCCCAGGTTGATCGCGGGGATGAAGTACAGCACCGCGATCACGGGGGCCGCCTTCATGAGGCCCTTGACCCGCAGGATCGAGGTCGAGCCCGCGCGGCGCTCGACGAGGCCGACGGCGAGGAACAGGGTCGTCTGCACCACGATGTGGTGGACCATGTAGTAGATCGTCGCGCCGATCGCGGCGGGCGTCGCGATCGCGAGCCCGAAGATCATGTAGCCGATGTGGCTCACGAGCGTGAACGACAGGATCCGTTTCAGCTCGGCCTGGGCGACGGCGCCGAGCACCCCCACGATCATGGTCGCCAGCGCCACCCACATCAGCAGCTGGTTCACGTCGTTGTCGAGGAACAGCTCGGTCTCGGTGCGGATGATCGCATAGACGCCGACCTTGGTCAGCAATCCGGCGAACACCGCGGTGACGGGCGCCGGAGCGGTCGGGTACGAGTCGGGCAGCCAGAACGACAGCGGGAAGACGGCCGCCTTGATGCTGAACGCGAGCAGCAGCATGAGGTGCAGGATGAGCTGCGTCTCCTGCGGCAGCTCGCCCATGCGCTCGGAGATCTGCACCATGTTCACCGTGCCCAGGGCACCGTAGATCATGGCGATCGCGGCGAGGAAGAGGATCGACGACACCAGCGACACGACGATGTAGACGACGCCGGTGCGGATGCGCGACTCGGTCGAGCCGAGCGTGATGAGCACGTACGAGGCGACCAGCAGGATCTCGAAGCCGACGTACAGGTTGAAGAGGTCGCCGGCGATGAACGCGTTGAAGATGCCCGCACCGAGGATCAGGTACGACGGGTGGAAGATCGAGACCGGCGTGTCGTCGTCGCCGTCGGCGGCTCCCTGACCGACGGAGAACAGGAGGACCGCGAGCAGCACGATGCTCGACACCACCACGAGGAGGGCCGCGAGCCGGTCGACGTAGAGCACGATGCCGAACGGGATCGGCCAGCCGCCGACAGACACCGCGATCGGCTGGTCGCCGGTGTCGACGACATACAGGAGGATCGCCGCGATGACGGTGACGGCGCTCAGGGTGACGACCGACACCACGACCTGGGTCTTGCGGTGCCGGCCTGCGATGAGCGCGATGGCGGCGCCGAGCAGGGGCAGCGTGACGAGCAGAGGGACGAGGGCGGGCGCGATCTGGGTCATGCGTCGTCACCCCGATCCTGCGGATCCGGGGAGGGGCGGTCCACCGGGGCGTCATCGCGGAGGCCCGCGAAGTCGCGCGCGCCGAGGATCGTGATCGGCGCGGTGTCGGTCCCGACGAAGTCGGTGGTCGCGTCGTCGTCGGCGTCCTCGATCTCGGTCTCCTCGTCCATCGTCTCCTCGGCCTCGGCGGCGCGCTCGCGCACTTCGAGGTCGGCCTCGTCGTCCGCCACGGTGTCGGCCTGGCCGAGCTGCCACGACCGGTAGATGAGGGCCAGGAGGAACGCCGAGACGGCGAAGGTGATGACGATGGCGGTGAGCGTGAGCGCCTGCGGGAGCGGGTCCGACATCTCGTCGACGGGTGCCGAGCCGAAGAACGGCGCGACGCCCGGGGCTCCCATGACGATGAGCAGCAGCAGGTTCGTCGCGTTGCCGAGCAGCAGGAACCCGATGAGCACGCGCGTGAGGCTGCGCTCGAGCATGGCGTACACGCCGCAGGCGTAGAGCACCGCCATCACGATGATGAGGACGAGCGAGGCGTTCACGGCACGCTCACCCCCTGCTCGCGCGCTTCCTGCGCCTGGCGGTCGACCTCGGCGCCGAGGCTGCGCAGCACGTCGAGCACGAGCCCGATGACCACGAGGTAGACGCCGATGTCGAACAGTGTCGAGGTGACGAACTCCACGTGGCCGAGCATCGGCACGTCCCCCTCCCAGAAGTAGCTCGTGAGCGGCTGGTCGCCGAAGAACACGGGCACGATCGCACAAGCGACGGCGATGGTCATGCCCGTTCCCAGCAGGCGTCCGGCGTCGGTCGGTGCAGCGGCGCCGAGCTCATAGCGGCCGCCCGCGATGTAGCGCATGACGAGCGCCATGCCCGCGACGAGGCCGCCGGCGAACCCGCCGCCGGGCAGGTTGTGACCCGCGAAGAGCAGGTACAGCGACACGATGATGATCGTGTGGAAGAGGATCCGCACGATCACTTCGAGCATGATCGAGCGGTTCTCGGGCCGCACGCGCTGGCCGCCGACGAGCCACGCCATGCGACCGCTGCCACGCTCGTCGCCGCGCTGGCGGAGTCCGTCGGAAGTCTCGACGAGGGGCCGACGGGCACGCGTGGCTCCGGTGGGCAGCGACGAGATCGCACGCGACAGCGTGTCGGCGCGGTGGGTGACGAAGACGAGGGATGCCACACCCGTCGCCGCGAGGATCAGCACCGACAACTCGCCCATGGTGTCCCAGCCGCGCAGGTCGACGAGGGCGACGTTCACCACGTTCTTGCCGTGCCCCAGCTCGTAGGCGAGGTCGGGGAACGCGTCCGAGATCGGCTTCTCGACGCGGGCACTGGTGGCCACGATCGCGACGAGCGCCATCGTGATGCCGACCGCCGCACCCAGCACCGCGCGCGCGACCGGCCACACCGACGCGTTGTGCTCGCCCAGCCGCGACGGGATCCGGCGAAGCACGAGTGCGAACGCGACGAGCGTCACCGTCTCGACGAGGATCTGGGTGAGCGCGAGGTCGGGCGCGCCGCTCGTCGCGAACAGCAGCACCATGCCGAGGCCGGTCACCGACACCAGCACGACGCCCGTGTACCGCTTGCGCGCACGGATCGCGATGAGTCCGGCCGCGATCATGATGGGCGCGACGAGCAGCTGCGTGGGTGTCTGGTAGGCGTCGAGCTTCGCCTGCCAGTCGTCGCTCGCGAGCAGCGCGGTCGCTTCAGCCGCGACGAACACCACGAAGATCGTTCCGACGTAGACCGGCAGCGAACCGCGCTGCGTGAGGCTCGTCGTGACGACCGACAGGCGCGCGATGACACGCAGCGCGCCGTTGTAGACCTCGGCTGCGGTGAACGGCAGCAGGCGCTTGGCGGGACGCCAGCCCCGCGTCAGCCAGAACACGAACACGCCGATCGCGATCGTCGCGAGCGAGATCCACAGCGCCGGCTCGAGCCCGTGCCAGAGGGCGAGGTGAGCGGGGTGCGCGGGCGCCGGCACACCGGGCGTCGAGACCGGCGCCTGATCGGCGTACGGCGCGAACGCCTTGTCGAGCCAGGGTGCGGCGGCTCCGGCGATGACGGTGAGCCCCGAGAGCACGATCGGCGCCACGAGGAATCCGATCGGCGGGTCCGGCCATTCCGTGTCGGGCATGCGGTCGCCGTTCGCCGCGCGCTTCGTCGAGAACGCACCCCAGAGGAAACGGATGCCGTACCCCGCGGTCAGCACGGAGCCGAGGGCGATTCCGACCAGCGCCACGATCCCCCACACGGCACCGCCGAGAGCTTCGTGCAGCAGCGCCGCGAGGGCGCCCTCCTTGGCCACGAAGCCGATGGTGGGGATGATGCCGATCATCGACGCGACGGCGATGATCGAGAACGTCGCCATGACCGGCGCCTGACGACCGACGCCCGAGAGCTCGGTCAGGTCACGGGTGGACAGCTGGCGGTCGATGACGCCCACCACGAGGAACAGCGCCGACTTGAAGAGAGCGTGACTCAAGAGCAGCGCGAGACCTGCCAGCGCAGCATCCCTCGTCCCGTAGCCGAGCACGACGGTCAGAAGGCCGAGCTGGCTCACGGTGCCGAAGGCGAGCACGCGCTTGAGGTCGGTCTCGCGCAGCGCCTGGAAGCCGCCGAGCAGCATGGTGAAGACGCCCAGCGCGATCACGATCGGCCGCCACGGCGGGGCGATCGCGAAGACGGGCGCGAAGCGGGCGATGAGGTAGATGCCCGCCTTCACCATGGCCGCCGCATGCAGGTAGGCGCTCACCGGGGTCGGCGCGGCCATGGCGCCGGGGAGCCAGAAGTGGAAGGGGAAGATCGCCGACTTGCTGAGCGCGCCGACGAGGATCATCACGAGCGCGGCGTCGACGATCGGGCCCGTGGGGGCCTCGGCGAGGATCGTCGAGATGCTCGACGTCCCGGCATCGACCACGAGCAGCACGACGCCGATCAGCATGACCAGTCCGCCGAGAGTCGTCACGAGAAGCGCCTGGAGCGCGGCACGACGGCTCGCCGCGCGCTTGTTGTAGTACCCGATGAGGAGGTACGACAGGACGCTGGTGACCTCCCAGAACATCACGAGGACGACGAGGTCGTCCGTCAGGACGAGCCCGTACATCGCCCCCGCGAACGCGAGCAGCACCGCCGCGAACTGCCCGAGGTTCTCCTTCTTGCCGCGGAAGTACCAGCGGCAGTAGATCATCACGAGCGCGCCCACGCCGGTGACGACCAGCGTCATGAGCCACGACAGCGTGTCCATCCGCATCGAGAGGTCGATCCCGAGCGGCGGGATCCAGGCGTATGTCTCGAACGGAATGTCACCCGCGAGCACCTGCGGGGTGAGCACTGCGGCGTAGACGAAGCCCGTGATGGGGAGGATCGCCGCGATGTAGAACGCGCGGGCGCCGATACGCGCCACGAGCCATGGGAGGAGGATCGGGACCACCGCGAACGCGCCGAGAACGAGGAGCATTCGGGCCTCCTCGGGGTCGTCGGCAGGCGCAAGTCAGAGGAGGACTGCGCAAAGCCCAGGCGATCGGGGTGTCAGCAACCATCCTAACGGGCGCGTCGCACCCGATCGCCCGGGCGGCATACATCGCCGTCGGTCAAGGGCGTTCGAGCGGGTCTCAGGCGAGCGCGGGTGCCGGCCCTGTGGTGTTGCCCTCACGGAAGGTGCAGGTGAACCGGATCGACGCCGCGGGGGTGCCCTCCAGCATCGCGGCGACGGCGGCGCCTGCGGCACGGCCCTTGTCGGTGGCGGGCTGCACGAGGGTGGTCAGCTCGTACGGAGCGAGGCCGTCGACGACGATGCCGTCGAAGCCGGTGACGCTCACGTCCTCCGGCACGCGCAGCCCGGCCTCCTCCGCTGCGCGGATCACTCCGGCGGCGAGCAGGTCGCTCTGCGCGATGACGGCGGTCGGCCGGCGGTCGGGGTCGGCGAAGATCTCGCGGCCGGCCGCGAACCCCTCGTCGATGAAGCTGCCCGCGGCGGCGTAGGCGGTGGCGTCGGGGAACACGTCGAGGGCGCCGGCGAGCCGCTCGCGGGTGACGTCCACGGTGACCGCGGTGTCGTCGTGCAGCCAGCCCCGCTGCCAGTCCACGCGGGCCGGCAGGGTCACGATGGCGATCTCGCGGTGCCCGAGCGCGCGCAGGTGGCTCGCGGCCTGGCGCTGGGCCTCGCGATTGTCGAGGCCGATGCGCGGCACGTCGTCGCCGGCATCCCCCTCGATGACGACGACCGGGATGCCGCGTGCCTTGACGGTCTCGAGCGACTCGCGCAGCAGGCCGCTGCAGCCGATGAGCACGGCGGCGTCGAGCGGGGCGGTGGTGAGCGAGGGGCCGCTTCCGGTGGGCTCGTGGTCGCGCAGGAGCAGCAGCCCCGCGCCGAGCGGGGTGACGGCGTCGGCGAGGCCGTCCATCATGAGCGTCTTCACGGGGTCGAGGAACGCGGTGCCCAGGTGCTCTTCGAACACCACGCCGACGATGCCCGAGCGGCCGCGGCGCAGCGAGGCGGCGCGGGGATCGGGGCCGGTGTAGCCGAGGGCGGAGGCCGCGTCGAGCACGCGGCGGCGGGTCGCGTCCGACACGGGCGTCTTGCCGCTGAACACCACGGAGGCGGTCGACGGCGAGACGCCTGCCTCGCGGGCGACGTCCGAGATCGTGGCGCGGCGGGTGCCGGTGTCCTGACGGCTCATGCTGTCACGATCGTATCCCGTCGCGGATACGTGATGTCGAATCGATTCGGCCAGGGCCCGTTCAGCCCCGGTCGAATCGATTCGGTAGCATGTGCGGATGGATACCGCGCTCACCCGTCGGCAGCTGGTCGCCTGGCGCACCGCGATCTTCACGATCTTCCTCATCATGGGAGTCGGCTTCGCGTCGTGGGCGTCGCGACTGCCGGCGGTGAAGAACGACCTGGGCATCAACGACCTCCAGGTCGGTGTCCTGCTGTTCGTCTCGGGCGTCACGTCGATCGTGGGCCTCTCGCTGGCCAACGTGATCGTGGCGCGCTGGGGGGCGCGGCGCGGGATGTTCGCGACGATCATCACGTTCGCGCTCGGCGTCGTGGTGGCAGGCGTCGGCGTGGAGTTCGTGCAGTCGTACGTCGTCGCCGCCATCGGTCTCGGGCTCATGGGCCTCGGAATGAGCGCCACCGACGTCATGATGAACGTCGAGGCGGCCGCGGTGGAGCAGGCATTCGAGCGCACGCTCATGCCGCTGTTCCACGCCTTCTTCAGCCTCGGCACCGTCGCGGGCGCCGGGCTCGGCGTGGCGATGGCCGCCCTGGGGATCGGCGTGGGCTGGCACCTCGGCGCCGCCGGACTTCTCGTCGCCGTTGCGGGACTGCTGTCGCTCGGCGCCGTCCCCGTGCGCGAGAGCATGCACGACGACCCCGCGACGAGCGTCACGCGCCGCGAGCGCTTCGCCGAGATCGCGGCGGTCTGGCGCGACCCGCGCACCTACGCGATCGGCGCGATCATGCTCGGCATGGCGTTCGCCGAGGGCAGCGCCAACGACTGGCTCACGATCGCGATGGTCGACGGCCACGACCAGACCGAGGCGGTCGGCGCGATCGCGCTGACGGTGTTCTCGGTCGCGATGACGACGTTCCGCATCCTCGGCGGCCCGCTCGTGGACCGGATCGGCCGCGTGTGGTCGCTGCGCATCCTGTCGATCGCGGCGGGCGTGGGCCTGGTCATGTTCATCCTCGCGCCGAACCTGCCGATCGCCTTCATCGGCATCGCGCTGTGGGGCGCGGGCGCATCGCTCGGCTTCCCCCTCGGCATGTCCGCGGCGGCGGACGACCCGAAGAAGGCGGCGGCATCGGTCTCGGCCGCCGCGACCATCGGGTACCTGGCGTTCCTGTGCGGCCCGCCGATCCTCGGCTGGATCAGCCACGAGATCGGCATCCTGCCGACCCTGTGGATCATCGTCGCCCTCATCGCGATGTCGGGTCTCGCCTCCGGCGCCGCGAAGCCGATCGCCGGCTCGAAGGTCGGCGCTGGCCACGCCCACCACTGAGGCGGCGCCGACGCCGGCGGTCGGCTCAGATCAGAGCCGGTCGGCCACGGTCGCGGCGACGGTGAGCCACGCGTCGCGGGTCTCGGGCGACAGCGCGTCGAAGTCGATCGGGCCGCCGTCGACGAGCGACGGATCGAACGGAGCGTTCACGACCGCCGACGTCACCTGCTCGAAGTGCTGCGACAGGCGGGACTCGAGCTTGCGGTCGGGGCGGGAGGACGGGGCCGTGAGCACGGTGACCGCCTCGTCGATCTTCCTGCCGAAGCCCTTCTCGCGCAGGCCGTCCAGCAGCCACGCGGCGCTGGCCGCGGTGTCTTCGCGCACGGTCGACACGATCACGAGCTGGTCCGCGGCGGCGACGGCCGCGACCCAGTTCGAGGCACGCATGTTGTTGCCGGTGTCGACGATCATCAGGCGGTAGTAGCGGCGCAGGAGGGCGTGGAGCCGGTCGAACGCCGCCGCGTCGATCGTCGAGGATGCCGCGGCATCCTCGTCCGAGGCGAGCACGTCGAAGCGGGCGTCGACCTGCGTGCGGACGTAGTGGTCGAGCGCCGCGAGGCTGGACCCGCGGAAGTTCGAGGCCTCGTCGAGGTCCTCGAGCAGGTCGACGGCGGTGCGGTGGTGCGGCGCGTGCTGCGCGCGCCAGCCGAGCGTGCCGCGGGTCTCGTTGTTGTCCCACGCGAGCGTCGCTCCGCCACGCAGCGTGCCGAAGGTGGCGGCCAGCAGCAGGGTGCTCGTCGTCTTGTGTGCGCCGCCCTTGGGGTTGAGCACGACGATCGTGCGGGGGGCGTCGAGTCGGCGCTGCACCCGCTTCTCGCGGTCGAGGCGCGAACGCTCGACACGGCCCGGCGCCGGCGAGATCAGGCCGCCGGTCGCGCGCCGCACGGCGCCCTGCCAGCCCGTGGTCGCCCGGGGGCGGCCTCCGCCGCCGCGCGAGTCGAGCAGATCCTGCACGGTCGGCCGCGCGATGTCCTCCGCGACCGGCGCGAGCGTCGGCACGGCGGGAACCGGCGTGGGCGCCGTGACCGGGAGGGCCGACACTGGGGCGGGAGCGGGCGCCGGCGCCGGCTCCACGGCCGCTTCCTCGAGCGCCTCGTCGTACGTGCCGTCCGGGTGGACCACGAGCGGCCAGCGCGACGAGCCCTCGACGAGGGTCGCGTGCGCCGGTTCGCCGGCGGATGCGGCGAGCTGACGGATCTCCTCGACCACGCGGTCGCGCAGCGCGAGGCTGTCGGGGGCGACGACCTCTGCCACGTCGCTGCCGACGTGGAGCTCGGCGACGGTGCTGGACAGGATGTGGACGGTCGCGTCGGGCAGACGTGAGTTCATCGGTTCTTCTCCGGACGAAAGGGGTGGCGTGGGGGGCCGGGGTCTGAGGGCCGCGCGGCGAGGCGCAGGCGACGAGGGCAAAGGCTATCCGACGAGCCTGCGGGCAAGCTGACGCAGGCGGCTAGGCTCGTCGGGTGCGTCTTGTCATCGCCCGCTGCTCCGTCGACTACACCGGGCGGCTCAACGCCCACCTTCCCCTCGCCACGCGCCTGCTGGTGCACAAGGGCGACGGGTCGCTGCTGGTGCACTCCGACGGCGGCTCGTACAAGCCGCTCAACTGGATGAGCCCGCCGTGCCGGCTCGACGTCGAGGTGCCCGATGAGGAGTCGGCGTCCGCCGGCGTGCTCGAGCACTGGCGCGTGACGCACGCGAAGACCGGTGACGCGCTGCTCGTGCGCATCTACGAGGTCATCCACGACTCGTCGCACGAGCTCGGCATCGACCCGGGCCTGCAGAAGGACGGCGTCGAGGCCGACCTGCAGCGCCTCCTCGCCGAGCAGGTCGATGTCATCGGCGAGAACCTGACGCTGGTTCGCCGCGAGTTCCCGACCGCGATCGGCCCGGTCGACCTCCTGCTGCGCGACCCCGAAGGCGGCACGATCGCCGTCGAGGTCAAGCGCCGCGGCGACATCGACGGCGTCGAGCAGCTCACGCGCTACCTCGAACTGCTCGGCCGCGACCCGCACCTCGCCCCGGTCACCGGCGTCTTCGCCGCCCAGGAGATCAAACCCCAGGCCAAGGTGCTGGCCGCGGACCGCGGCATCCGTTGCGTCACCCTCGACTACGAGGGCATGAAGGGCATCGAGTCCGGCGCCCCGCGCCTGTTCTGAACCCTCCGCGCGGCCTCCCCGTTTGCGGCGGGGTCTTGTGTCGTGTCGTGGGGACGGTACATACTGTCGCGAGGACAGTACTTACCCGAACGGATGCTGCAGCAATGACGCTCGACGACTTCCGGCGTGAGATCGCCGAACCTGCCATCGAATTCCGACCCGAGCTGCGCTGGTGGCTCGCCGAGGGCCTGCACAGCGACGCGACGCTCAGACGCGAGATCGACGACGCGCATCGCCTCGGCTTCGGCGGCATGGAGTTCCTCGCCATGGACGAGGGCGCGATCGACCACGCGCGCTACGGCTGGGGCTCCGAGGAGTGGGTGCACGATTCGCAGGTCGTGGTCGAGGAGACCACCCGCCGCGGCATGTCGGTGAGCTTCACGTCGGGCACCAACTGGTCCAACGCCAACCTCCCGACGATCACGCCCGACGACCGCGCCGCCGCGCAGGAGCTCGACGTGGCGTCCGAGACGCTCGCCCCGGGTGAGCGCCGCTCCGGCCCGCTCCTCCGGATCGACCTCGCGGCACCCGCCGCTGCCCGCCACCTTCCCGGTGAGCGCGGCACGGTCCGCGACCAGCACCTCGTCGCCGTCGTCGCGGCCAGGGTCATCGACGCCGACGCGGGGGTGCTGGATGCCTCGTCGCTCACCGAGCTGACGGCATCCGTCACCGACGACACCCTGGAGTGGACGGCGCCGGACGGCGACGGCGACTGGCGTGTCTTCTTCTACTGGCTGCACGGGACCGGTCAGACCGCGGAGCCCTCGGCATCCGTCAACTACACCGTCAACTACATCGACCGCGACGGCGTCGACGCCGTGATCGCCTACTGGGACGAGGTCGTGCTCACCCCCGAGCTGCGCGCGCAGATCGCGCAGAACCCCCGTGCGCAGATGTACATGGACTCGCTCGAGCTGTCGACGTTCGGCGCCGGCGGGCTCTTCTGGGGCCACACGGTCGTCGACGAGTTCCGCGCCCGCCGCGGCTACGACGTGGTGCCGTGGCTGCCCTTCCTCACGCGCGACGTGCCGTTCATGGCGGTCTCGACGCTCTACCACCACCAGCCCGCCGACGACGCCGACCGCATCACGGTCGACAAGGTGCGCCACGACCTCGTGGTCACGTTCACCGACCTGTACATCGAGAACATGCTGCGGCCGTTCGCGGAGTTCCTGCACGGCGTCGGCATGACCCTGCGCGCCGAGATCAGCTACGGGCTGCCGTTCGAGCTGACCCGCCCCGGCCCGGAGGTCGACGGCATCGAGACGGAGTCGCTGGAGTTCGGCGCGCAGATCGATGCCTACCGGCTGCTCGCCGGCCCCGCGCACCTGTTCGGCAAGCAGTACTCGTCCGAGACCGGCGCGACCACCCGCAACCACATGCTCGACCACCGCTTCTACGACCAGATCATCGCGACGCAGCTGGCCGCCGGCATCACCAAGACCGTGCTGCACGGGTGGGCCAGCCCTGCCGGCGCCGAGGGCGTGACCGAGTGGCCGGGCCACGAGGGCATGTGGCCGATGTTCTCCGAGCGCTTCGACACGCGCCAGCCGGGCTCCGAGTTCTACCCCCTCTGGACCGCCGCCATCGGCCGACTGCAGTATGCGCTCCGACGCGGCCGCCCGCGGATCGACGTCGGCATCCTCCGCACCGACCACTTCACCGACAACCTCGTCGGGCTCTCGCTGACCGGCGACGGCGGCGAGCGCATCCCCGACGAGGTCGCCTACGGCACCATGTGGATGCGCGACCGCGACAACTTCTGGTGGCAGGACCTCGGCATGCAGGACGCCGGCATCACCTACGAATTCTTCGACGGGTCCCTGCTGCTGCGCGACGACGTCCTGTTCGACGGCGACGAGGTGCAGCCTTCCGGCCCCGGCTACCGCGCGCTGGTCGTGTACCAGGAGACCCTCGACCCCGACGTCGCCGCGCACCTGCTCGCGTGGGCGCAGCGGGGCCTGCGACTCGTGGTCGTCGACGGCGCCCGCGAGGTGCAGTCGCTGATGGAGGGGCGCCACACCACGCACGAGACCGCGGCGGCGCGCACCCCCGGTCTCGACGGACGCGACGACGAGCTCGCCGCCATCATGGCGGAGCTGCGAGGGATGCCGGGGGTCCGCGTCGCCGCGCCCTCCGGCGTCGTGACCGCCCTCGACGAGCTCGGCGCCGGCGGCCGTGCGCGCTTCGAGTCCGACGATCCGCACGTGCTGACGCACCTGCGGGAGGACGACGGCCTTGCGGTCCTGTACGCGTACCACTTCCTCTACGAGACGACCGAGCCCACCACGGTGCGCATCTGCCTGGAGGGCACCGGTGCGGTGCACCGCCTCGACGCCTGGACCGGCGAGCTGCGTCCGCACCGCGGCGCGCAGCGCGATGACGACCGGACCGTGGTCGCGCTCACGCTCGCGCCCGGCGAGGTCGCGATCGTGGTGCTGGACAAGACGACGGATGCTGCGGACTCGCCCACCCCGGCCGTCACCGAGGTCGCCCGGGCCGAGGCGTGGCGCCTCGTCGTCGAGAGCTGGGACGCCGGCGAGCCCGAAGTGCTCGAGGAGGACCGCGGCCTCGGCTACGTCTCTCGCGAGGTGCGCCCGACGACCGCCGTGACGCGGCTCGACGCCGGCACCATCGAGCTCGCACCGTGGTCGGCGATCTCGGGCGTCGGCGCCGAGGTCTCCGGCGTCGGCGAGTACACCGCCGTCCTCTCGGTCGCCGAGGTCGCGGACGGCGCGCGATTCCTCCTCGATCTCGGCTCGACCGGCGGCGGGCTCGGGTCTGTGCGTGTCGGCGACGGTCCCGAGCGCGGGTTCGACACCGCGCACCCGGTCGTCGACGTCAGCGGCAGCATCCGTCCCGGTGACAATGCGATCACCGTCCGCGTCTCGAGTTCGCTGAACAACCGGCTCCGCGCCCGTGGATACTATGAGCGCATCCCCGACATCGGCGCGCAGCTGACCGGCGAGGAGCACATGCAGCACGCGGTCCTGCGCGAGTACGGACTTCTCGGCCCGGTCCGACTGCTGCGCGAGGAGTGACGACCGGGACCGAGCGAGAGGAACGAGCAGGCGATGGCCAGAGGTGACGTCGACACCGACGCCTCTGCAGACCTGAGCCCGGTCATCGCGCCCGACCCGCTCGACCTCCGGCTGTCGCTCGCCTCTATCGTGCACTGGGCCGACAGCACCGGCGTGCGCCGCGACGTCATGGCGCGGGTCGCGTTCCCGGTGGACGACATGGGCATGTTCCTCGTCGTCAACCAGTTGTCGTACAACGGCGCGATGCGGCCCGTCGATCTGTCGCTGGCGCTCGGGCAGACCGCGACGAACATGAGCAAGATCGTCGGCCGCCTCGTGAGCGCGGGCCTCGTGGTGCGCGTTGCGGCGCCCGATGACGACCGCGGTGTGCTCGTCGCGCTCACCGACGAAGGCCGCCGCATCGGCGAGCGCATCATGTCGACGGCCGAGTCGAACATGAGCACGGTGCTCGCCGACTGGTCCCCGGCCGAGATCGAGGATCTGCGGCGCATGATGGCGCGCCTCGCCCGCGTGCACCGCTCCGTCTCGGAGCGCAGGGCCGCCTCCGCATAGGCTGGTCCCTATGCCGAGCCGATCGCCGTGGACCTGTGTGCTGTGGGACGTCGACGGAACGATCGTCGACGCGTCCGACGGCATCCTCCGTCGCCTCACGATCGCCCTCGAGCATTTCGGCAAGCGCCCGCCGACCCGCGCCGAGCTCGTGCACTGGATCGGCCCGCCGATGTACCAGTCGTTCCAGGTGAACGTCGGCATGACGCCCGAGCAGTCGGCCGAGGCCGTCGCCTTCTACCGCACGCTCGGCAAGGCGGACGGGTACACGACGGGCGCCAAGCTCTTCCCCGGAGTGGGTGAGCTGATCACGGATGTCGCGGCCTGCGGCATCCCGCAGGCCACCGCGAGCTCGAAGCCCGAGGTGCAGGTCGTCGCCCTCATGGACCACTTCGACCTGTCGACCTCGCTCACCGCGATCGTCGGCGCGACGCCGGACGAGAAGACGCTCAGCGCGAAGTCCGACATCGTCGCCGAAGCGCTGCGGCGCCTCGCGGCCGCGGGCGTCGACACGAGCCGTCCGGTGCTCGTGGGCGACCGGCACCACGACGTCGAGGGCGGCGCGGCGCAGGGCGTGCCGGTGATCTTCGTCCGGTGGGGCTTCAGCTGGCCGCACGAGTCCGAGGGCGCGCAGGCGGTCGTCGACGACGTCGACCAGCTCCGCGCCCTGCTGCTGTTCGGCGAGCACCCCGACGAGACTGCGGCCGCGACCGCCGGCGTCGCCGATGCCTGAGCTCGCCGCCGCGATCCTGGGGTGGCTCGTGCCGGCCCTGGTCGTGTTCGGCGTGACGGCCATCGCCGTCGCCGCCATCGTGTGGGCGGTACGCCGCGCGCGTCGCTCCCCGCGAGCCCGCGCCGCCGCCGAGCAGGCGAGAGCGAAGGCGGGCGCGACGCTCGTGAAGCTCGACGACGAGGTCGGCGAGCTCGACCTCGAGGTCGGCCTCTCGGGCGCCCTCTACGGCGGGGACGCCCCCGCCTCGCTGCGGCGGGCACGCCTCACGGCGCAGCACGTGCGTGACGACGCCTTCGAGGAGTACCGCGCGATCAGCGACCCGGCCGTCGGCCCGCACGAGGTGCGCCGCGTCTCCGCGCGGATCGAGCGCCGCACGGGCGAGGCACTCGCGACGGTCGCCGCCGCCCGCCACGAGCACGGCGCGTGGGTCACCGCGAACGTGTCGGCGGCCGGGCAGATCGACGCCGCCCGCCGCCGTCTCGCCGGACTGCGCGCGTCGATGGGCGATCCGGCCGCGCTCGTCGCCGAGCTGTCGTCGCGCTTCGCCGAGGAGGAATGGCGGGATGCCTCGCGCTCGGCGCACGCCGCACTGTCCGAGGTGACCGCCGCCGAACGTCACCTCGACGCCGCCGCGACCCGTGCGGGCGACCCGTCGCTGAGCGCCCTCCCCAATCTCGCCGCCGCCGAACGGGCGCTCCGCCAGGCGGAGGCGGACGCCCGCAACCTCGAGGAGACCCACCGCCTCGTGCTGCAGGCGGCGCAGGCCGTGCCCGACGAGATCGCGTCGGCGCGCACGGCGCTGCGCCAGGCCTCCGTCACGCGCGAGCACCTCGACGCCGCCGACGCCGCACGGCTGGGCGCGGAGCTGCACGCCATCGACGGCGAGCTGAACCGCATCGAGACGGATGCTGCCCGCCACCCCACCCGCACGGTCGACGCCATCGCGCGCCTGCGCAGCCGGCTCGACCTCGCCCTCGGCGACGCCCGCACCTCGCAGCAGCGACTGCGCGGCGCGCGCACCGCCCTCCCGGGCACCCTCGCCGCCGCGCGCGGCGCACTGGCACAGGCCGAGGCATCCGTGTCCCGTTCGCGTGCCGGGGCCGACGCGCGCTCGCGGCTGCTCTCGGCCCAGAGCGAGCTCGCCCAGGCGCGCCAGGCGCAGGACCCGGTCGCCGCGCTCGACGCCGCCCGACGTGCGATGCGCGACGCCGAGGACGCGAAGGCCCTCGCCGAATTCGCCCGCCAGACCGGCCCGCTCGGATAAGCGACAGCGGGAAGACCCCCGCTATCGTGAAGCCCATGAGCGACGGGGCGACTCAGAGACCGAACCGCGTGCTGGCCGGGGTGGGGCGGATTCCGGCGACGCTGACGATGATCGGTCTGGTCCTCGCGGCGGGTGTCATCTGGCAGGGGTTGTGGCGGCCGTTCGAGGATTCGGACCTGTTCGATGTCGTCGCGTACGGGCTTCCGGCTCTGGAGGCCGGGCGGTGGTGGACGCCGGTGACGGGGACGTTCTTCGTGAACCAGCCGTGGGTGTACGTGTTCACGATCACGGGGTTCGTGGGCATGGCGTACCTCGAGTGGCGTCGCGGCTGGCGCGCGGCGCTGGGCTATCTGTGGGTGGGGCAGTTGTTCGCGGTCTTCGCGGCCGCGCTGCTGCTGTGGGTGCTCTCGCTGCTTCCGTGGGGGTGGGCGCAGGCTGAGGCGGCGGCGCTGGATGTCGGCCCGTCCGGCGGGACGATGGCGTGCATCGCGGCGGCGGTCGGGCTTCTGCGTCCGCCCTGGCGGGTGCGGGGCTGGCTGGTGCTGCTCGGCTTCGTGTTCATCGCGATGCTGTTCTGGGGTGCGCTGGCCGATCTCGAGCACCTGCTCGCCGTGCTCCTGGTGCTGTTCGTGGATCGCTCGCTCCGCGTCCAGCGCACCACGGTGCGTGAGCAGCGGCTCATCGCGTTCATCGCGGTGCTGGTGCTGGGCGCGGTGGAGATCATCACGATCCTCGTGCCCACCGACGGCCCGTTCGGGCCGACCGAGCCGGCGTCGGGCGGTTTCGTCGACCTCGCGATCGACGTGGTCGTGATCCTGGTGGTCGCCAACGGGCTGCGCCGCGGGCGCCGGTGGACCTGGGTCGTCGCGATCATCCTCGCCGTGCTCAACATCCTGTTCGCGATGCTCATCGTCGCGGCGTTCATCATCGCTTCGCAGGCGCAGGTCGAGGCGACGATCGACGGTGAGACCGAGCTGGCCCTCGCGGGCGGCGTGATGTGGCTGCTCATGCTCGTGTACCTGATCTGGGTGCGTCGCGCGTTCCGCGCCCGCCGCAAGTCCCGCATCGGTCATCAGCCCGCACCGGTCGTCGACGACGTGAAACGGATGCTGCACACCCACGGCGGCGGCACCCTGTCGTGGATGACGACCTGGGAGGGCAACAGCTACGCCCGCACCACCGACAGCATCGTCGCCTACCAGCGCCGCAACGGTGTCGCCCTCGCCCTCGCGGACCCGATCGGACCCGCGGCGTCGCGCACGGCAGCCGTCGAGGAGTTCATCCACGACGCCGAACGAGCGGGCCTGATCCCGTGCTTCTTCAGCGCCGACGAGGCCACCCGCGCCGCCGTGCCCGCGACCTGGCGCAGCCTGGTCGTCGCCGACGACACCATCGTCGACCTTCCCGGCCTGGAGTTCACCGGCAAACGGTGGAACTCGGTGCGCTCATCGCTGAACCGCGCCGGACGCGAGGAGATGACGTTCCGGATGACCCACCTCAAGGACGAGTCGTGGGGCGTGCAGCAGCAGCTGCGCGCGATCTCGGAGATGTGGGTGGGTGAGAAGGGGCTACCCGAAATGGGGTTCACCCTCGGCACCCTCGTCGAGGCGGAAGACCCCGAGGTGCGCCTCGCCCTCGCGCTCGCCCCGAACGGCGACGTCGACGGGTTCCTGTCCTGGCTGCCGGTCTACGGTCCCGGCGAAGACGGCGCGCAGAAGGTCGCCCGGGGCTGGACGCTCGACCTGATGCGCCGCCGTGACGGCGGCTTCGGCCCCGTCATGGAGTACCTGATCGGCTCGTCCGCGCGGCTGTTCTCCGACGAGGGCGCCGAGATCATGTCACTGTCGGGAGCGCCGCTCGCCCACGACTACCCCTCGGACGCCGGAATGATCGCGGCGCTCAGCGACAAGCTCGCCGACGCGCTCGAACCGGTCTACGGGTTCCAGTCGCTGCACCGCTTCAAGGAGAAATTCCACCCACGGTACGAGACCATGTACCTGCTGTTCCGCGACGAAAGCGACCTCACCCGCATCGGCGGAGCACTCACCCGAGCGTTCCTCCCCGACGCGACCCTGCGTCAGTTCGCCGGGGCAGGACTCGAACTCGTCCGCGGCGACCGCGACTGAGCCTCGGTCGGCGCAGGTGCGCGCGACGAAGCCGCGGCACCCACCCATGGGATACCGCGGCTTCGACCGCGTGAAACGATCGGTCCGCCGCTCAGAGCGGGCGGATGTTCTCGGCCTGGAGGCCCTTGGGTCCCTGCGCGATCTCGAACTCGACGCGCTGGTTCTCCTCGAGGGAGCGGTACCCGCTCGACTCGATTGCGCTGTAGTGCGCGAAGACGTCTGCGCCACCCTCATCGGGAGCGATGAAGCCGAATCCCTTTTCCGAGTTGAACCACTTGACGGTGCCCTGCGTGCTCATTACTTGCCGTTCTTCGTTGATCTCGTCGCGATTGCGGCGATTGCATCCAACGTAGTGAACAGGCGGGCGCGCGGCGAGACCCAGTTGCGAAGGTGACACAAATGTTGCAGAGCGCCCGTTGACGAGACAGGGACCATCGTCCGCCCGGGCTGAGCTTGGCTCGAAAGCCCGGGCGTCGACGGATCCCCCCGGATAGGCCACGTCGTAACGTGGACAGGGAACATCGTACCGATATATCAGTGCAAGAGCGAGGCCGGTTTCCTCAGCGTTTCCGCATGTTCCGGTGGTGTCCCGCGGCCCGCTCAACGGCCTCCTCAAGGCGCGCTCAAGCGGGTCTATGCACGTGAATCCTCCGGCGTACACTGGTGCCACTCATGAGTGCCCCCTTCGTCCCGCTCGAGCCGAGCCGCGCCGTCCTCGGAGACGAGGTGTACGCGCGCCTGGGCGAGGCGATCCTCGACGGGCGGCTCGCCCCCGGCGCGCGGCTGCGCGACCAGGAGCTGGCGGAATGGCTCGGCGTCTCCCGCACTCCGGTGCGCGAGGCGCTGCAGCGACTGGAGCGGGCCGGCCTGGTGGAGGTGTCGCCCCACCGCTACACGCGGGTGTCGCACCCCAACCAGCAGAGCGACACGGTCGAGCTCGTCGCGTTCAACATGGGTCTCGCGGTGCGCATGGCGTCGCGGCGGGCGGATTCCGACGCGCTGGAGCTCGCGCTGGAGCGGCTCGACGACGTGATCGCGGCGTCCCGCGCCGACGACCCCGACGCTCTCGCCGCGGCCAGCCACGCGTTCTTCTCCGTCGTCACCCGCGCGAGCGGCAACTTCGCGCTCCTGCAGTTCGTCCGCGAGTACGAGTTCGCCATCCGGCGCGACATGGTGGGCTGGCGGCCGTTCATCGAATGCCCCATCGGCCGCACCGCCGCCTACGAGGAGTTCCGCGGCGCGTTCGCCTCCCGCGAGGCCGACCGCGCCGAATCCCTGCTCCGCAGCATCCACGGCCTGAACTGACACCCGCCCTTCCTCGGTGACGGATGCCGCGGCTACCGTGAAGCGCGTGAACCACATCGATCTGCGACCCCTGGACGATGACGACCTCGACGCCGTCTTCGAGATGATGCGCGACCGTGAGGCGATCACGATGGCCGCATTCACCGCGGAGGATCCGGACGACCGCGCGGCCTTCGACGCGTGGATCGAACGGCAGCGTGCGATGGCCGACGTCCTCTCCTTCGTGGTCACGGAGAACGGCGGATTCGCCGGGACCGCGGCATCCTTCACCGTCGACAGCGACCGCGAGGTCACCTACTGGATCGCTCGTCACGCGTGGGGGCGGGGCGTCGCCACCGCGGCGGTGCGCCACCTCATCTCGCGCGAGCCCATCCGGCCGCTGTTCGCCCGCGTTGCCGCCCACAATGCCGCCTCCATCGCCGTGCTCACGAAGGTCGGCTTCACCGAGGTGTCGCGCAACGTCGACTTCGCCCCGGGCGTCGGCCGCGAGATCGAAGAGATCGTCTTCGCACTCCCGCCCGCCCTCGACGGCGCGTAGCCTTCGGGCGGCGCGGGCACAAAAGAAGAGGACCCCCTCTCGGGAGTCCTCTTCTGCGCTGTGCGCGAGGGGGGAGTTGAACCCCCACGCCCTTTCGGGCACTGGCACCTGAAGCCAGCGCGTCTGCCTATTCCGCCACTCGCGCGAGCCGCGGCATCCGGAGATCCCGCGAAACTCAACTTCCCGAGGATATCATGCGTCGCGGCCCCTTCCGAACTCTCCTGTCCGGGGGGGGCACGATCCATGACGGGTACAGCGTGTGCAATTAGCATGTAGCAACCGGCACCCCCCTCTAGAGGAGCTCCGTGGGACTACTTGACAGCTTCGAGAAAGGTCTGGAGCGCGCAGTCAACAGCGCGTTCGCCAAGACCTTCCGCAGCGGCATTCAGCCTGTCGAGATCGCATCGGCCCTGCGCAGCGAACTCGACAAGAAGGCGGCGGTCGTGAGCCGCGACCGCATCCTCGCGCCGAACACGTTCACGGTGCGCCTGTCGCCCGCCGACGACGATCGCATCTCGGCGCTCGGCGACGCGCTCCTGCACGAGCTCGACACGCTCGTCCATGCGCACGCGAAGGCGCAGGGGTACTCGTTCGCAGGTCCGGTGACGATCGCGATCCGCCGCGACGAGGAGCTGGCGACCGGCACCCTTCGCGTCGAGTCGTCGACGGCGCAGGGCGGCCGCGTCTCGTGGCGCGGCGTCGTGGACGTCGAAGGCCGTCGCATCCCCCTGACGAAGTCGCGCACGGTCATCGGCCGTGGCAGCGACGCCGACATCACCGTCGCCGACTCCGGCACCAGCCGCAAGCACGTCGAGATCCTGTGGGACGGCGAGCGCGCCATGGTGCGCGACCTGGGCTCGACCAACGGCACGATGCTCGACGGCCGCAAGGTGACCGAGGCGGCGCTCCCGCCCGACTCGACCGTGCGCATCGGCCGTACCGACATCGTGTTCCGCGTCGTCGCACAGGCGAGCGCGCCGCGGCCCGCAGCATCCGTCGACGATGCCACGCGGGCGTTCGACGCGCACGAGAGGGGCCCGCTGGCATGAGCGAGCTCACCCTGCTGCTGCTGCGCATCGGGTTCCTGGTGCTGCTGTGGGCGTTCGTCTTCGCCGTCGTCTACTCGCTGCGCGCCGACCTGTTCGGCGTGAAGGTGAGGCGGATGCCGGATGCTGCGGCCGCCGCAGCCGCCCCGCCCGTGGCGTCGGCTGCCGCCGCGTCATCCGTGACCGGACCCGTCGCTCCGGCGGCGCCCGCTCCGGTCGCCAAGCCCGGCGGACCCGCCACGACCGCCACCGCGTCGCGCATCGTCATCACGAGCGGACCCAAGACCGGGCTCGAGCTCCCGCTGGGCAACGAGCCGCTCACGATCGGCCGCTCGAGCGAGTCGGGACTCGTCGTCCGCGACGACTACACGTCGAGCCACCACGCACGCCTGGTGCTGTGGGGCGACCAGTGGATGATCCAGGATCTCGACTCGACGAACGGCACGTGGCACGACGGTGCCCGCGTGACGGCCCCGGTCCCCGTGAACCTCGGCGCCCCGATCAAGGTCGGCGCGACGACGTTCGAGCTGCGGAAGTAGCGGGCGGACCCCTCGCACATGGTCTTCCAGGGCTCGAGCGCCGCGATCTCGCACACCGGCAAGGTGCGCTCCAACAACCAGGACTCCGGGTACTCCGGCTCCAACCTGTTCGTCGTGGCCGACGGCATGGGCGGTCACGCGGGCGGCGACGTCGCGTCGAGCCTCGCGATCTCGCGCCTGGAGGGGCTCGACCGCCCGTTCGACTCGACCGCCGAGGCGGAGCGGGCGCTGCGCGACGCGATCTCGGACGCCGCGGTCGACCTCGTCGACACCGTAGGCGTCCGGCCGGAGCTCGCCGGCATGGGCACCACGGTCAGCGCGCTGATCATGGTGGACGACTACGCCGTGATCGCCCACATCGGCGACTCGCGCATCTACCTGTACCGCGATGGCGCCCTCACGCAGATCACCACCGACCACACCTTCGTGCAGCGCCTCGTCGACTCGGGCCGCATCACGCCCGAAGAGGCGCGGTACCACCCGCGCCGCTCGGTGCTCATGCGCGTGCTCGGCGACATGGACACCGATCCCGAGCTCGACACGTTCATCATGCCGACGCAGCCCGGCGACCGCTGGCTGCTGTGCTCGGACGGCCTGTCGGGCGTGGTCGACGACCCTCACACGTCCAAAGCGCTCGGGCTGGGTCTGGCCCCGGGCCGCACGGCCGACAACCTGCTGAAGCAGGCCCTCGACGGCGGCGCCCCCGACAACGTCACGATCGTCATCGTCGACGTCGGCGGGCAGCATCCGCTCTTCTCGGGAACGCCCACCATCGTCGGCTCCGCGTCGAACCCGGTCGGCGTCGAGGTGCCCGCGGCGGCGCCCCGGCGTTCGAGCTGGCTGCACCCGAACCGCCAGGCGGCGAACGAGCCGACCCACTTCGAACCGGCCCCGGAGTTCCTCGAAGAGCTCATCGAGGAGGACCGGCGACGGGCACGCCGCCGCCGGGTCGGCTGGATCGCCGGCGTGGCACTCGTGCTCGTGATCATCGCGGGAGCCGCCTGGATCGGCTACCAGTGGACGCAGACCCGGTATTACGTCGGCGCCGACGAGGACACCGTCGTCATCTACCAGGGCGTGCAGCAGGGCATCGGGCCGATCTCGCTGTCGACCCCGTACGAAGACACCGAGATCCCTCTCGATTCGCTCTCGGACTTCGCCCGTGCGACGGTGGAACAGACCATCTCGGCGAACTCCCTGTCGCACGCGCGGCAGATCGTGTCGGGAATCAGCGACCTGGCGGGAGGCGGCGGATGAGCGCTTCCACGGGCACGCCGACCGACGCCGTCTCGACCGACACGGCCGTGGTGCGGGCGCTGCGCCGCATCCGGGTTCCGCAGACGCAGCGCAACCGCGAGCTGGCGCTGCTGATCTTCGCGTTCGCGATCAACGGCTCGGCGATCGCGCTCGTGCAGCTCGGCTCCGAGGGCGTGATCGACTGGACGTTCCTCGTCTACTGCGGCGGTCTCACCGCCCTGGTCATCGCGCTGCACATCCTGCTGCGCCTGCGCGCCCGCGCCGCCGATCCGTTCGTGGTGCCGATCGCGACGCTTCTGACCGGGCTCGGTCTCGCGATGATCTACCGGCTCGACCTGTACGGGGACCGCCACGGGTGGGACGCGTTCTCGACGCGGCAGCTCGCGTGGGCGGCGATCGCGCTGGTCGCGGCGATCCTCGTGGTGATGTTCCTCAAGAACTACCGCGTGCTGTTCCGGTACACGTACATCTTCGGGTTCGTCGGCATCGTGCTGCTGATCCTGCCCGTGATCCCTGGCCTCAGCGGCGGCGGCAACGCCGACGTGTGGGTCGACCTCGGCTTCTTCACGTTCCAGCCGGGCGAGCTCGCGAAGATCGCGCTCGGCATCTTCTTCGCGGGCTATCTCGTCCGCACGCGCGAGAGCCTGACCTCGACGGGCACCCGCTTCCTCGGCATGACCTGGCCGCGAGCCCGCGAGCTCGGGCCGCTGCTCGTGATCTGGCTCGTGTCGCTCGGCATCATCGTGCTGCAGCGCGACCTCGGAACCGGTGTGCTCATCTTCGGCATGTTCGTCGCGATGCTCTACGTCGCCACGGGCAAGACCAGCTGGGTGCTCATCGGCGTCGTGCTCGCGGTGTCGGGCGCATTCCTCGCGTCGCGGATCCTGCCGTACGTCGGCGCACGGTTCAACAACTGGCTCGACGCGTTCAACCCGGAGCTGATGGACAACTCGAGCTACCAGCTCGTCAACGGCATCTTCGGCATGGCGAACGGCGGACTGCTCGGCACCGGCCTCGGCCAGGGGCGGCCGTACCTCACGCCGGTCGCGGAGAGCGACTACATCCTCCCGGCGCTCGGCGAGGAGCTCGGGCTCATCGGCGTCTTCGCGATCCTGTGCCTGTACATGGTGTTCACGAGCCGCGGGATCCGCATCGGCCTCGCCGGTCAGGACGACTTCGGCAAGCTCCTCGCGACCGGCCTGTCGTTCACGATCGCGCTGCAGGTCTTCATCATGGTCGGCGGCGTCACGCGCCTCATCCCGCTCACCGGCCTGACGACACCGTTCCTCGCGGCCGGCGGTTCGTCGCTGGTGGCGAACTGGATCATCGTCGCCCTGCTGCTGCGCATCTCGGATGCCGTCCGCAGCCGGCCGAGGGTGGTGATCGGCTGACATGACGAAGGAACTCAGGCGGCTCAGCATCCTGATGCTGATCATGTTCCTCGCGCTGTTCGGGTCGACGAGCTGGATCCAGGTGATCCAGACCGACGAGCTCGCCGCGAACCCCGCGAACCGCCGCGCGCTCTACGACTCGTACGAGGTGCAGCGCGGATCGATCATCGCGAGCGGTTCGGCCATCGCGTCGTCGGTGCCGTCCGGCGATCTCTACAGCTGGCAGCGCGTGTACACGGATGCCGACATGTGGGCGCCCGTCACGGGCTACATCAACCCCGCCCTGAACTCGGCGACCGGCATCGAGCAGGCCATGAACCAGGAGCTCAGCGGCACGGCGGGATCGCAGTTCCTGTCGCGCGTGGAGCGCATCTTCACCGGGCAGCCGCCGCGCGGCTCGAACGTCGTGCTGTCGCTCGACGCCGACGTGCAGCGCGCGGCCTACGAGGCGCTGGGCGACCTGCAGGGCGGCGTCATCGCGATCGAGCCGGCGACGGGCCGCATCCTGGCGTTGGTGACCAGCCCCAGCTACGACACGAACGTGCTGGCCTCGCACGCCACCGGCGAGGTGAACGCCGCGTACGACGCGCTGGTCGCCGACCCGGGCAAGCCGCTGTCGAACCGTGCGATCGCCGGCGACCTCAACCCGCCGGGCTCGACGTTCAAGCTCGTCGTCGCCTCCGCGGCGCTCACGTCCGGCGACTACACGCCCGAGTCGACGCTCCCGAACCCCGCGACGTACCAGCTGCCGCAGTCGTCCAGCGTGGTGCACAACGCGAGCGGCGGGACGTGCGGCGGCGGCGACACCGTCACCCTCGCCGACGCGCTGCGGCTGAGCTGCAACATCCCGTTCGCGGAGCTCGCCGTCGAGCTCGGCGACACCGCGATCCGCGAAGAGGCCGAGAAATACGGCTTCAACCTGTCGTTCGAGCTGCCGCTCATCTCGACGCCGTCGGGCTACCCGCGCACGATCCAGGACGACGCGCAGACCGCGCTGAGCGGCTTCGGCCAGGGTCAGGTGACGGCGACGCCGCTGCAGATGGCGATGGTGTCGGCCGGCATCGCGAACGGCGGGATCGTGATGAACCCGCGCATGGTGGATCGTGTGATCGGCCCGGATCTGTCCGTTCAGAAGACCTTCGACGACAGTGAATTCGGGCGTGCCCTCGACACGGGACTGGCAGACGAGCTGGTGGCGATGATGGTCGCCAATGTCAGTGACGGTGCTGCGTCGGGTGCAAGAATAGACGGGGTCGACGTGGCCGGAAAGACGGGTACCGCGGAGAACACGGGCGATGAGCCGTACACGCTCTGGTTCACCGGGTTCGCACCCGCCGACAACCCCGAGGTCGCCGTCGCCGTGGTCGTCGAGGACGGCGGCAGGCAAGGACAATCGGGCAGCGGCAACACCATCGCCGCTCCTATCGCGAAGAAGGTCATGGAGGCGGTGCTGGGACGATGAGACCGACGCAGGGCGTGACCTTCGGCGGCCGTTACGAACTCGATTCGCGCATAGCGATCGGCGGCATGGGCGAGGTGTGGGAGGCGACAGACCACGTCATCGGACGAACTGTCGCCATCAAGATCCTCAAAGACGAGTACATGGGCGATCCGGGCTTCCTGGAGCGCTTCCGTGCCGAAGCCCGCCACGCGGCGCTCGTCAACCACGAGGGCATCGCCAGCGTGTTCGACTACGGCGAGGAGAACGGCAGCGCGTTCCTCGTGATGGAGCTCGTCCCCGGCGAGGCGCTGTCGACGATCCTCGAGCGCGACGACTCCCTGTCGACCGACAAGACGCTCGACATCGTCGCGCAGACGTCCGCTGCTCTGCAGGCCGCGCACGCGGCGGGCCTCGTGCACCGCGACATCAAGCCCGGGAACCTCCTCATCACGCCCGACGGGCGCGTGAAGATCACCGACTTCGGCATCGCGCGCATCGCCGACCAGGTGCCGCTGACCGCCACCGGCCAGGTCATGGGCACGGTCCAGTACCTGTCGCCGGAGCAGGCTTCGGGGCACCCGGCATCCCCGGCCACCGATATCTACTCGCTCGGCATCGTCGCGTACGAGTGCCTCGCGGGCAAGCGCCCGTTCACGGGCGAGTCGCAGGTCGCGATCGCGATGGCGCAGATCAACGAGCAGCCGCCTGCGCTGCCCGCGACGGTCGCCGTTCCGGTGCAGAACCTCGTCATGGCGATGATCGCCAAGAAGCCCGAAGAGCGCCCCGCGTCGGCTGCCGCCGTCGCGCGCGCCGCCACGGCGCTGCGCCGAGGCGATGTCGCCGCCGCGGCGGCGGCCGTTCCGGCGATCGCGGGTGTCGCGGCGGGCAGCGACGCGGCGACGCAGCTGCTGGCCTCCGGCTCCGACACGTCCGCGGCGACCCGCCTCATGCCCGCTCCGGGCGATGAGCCCACCGAAGAGACGACCGAGAAGAAGAAGCGCAGCCCCTGGACGTGGCCGCTGATCGCGCTCATCGCGCTGCTGCTGCTCGTGCTGATCGGAACGATCTGGGCCGTGGTCGCGAACTCGGGCAACGAACCCGAGCCGGACCCGACGAAGACGTCGGCGTCGCCGTCCGCGACGCCGACCAACACACCGACGCCGACACCGACCACGGCGAACGTCGTCGCGGACGACTACGTCGGGCAGGACTGCGCCACCGCGTCTGCTGCGCTCGACACGCTCGGCCTCGGGGCGAGCTGCCAGGAGGGCAACGCCGCGCCCGACGAGGGCAGCGTGGGCAAGATCTACAGCGTCTCGCCGACGGGCAACGTGCCGAAGGGCACGATCATCGAGCTGACGGCGTACGCCGGGCAGACCCCGATGCCGGCACCTTCCACCCCGACGTTCCAGGGATCGCCGGCGACGGTCGAGCCCGGCGGCACCCTGACGGTGATGTGGGACGGCTACACCTGCCCGTCCGGCACCGGCTCGGTGAGCTCGTACACCTTCGCGGTGCAGAACGGCACCATCGCCAACGGCCCGAACTTCCCGCAGAACGCACGCAACGCGACGGTGACCGCGGGCGACACGGCCGGTCAGACCGTGATCGTCACGTACACCGTCACCTGCAGCGGCGGCACCGCGGGCAACCGCACGTCGGGCGCGTCCGGCGAGGCGACCGTGCTGATCGAGGCCGCAGCCCCGATCCCGACGCCCACGCCGTGAGCTTGGCTGAGTGAGTCCTCAAAGCGGGTCGTGCGGCACGTGCGACCCGCTTTGGCTCGGCTAGTGTGGCTGATGTTCCAGGCAGGGAGTGACCGTGACAGCTGAGCCGCGCGTGCTTTCGGGGCGCTATCGCATCGATGAGCCGATCGGCCGGGGCGGCATGGCGAGCGTCTATCGCGGCTACGACCTCACGCTCGGCCGCGAGGTCGCGATCAAGATCCTCGACCGCGAGCTCGCCGACGACAACGCGTTCCGCACGCGGTTCCGCCTCGAGGCGCAGGCTGCCTCGCGCATGGCCCATCCGACGATCGTGCGCGTCTACGACGCCGGCGAGGACTCTCTCACGGCTCCCGACGGCACGGTGCGTCCGGTGCCCTTCATCGTCATGGAGCTCGTCAAGGGCCGGCTCCTCAAGGAGATCATCGCCGCGGGCCCGGTCCCGGTGACGGATGCCGTCCGCTACGTCGACGGAATCCTCGAGGCCCTCGAGTACTCGCACCGCGCGGGTGTGGTGCATCGCGACATCAAGCCGGGCAACGTCATGGTCACCGACGCCGGCCAGGTGAAGGTGATGGACTTCGGCATCGCGCGCGCGGTGTCGGACTCGTCGTCGACCGTCGCCGAGACGACCCAGATCCTCGGCACCGCCGCCTACTTCTCGCCCGAGCAGGCCAAAGGGGAGCCGGTCGACGCCCGCGCCGACGTCTATTCGACGGGCGTCGTGCTGTACGAGCTCCTCACCGGGCGCCAGCCGTTCCGCGGCGAGTCGCCCGTCGCGGTGGCCTACCAGCATGTCAGCGAGGCGCCGCTGCCGCCGTCCGAGGTCAACGACACCGTGCCCCGGGCTCTGGACACCGTCGCTCTGCGCGCTCTCGCGAAGGACCCGTTCCAGCGCTACCAGGACGCCGCAGGCTTCCGCGAGGCGCTCGACGCGACAGTCGACGGCCGGCAGCCCTCCAAGCGCCAGGTGGGCGCACTCACGAGCGAGCTGTACGGGCCCAACCCGCGGCAGGCTGCCGAGACCGCGCGGTCGCTGCGCCAGCTCAGCACAGACACCACGATGAAGCGCACGCAGGCCGGTCCGCCGGTGGCGTGGATCTGGGCGGGCGTGGCCCTGCTCGCGGTGCTGCTCATCTCCCTGCTGTTCTGGGTGCTCACGATCCAGCCGCGCGACGACCTCCCGGGCAACGTGCGCGAGGTGCCGGACGTGTCGGGGATGACCTACGAGCGCGCGAACGACACCCTCGCCGAATCGGACCTCCGCGCGATCCGCGTGGACGAGGAGAGCACCGACGTCGCGGCGGGCAACGTCATCCGCACCGATCCCGAGGCGGGGACGTCGGTCGCACCCGATCAGCAGGTGAAGGTCTACGTGTCGACCGGGCAGCAGATGTCGACGGTTCCGACACTCACCGGCCTCGGACAGGAGGCTGCGACCTCGGCCATCACCGGCGCCGGGCTGCAGCTGGGCACCGTCACGCAGCAGAATGACAAGGATCTCGCTGCAGGCACGGTGATCTCGAGCACCCCCGTCGACGGGGCGAGCGTGCCCACCGGCACGATGGTCAACCTCGTCGTCGCCTCGGGCCGCGTGGCCATCAACGACGTGCGCGGCTACACCGTCGATGCCGCGACGCGTGAGCTCGAGAACCTCGGCCTCACGGTGATCCCGGCGGAAGACCCGAACTGCGCGGGCTCCACCCCGCCGACCGTGTCGTCGCAGTCGCTCACGCCGGGCGACGTCCCGGTCCACTCCGAGATCACGCTGACCTACTGCACGGGCGCCTGACCCGGAGGGCAGACGGCCCGAGGGCTCAGCGCCTCGGGCTCAGCGCAGCGCCGCGGGACGCGGCACCCGTGTATCCGATCGATGCGAGCCAGTTGCCGAGCAGGCGGTAGCCGCCCTCCGTCAGCACGCTCTCGGGATGGAACTGCACCCCGAGGATCGGCGCGGTCCGGTGGGCGACGCCCATGATCACGCCGCTCGCCGTGCGACTCGTGACGACGAGGTCATCGGGGAGCGTCTCGGGCACGATCGCGAGGGAGTGGTAGCGCGTGGCGGTGAACGGGTCGGGCAGCCCTGTGTACAGGAGCGAGCCGTCATGGTGCACGAGCGAGGTCATGCCGTGCATGAGCTCGGGCGCGTGATCGACGGTGGCTCCGTACGCCTCGCCGATCGCCTGGTGACCGAGACAGACACCGAGGAGAGGGATGCCGCCGGCCGCCGCCGCGCGGACCACTTCGATCGATGCGCCAGCGTCGGCGGGCGTGCCGGGTCCAGGGGAGACGAGGACGCCGGGCCGCCCCGCGACGTCGCGCGACGGATCGGCGAGGGCGTCCGCCTCGACGAGCTCGGTGCCGGCGCCGAGTTCGTGAAGGTACCCGATCAGGGTGTGGACGAAGCTGTCGTGGTTGTCGACGACGAGGATCGGCGCCGACGAGGAGGAGCGGTCGGTCACGACAGCGGCGTCGGAGTCGACGCCGCGGGCAGGGTGACGGTGACCTCCTGCGGGTTCACGAACTGACTGACCCAGGGGAAGGCGTAGAAGAGGAGGCCGTACAGCACCGCGGCGATCAGCACGAGCAGGATGAGGACCCGCACCCACCACGGGCCGGGGAGGATCCGCCACAGACCCGCGTACATCAGGCCACCGCCTGGAGGGAGGCGGGCTCCTCGCCCGACGCTGTGCGGGGGGTGAACGACTCGAACACGCCGTACGCCACGATGCGCTCGGTCATCGCGTACATCGGGCTGCAGCTGGTCAGCGTGATGTAGGCCGTGCCCGCGGGGACGTCCATCTGCTGGGGGACCGGAAGGAGCACCTCGACCTCGTTCGGCGTGACGTACTGGAGTGTGCGGAAGCGGTACGTGTACCACCCCGCCTGCGTCTCGACGACGATCGCGTCGCCGACGTGCAGATCGGCGATGCGGTTGAAGGGCTTGCCCCACGTGGTGCGGTGCGCGGCGAGCGCGAAGTTGCCCGCTTCGCCCGGCATCTTGGTGCCGGGGTAGTGGCCGATGCCGATGGGATCGAGGGTACGGGCCCGCGTGACGCCGCCGGCCATCGGGACGGCGTAGTCCGCGCCGAACCGGGGGATCCGCATGATCGCGAACGTCTGGCCGTCGGCGGGTTCGGCCAGCACGGGCGGAGGGGCGGTGACGGGCACCACCTCGGGGTCGGTGCCGGCGTCGGTCGGGGCGGGGGCCGCCTCGGGGTTCTGATCCTCGTACTGCGCCTGCCACTCCTGCGACAACTCCGTGCCCTCGGCGTTGCGCTCGGCGCCGTAGATGAGGTCGCCCACCCAGAGCTGCCACACGACGTAGAGGAGCACGACGACGCCGGCAGTGATGAGCACCTCGCCGATGACGCCGACGACGGAGGTGCGCCGACGCGGAGTTCGAGTCCCGCGGGCAGCTCGCCTCGGGCCGGGCAACGCGTCATCCACAGGTGGATTCTAATCAGGGCGGGCTGTGGCGTGGCTGGCAGTTAGACTCTTCTGCATGGCACGACCCGGCAAAGACGACGACTCGCTCGTCGAGCGCGCAGAAGGCGAAGCCGCACCCAACCCGGTGTGGTTCAAGCCGATCATGATCGGACTGATGCTCATCGGTCTGGTGTGGATCCTCGTCTTCTACCTGAGCGGCATGGCGTTCCCGATCCCCGACATCGGGGCATGGAACCTCGTGATCGGCTTCGGCATCGCCTTCATCGGCTTCCTGATGACGACGCGCTGGCGGTAAGCGACACTTCGACAGAGAAACCCCGGTCTATGACGACCGGGGTTTTTCCATGCCCGGATGCTGCAGATCGGGCCGATCCGCAGTTGTTAACAAGTCTGTTAACACCTGTGAATTACACGGGTGTGATTCTCCCCAGGGTGTGGATGAGCCTGTGGATAACTCTGTTCAGAGGATCACGAGGGCCGGGAAGAAGACCGGCACGAACAGCAGCGCCACGAGTCCCGCGCCGACCGCGACGAGAAGCCCGATCTGCAGCCCGCGCTGGCGGAGGGCACGCGTGCGCGTGTAGATGAATGCGACGAGCAGGCCGACGAGCAGGCCGCCGACGTGCGCCTGCCACGACACGTTGAATCCGGGAATGAACCCGATCACGAGGTTGATTCCGAGCACGAGGGCGATGCCGGCGATGTTCGCGCCGATGTGCCGCCCGATCACGAGGAGCGCCCCGAAGAGGCCGAAGATGGCACCGGATGCCCCGACCACGGGCGTCGTGAACGACAGCAGCGTCACGGCGACGGAGCCGCCGAGCGCGCTTAGGAGGTAGAGCGTGAGGAAGCGCCAGCGGCCGAGGAGCGGCTCGAGACTGCGACCGATCATCCACAGGGCGAGCATGTTGAGTCCCACATGCCAGATGCCCGAATGCACCAGAGCGACGGTGAGCAGACGCCAGGGCTGTGAGGTGCCCCGGAACTCGGGGTAGAGCAGCGGCGCCCAGTAGTACAGCGCGTCCTGGATGGCGCCGCCGACGCCGGGGATGAGCGTGAGGAGGTAGACGAAGGCCGTGATCCCGATGATCGAGTAGGTCACGACGGGCCGGCCCGACGACGCCGACACCGCGCGTGGGCGCGACCAGCGCCGCTCGGCCTTCTTCTGCGCCGGCGACTGCGCCTTCTGCTGGTCGCGGAGGCACTCCGGGCAGATGACCCCGACGGCGGCCTGCGTCTGGCATTCCGGGCAGATCGTGCGCAGGCACCGCTGGCACAGCACGAAGCTCTGCCGGTCGGGATGCCGGTAGCAGAAGTTGTCGCGGTTGCGCTGGAAGTCCTGCGTGCTCACGTGGGCCCCGTCTCTGTCTCGCCTGGGCTCAGGGATGCGGATGGCCCGGGGCGGCGGTCGCCGCCCCGGGCCCGATGACGCTCGCGCTCAGACCGCGGCGATGTCGATCGACTCGATGACGACGGGCTCGACCGGGCGGTCGCCCGCCGCCGTCGGCACCTCGGCGATCGTGTCGACGACGGCCTTCGACGCGTCGTCGACGACCTCGCCGAAGATCGTGTGCTTGCCCTGCAGCCACTCCGGGCCGCGGCCGCCCTGGCCGGGGACGGTGATGAAGAACTGTGAGCCGTTGGTGCCCTCGGGCTGGCCGGTGATCGCGTTGCGGCGCAGGCCCGCGTTCGCCATGGCGAGCTTGTAGGGAGCGGTGAAGGTGAGCTCGCCGCTGATCTCGTCGTTGAAGTTGTAGCCCGGGCCGCCCACGCCCTGACCGAGCGGGTCGCCGCCCTGGATCATGAAGCCCGAGATGATGCGGTGGAAGATGACGTCCTTGTACAGCGGGCCTTCGCCCGGCTTGCCGGTCGCCGGGTGCGTCCACGCCTGCGAACCGTCGGACAGGCCGATGAAGTTCTGCACGGTGCGAGGAGCCTGGTCGCCGAACAGGTTGACGACGATGTCGCCGTAGTTGGTGTGGATCGTTGCGACAGCTGTGTGAAGCGGCATGTCTACATTGTCTCAGAGTTCCCTGCAACCCCTCCCGTCTCACCGGTGGTCTGGCAAGATGAAGAGACCGACATCCCCACAACAGGGAGGGCAAACCGTGAGCCTCAGCCGCAAGCGCAAGAAGGAACTCGAGAAGCTGCAGAAGCAGGCCGGAAACCTCTGGGAGGCCCAGCAGGTTCTGGTCGGGGAGGCCGCGACCGTCGCCCGCGAGGCGAGCCGTCAGCTCGGTCACTACGGCCGCGAGCAGGTCAAGCCGCAGGTGCAGGCCGGCTACGACAAGTACGCCGCCCCCTATGTCGACAAGGGCAAGAAGGTCGTCAACAAGACCGTCATCCCCGCGGCGGGCGCCGTCGTCGGCTCTGCGCTGTCGGTGTGGGACGCCGCCAACGAGCAGCGCTCGCGCCTGGCGGACGGCCGCGGCATCAGCCTTCCGTCCTCGTGGGCCAAGGCGGCACCCGTTCCGGCGAAGAAGGGCATCGGCGCCGGCGGCGTGATCGCCATCATCCTCGGCGTCGCCGCCGCGGTCGGCGTGCTCTACGCCGCGTGGCAGACGCTGCGCGCCGACGACGAGCTCTGGGTCGCGGACGACCCGCTGCGCGCACCGGATGCCTGAGCCCACCACGGGTGAGGCTCTGACAGGCGTCGATCGCGTTCGCGCGGCGGCGGCCGAGCGTGGGCTCGAGGTCGAGATCCGGGAGCGTCCGGCGGCGAACAGCCTGCCGGAGGCTGCCGCGATCCTCGGCATCCCGCCTTCGGGCATCGTGAAGACGCTCGTCGTCAAGCGCAGCGACGACACCTACCTGTTCGCCCTCATCCCGGGCGACCGTGCGATCTCATGGCCCAAGCTGCGCGCCGTCGTCGGGGTGAACAAACTTCAGCTGCCGGATCCTGCGCGCGCCCTCGCGGCCACCGGCTACGAGCGGGGCACCATCGTGCCGCTCGGCAGCACGCACGACTGGCCTTTGTACGCCGACGCCGAGATCGTGGGGCAGCGCATCGCGATGGGGGCGGGCGCCCACGGCTACAGCATGTTCGTCGACGCCGACGCGCTCATCGCCGCCTACGGCGCGACGGTCGCCGACATTTCGCAGCCCATCGACTGACGGCATCCGTCGCCATCAGTGCGTCGACGGAAGTTCGATCCCCGCCATCTCGAGGGCGATGTCGACGAGCTTGACGCGCTGCAGCGCGCGGACCTCGGGGAGTGTGAACCAGTCGGCGCGATCGGTCGACCCGTCGGTCTCGTTGCGCAGGCGCCCGCCGGTGATGCGGGCACGGTAGACGATGCGCAGCGTGTGCAGCGGCAGGTCCGCGCCGGGCTTGAGACGGCGCCCCGGCGGGATCACGCGGGAATGGATGCCGAGGAGCCCGTCGATGTCGACGCGGTAGCCGGTCTCTTCCCTGACCTCGCGGCGCGCGGCGCTCTCGGGGTCCTCTCCGGCCTCGAGGCCGCCGCCGGGCATCGTCCACGCGGCGCGACGGCCCTCGTTCCAGTGCGCGAGCAGGACGCGGTCGTGATCATCCACGATCACCGCGTACGCCGCGACGCGCAGGTCCATGCTTCACCCTAACTGCGCGAGGCCCGGGGGAGAATGCAGAAGCCGGTCCCTCTCGGAACCGGCTTCGTGTCTGTGGAGCCTAGGAGATTCGAACTCCTGACATCCTGCTTGCAAAGCAGGCGCTCTACCAACTGAGCTAAGGCCCCGGGGCTTACGGTGGGGCTACCAGGACTTGAACCTGGGACCTCTTCATTATCAGTGAAGCGCTCTAACCGCCTGAGCTATAGCCCCGTTTGACTGCGGAACCTGCGCTCCGCAACCTCCAAGACTTTACCCGACGAATCCGGATTTCACGAATCGGGCTGGTTGACTGGGGTCGTGACAGAGATTTCCCATCCTGGTGAACCGCACGGGGTCCGGCTGGGGGAGCGCCTCAACTGGCTCCGCGCCGGTGTTCTCGGCGCGAACGACGGCATCGTCTCGGTCGCGGCGCTGGTCGTCGGCGTCGCGGGCGCGACGACCGACACTGCCGCGCTGTTCACCGCCGGCATCGCCGGCCTCGTCGGCGGTGCCATCTCGATGGCGCTCGGCGAGTACGTCTCGGTGAGCAGTCAGCGCGACTCCGAGCGGGCGCTGATCGCCAAAGAGCGCGGCGAACTCCGTGAGACGCCCGAAGAGGAGCTCGAGGAGCTCACCCAGCTCTACCGCGACCGCGGGCTGTCGGATGCGACGGCACGTCAGGTCGCCCACGAGCTCACCGCACACGACGCGCTGTCTGCCCACCTCGAGGTGGAGCTGCACATCGACCAGAACGACCTCGTGAACCCGTGGCACGCCGCGATCTCGTCGGCCATCTCGTTCACTCTCGGTGCGCTGCTGCCGTTCCTCGCGATCCTTCTGCCGCCCCCCGAGTGGCGCGTGCCGGTCACCTTCGTGGCGGTGCTCATCGCGCTGGCCGTCACAGGCACGGTCTCCGCGCACCTCGGCGGCGCTCCGAAGGGGAGGGCCGCGATCCGCCTCGTCATCGGCGGCGCGCTGGCCCTCGTCGCGACGTGGCTCATCGGCACGCTGCTCGGGACGACGGTGGTCTGACCCTCAGACGCAGAGCGCCGGCATCCGGGATCGAATCCACGGATGCCGGCGCTCGGGCGGTTGCGTCAGTTGGAGGTGAAGCCGACCAGCAGGCCGCCCGTCACCTTGACCGCGAGGTTGTAGATGCCCGCGATCACGGCGCCGAGCACCGTGACGACCACGAGGTTCAGGATCGCGACGACGGCCGAGAAGGCCAGGACCTGCGGGAAGCTCACGAACTGCGACAGCAGGATGCTGCCGTCGGAGAAGCTCGAGAAGAACTCGTCGGCCTTGGCGATCAGGCCGGTGGTCTGCACCACCAGGAAGACCATCACGAATGCCACCACCGTCACGACCGCGATGGCGATCGCGGCGAGGAAGGACAGCTTCACCGCGGACCAGAAGTCCACGTACACCAGACGCAGGCGAACCTGCTTGGCGCTGGTCTTGTGACTCGATTTCTTGGCGAGCTTGTCGGCTACCGTGCTCATGCGTCAGTGCTCTCTTCGGGGGTCTGGGGAGAGGCATCCGATTCGAGGGTGTCGTTCGACTGGGGGGTCTCGGGTGACGGTGCTGCTTCAGCCCCGTCGGTGGATGCGTCCTCGGATTCTTCTGCGAGGCCTCGTTCGCCGTTGCGCGCGATCGCGAGGATGCGATCGTCGTCGCCGGAGCGGGCGAACACGACACCCATCGTGTCTCTGCCCTTGGCGGGGACCTCGGCCACGGCAGAGCGTACCACCTTGCCGCTGGCAAGAACCACCAAGACCTCGTCGTCCTCGGAGACGATGAGTCCGCCCGCGAGATCGCCGCGATCCTCGCTCAGCTTGGCCACCTTGATGCCCAGTCCGCCGCGGTTCTGCATGCGGTACTGATCGACCGCGGTGCGCTTCGCGTACCCGCCTTCGGTCACGACGAAGACGTACCCGTCGTCGGCGGCGACGGACGCCGACAGCAGGCTGTCGCCCGCGCGGAAGTCCATTCCCTTCACACCGGACGTCGAGCGACCCATCGGGCGCAGCGCCGAATCGGTCGCCGAGAAGCGCAGCGACATGCCGTGGCGGCTGATGAGGAGGATGTCGTCGCCCTCGTCGACCAGCAGCGCGCTGACGACCTCGTCATCGGGGCCGGCCTCGGCCTCGTCGCCCTCCTCGGGCACCTGCCCACGGAGCTTGATCGCGATGATGCCGCCCTGGCGGTTGGTGTCGTACTCGGTCAGACGCGTCTTCTTGACGAGGCCGCTGCGGGTTGCGAGCACGAGGTAGGTCGCGACCGAGTAGTCGCGGATGTCGAGGATCTGGGCGATCTCTTCATCGGGCTGCAGCGCGAGAAGGTTCGCGACGTGCTGGCCCTTGGCATCGCGCCCGGCCTCCGGCACCTCGTACGCCTTCGAGCGGTACACGCGGCCCTTGTTCGTGAAGAACAGCAGCCAGTGATGCGTGGTGGTGACGAAGAAGTGCTCGACCACGTCGTCGGCGCGCAGCTGCGCACCCTTGACGCCCTTGCCGCCGCGGTGCTGCTGGCGGTAGTTGTCGCTGCGCGTGCGCTTGATGTAGCCGGCGCGCGTGACCGAGATGACCATCTCCTCTTCGGGGATCAGGTCCTCCATCGACATGTCGCCGTCGAATCCGTGGAGGATGTGCGTGCGGCGCTCGTCGCCGAACTTGTCGACGATCGCCGTGAGCTCTTCGCGGATGATGTCGCGCTGACGCTGCGGCGTGGCCAGGATCTCTCGGTAATCGGCGATCTGCAGTTCGAGCTCGGCGGCCTCGTCGATGATCTTCTGTCGCTCGAGGGCCGCGAGGCGGCGCAGCTGCAGCTGGAGGATCGCGTCGGCCTGCGCCTCGTCGACGTCGAGGAGCTTCTGCAGACCCTCGTTCGCCTCCTGCGCGTTGGGCGACCGCCGGATGAGCGCGATGACCTCATCGAGTGCGTCGAGCGCCTTCAGGTAGCCGCGCAGGATGTGCATGCGCTCTTCGGCCTTGCGCAGGCGGTAGCTGGTGCGGCGGACGATGACATCGATCTGGTGCTCGAGCCACAGCGTGACGAAACCATCGAGCGACAGCGTGCGCGGCACGTTGTCGACGATCGCGAGCATGTTGGCGCCGAAGTTCTCCTGCAGCTGGGTGTGCTTGTACAGGTTGTTCAGCACGACCTTGGCGACGGCATCCCGCTTCAGGACCACGACGAGACGCTGACCGGTGCGGTCCGAGGTCTCGTCGCGGATGTCGGCGATGCCCGTGATCTTGCCGTCGCGCGCAAGGTCGCCGATCTTGACCGCGAGGTTGTCGGGGTTCACCTGGTAGGGCAGTTCGGTGATGACGAGGCAGGTGCGGCCCTGGATCTCTTCGATCGAGACGACGGCGCGCATCGTGATCGAGCCGCGGCCGGTGCGGTAGGCCTCGCGGATGCCCTTGGTGCCGAGGATCTGCGCGCCGGTCGGGAAGTCCGGACCGGGGATGCGCTCCATCAGCGCCTCGAGCAGCTCCTCGCGCGATGCCTCCGGGTGCTCGAGCGCCCAGAGTGCGCCGGCGGACACCTCACGGAGGTTGTGCGGCGGGATGTTGGTCGCCATGCCGACCGCGATGCCGACGGAACCGTTGACGAGGAGGTTCGGGAAGCGCGCCGGCAGCACCGACGGCTCCTGGGTCTGACCGTCGTAGTTGTCGTGGAAGTCGACGGTCTCTTCCTCGATGTCGCGCACCATCTCGAGCGCGAGCTGAGCCATCTTGGTCTCGGTGTACCGCGGGGCGGCGGCGCCCATGTTGCCGGGCGAGCCGAAGTTGCCCTGCCCCTGCGCGAGCGGGTAGCGCAGCGACCACGGCTGCACGAGACGGACGAGGGCGTCGTAGATCGCGGTGTCACCGTGCGGGTGGTACTGACCCATGACCTCGCCGACGACGCGCGCGCATTTCGAGAACGACTTGTCGGGACGGAACCCGCCGTCGTACATGCCGTAGATCACGCGGCGGTGCACGGGCTTCAGGCCGTCGCGCACGTCGGGGAGCGCGCGGCCGATGATGACGGCCATCGCGTAATCCAGGTAGCTGCGCTGCATCTCGAGCTGCAGGTCCACCTGGTCGATCCGGCCGTGGTCGTGTTCGGCATTCACGTCGGGACGTTCGTCTTCTGCCATGTCTTCTGTCTCGTCTTCTTCGATTCTTCGTTGCGTTTCGAGATCGTCCTGCGGCGTTTCGACTCGCTCCGCTCGCTCAACGACCGGGGCAGCTCGCTGCGCTCGCCTGTGCTAGATGTCGAGGAAGCGGACGTCCTTGGCATTGCGCTGGATGAACGTGCGGCGCGACTCGACGTCCTCGCCCATCAGCACGGAGAAGATCTCGTCCGCGGCGGCCGCGTCGTCGATGGTCACCTGGCGGAGCGTGCGCGTGGAGTGGTCCATCGTGGTCTCCCACAGCTCCTTGGCGTTCATCTCGCCGAGACCCTTGTAACGCTGGATGCCCTCCTTGGGGATCCGCTTGCCGTTCGCGAGCCCGTCGGCGAGCAGCGCGTCGCGCTCCTTGTCGGAGTAGACGTACTCGTGCGCGGAGTTGGTCCACTTCAGGCGGTAGAGCGGCGGCATCGCGAGGTACACGAAGCCGGCCTCGATGAGCCCGCGCATGTAGCGGAACAGCATGGTGAGCAGCAGCGTGGTGATGTGCTGGCCGTCGACATCGGCATCCGCCATCAGCACGATCTTGTGATAGCGGGCCTTGTCGATGTCGAAGTCCTCGCCGATGCCCGTGCCGAAGGCCTGGATCATCGCTTGAACCTCGCGGTTGCCGAGCGCCTTGTCGAGGCGCGCGCGCTCGACGTTCAGGATCTTGCCGCGCAGCGCCAGGATCGCCTGCGTGTGCGGGTCGCGGCCCTGCACCGCGGAGCCGCCGGCCGAGTCGCCCTCGACGAGGAAGATCTCGCTGATCGAGGGGTCCTTGCTGGTGCAGTCCTTGAGCTTGTCGGGCATGGCCGCCGACTCGAAGACGCTCTTGCGGCGTGCGGTCTCGCGCGCCTTGCGGGCCGCCATGCGCGCGGTCGCGGCGTCGACGGCCTTCGTGATGACGCGCTTCGCCTGCACCGGGTTGCGGTCGAGCCAGTCGGCGAGCTGGTCGCCCACGACCTTCTGCACGAACGCCTTGGCCTCGGTGTTGCCGAGCTTGGTCTTGGTCTGTCCCTCGAACTGCGGCTCGGAGAGCTTGACCGAGATCACGGCGGTGAGACCCTCGCGGATGTCGTCGCCGGTGAGGTTGTCGTCCTTCTCCTTGAGGAGGTTCTTGTCGCGCGCGTACGTGTTGATGCGCGTGGTCAGCGCCGCACGGAAGCCTTCCTCGTGCGTGCCGCCCTCGTGCGTGTTGATGGTGTTCGCGAAGGTGAAGACGTTCTCGGTGTAGCTCGAGGTCCACTGCATCGCGAGTTCGAGCGAGATGTGGCGGACCGTGTCCTCCGACTCGATCTCGATGATCTCCTCGTTCACGACGTCGGCGTGACGCACCTTGTTGAGGTACTCGACGTAGTCGACGAGGCCCCGCTCGTAGTGGAAGTCGTCGAACGGCTGACGCTCCTCAGAGCCTCCGCCCTCGGCATCCGTGACGTAGGTCGAGGAGGGGCGCTCGTCGGACAGCGTGATGCGCAGGCCCTTGTTGAGGAACGCCGTCTGCTGGAACCGCGTGCGCAGCGTGTCGTAGTCGAAGTTCACCGACTCGAAGATGGTGTCGTCGGGCCAGAACTGGATGATCGTTCCGGTCTCTTCGGTCGGCTCGCCCTTCGCGAGCGGCGCCTGCGGCTGCCCGCCGTCGCGGTAGGACTGGCGCCAGACGTGCCCCTGGCGCTTCACCTCGACCTCGAGGCGCGTCGACAGCGCGTTCACCACCGACGAACCGACACCGTGGAGACCACCCGACACCGCATACCCGCCGCCGCCGAACTTTCCACCGGCGTGGAGCACGGTCAGAACGACCTCGACGGTCGACTTGCCCTCGGTGCGGTGGATGTCGACGGGGATGCCGCGGCCGTTGTCGACGCAGCGGATGCCGCCGTCGGGCAGGATCGTGACGTTGATCGTGTCGCAATAGCCGGCGAGGGCCTCATCGACGGAGTTGTCGACGATCTCGTACACGAGGTGGTGGAGGCCGCGCTCACCGGTCGAGCCGATGTACATGCCGGGGCGCTTGCGGACGGCCTCGAGGCCCTCGAGCACCTGGATGGCGTCTGCCCCGTAGTCGCCGGGAGTTCCGTTGGGAGCCGGAGCGGGCTTTTCGGGTTCCTCGGAAACGTTATCGGGGTTGTCAGACGTCATCTTCGCGAGGGCTCCAAATCCTTCGACACGGGCCCTGACAGTCTATCGGGTAACGGCCCGATCACAGCGCTCTACGCCCCTGTGAGGGGATGAAAATCGCCTGGATGCCTCCCGACGTGGCTTATCCGTAGGTATCGCGCGGACCGCGCCCTGGAATCGTTCTGGGACCCCATTTCCAGGAGGGGACGTCCGGCCCGATGAAGCGGACCGCGTTCACCCCGGCCTCGGGGTACCGGCGGACGATCTCCGAGAGGATCTGCGCGCGCATCAGCTGGAGCTGCTTGGCCCACGCCGTCGAGTCTGCCTGGATGGTGAGGGTGCCGTCCGAGAACGCGACCGGCCGGGTGTGCTTCGCGGTGTCCTCGCCGGCCACCTGATCCCACGCACGGACGACGTCCTCCCGCGCCAGCTGAGGATCCCATCCGGCCTCGCGGGTGAGGTCGGCGAGCACGTCGCCGACGCCGCGCGGGTCGCGCCCCGGGGCGAACGGGATGTTCTCGTCGTCCGCGGTGCGCCGGCGGCGCTTGCGGTACGACCGGGCCGAGGGCTCGAGGCCGCGCAGACGCAGGTACGTCGAGATCGTCTCCGGGACGGCCGTGCGATCGAGAGGGGCGGGCTTCTGGGGAGGGGTGGCCGCCGGCTCTTCGGGGCGTTCAGGCATCGGCCGCCTCCGACTCGACGGGACCCACGATGCGGCCGGCCTCGACACGCACCATCCGAGCGCGCAGCTCACCGGGCACATCGCCCTCGACCGCGGCGGTGACCACGACCTGCTCGTAGTCGGCGGCGAGGTGCGCCAGGCGTGCGCGGCGGTCGGTGTCGAGCTCGGCGAAGACGTCGTCGAGGATCAGCACCGGGTCTCCGAGGCGCGAATCCGCGCGCAGCAGCTCCGCCGACGCGAGCCGGAGCGAGAGGGCGACCGACCACGACTCGCCGTGCGATGCGTATCCCTTCACCGGAAGACCGCGGATCCGCAGCAGCAGGTCGTCACGGTGCGGCCCCACCAGTGTGAGCCCGCGCTCGAGCTCGGATGTGCGCTTCGCCGCGAGCGCCTGACGGAAGAGCCCTGCGATGCGGGTGGTCGAGGCATCCGTCCTCGCGGTCTCGGCGTCCGGGCCCGGCGCCGCACCGACGCCCGAATCCCCGTCTTCACCGGTGTCGGCGCCGGCGACCGAGAGCGCCCACTCGATCTCGGGGTTGTGGTCGGCCCCGGCGATGGCGGTGTAGGCGGCGGCGAGCGGGGTCGCCAGGTCGGTCGCGAGGGCGAGGCGCGCCGCGATGAGCTCGGTGCCGAGCGAGACGAGCTTCTCGTCCCAGACATCGAGGGTCGAAAGCGCGTCGCCGCGGATGCCGCGCGCCTTCGCCGACTTCAGCAGCGCGGTGCGCTGCTTGAGCACGCGGTCGTAGTCGGCCAACACCGCGGCCATGCGCGGAGTGCGCTGCACCAGGAGCTGGTCGGCGAAGCGGCGGCGCGCGGACGGATCGCCGCGCACGATCTGCAGATCCTCGGGGGCGAAGAGCACGACCTGCGCGTAGCGGGGAAGCTCCGCCGGCTTCACCGGAGCGCCGTTCACCCGCGCCTTGTTGGAACCCTGCCGGTTCACCTGCGCCTCGAGCTGCACGCGACGCTCGCCGTGGGCCAGTCGCGCGCGGATGATCGCGGCATCCGCCCCGTCACGCACCATGGGTGCGTCGTTCGATACCCGATGCGAGCCCAGAGTCGCGAAGAAGCCGATGGCCTCGGCGAGATTCGTCTTGCCCTGGCCGTTGCGGCCGACGAACACGTTCGGACCGGGCCCGAGCTCGACGTCGGCGGCCGCGTAGTTGCGGAAGTCGACGAGACTCAGGTGTTCCACGATCACCGGACAAGCCTAATGACGTGCTCCGACGACGGGCTGATCAGCGAAGCAGCAGGTTGGGCTGCAGCAGGTAGCGGAACGAGTCCGAGCCGGCGCGGTCGACCGAGGTCTGCGGCGTGATGAGCACGGGACTCAGCTTGTTCGCGTTCTCGCTCGAGGTGAACGTGATGCGCACGAACTCGCTCTTCACGGCGCCGAGCGACTCGAGCAGGTACTGGGGGTTCAGACCCAGGGTGACTTCGTCGCCGCCGAGCAGCGTCGCGTCGACGGACTCGGTGGCGCGAGCCTGCTCGGTGCCCGAGGCATCCATCGACACGCTGTCGGCCGTGAAGGTGAAGCGCAGCGGGGCCGAGCGGTCCAGGACGAGCGACACACGGCGCACGGCCTCGGCGAGCTCGGCGGTGTTGACGACCGCGTGGTGCTCGGTCTGCTCGGGGAACAGGCGCCGAACCGGCGGGAAGTTGCCCTTGATGAGCAGCGAGGTCACGGTCTTGTTGCCGGCTGTGAAGGCGATGATCTCGCGGTCACCCGATCCGGAGAAGGCGATCGAGATGTCGCCGCCGTGCGCGAACGTCTTGCCGACCTCGGTCAGGGTGCGCGCGGGCACGAGTGCGGTCGTCGACTCGTCGCTCGCTGTGGTGCCGCCGTCCCACGGAATCTCGCGGAGCGCGACGCGGTAGCGGTCGGTGGCGACGAGGCTGAGGCTCGTTCCCGAGACCTCGAGCTGCACGCCGGTGAGCACCGGGGTGACGTCGTCGCGCGATGCGGCGAACGCGACCTGCGCGATCGCGGTGGCGAAGTCCTCGGAGGGCACGAGACCGGAGTCACCGGTCACCTCGGGGATCGCGGGGTACTCCTGCACCGGCATCGAGGCGAGGGTGAAGCGCGCGGAACCACAGGTGAGCAGGATGCCGCCGTCTTCGTCGACCTCGATCTGGATCGGTGCGTTCGGCAGACGGCTGGCGATGTCGGAGAGCAGCCGGCCGTGGACGAGGATCGTGCCCGGCTCGTCGACGGTCGCCTCGATCGTGGTGCGCGCAGACGCTTCGTAGTCGAACGCGGCGAGCGAGAGGCCTTCAGCGGATGCCTCGATCAGCACGCCCGCGAGGATCGGCTGAGGGTTGCGCTGCGGCAGGAGTTTGACGACGAACGATACGGCTTCGCTGAACACATCGCGATTGACGTGGAACTTCACGAACGCTCCCTCTGCAGCGGGCCCTTCGACTGCGGGCTCGGGGTTCTCATGCTAGTGCCAGCCTCGGAGATTGCCAGTCCGCCGTCTCGTCTCGGGGCTTGTCCACCGCAAAGGTGATCGGACGGGTTTCATCACAAAGATTTCTTGTCATGGTGTTAACGGCTGTGGAAACTGTGGACAACTGCCGCGTTGCCAGTCGGGAGAGGGAAACCACACGCTTGTGAGTTGTGGAGACGCTCCGGAGAGCGATCGGAAAGACGAATGACAAAACCTGTGGAGTCCGCAATCCATCCACAGGTGTCCCCCGCTCGTTCACAGCAGTTTCCGCAGCTTGGGAGAGTTATCCACAGGTTTTCCACACTGTGCAGAACCGGAATAATGGCCCTGCTCCCCGCGCGTGTCAAGAACTTCTTCGGGCATATGCGACGAGGGGCCGGCGCGTCATGACGCACCGGCCCCTCGAAGGGTGTGGAGGACGGATCAGCGACCGTTGCGGCCGAGCTGAGCGGTGATCTCGGTCACCTGGTTGTAGATCGAGCGGCGCTCCTTCATGAGCTCGCTGATCTTCTTGTACGCGTACATCACGGTGGTGTGGTCGCGGTTGCCGAACAGCTGCCCGATCTTGGGCAGCGACAGGCTCGTGCGCTCGCGACACAGATACATGGCGATCTGACGCGCTGTGGCGACCGACTGCGAGCGGCTGGACCCGTAGAGGTCGTCGACGGTGAGCTTGAAGTAGGCCGCGGTCGCCGTGATGATGTCGGTCGGCGAGATGACGTTGGCATCGTCCTGGTCGACGATGTCGCGCAGCACCGTCTGGGCGAGCGACATGTCGAGCGTCGAGCGGTTGAGGCTCGCGAACGCCGAGACGCGGATGAGTGCGCCCTCGAGCTCGCGGATGTTGCTCGACACGACGGTCGCGATGTACTCCATGACCTCGTCGGGGATGTGGAGTCGCTCGGACTGCGCCTTCTTGCGGAGGATCGCGATACGCGTCTCGAGGTCGGGCGCCTGCACGTCGGTGATGAGGCCCCATTCGAACCGGCTGCGCATGCGGTCCTCGAAGCCGGTGAGGTGCTTCGGGGGCACGTCGCTCGTGATCACGACCTGCTTGTCGTGATCGTGCAGCTGATTGAACGTGTGGAAGAAGGCTTCCTGCGTCTCGGCGCGGCCCTGCAGGAACTGGATGTCGTCGATCAGGAGGATGTCGACATCCCGGTACCGCGCCTGGAACGCCGAGCCTCGGTTGTTGGCGATCGAGTTGATGAAGTCGTTGGTGAACTCTTCGCTCGACACGTACCGCACGCGGATGCCGGCGTAGAGGCTCAGCGCATAGTCGCCGATCGCGTGGAGGAGGTGGGTCTTGCCCAGACCCGAGTCGCCGTAGATGAAGAGCGGGTTGTAGGCCTTGGCCGGCGCCTCGGCGACCGCGACCGCCGCGGCATGGGCGAAGCGGTTGGACTGCCCGATGACGAAGTTGTCGAACGTGTACTTCGGGTTCAGTCGCGTATCGCTGCGCGAGACGGATGCTGTGTCCCCCGGTTCGTCGAGCGGCGGGCGTCCGACCGGCGGCCCGGACTGCAGTCCGACGGGCGACGCGATCGGCGCCGCCGTGGACTGGACCGGGATCGGTGCGGTGAGGTGCACGTCGGCGAGATCCGGGTTCACGACGACGCGGAAATTCGACGCGGGATCCTGGACGTCCTGGCCGACGCGCGTGAGCGCCTCGAGGATCGGCGCACGCATGCGCTTGGTGAACTGCGCCGCGGTCAGATCGTTGGGGACGTCGAGATAGAGCGTCCCGCCCATCACTCCCTGCGGAACGGCCAGGCTGATGAAGCCGTGCAGCTGCGGGGTGATGCGATCGTCTCGCACGAGTTCGTCCAGAACGGCCGTCCAGACCGGTACATCTGGAACTTCGTGCGGTGTCATGGCCCCCCCGGGTTGTTGATGATTCCACCGGAGGCCGCGGAAATGTCGGTGCAGGCCTGTGGATAACTGCCGGAGCCACGCTAGTCAGGAGGCGTCGCGTGAGCAAACTCCACTGTAGAACCGGCCTGCGTGTCGGTGCCAGGGTCGATCCCCTCTCCGGTGCATAATGACACGTTCTGCGCTCGGTTTGAGTTCTCGGGCAACTCGACGTAGCCTTAATCGGTTGACTTATGCCCTCGTGGCAGTCGCCCCTGTACACACGTCCCCGGTCTCGAGCGTCCCGGTGACACCTGATCGGAAGTAGTCCCCATGAGCAAGCGCACCTTCCAGCCCAACAACCGCCGCCGCGCCAAGAAGCACGGCTTCCGCGCCCGCATGCGCACGCGCGCCGGCCGTTCGATCCTGTCGGCTCGCCGCGCCAAGGGGCGCACCGAGCTCTCGGCCTGAGCCGAGCGGTGCTCGCGAGGCCGCACCGACTCACCCGCGGATCGGAGTACAAGGCCGTTGTCCGTCGGGGTCGTCGGTGTGCCGGAGCGCACACCATCACCTACGTGAACCGCGTCGTGACCGATGGTCCGGCGCGGTTCGGCTTCATCGTGAGCAAGCAGGTCGGTGGCGCCGTCGTGCGCAACACCGTCCGTCGCCGGCTCAAGGCGCTGTGCTTCGAGTCCATCGACTCGGTCGCGCCGGGCAGCGAGGTTGTGATCCGCGCACTGCCCAGTGCGGCATCCGCGTCCTTCGATGATCTGCGCAGCGACGTCGTGAAGTGCCTCGCACGGAGGGCCGCATGAGCGTTCTTCCCGCCTACGCGTTCGGAGACGCCGAGTTCGCGGCATCCGATTCCCTGCGCAGCATCCCTCTGCTCCCCCGCAACGCGCTGCTTGCGCTGCTGCACGGCTACCGTGCCACGATCTCGCACACCTACGGCGACGTCTGCAAGTACTACCCGTCGTGCTCGGCGTACGCCGTCGGCGCGGTGCAGCAGCACGGCGCCGTCGTCGGTTCGGCTCTGACCGCCGCGCGCATCGCACGCTGCCACCCCTGGGCGGTCGGCGGCGTCGACGACGTGCCGCCTCGCAAGAACTTCCGGCACGCACTGACCCGACACGGGTTCGTCGTGCCTGCCCCCACCGGAAAGGACTGATCCTCCGCATGGATCTCTTGTCAGCCCTCGCCTCGACGCCGTCGCCGTCCGCTCCGGCGACGAACGGCGGATTCGATCTCTTCGGGATCATCCTGTGGCCGCTCAAGTGGGCGGTCGAGGCGGTGCTCGTCTTCTGGCACTGGCTCTTCACCGCGATCGGGCTTCCGGCGGCCGACGGCATCACGTGGGTGCTGGCGATCGTGGGTCTGGTGATCGTCGTGCGCTCGGCGATGATCCCGCTCTTCGTTCGGCAGATCAAGAGCCAGCGCAAGATGATGGAAATCGCCCCTGAACTGCGGAAAGTCCAGGAGAAGTACAAGGGCAAGAAGGACCAGCTGTCTCGCGAGGCCATGAGCCGCGAGACGATGGCGCTGTACAAGAAGCACGGCACGACCCCGGTCTCGAGCTGCCTGCCGCTGCTCGTGCAGATGCCCGTCTTCTTCGCGCTGTTCAGCGTGCTCAACGACGTCACCAAGCACGCAACAGCCGGGATCGGCGGCGTGGGCCTTCTCAACGCGGAGCTGACCCAGGAGTTCTACAACGCGAAGCTGTTCGGCGTCGCTTCGCTGCACGAGACGCTGATCGACGCCGTCAACACGGGAAACACCCCGGCGATCATCATCCTCGTCGTGCTCGTCGTGCTGATGATCGTGTCGCAGTTCTTCACGCAGCTGCAGATCATCTCGAAGAACCTGTCCCCCGAGGCCAAGACCGGCCAGGCCTACCAGATGCAGAAGATCATGCTGTACATTCTGCCGCTGGGCTTCATCTTCTCGGGTGTCTTCTTCCCGCTCGGCGTCGTCATCTACTGGTTCGTGTCGAACCTGTGGACCATGGGCCAGCAGTTCCTCGTCATCCGTGAGATGCCGACCCCCGGCTCCGACGCGGCCAAGGCGCGCGAAGAGCGTCTCGCGAAGAAGGGCAAGGCGATCGATGCCTCGGGCAAGGTCGTCCCGATGGAGAAGTACGTCGCCGAGCAGCAGCGCCTCTATGAAGAGGCCGAGCGCGCGAAGGCAGCGGCGCCGAAGCGTCAGCAGCCCGTGAGCAAGCAGCGCGCGAAGAAGCAGGGTCAGAAGCAGCCCGGATCCGGTCAGAAGCAGGGCGACCAGGTCTCCGGTGGGACCGACCCGGGCAAGCCCGGCACCGGCTCCACTTCCTGAAGACCCCCACCGACGTCACACACGAGGATCACGCCATGACCACGTCACCTGAGTACGCCCCTGTCGACACGCGCGAAGAGCGGGTCCCCGCGACCGTCGCCCAGCTCGAGGAAGAAGGCGACGTCGCCGCCGACTTCATCGAGGGTCTGCTCGACATCGCCGACATCGACGGCGACCTCGATCTCGATGTGCGCGCGGGCCGCGCATACGTATCGGTCGAAGCGCCGTCCGGCGGATCGGTCGATCTGATCGCAGCACCCGACACCGTTCAGGCGCTCCAGGAGCTGACGCGCATCGCGGTGCAGAACCGCACCGGTCGCTTCTCGCGCCTGATCCTCGACATCGGCGGCTCGCGTGACGCTCGGCAGAACGAGTTGACCGCTCTCGTCGACCGCGCGATCGCCCGGCTGGATGACGGTGCCTCGCAGGCGTCGTTGCCGGCGATGTCGAGCTACGAGCGCAAGGTCGTCCACGACATCGTCGCGGAGCGCGGCTTCGTGTCCGAGTCGTACGGTGAGGGCGCCGACCGTCACACGGTGATCCGTCGCGGCTGAGCCGCGCGTTTCACGTGAAACAGTCGTGCTGAGCTTGTCGAAGAATCGATGATCGAGATCGAGCAGGAACCCCCGGCCGCCGCCGAGATCTTCGGCGACCGCGTCGACGTCGCGCGGAAGTTCGCCGAAGCCCTCGGACAGCACGGTGAAGAGCGCGGACTGATCGGTCCCCTTGAACCGCCGCGCCTCTGGTCGCGCCACATCCTGAACAGCGCGGTCATCGCTCCCCTGTTCTCCGGCCGCGTCGGTGACGTGGGGTCGGGCGCCGGCCTGCCCGGGCTCGTACTCGCGATCGCGCGTCCCGATGTCGAGTGGGTCCTCATCGAGCCGATGGAGCGCCGGGTCGCGTGGCTGTCGGAGCAGGCCGAGTCGCTCGAGCTGGACAACGTCGAGGTGCTGCGCGCTCGGGCCGAGGATTGGAAGCGCGGTCCTTCGCTGGATGCCGTCACTGCCCGTGCTGTGAGCGCCCTGCGCACCCTGGTGCCGATCACCGCTCCCCTGGTGCGCGACGGGGGCGAGCTCATCCTCCTCAAGGGGACGAGCGCCGCGAACGAGATCGAGGCAGCCGAGAAGCAGCTCCGCAAGTTCAAGGTGACGAACCCGCGCGTCGAGGTCGTCGGCGAAGGTCTGCTTCCCGAACCATCGCGGGTGATCCGAGCGACCGTACGCTGACGGCTGGTCGCCGACAGCTCGATTTTCGGCGGACATTCGGCGTGGCTGGCGTCGGTCTAGGACCGACGCCGCGGTTATGTTTCACGTGAAACGGCTTCGTTGTCGGGTCCGACAGCGCCTCCCCCGCACCACAAAGGATCGGCGACCGCCGAGTGTCACTCATCCCGCAGCGGTCGCAGTGAAGGCGGGAGCACCGATGTCCACCGTCGTCCGGCTGCCGAAGACGTACGGCTGGTCCGTCGGATGCAGCTCACCCTGCGTAAGCCAGGAGATGCGGGACCCCGCGGCCGTCGGCCTCGGATATTCGCTATGCGTGCCGCCTGTAAGAGGGGATGGACGTGCCCGAACTCTGCTGGCGGACGTGCGCGAACCGCGGAGTGCAGGCGCACACCGGAACCCTCACGGCGCGTCTCCGAGGCACAGCGTCGATCACGGTGTCCCGGATGCGGAGGACAGTGGGATCGCCACAGGTTGACCCGATTCCCCGTGACCTCCGGCCGGCTCGAACTCCCGAGGCCGGGGGCGAGCTCATGGTGTGTGGGATCGTCTACGTCGACCCCGCTGTCGCGGTTCTCCCACGGAGACTCTGTGTCCGCACGGTGAATGGGCCGGCGAGCAGCGAGTGCTCGTGTTGGCGCGACGATCGGGTGCTCGCCGGTATCCGCGGATAGGCGGATCCCTTCCATGTCCGCCGGACGTAGCCATGACGACAGCGTAGGCGTCATAGTTGCGTTGGTTGGCCACGTCGGATCTCGCACCCCCCTCGGGCTCACTCCCCTGCCGGCGAGTGATTTCGATGAAGGTCGTCACAGAGGTGCGACCCGCCTTCTCCGTCGGTGGCGACTGGATCGCGCGGGGGCGAAGGTGACCACGACGCAACACCGGCTGCATCTTGCGTCGCTGCGGGCGACGGATGCTGCGCCGCTTCAGCCGACCGTTGTGCGCTGCGGCTCCGTCCCGCCATGCCGAACCCCAGTTCGACGCGCGACGTCGCTGGCGCTGCAACCAAGAAGCTCCGCGCCCGATCATCGGGCCGCGGGCTCATCCGGGATGCCGCTGGTTGCGATCTCTTACGTCTCGCTGTGCCAACGGGCGCTGGTTGTCATTGCTCTGGAGCAGGCCCAGTCGTACAGGAAAACGTCGATCCGCGCTGTGACAGCGGCCGTCCGGCTTGGCCGCGGTGTTGTTCCCGCACGTGTGCCGTGCGCTGGTCGGGCACAGCGGTCATCTCCGCCACTGCCCCACGCCACGCCTGATCGCGGCTTGAGTGCGTTCGCGACGCGGTGGCTCAAGACGGCACGCATCTAGCCACCGCAAAGTCTCGGGAGGTGGGCGCCGGGAACAGCGGGTTTCTCTTCCGAGGAGGCTTGGGAGATCTGGTCGATCGCACCCGCCGCGCCGGCGGCACTGATCACGTTTCACGTGAAACATTTGGCGTCGAGGATGAGTGGATTGCCAGCTGTTCGGCGCAGGCGCTCTCCGACCCCAGTGCGGCGCCAACGCGAAGATCGAGGCGTCGTCGCACAGCGCAGCGGCGTCTTGCGGGGCCACTGAATTCAAGCTGGGCGGTGCCGCTGCCTTCCGAGGAGCCTCTTGTTTTCGGCCAACTGCGTCTTGAGTCATGTGGTCGACGACGTTTCACGTGAAACATGGCGCCGCCGCGGCCGGATCCACACGGGTCTCTCGACGTGGCGCGCTGTGTGGGGCGAGCGGGGCACGGATGCGGAGGTCTCGTCTGTGTCGGTTCTCGGAGCCTCGTTGGTGTGGTGTGTGCTGCGGAGCCAATGGGAGCACATGGAGGAGTACTGCCGCAGCACTGCGCGCCGCGACTCCCCCCGTAAGAAGTAGGTGGCGGAGTTGTCACGGGGGTGTCCGGTCGAATCCGGGGACATCCGATGCGTCCAGCGCGCTGTCTGCTTCCGCGACGCCTGCACCCGCCTCAGCGCGGAGGAGTATGACTGCCTAGCGGGCACCGTGTCCCGCGCCGTGTCGTCGATCAGGCAGGTTTCACGTGAACATGCGGCGGTAGACGCTGACCAATGACCGACCGCTCACCGCGTGACGCGCCGCCGGGAGGGGGCGTGGACGTCGACGCGGAGTGGCGCGGCGCCCACGTCCCCGAGCGTAGGCGACGTAGCTTCGCCGCGCTGCGCGCCTCGATTCTCGTTGATGCCGAGAGTGGAGGGCGTGCTGTCGCTGACGTGCATGGCCGCCGAAGGCTCCCGGGATCGCGGGCTTGTCGTGCGACGAAGCTGCCAGCACCGGGTCGACCGCGCCACGGGTGAGTGTTGTTGATCACGTTTCACGTGAAACACGCGGCGAGTCGGCTCAATGACTGTCCGCTCCATGCTGCGTGATCCGGCGTGAGCACGACCCGACTGGGGGTTGCGCGTCGCTTCCCGCAGCGTGCAGCAACGCTTCGCGGCGCAAAGTGAGACCCATCGGCGTACCGGCGCGTCGCTACCGCACACCATGAAGTAGTCCGTCTGAGCGCACGAGTCGGTGGCGAGACGCGCGCGGCCGTGCGCGCCGGCTCGCATTGCGCGCATTGACCCACCCTCCGCACGTGAGTGGACGCATCCTGCAGTTCAGAGCGGTGTGGACCGCGCAGGCAGAATGGCCGCGCCGCGGCGTGTGTTTCACGTGAACATTGGCAATTCTGGCTTGGTTCAGCCCACCCGATGGAAGCCGACCGCTGAAGGAGGCGGTGATGCCTGTCTGATTCCGCATTCGGCGCGCGTACGTCACGAACAGGATTTCGGCGCAGGCCCGGGGCTGTGCAAGCCGAAGTCGGAGCGGCGGATCAGCCGTGGAGGTCGGCTCGGGCGCTAGCGGGTGCGCTCCCGCAGTTAGGCTCACCGCTCGACGGGAAGCAGGAGGGTTCATCATGTGCACTCAGCAGCCGACCATGGGTTAGGCCGTGGTCGAGTCGCACTTTCCGATTCCGCTCGGTTTCGTCCCACTACGATCTCGACGTGGATCGAAACGCACGCGCCTACATCTGGCGCGGCGAGGAGCGATCACTCCCCGCTGACCTTCGCGAATGATCGCGCCGAGATCTTTGGATCGGCGCGCCTTGAGGGACATCCCGCTCGTCGTTGCCGCACTGCTACCTGGCTGTGACGGTGACCGCGCTCAACCCCGCCAGGGAGACGTTCTCGTCCAGCGGAAGAGCGCCAGCGCACCCGTGTTGACACCTGGAAGGCCCCTTGCGGTCACCGCCTCCGGCGGATTCCTGCGGAGTCGACCGGATCGAGCAGAGTCGCGCGATGGACGACGGGCGTCTGATGCTCGCGGCTCTCGCCTTCCCTGAGGCAACGGGAGATCCGCGAGCCTCGAGCATGTCTTTTCATCGAGCGATGACACTCACCGCCTTGCGACCGATGCCCCTCTCGAACGCTCCGCCGACTCGTCGCGTTTGTGCGCCCACAGGGGTCAAGTCAGCACGCTGCGAAAGTGGCGTGCTTGCGGTGGTCATGGGTAAAGTGCCGTCTCCTCAATGGGAAGTTGTAGCCAATCGGGCGGGGGGAAGATCCCCACGAGACCAGCTGAGGCAAAGGCTGCCGTTGTGCCGGCGGCGTGGTCGAAAGAGGCTCCCGCCGGGAGCCTGCGGGCGATGACGTGCCAGGTGCGATCGCGGGCTGCACAGCTGCGACCTCGAGGGGCTGGAGGTGTCTTCCGGGCGGAGTGAACCCGCGCCTCTTCGCTGCGCCCTGAACTGCTGCGGACCACGTCGACCGGACGGGTCTCTGGGCCGATCGTGCGCTGGCATGGCCTGTGCGAGGCGTCGTTCACGGGATCGTCGCCCGTGAAGAACCATGATCTCGCACGGCCAGGCCGCCCTAGCGGATCGAACAGGGCGGTGACCAACCATTCGCGATTGGCGCGATGCCCGGCGTCCCCAAGGAGACCGACGGCACACGACAGGCGAAGTTGTGCACCCTCGACAGGCGTACACCGCACGCACTACCGCCGGCGCGGGCTGGCGCGGAGCCCTTGCGGCGCGGAATTCCGGTTCTCGCGCGGGATCTCCTGATCCGGGACTGCCCGGTTCTCGCCGGCGATGTGTAGCGGAGAGTTCTTGCGCCGCAGGCTCCGTTTCACGTGAAACGGCGCGTGAGGCGAGTGCAGTCGATCAGCGCCAGCCTCTCGTCCGGTGGCGGGCGGACGCGCGTCACCGGACTGAGCATGCCTGCCTGGAGCGGTCCATGAGTAAGCGCTGTGGCGAGCGGTCCGCTCCAGAGAGCGGTGGAGAGGCGATCGGCCTGTGGCGTGCGGGCTCCACGTGTCGGAGCCCATCTGTCCAAGGTGATGAGGACTGCGGGGTTCCCCTCGATGCATGGTTTCACGTGAAACGGCGTGTGAGGCGAGTGCCGTCGACGAAGTGCCAGCCTCAGCATGCATGCCTGGAGCCTCCTCCATGAGCAAGCGCGCCGTCGCGAGCGGTCCGCCCCAGAGGGCGGTGCAGAGGTGATCTGCCTGCGGTGTGCGGGCTCCATGTGTCGGAGCCCCGTGTCGAAGGTGATGAGGATTGCGGGGTTTCCCTCGATGCATGGTTTCACGTGAAACGGCGCGTGAGGCGAGTGCGGTCGACCAAGCGACAGCCTGTCGGCCGGTGGCGCGCGGCCGCGTGTCACCGGACTCAGCACGCCTGCCTGGAGTAAGCATGAGCGATCGCGCTGTGGCGAGCGGTCCGCTCCAGAGGGCGGTGGAGAGGTGATCCGCCTGTGGTGTGCGGGCCCCACCTGTCGGAGTCCCACCTGTCGAAGGTGATGAAGATCGCGGGCTTCCCCTCCACGCATGGTTTCACGTGAAACATGCGCAGACTTCCGCCTGGCCGTCAGCCTCTCAAGGACGGCGACGAGTGATGTCGTTGAGCGGCAGGGCGCCATCGGTCTCCCGTCGCGGAATGGACCACTGCACCACTGCACATCGCCGGGTGGCGAGACCAGATGATCTGTACGGCAACCCCTCCCGCGCGCCACCCTCGTTGGCACGTGCAGATGCGCGCACTGATTCCCCGAGCGGCGCAGATTGATTCCTTGGGCAATGCGCGGCCCGAGCTCACTGCAACGTCATCGGCGAGTACCTACTGTTGGCGATCGTCAGTGAGTCGACCCGTCGCGGCGCCATGGCACCGCGACCGATGGGTCCTCTCCCCTAGCCCGCGCAAGGCGTGCTCGGCCGCAAGGTTGTCGTCGACCGGTGCGACAGAGGGCGCAGACGTCAGGCAACGATGTTCTATGAAGTCAGCGCGTGCGATGATGCAGCCTTGCGGTCGAGACGCACTGACGTGGATATCGAACTCGAAAGAACGGTTGGAACTTCACACGTGCCCCTCCGGAGGATGGGAAATAGTAACAGGTGACGAGCGGCCCTGAATCGGGCCGCTGAGCGCGTCGGTCTCGGTTCCTCACCGGATGGGTGCCATGGACAAGCCGCCGGGGAGTGAACTCATTCCGCAAGAAGCCGCGTCAGCTGCGTCCCGTCGAGTGAAGAGATGTCGCGATCGGTGGTGCAAGCCGGGCGCGACCGGGAGGCGGTCCGCGGAGCGCGCGCGTCTGAAGATCGCACGCGCCTGCCAGGGGTCTGCTGCAGAACTCTGCGGATTCTGCAACAACGCCGCAGGGAGTTTCACGTGAAACACGACGTCCACCACAGAACCGACCATCGTGGCTGCGAGTGTCGGGATGGGACGTTTGAAGCGAACGCGGGACGGGCTGGTGTCGGCTGTTCCGATACCGGACTGCAGCTATCAGACGCTGCCATTCACTGCCGCTGTCACACGTGAGCTTCGTCCGTTTCACGTGAAACGGACGGCACCGAAGCGCGGCGAGAACGCGTACGCGGCCCACACGTCCAGGCCGTAAACGACACCCGGAGACGGGGCCTTGGCACCCAAACGCGAACAGGTGGAACGGCTGACCCGGAGCGGGGTCGGGCGGGACAACCTGCCCGCTCCCGCACCACGTCACACGTGAATGCCTTGACTGACGAGCGGGCTGCGGTGCCCTACGGGCGCAGGGTGAACGCGGATGCCGCCTTGGCAGGTGCTGCGTCAGATGAGGGATTTCTCAGTCGCATCCGAGCGGCGGGTTGGCGTGCCCGAACGGTCCGCGCGGGGTTGACTAGGGACGGTGGATGATCCACCCGAAACGGTAAGGAACGAATGAATAAGTGGCTCCGGCGGCTGGGGATGGGGGGAAGGCGGGATAGGGTGGAAGACGATGTTGAGCGGCTCGGGCACGGGGGAGAGTTTCACGTGAAACAACCCGACGAGAGCGACGCTCAGGCATCCTTCTCGTCCGATGAGCCGCCGACCGTCTGGACACCGCAGTCTGCGGAACAGCAGGATGCGTCCGACCCGGTGCCCAGTGACAGCGAGATCCACTCGCACAGTGAGGGCGCTGTGTCCGACGGAGCCGCAGTCCCCGAGGAAGCCACGGTCCCCGAGGAAGCCACGGTCCCCGAGGAAGCCGCCGTTCCGGAAGAAGACGTCGTTCCCGACGAAGACCCCGTTCCCGACGAGCTCGCGGGCTCCCAGCAGGACGACGTGCCCGACGAGATCACCTCGCAGGACGACGAGGCTGAGCGTGCACACTCCGACGGCGATGTCGTATCGTCCGAGTACGCTGACCCCGCACCTGAAGTCATCGCATCCCTCGAGCGCCCCACCGTCACGCAGGAAGAGGAATCCCCCATCGTGCAGCAAGACGGCGCCGCTCTCGCGCAGGAAGAAGACGACTCCCCCATCGCGCGGGAGCTCGCAGACCTCACCGCACGTCGCAAGGCGCTCGAAGCCGCCGACGTGCAGCTCACCGGACGCACGCGTGTCCTCACCGTCTCGAACCAGAAGGGCGGAGTCGGCAAGACGACGACGACCGTCAACCTGGCCGCCGCGATGGCCGAGCGCGGGGCGAAGGTGCTCGTGATCGACCTCGACCCACAGGGCAACGCCTCGACGGCGCTGGGAGTGCCGCACACGGCGGATACGCCGAGTGTCTACGACGTGCTCATCGACGAGTTCCCGCTGGCCGACATCATCCAGGTGAGCCCGGAGTCACCCAATCTGCTCTGCGCGCCGAGCACCATCCACCTCGCGGGCGCCGAGATCGAGCTCGTGTCGCAGGTCGCACGCGAGCACCGACTGCGCGTCGCCGTCGACGACTATCTCGCGAACAATCCGGGCGAGCTCGACTTCATCCTCATCGACTGCCCGCCCTCGCTCGGGCTTCTCACGATCAACGCCTTCACCGCGGCGAGCGAGCTCCTCATCCCCATCCAGTGCGAGTACTACGCGCTCGAGGGACTGAGCCAGCTGCTCGGCACGGTGCGGATGATCCAGAAGCACCTCAACCCCCGCCTGGAGCTGTCGACCATCATGCTGACGATGTACGACGGGCGCACGAGGCTCGCGCAGCAGGTCGCCGACGAGGTGCGCGCCCACTTCCCGACCGAAGTGCTCGACACGATCATCCCGCGTTCGGTGCGCGTCTCAGAGGCGCCGAGTTTCGGGCAGTCGGTTCTCGCTTACGATGGACAGTCGGCCGGCGCCATCGCGTACCGCGAGGCGGCAGTCGAGATGATCCGGCGCGACAGCGCCTCGAATGAAAGGGGCGCGTGATGGCAGCGAAGCGCACAGGACTCGGCCGCGGAATCGGCGCACTGATCCCGACCAGCGAGCAGGCCGACGAGCGTCCCGCAGATGTCTTCTTCCCCCGCGCCGTCGCGGTGGCTGAGGCGGAGCCACCCGCAGAGACCGTCGAGTCCGACGGGCAGGAGGATCTCCTCGAGGTGCCCGGCGCCCGCCTGGCGCACATCGACCCGCACGACATCGTGCCCAACCCGCGTCAGCCCCGCACCAACTTCGACCCGGAGCACTTCGCGGAGCTCGTGCACAGCGTGCGCGAGTTCGGCGTACTGCAGCCCGTGGTCGTCCGGCTCAACGAGAAGGGCGACTACGAGCTCATCATGGGTGAGCGTCGTACGCGCGCCGCCCGTGAGGCCGGACTCTCCTCGATCCCCGCGATCGTGCGCGACACCGCTGACGAGCACCTGCTCCGCGACGCCCTGCTCGAGAACCTGCACCGCTCCGAGCTGAACGCCCTCGAAGAGGCCTCGGCGTACCAGCAGCTGCTCGAGGACTTCGGCATCACACAGGAAGAGCTCGCGACCCGCATCGGCCGCTCGCGTCCGCAGATCAGCAACACGATCCGCCTCCTCAAGCTCCCGATGCCGGTGCAGCAGCGGGTCGCCGCAGGGGTGCTCACCGCCGGTCACGCGCGCGCGATCCTGTCGCTCGAAGACCCGACGGCCATGCAGCGCTTCGCCGACAAGATCGTCAACGAGGATCTCTCCGTCCGTGCGGCGGAGGCTGCGGCGAAGCTTCCGGATGCCTCCCCCACCCGTTCCGTCAAGCCGCAGGCCGGCTCGCGCCGCGCCCACCTGGATGAAGTTGCAGGACGACTGGGCGATCGGCTCAACACCCGGGTGAAGATCGCGCTGACGGCACGAAAAGGCCAGATCAGCATCGACTTCGCGACGATTCAGGACCTCAACCGCATCCTCGCGGAGCTCGGTGAGACGGAGTACGGGGCCCTCGAGGCGTCATAGGCGCCCGAGCGCCCGAGCGCGCCGGCGCAGCGCTTCAGTCTCAGCGGCGTTGCCCGGCAACGCCGCCGCGGCGAGGAACGCCGCGGCTGCGGCATCCGTTCGTCCGAGTCGCTCCAGCAGCTCCGCGCGCACGGCAGGGAGAGGGCGGAACCCCGACAACTCGGGCTCGAGCGCGTCCACGACGGCGAGAGCGGGCTCAGGACCACGCGCCATGGAGAGCGCGACGGCGCGGTTGAGGCGGACGACGGCAGACGGCGCGAGCGACACGAGCGCGTCGTAGAGCCGGAGGATCTGCTCCCAGTCCGTTTCGCCGAACGACGGGGCGACCGCGTGGCACCGTGCGATGGCGGCCTGCAGGCCGTAGTAGCCGAGACCTCGATTCGATGCATCCGCGTGCTCCATCGCCTCCAGGCCGCGGGCGATCGCGGAACGATCCCATCGACGGCGGTCCTGGTCTTCCAGGGTCACCGGGAGGCCGTCGGTGTCGATGCGCGCGGCGAAGCGCGACGACTGGAACTCCATGAGCGCGATGAGCGACCAGATCTCGGGCTCAGGCGGCATGAGCGCGGCGAGCTGCCGACCCAGCCGCACCGCCTCGCGCGCGACGTCGGGACGGATGACCCCCTCCCCTTCCGCCGCCGAGTACCCCTCGGTGAAGAGGAGATAGATCACCTGGAGCACGCTCGCCAGCCGTGCCGGCCGTTCGGCACGGTCGGGCACCTCGAACGGCACGCCCTCTGCCGCGAGGGTCCGCTTGGCCCGCACGATGCGCTGCTGCACCGTCGGCACGGTCATCAGCAGCGCCCGCGCGATCTGCTCGGTGGTGAGACCGGCCACCGTGCGCAGGGTGAGGGCGAGGCGCGCCTGTGCCGGGAGCACCGGGTGGCAGGCGACGAAGACGAGACGCAGCACGTCGTCGTCGATGCGGTCGGGGTCGGCGTCGTCGGGCACCGAGTCGATCGCCTCGGTCACGAGAGCCTCCGAGACGAACAGGGGCTCGCGCTGCGACATCCGCTCGCGCCGTCGCCACCCGTCGATCGCGCGCCGCTTGGCGACCGACATGAGCCAGGCTCCCGGATTGTCAGGGATGCCGCTGCCCGGCCACGCGGCGAGGGCTTCGACGAGCGCCTCTTGGGCGAGATCCTCGGCCCATGCGAAGTCTCCGGTGTGCCGCGTCAGCGCCGAGACGATGCGCGCGGACTCGTCGCGCCACACGGCTTCGACCGCACGGCGCGCGTGGGCATCGTCGTGTGAGGTCATGCTGCCAGCGTAGGCGCGTGACCCACGGTGTCGGGATCGGCACGTACCCTGGATTGATGGCGAACGACGAGCAGACCCCGCGGCGACGTGCGAGCCTCGAGCTGCTCCGTGCCGAAGCCGCTGACGAGCTCTCGGTGCTGGTGCATGAGCGCCTCCGTGCCGGCGAGGACCCGTGGGAGTTCATGGAGGATCTGCCGTCCGTCGACGAGCTCGTCGTGTATCTGCTCCGCGCCGAGAACATCGCCGCCGACGGCGGGGCGCGCCCGAACGCCAGCCGCCACTACCGCGTGCTGAGGCAGATCGCCATCGACTATCCCCCGCTCACCCGCGCCGTGTGGTCGTTGCTGGGTGACGCGAACACGCACCGCCGGTGGGACCCGACGGTGCGTGCCGAAGCGAGCTGAAGCGCGCAGCTCACGAGTCACGAGTTGGCGGCACGCCACTCCTTCTCCTTGGCGATCCACTCGTCGTTCTGGTCGAAATCGCTGAGCTCGTTGACGCGACGCACCTCGAGTGCGGTGCCGGGGCCCAGTGGGCACTTGCGCGCCCAGTGCTCGGCCTCCTCTCGGGAGGCGACCTCGAGAATCCAGAAGCCGGTGAAGACCTCGCGCGCTTCGGCGAACGGTCCGTCGGTCACCGCGGGCGGGACCGAGTCGAAGTCGACCCGGAAGCCCTCGGCGGCGTCGGACAGCCCCTCGGCGCTCAGGAACACTCCGGCCTTCTGCAGCTCTTCGTTGTACGCGCCCATGGCGGCGTACGCCTCCGCCATGTCGAACGCCTCGGGATCGAATGCCGCAGCAGCCTCGGCACCGACCTGCATGATGAGCATGTAACGCATGGGAATCCCTTTCGTCGGGGCGATCGTGGCCCGGTTGGAGGCCCGTCCGGGCCCCTTCACCATGTGCGTCGAACCAGCCTCCCGCAGATCGACATCGCCCACGAAGATTCTCGACGGAATCTCGGATGCCGGAAACAGCATATTGAGGAAATCCCCGGTAGGAATGCGAAAACCCCGCCGAACGGGTCGGCGGGGTCTTCGGGAAGCGTGAGGGGACTCAGCCGATGTAGGCCGCGAGATCCTGCTCGAGCGCGAACTTCGGCTTGGCGCCGATGATGGTCGTCTCGACCGCGCCCTTGTTGAACACCTTCATCGCGGGGATGGAGGTGATCTGGTACTTCATCGCGAGGTCGGGGTTCTCGTCCACGTTGAGCTTGAGGATCGTGATCTTGTCGGGGTGCTCCGACTGGATCTGGTCGAGGACGGGCGAGACCATGCGACACGGGCCGCACCACTCCGCCCAGAAGTCCACGAGCACCGGACCCTCGGCCTGGAGCACGTCCTGCTCGAACGTGGCGGAAGTCGTCGCCTTGGCGGTCATCTGTGTTTCTCCTTCTCTGGGAAGTCTGTCCACGCTCATTCAACGCGAGAGGGGCGTGAAGTGTTCCCGGGCTTGTGCGGCGCCCGGTCGAGCGCTATGCGGCGTCGACCTTGGCGACCGGCTCGGCGCCGGGAAGTCCGTCGATCTCGGCGGCGTCGGGGGCGGGAGCGCCGGCCTCGCCGAGCGCGGCGAGGAAGTGCTCGACGTCCAGGGCCGCGACGGTGCCGCTGCCCGCGGCGGTGACGGCCTGACGGTAGGTCGGGTCGATCACGTCACCGGCGGCGAACACACCGGGCACCGACGTGCGCGACGAGCGGCCATCGACCCACACGGTGCCCTCGGCGGTGAGGTCGAGCTTGTCGTGCACGAGGTGCGTGCGCGGGTCGTTGCCGATCGCGACGAACACGCCGTCCAGCGCCAGGTCGCGACGCGAGCCGTCGACGGTGTCCTCGAGCACGACGCCGGTGACCGCCTCGTCGCCGAGGATGTCGACGACCTCGCTGTTCCAGACGAACTCGATCTTGTCGTTCTTGAACGCCCGCTCCTGCATGATCTTCGAGGCGCGCAGCTCGTCACGACGGTGGATGATGTACACCTTCGACGCGAACTTGGTGAGGAAGGTGGCCTCCTCCATCGCGGAGTCGCCGCCGCCGACCACGGCGATCACGCGCTCGCGGAAGAAGAATCCGTCGCAGGTCGCGCAGTACGACACGCCGCGGCCGGACAGGCGGGCTTCGCCCTCGATGCCGATCTTGCGGGGAGCGGAACCGGTCGCGAACACCAGCGCGTCCGCCTCGTGGGAGGCGCCGCTGCCGAGGGTGACCTTCTTGACGGGGCCGTCGATGTCGAGCGAGACGACGTCGTCGTAGAGCACTTCCGCGCCGAACCGCTCGGCCTGCTCCTGCATCTTCGCCATGAGGTCAGGACCCATGATCGCCTCGGGGAACCCGGGGAAGTTCTCGACCTCGGTGGTGTTCATCAGCTCGCCGCCGGCCTCGACCGAGCTCGCCACGACGAGCGGGCTCAGGTTGGCCCGTGCGGCGTAGATGGCCGCCGTGTAACCCGCGGGACCCGAACCGATGATGATGACCTGACGCACGTGCGCACCTTTCCTCGTGAAGCCTCGCGGAACGTCCCATGACACGCGCGATGGCTCCGGATGCCTCAACACATGGTAACCGCGCGGCATTCCGTGACCCGTCCCCCGCGCCCCGGCGGGACACATGGGCCGGTGGTCTCAGCGGCGGCCGGGCAGGAAGCGGCGCACGAGGCCGGTGGCGACCGCCAGCTCGGGCGCGCGGAAGACGGCGAGGATGCCGACATACACCGCGATGACCACGATGCCGATGACGGCGGCGCCCGCGGCACCCAGGATCTTGTCGGACACCGTCCAGCCGTCGACGCCGCCCAGCAGCTCGAACGTCAGCCAGCCGACGACACCCGCAGGAACCGCGGCCAGTGCGAACCTCCCGAGCGCCCACAGCCATGAGCCGACGTGGATGCTTCCCAGCCGCCGATGCAGCAGCCAGGTCGCGACGATCACCTGCACGACACTGGCGAAAGACTGACCCAGAGCGACCGCGGCGACCAGTTGGGCGGAAGGGAGCACGCCTTCGTGGAAGGCCCACAGCGCGCCCCAGGCGGTGAGGACGACGATCGCGCACTGCAGGATCGTGAAGAAGAAGGGGGTCCGGGTGTCGTCGTAGGCGTAGAAGCTGCGCTGAACGACGAACAGCACGGCGAGCGGGATCAGGCTCACGAGGTAGCAGAGAAGCACCCCCGCTGCGGCGACCGCTTCGTCGGGGCTGCCGGTGAAGATACGCGACGCGGGAATGGCGGCGGCAGCGAGCGCGGCCGTGGCGGCGACCACGAACACTCCGAGCGTGCGGATGCTGCGACCGATGTCGCCCCGCACCTCACCGTCGCGGCCCGCCGCGGCGTGCTCGCTCAACTGGGTGAAGTACGGGGTGCCGATCGACAGCACGATGATCGAGTACGGGAGCATGAACAGCAGCCACGCGTTCTGCGCCACGAAGACGCCCGGGTCGCCCTTGGGGATCTCCGACATGACCTGCGACTGGACCAGTCCGGCGAGCTGACCCGCGACGACCATGAGGAAGGTCCAGCCGGCGAGCTTTCCGATCTGCCCGAGTCCCACGCCTTTCCAGCCGAAGTCGGGGCGGATGTGCAGTCCTGTCTGCCGCCAGAAGAGGAAGAGGATCCCCGTCTGTACCACGATGCCGAGCGTCGCGGTACCCGCGAGCACCGCGATCATCTCGGGCGTCCACGCCGTCGCGGAACCCGTCGGGCCGAAGAGCCAGATGAAGACGAGGAAACCGGCGATCGACACGATGTTGTTGACGATGGGTGCCCATGTGTAGGGCCCGTACACGCGCCGAGCATTGAGGGATTCGCCGACGAGCGCGAACAGACCGTAGAAGAAGATCTGCGGCAGACACCAGTAGGCGAATGCCGTTGCCAAGGCCTGCTGCTGAGGGGGATAGCCGGGCGCGTACAGGGCGACGAGCCACGGAGCTGCGATCGTGGCGAGGACGGCGGTCCCGAGGAGCACGACCGTCCCGAGGGTGAAGAGCTTCGAGACGAAGGCGCGCCCACCGTCGTCATGGGCGGCGGCCTTGACGATCTGGGGCACGACGACGGCGCTCAGGAGGCCTGTCGAGATGATCGCGTAGATGTTGTTCGGGAGTTGATTCGCGATCGCGAACGCGTTGCCCCCTGCGGTGGTCGCGCCGATGGCCGACACCAGCACGACGGAGCGGAGGAAGCCGGTGAGGCGCGACACGATCGTGCCCGCGCCGATGAGCGCACTGGCGCGCCCGATCCCGCTCACCGCTCGTCCCCTTCGGTGGGCGTGGGGACCGTTCCCTTGCGCTTGCGGCGCATGCGCAGCACGGTGCGTGCGATGCCGAACAGGAGGAGGATGCCGACGAGCACCGCCAGGGCGGTGATGCCGACGGCCTCCCAGTCGGCGTAGACGTTGATCTCGACGGATTCGGGCTCGCCGATGGCGACGAAGGCGGGGCTGCGCAGCTGCAGGGTCAGGGTGACGTCGCCGCGGCCCACGCGGGCCTGCACCGGCACCTCGACGCGGGTGTTGCTCTGCGGTGTCGCGACGATCGGCGTCTCGCCCTGCACGTCGAGCCGCAGGTTGTCACGGGTCGTGTACAGCACGAGGTTGACCGGGTACGGCAGGTCGTTGCGCACCCAGAATCGGAGGGCGGCGCTCGACCCGTAGAGGTCGCTGGGGCTGGTGGGCAGGAGTGCGACCGAGTCCAGGGTGCCGGCGGTCGCGGCGCGGTGGTCGGCGAGCTCCGTCGACCAGGTGGCGTCGCCGATCCACGCGACGCCGAGCAGCTGCAGGATGTCGGCGCGCTCGGGTCCGGTCAGCATCGACGGCTGGTCGAGGATCGTGGCGAACCGGGCGAGCTCGCTTTCGTCGGCGACGAGAGCGGATGCCGCGGCCGCGCGCTCGGGCGAAGACTCCACGCCGGTCAGCTCGAGGTCGAACGCCTCCCCCGCTGCGACCGTCGCGATGGTGCGGGGCGTCACGTCGGGGGCGGAGAAGGCCGCGGAGATCGCGGCGCCGAGCTCGACGCGCGAGCGTCCGTCGCCGCGGCCGACGGTGACGAGCAGGGGCCCGTCGGTCTCGGCCGCAGCGAAGGCGAGGTAGGCGGTGGCCGTGGTGAGCGGGGCGCCCCGCAGCCAGGACTCCTCCTGCTGGGATGCGTCATCGAGCGCGGCGGAGACGTCGCTGTCGTAGACGAGCACCTCGCCGGCGCCGACCCGGCCGTGCGCCGAGACGGTGCGGCCGTCGGAGCCGGCATCCGTCGTCGACGACGGGATGAGCGTGACAGGGGCGGTGCCGTCGGCGGTCGCGATGTCGGCGAGGTGGGAGACGATCTGCTCGTCCGCCGTGCCGTCGGCGGGCCAGTACACGCCCTGGCGGGTGGCGGGGCCGACGACCAGGAGCTCGTCGGTGCTCGGGAGTGCGCTGTCGGGCTGTGGGGTGGGTGCGGTGGTCGGCTCATCCGACGGCGCCGGGGTGGGCGTCGGGGTCGGAGTCGGCGTCGGCGTCGCGAAGTTCGACGACGACATGTACGCGCTGAACGAGGTGGGCTGCAGCGGACGCGGGAGGCCCGCCTGCAGCTGCGCGGTGACGTCGGCGTCGCCGAACTGCAGGGCGAAGCGCGAGTTCTGGATGGCCTCGAGCCGCGAAAGCCACTCGAGCGCGGACTCGGGAGCCGAGGTGCCGAGCACCCGGATCGACGCGGGCACGGCCGGGTCGACCGCGAGGATGGCGGCGGTGCCGGTGACCCCGTCGAGCTGGTTGGTGAGATCGCCGTCCGCTGCGGTGAGCTCGGCCAGCTGTTCCGCGGTGAGCAGGCCCTCGCTGAGAGGACCTGCGGTGATCGGCACGACCACGCCGATGCCGACGTCGATGGCCTCGGTGGGCGGCACGATCATCGCGCTCGTCGACGTGACGGTGCCCTCCGCGGCGGGGTACGACGCCGCGAGCGGGTAGACGCCCGGGGCGAGGCCGGCGAGGGCAGGGTCGTCGGCTGCGACCGTGATGCCGCGGACCTGGAAGCCGCCGGGCTCGACAGCGGCGATCGAGTCGGTGCCGATCGGCTCCAGCGCGAGCTCGGGCGAGCTGCCGTCGAGCCAGTCGCCCAGGTCGTCGCGGTCGGCGAGCGGCGTGCGTCCGAGGGAGAGGGTGACGGTCGCGGCCGCGAGCTCCGCATCCGTCCCGTTCTGGATCGAGACCGACACGCTCAGCGCATCGCCCGGGTTCACGATGCCGTTGGCGACCGGCGACAGGGTGAACACGGTGGTGCCGGCGGGGACCGCGGAGCTCACGCTCGGCGAGGGGATCGGTGTCGGATCCGCCGCGATCGCCGGAGCGGGCAGCAGAAGTGCGGCGAGCACGGCTCCGGCCGCCATGGCGGCGGTCACGAGACGCGGTGCGCGGCGCGGGGCACGCCGCGGGGCTCGCGGTGAAGTCACGATCATCCTGTCGGGGGGTTCGCTCCTGTGCGATGTCCTGACCGCACGATCGAGGAGATTCTACGGTCCGCGCCTCCGAGCCTGCCGGAGGGCGGGCGGCGCGGTTGAATGGAGCCGTGCTCCCCGAACCGGATACCGACCTGTGCCGTGACCTCGCCGCCGACCTGCGCAGCGCGGGGTTCACCGCCGAAGCCCTGCGCGACGCGTGGGGCGCCGCGGCCGACGATGCGATCGCGCGCGGCCTCCGGTCGCCGGCGTCGCGGGCCCTCGGCGACCGCGGCGACGCCCTCGCCGTGCTGGGCAGGCTTCTGGTGCTCGGGATGCCGCAGGCCGAGGCATCCGTCGATCACGCGCTCGTGCGTGCCGGTGCGCAAGGACTCGCGCGGCTGGGTCTCGCCGAGATCGACGGCGGCGAGGTGCGCCCGCAGGCGGTGGTGCGACCGCAGTCGTACGCCGACGCGTCAGGATCCGGACAGTGGTGGATCGCGAGCGACCTCGATGAGGCGGCGCTCGGCGGGCCGCTGCCCGAAGATCACGTGCTCGGCGTCGGCGGCGCGTCGCTGACGCTCGCCGGGCTGCAGCTGCCGACCCCCGCGGAGCGCGCGCTCGACATCGGGGCGGGCTGCGGCATCCAGGCGCTGCGCGCCCGCGCGCACTCTGCCCACGTCGTCGCGACCGACATCTCGCCGCGCGCGCTGTCGTTCACGCGGCTGAACGCCCTCCTCAACGGCATCGACGGCATCGAGGTGCGGCTCGGCAGCCTCTTCGAGCCGGTCGCCGGAGAGCAGTACGACCGTGTCGTGTCGAACCCGCCGTTCGTGATCACGCCGCGGGTCGCCGACGTCCCCGCCTACGAGTACCGCGACGGCGGGATGGTCGGCGACGACGTCGTGGCTGCGTTCGTGAAGGGGGTCGGCGCGCACCTGGCGCCCGGCGGGGTCGCGCAGCTGCTCGGCAACTGGGAGACGCGCGACGGCATGCCCGGCCTTCAGCGTGTGCGCGGATGGGTCGAGTCGTCGCCGGTGCCGCTCGACGCCTGGATCGTCGAGCGCGAGAGCCTGGACCCGCTGTCGTACGCCGAGCTGTGGGTGCGCGACGGCGGCACGCTGCCCGGCACGCCCGGCTTCGCGAGACTCGTCGACGCCTGGCTCGACGACTTCGCGGCCCGCGCGGTGACGGAGGTGGGCTTCGGGTACCTGCTGCTGCGCCGTCCGGCTGACGGGACGCCCACGCTCGCCCGGTATGAGAGCCTCCACACGGCCCTCGCGGGTGACGGGCTCGGGGCGCATCTCGCGGCCGCGCTCGACGCCCACGACCGCCTGAGCGGGCTCGACGACGCGGGGCTCGCGGCATCCGTCCTCGTCGTCGCCCCCGACGTCACCGAAGCGCGTCATCACCTGCCCGGAGCCGAGGATCCGACCGTCATCGAACTGCGCCAGGGTGGCGGGTTCGGTCGCGCCCTCGGCGTGGATCCGGGGCTCGCCGCGCTCGTCGGCGCGTGCGACGGCGACCTTCCCGTCGGGGTTCTCATCGACGCGATCGCCGACCTGCTCGAGGTCGACGCCGGTGCGCTCCGTGCGGACCTGCTGCCCCGCGCGCGTGAACTCGCCTTCACGGGATTCCTCCGCTTCGCGCATTGATGCGCCGAAACGAATATGGATGCTGTTGACGACAGTATCTTGACAGGCCGCCCGCGCAGGGCCATCATCCGTCTCGGGTGCTGGTGTGGGCGCCCGCGCCGCGTCGATGCGGCGAATTCGGGATCTGTCTGAGGCCCTGGGGAGGGCTGCGGTGGCGAAATCGCGGGGACCCTTGCGCGCTGAGCGCCAAGCGACGATGTCACGCGCGCGCTCCGCGGCGGTCGCCGCCACCGTCTCGCTCTCGATGGCGATCACCCCGCTCATGGTCCCTCCTGCGGCCGTCGCCGACGAGTTCGCGCTCCGCTCCGCCGCGCCCGTCGGGTCCTCCTCCGCGATCCGCGACCTCACGCCCGCCGACATCGACACGGTGCTTCCGGCGGCCCTGGCGGTGTGGGGCGAGACCGGCTTCGCGGGCGCCGTCGTGCGCGTCGGCGCCGTCAGCGGCGATCGGCTCGCGGTCACGTCCGGACGCACGATCACGATCGACATGGATGCTGCGGGCCGCGGCTGGTTCGTCGACAGCACCCCGTCCACCTCGCACGAGTTCACGCAGCGCTCCGGCGACGTCGCGCACGCCTCGGGCTCGAGCCCGGCGGCGGGACGGTTCGACCTGCAGACGGTGCTCGCGCACGAGATCGGGCACCTGCTCGGCCGCGCGGACCTCGGCCGCGCCGACGCGATCATGCACGAGAGCCTCGCGCCGGGCGAGCGTCATCTCACCCGCGGCGTCGACGCCGGTGCCCGGGTCAGCGTGCTCCGTGCGCTGGCCGCCGGCGCGGAGCTGCCGCTGACCGCGGCGACGGACGCCGTGACCGGCGACCCCGCGGCGACCGACCCGGGCGCGGCCGAGCCGGCGCCTCCGGTGGCCGAACCCGCCCCAGCTCCGGCGGAAGCTCCGGCCGCGGAACCGGCGCCCGTCGTGGACCCGGCACCGGCAGCCCCCGACTCCGCGGCGACCACCGACCCGGCCGCCGAGTCCGTCGCGCCCCCCGCGGTCGAAGACCCTGCGACCGCCGACGTGGCGGCCGAGGACCCGGCAGCGGCGCAGCCGGCCGCGCCCGAGGCATCCCTCGCCGTCACCGCGCTGGCCGCCGCCACCCCGTGGTCGATCTCGATCGCGGGCGCTGTCACCGTCACGGTCGACGGCACGGACCTCGTGATCGGCGCGGAGAGGCGCGCCCTCGACACGATCAGCGCCCTCGCGATCGTCGGCTCGGGCGGCGACGACACCGTCGTGTTCTCCGCGGCGGCGCTGGCGGCGCTCGCCGGCATCGGGATCACGTTCGACGGCGGCGCGGGAAGCGACACCGTCACCGGTCCCGTGGGCAGCGTGCAGTGGACCCTCACCGGCCCCGGAGCCGGCGTGCTCGCGGCCGGTGCCGCCTCCGTCGCCTTCACCGGCGTGGAACGCCTGCAGGGCGCCGGCACCGACAGCCTCGCGGGCGGCGCCGCCGACACGCAGTGGGTGATCGACGGGCCGGGCACCGGATTCACGGGTGACATCTCGTTCAGCGGCATCGACACCGTGGTCGGCGGCTCGGGTGCCGACGCGTTCGCGATGCGCAGCACCGGGTCGATCGACTCGATCGCGGGCGGCGGCGGCGCGAACACGCTCGTCGGCCCCGACGCCGCGAACACCTGGACCGTCTCGGGAGCGGATGCCGGAACCCTCGGCACGACGTCGTTCACCGGTATCGGCACCCTCGTGGGCGGCAACGCCGACGACACCTTCAAGGTCTTGGCGGGCGGCGCGCTCTCGGGCGGCGTCGAAGGCGGAGCGGTCGCGGACGCTGCGGCGGCGCCCGTCGACGTGCTCGACTTCTCGGCGCGCGGTGGCCAGATCGTCGCCATCCTCGCCGGCGGCGCGGTCGACATCGCGACCGCGTTCTCCGCCGCCACCGCGGGCGCACCCGCGGCCGGGACGGTGCGCCTCAACACCCCGGATCAGAACCAGGCGACCCAGGTCGTCATCAGCACCACGGACGCGGCGGGCGCGTCGGTCGCGGCATCCATCGATCGCATCGACACCTCGCAGAGCGGCGGCCAGCTGCTGATCTCGAGTGCGGACGACCCGTCGGCCTGGATCCTGTTCCGGGTGCTCGGGATCTCGGCGCCGGGCCTGCCGGGCGAGTCGCGCACCGTGAGCGTGCAGGTCATCGCGGCCAGTGCCGCGTCGCCGTTCGCCGGAGGCACCGACGTGACGCTGTCGTACGTCCCGCCCGTCAACGTGGTCGTCGGCTTCGGCACCTTCTCAGGCATCGACAGGCTGGTGGGTTCCGCGAGCAGCTCCGACTCGATCCGCGGTCCTCCCGACGCGAGCGTGCGCTGGACGATCGACGGCGCGAACTCCGGCACGGTCGCCGGTATCGCCTTCTCGTCCATCGAGAACCTCGTGGGCACCGCGAACAACGCCGACGTCTTCGACGTCGTCGGCACCGGCTTCATCGGATCGGTGGCCGGCGGCAGCGGCGGCACCGACATCCTGGTCATCTCCTGCGTCGTCCTGTGCGGCAGCATCAGCGGCGCGCTCTACAACATCAGCGGAACGGATGCTGCGGGAACCGCGTCGCTCTACGGCCGGGTGATCGCCTACACCGGCCTCGACCAGCAGACCCCCTTCCTCACCGTCGGCGGCGACACGGTGCGCATCACCGGCACCGCGTCGAACGACACCATCACCATCTCGGCTCACCCCACCGACCCGAACCGGATGCGCGTCGACTACGGCTCGCACGGCTGGTACGACCCGATCACCCAGATCGTGACCACCGTGATCGAGTTCGCGGTGCCGAGCGCGTCGCTCGTGGTCGAGGGCCTCGACGGCGCCGACACCATCGTCGTAACCGGCCTCGCGGCCGGCTGGGTGAGCGAAGCCACGTTCATCGTCTACGGCAACCGCCGGCTCAGCGACGACATGCCGATCTTCGTCGACGACCCCGAGGCCGACAGCGTCACCTTCACGGGGGACGTCTGGACCAACGACGGCGTGATGGAGATCTACGCCGCGCACATCACGGTGAACGCGAACGTCGCGATCGACACCGGGGCCGGCTGGGTCACCTTCCGCGCCCGGCAGATCGGCAGCGCGTTCGCCGAGAACCTCTCACCCGTCTTCGCGACCGACCGGAACGTGTCGATCACTGTCGGCGACGGCGCGACCATCCACGCGACGGGCATCTTCTTCATCGCGCAGGCCGAGGACCGCAGCCTCGCCGAGTATCTCGGCGTCGCGCGCGAGGTCGGCAGCTACGTGCTCGACCCGCTCACAGGCCTCCTCGGCAGCATCATCGCCCTCCCGGTCAAGCTGCTCCTCAAGAAGTCCACCGCCACGATCACGATCGGCGTCGGCGCCCAGCTCATCGGCGACGACACCGTCGGCATGTACGCCACGGCGGCGGCCGTCGCGAACGGCACCGCACGCGGCAGCCTCGTGAGCGCCGGCTTCGTGCAGGCCACAGCGACCGCCACGGTGATCATCAAGAAGGACGCGCTCATCACGAGCACCGCCGCGATCGTCATCACCGCCACCGCCAACGCCGGCGCCTCGATCAGCGCCTCGACCGAACGTGAGATCAAGAGTCTCGCGAACCCGGGCGGCACGCAGGTGGCCATCGCCGTCGCAGTGAGCAACGCGGTGGCGAACGCGCACATCGACGTCGCCGCGGGCGCCGTCATCGAGGCAGGGAAGACGGCCAACCTCGTCGCCGGCGGCACGGTCGAGTCCGAGGCCGAGGCCGAATCGGGCATGTACGCCGACGGGTCGGCCGGGCTCGCCTTCAGCATCGAGCTGTCGAAGGCGGATGTCACGACGGTCGTGAACGGCACGGTGATCGCGCACATGACCCCGTGCGAAGACCTCACCGGAACACTCACCGGGTGCTCGACCGTGAAGATCGAGATCGACCCCCTCGTCACGAACATCACGGACGTCGGCTACGTCGACTACGCGTACGACCGCATCCACGTGGGCATGCACGGCCTCGTCACCGAGGACACCGTCACCTACAGTCCGCGCCGCGGCAGCAACATCGGCGGGCTCGTCGGGGGACGCACGTACTTCGTCGTGTGGATGGCCGACGACCCGACCACCCTCGACCTCAACGAATCGGAATTCATCGCGCTGGCTTCGTCGGAGCAGGCCGCGGTGCGCGCCGCGACCTGCAGCGCCGCCGGCGACGACCACGCCGCGTACCTGGCCTACCTCGTGTGCCTGCAGCAGTTCACCGTCGACCTCACGCAGGCCGGGTTCCCCGCGACGACGAACAACACGCGCGACTTCAGCGCGGCCGACGTCGACGCCGCGGCCAACACGGTGACGCTGCACTGGACCGGCGGTGTGTTCAACACGTTGGAGCTCGGCCAGGCGGTGGTGTACCACCAGAAGGGCGACGCGAAGATCGACGGCCTCGTCGACGGCGCCACCTACTACGTCGTCGCGAGCACCAACCAGACCAACCTGCAGGGCAACACGCGCTTCACCGACGCGCAGGTGATCGGGCTCGCCGAGACCGAGAACGAAGCCCGCGCCGGCGTGCTCATCGACATCGGCCCGGCGCAGGCGGGCGGCTACCACTTCGCCGCCAAGCACGTGCTCGACACCGGGTTCGCGACGGGCGTCGGCATCCTCGCCAAGCTCGAGGCGAAGGACTCCTCGAGCGCCGCCGCCGGCCTCGCCGACGCCGGCCACCCGGTGACGTGGTGGGCCCGGCTCAAAGAGTCCTTCGCGGGCAACGCCGTCAACCAGCTGTTCGATGCCGCGGCGTTCGCGTTCGGGGCGCACGCCCCCGCTGCCGGGCTGGGGTCTCCGCCGCCACTGGCGGTCGCCGGGGCGCTGGCCGTCATCGACGCAGACCACCACGTCGAGACGACGATCGGCTCCACCGCCGTCGTGAAGTCGGGCGAAGACCTCGAGATCAAGGCCACGATCGCGCAGGGCTACACGATCAGCGCCAACAGCAGCATCGAGCCTCAGACGGACGCGGCCGGCGGCCTGGCCGGCTCGAGCGCCGACACGGCCATCAGCGTCGCGGTGTCGGTCGGGAACTTCGACAACACGGCGATCGCCACCGTGAAGACGGGGGCGAAGGTCGACGGGCTGCGCGCCACGCGCGTGATCTCCGACGTGAGCTACCCGTTCCTGGTGCGGTTCGACGAGTACATCCCGCTGTCGTGGAGCGAGTTCATCGACCGCCTGCGCAGCGAGGGTCCCGACGCGGTGCTCAAGTACCTCAACACCACCCTCGGCCTCCAGGGCATGTTCAACGCGTGGACGACGTCCACCGCGACCGCCGACAAGATCGCGCTCGCCGGCTCGCTCGCTGTGCTGGTGCTCACCAACATCTCGACGGCGACCGTGCAGGGCGGTGCCTGGATCAACCAGGACGAGAAGTGGCGCTCGACCGACGCCGCCGACCCCGAGGCGATCAACGCGACGCACATCAACAACACCGGCGAGCAGACGGTGTCGGTCGAGGCGACGAACTACCAGCAGCTGCTGTCGATGACCGGCAACTTCTCGCTTCCCGACCTCGATCTCGACACCGCCGACGTGAAGATCAAGGAGCGGCTCGAGACGCCGTCCGTGAGCGGGGGCGGCGAGAAGGGCGGCGCGGGAGGCGCGTTCCTCATCTTCGTGCAGGACAACACCACCCACGCGATCGTGCAGGACGGCGCCCGCATCTTCAGCGGCACCGACGGCGGCTTCAACATGAAGGCCGAAGAGGCGCTGTTCCACATCGACCTCGTGCAGTCCGGCAGCAACGGGGGCGCGTTCACGATCTCGGGCTCGGTCGCCTACATCGGCCAGCGCAGCGACACGCTGGTGCAGCTCGGTGCGAACGCCATCGTGACGGGTCGCGACGTGCGCCTGTACGCGGGCGACCTGATGACCCAGGTCACGTGGGTCGGCGCCGTCGCATTCGGCACCGGGCTCGGTGTCGGGTTCTCCCTGGCGATCAACGACCTGCACCGCACGACCAAGGCCGTGATCGGGAATCCGGATGCCTCGGCCACCAGCACCGCGACGGCCCGGCCGAACGCGAACATCACGGTGACCGGCGTCGTCGACGTGCTGGCGAAGCTCGACGGCGACCTGTGGGCCTTCACGGTGGCGGGTGCCTTCTCCGGACCCGCGGCGCCACAGCCCACGCCGCCCGCGGGCGCATCGCCCAAGGCGCTGCAGCTCCTCGGCGGCAACGCCCAGCCGGCGACGCAGTCGCAGGCCGCCGTCGCTGCGGCGATCGCGGTGAACGTCGTGGTCGACACCACGCAGGCGTCGATCGCCGACGCGGGCCATCTCACCGCGGGAAGCATCACCGTCACCGCGCTCGACGACTTCTGGCAGCGGGCGATCACCGGAGGCGCCGCGCTCGTGGCGGGCGCGAAGACGAATGCCGCGGCGCTCGCCGGCGCGCTCAGCGTGAACCTCATCGATGCGACGACCCGGGCCTTCATCGTCGCCACCGACCTCACCACGACCGACGGATCGCTCGTCGTGCAGGCAACCCGCACCGGTGACCTGATCAGCGTCTCGGCCGGCATGGCCGCCGCGGCCGGCACCCAGTCGGTCTCGGTCGCAGGCTCGTTCTCGTTCAACACCGTCTACGGCACCACCGAGGCTGTCGTGCAGAACGTGCGCGGCGTCATCGCATCCGACGTGGTGGTGGCCGGGCGCGACGGCACGCGCATCGTCGCCGTTGGCGGCGGCATCGGGTTCGGCGGCGCGGTGGGCATCGGCCTGGGCATCGCGCTCAACCTGCTCGGCACCGAGTCGCGACCCCTCATCTCGAGCGCGCGCATCTCGGGCTCGACGCTCACGATCGGCGGCAAGGTGCTGTCGGTCACGGCGAAGAGCCTCAACGACGACACCGGTCAGCGCATCTACGCGATCGGCGCCGGGGTCGGCCTCGCCGCCGACGCCCAGGCGCACATCGGCGGCGCCTTCCACTTCGCGGTCAACCTCCTCGTCTACCGCACGATCGCCGAGATCACCCGCAGCACGATCCTCCGAGCGACGAGTTCCACGAACACGCTCGACGTCACGGTCGCTGCCACCGACGACTCCGGCATCGTCGCCCTGGGCGGCGCGATCGCGGTCACGACCGGCAGCGCGATCGGCGCCGCCGTCGGGTACAACGAGATCCAGGGAGACGTCGAAGCGCGACTCGACGACGTCGACCTCACCACGGACGGCAAGGTGACGGTCGAGTCGACCTCGAAGGCCGAGATCGGCGGTGTCGCGGTCGGCGTCACCGCCTCGGCGTCCACCGGCAACGCCATCGCCGCGTCGGGCTCGCTCCTCATCAACATCATCGACAACCGGATCATCGCCGAGATCGTCGACACCGTGTCGTCGTCGCCGATCGGCGCCTCGGTCATCGACGCGCAGGGCCCGGTGTCGGTGACCGCGACCGATGCCTCGGTGATCGCGTCGCTGTCGGGCGGCGTCGCTCTGGCCACCAGCGGCCCCGCCGTCGGCGCCGCCATCAGCTACAACCTCATCTCGAACGTGATCTCGGCCCGCATCGACGGGGTGTCGGTGTTCGCGCGGGGTGCGGCATCCGACATCACGGTCGCCGCGCGCTCGACGGCCACGCTCGTCGCGATCGCGGTGGGTGGCGCGCTCGCCGGTGACAACGGGTTCGCGATCGGCGGGTCCGTCACCGTCAACTCGATCGCCAACACCCTCACCGCTGTCGTCGCGCACAGCCCCGCGGTGCAGGCCGGGCGCGACGTGCTCGTCACGGCCGCCGAGTCGGTGACCCTCGTCGTCGTCGCCGGCGGCGTCGGCATCGCGTTCGGCGGCGTCGCGGTCGGCGCATCGTTCGCGTACAACTTCATCGGCGGCAGCTTCGATGCGGCCAACCCCGACCACACCAACAGCGACACCGCCACCGTCGACGGCGAGCTCGACCAGATCATCGCCGCGATCGACGACGCGCAGGTCTCGGCCGGCCGCAACATCGTCGTGACGGCGGGCTACCTGCCGGCGGACACCGGGGTGCCCGGCGCGGTGTCCCTCGACACCGGCACGGGCAGCGCGCTCGTCATCGGCATCCCGGGCGACCCCAGCACCGAGGGCAGCCCGGCGTTCACCGCCACCATCGTCAGCGTCACGGTGGGCGCCGCGGGAGGCAACGACCTCGCTGTCGGCGGCTCGATCTCGATCAACGTGATCACGCACGACATCGTGGCGCGCATCACCGGCAGCCGCCCCGTCAGCGCGGGCGGCAGCATCCTGGTCGCCGCAGCGGACGACCTCACCGCCGTGGCCGTCGCGGGCGGCATCGCTGTCGGCGACAACGCCGCCGGGGTGGCGGTGCCGCTGCAGATCGACGTGAGCACCGTGCACGCCTACATCGGCGACGGCGCGGTCGTGGACGCCCGCGGCAACGCGGCCCTCACGGTGCCGGACGGCCGGGGCCAGACGGTGCTCCGGCGCGGTGTCGCGGTGGTCGCCACGGCGACCGAGGATGTCGTCACCGTGGGCATCGGGCTCGCGGGCGCCGGCGAGGTCGCCGGTGCCGGCGGCGGAGCGGTCACCGTGATCGACCGCGAGGCCCACGCGTGGATCGGCGCGGGCGCCCGCATCAACACGACGGCCGGCGCCGAGAACAACGCGCAGGACGTCTTCGTCCTCGCCTCCGACCGCACCGTGCACGTCACGGCGGCCGGCGCGGCGGCGGGGTCCGGCAGCGTCGGCATCGGCGCGGGCCTCACCGTCGGCGTGCTCGCCAAAGACACACAGGCGTGGATCGGCGCGGGCGCCGAGGTGCAGGCGCAGGGCGATGTGCGGGTGATCGCCGTCTCGACCGAGCTCGTCGTGGGAGTCGCGATCGCGGGGGCCGTGAGCGGCGACGTCGCGGTCGCGGGAACGGTCGGGGTGTACGTCATCGACGTCACCACGAAGGCCACGATCGCCGGGACCCCGGCAGCGGTGACCCCGACGACGGTGCGGGCCGACGGGAGCGTGCAGGTCGCCGCATCCTCCGCCCTGCGGGTCGAGGTGGTGTCGGGCAACCTCGCGATCGGCATCGAGATCGGCGGAGTCGGGGGCGCGCTGGTCGTGCCGGTCGTGACGAAGACGACGGAGGCCGTGATCGGTGCGCGCGCGGTGGTCGTCGGCCGGGCTCTCCGCCCCGGCATCACGGTCGAGGACGGACTGTCGGAGCTGCTCGCGGCGAACGCCTGCAACGGGGGCACGCGCGACCCGCACCAGGTGACGGCGCCGTGCCTCACCGACCAGGACGTCGGGTACGACCAATCCCAGCACGGCGGCGACACCTCGCAGAACCCGCTCACCTCGCCGCAGCTCACCCAGGACCGCACCGTCACGGAGAACGCGCGCACCGGCTTCACCGGCATCGCCGTCACCGCGCTGAGCCGCGACGACATCGGCATGTACGGCATCGGGGCGTCGGGCGGCCTCTTCTTCGGCGTCCAGATCTCCGCCCTCGTGCACGTCCTGAACGCCACGACGAACGCCGAGGTCGACGACCTCGCGCAGCTCTCGTCCGGTGACGACGTGCTCGTCATCGCCGCCGACGACTACCAGCTGCTCGGCATCGCCGGCGGAGCGTCGGGCGGCGGGGTCGCCGCGACCCCCGGCATCCAGGTGGCCGTCGCCACCGCCCAGACCACCGCACGCATCGGCAAGAACGCGGTGGTGACCGCGGCAGGCGACGTGATCGTGCGCGCCGACGCGAACGAGGAGACGCTCGTCATCGTCGTGGCCATGGGGGTCGGCGCGGTCGGCTTCGGCGGCGCGGTGGGCGTGCTCGTCATCGACTCCACGACGTGGGCTTCGATCGACGACGGGGCCGCCATCACGGCGGGCGGCAGCGTGCTGGTCGCCGCGTTCGACGCCACCGACATCGACCTCATCACGATCGGCGCCGGCATCGGCGCGGGCGGAGCCGGCGCCGGAGCGGGCGTCGGTGTGACGGTGCTCACCAAGTCGACGAGGGCCTGGATCGGCGCCGCCACCGTCGACGCCTCCGGCAACGGCGCGGCCGTCGACGTCCACGACGGCACGCTCGCCGGCGACGGGACCTTCGGCCACACCACCGCGACCGGCGTGATCGTCACCGCCGTCAGCCGCGAGGATGTCGTGTCGGTCGCGGTCGCCGCCGGCGCCGGCTTCTCCGCCGGCATCGCCGGAGCGGTGACCGTCGAGGTGATCAACGCCGACACGCGGGCGTACATCGCCGGCGGCGCGCGCATCAACACCGCCACCCCGAACGCCTCCGCCACGCAGGACGTGCGCGTCGTCGCCGTCGACGACCTCACGGTGCTCGTCATCGCCGGCGGACTCGCGATCGGCATGATCGGGCTCGCAGGCGGCGTCGACGTCGGCGTCGTGAACAGCGACACCACCGCGTGGAACGCCGGCAGCGACGTGCGGGCCCGGCGCGACATCGCCGTGGCCGCCCTCGCCGACCGCTACATCCGCACCTTCGCGCTGAGCGCCGCAGGCGGTGCGGCCGCGCTCGGTGCGGCGATCTCGGTGTGGGTCATCGCCGGCGACCTCGTGGGCACGTACAGCTACGCCGACCAGGACGAGAACGGCAACGCGACCAACCCGACCTACGACGCACTGGGCGCCCAGGGCGCGGGCAAGACGCTGACGAACGCCGACACGCTCATCGGCGGCGGCTCCGCCTCGACCGAGATCGGCAAGGTCGGCGGCGCCGGTCACGGCCGCGCGAACGCGGGAGTGCTGCAGGATGCCGCGACCTCGGCCAACGGCTCGCTCGGCGCTGCATCCCCCGCAGGCGTGATCGCCGGGTCGCGCACGGCACCTCCCCAGGAGGCCGGCATCCCGGCCGGGACGGCGGCGTTCGTCGGCCGGGGCGCCACGCTCAGCGCCGGCCACGACATCCGCATCGACGCCCGCAGCCGCCTCGACTTCACGCAGGTGACCGGCGGCTTCGGGTTCGGCGCCTTCGGCGGGGGCGTCTCGGTGTCGGTGGCGACGGTGAGCGAGAACGTCTCGGCCTCCGTCGGCTCGGGGGCGACCCTCACCGCCGGCCACGACGTCGCGATCGCCGCGAACCTGCGCGACGAGCTGGACGTGCTCGCGATCACGACGGGGCTCTCTCTCCTCGTCGGGATCGGCGTGACCGTCGCGGTCGTCTACGACGGCGGCACCGCGGCCGCGTACCTCGAAGACGGGGCCGTCACCGGCGCGACGATCCTCGCCGGCGGGGCCGTGACCCTCACCGCGGTCAAGCAGTTCCTGCTCACGATCTCGGCTTACGCGATCGGCAGCGCCTTCATCGTCGGCGTCGGCGCGGGTGCGGGCATCGTCGTCGTCACCGACGGCGGCGGCGCCACCGCCGCCCTCGGAACGAACTCGCGCGTGGGCCAGCCCGGCAGCCCCGTCGGATCGGTGTCGCTCTCGGCGACCCACACGGCGAGCGTCCACGAGTTCGCGAACGCCTCGGTCAACGTGCTCGCGCTCGGAAACGGCGGCGCCGGCGTGGGCATCGCCGCCGGCGTGCTCGTCATCACGATCGGTGCATCTGCCGCCTCGGTCGCGTCGGCCGAGGTGCGCCGCGGCACGCTGATCTATGCGACCGGTACGGTGCGGGTCGCTTCGACGTTCACCCCGACGGTCGTCGCGCACGCCGCGGGCGGCGCCGGCGGCCTGGTGATCGCCGTCGGCGCGGTCGTCGTGCACATCACGATCGCGGGGCTCGTGCTCGCGGCCGTCCGCGACGCGGTGCGGATCGAGGCGGGTTCGCTCGAGATCGCAGCATCCGACACCGTCGATGCGACCGCAGAGCTCGTCGCCGTCGCGATCGGCCTCTTCGGCGGATCCGGCGCCCGCATCGACGTCGACGTCGACGTCCACACGCGTGCCTTCGTCGGATCGACCGCCGGCGTCACCACGACCCTCGCGACGGGCGGCTCGATCTCACTCCTGGCCACCTCCTCCCGCACGCTCTCGGCCTACTCGCACGGCGGTGCCGGCGGCGCGGCAGCGGTCAGCTTCCTGATCGCGAGTGCGAACCAGACGGGATCGACCGAAGCCGGGATCCTGGGCAACACCGCGATCCTGCGCGCTCTCGGAGTGTCTGTCACGGCCGACCTGCTCTCGGCGACGAGCACCGCGACCGTCGTCGTCGGCTCGGGCGGTCTCATCGGAGTGCGCGGCACCGAGGCCGCCGCCACCACCAAGCCGGTCGTGAAGGCGTGGATCGGCGACGGCGTCGTGATCGGCGACGTCAGCGTCGCGTCGGCGCCGGTGCCGATCACCGGCGGCGTCACCGTCACCGCCCGGGCGCGCGCCGAGGCCGACGCGACCGGCAACGCCTACGGCGGCGGCGGGGTCGATGTCGGCGTACCGTACGCGCACGCGGCGATCGGCCCGGATCTCGACGCGTACATCGGCACCGCGGGGGCCACCGCGCGCACGGTGATCCACGCCGGCGGCACGGTGCGCGTGGAGGCGGCGCTCAAGGACGACGGCGGTTCGGCGCAGCCGGTGTCCGACCAGATCGCAGCGGTCAGCGCGTCGAGCGACACGGTGACCTTCACCTACCCGGGCATCGGCGAGGGCACCGTCGTCACCTATCAGGCGACCGGGGGCGGCATCCTCGGCCTCCACAAGGGCGCGCGCTACACGGTCATCGACACGGGCGTGGCCGGGCAGATCCGCCTCGGCGCCATCTTCAACGCCTCGACCGTCGATCCCGCCACCGAGATCATCACGTTCGGATCGGCCCACGGGTTCGTGAGCGGCGACTGCGTCGTCTACGACGCGCGCGGCGGCGCGTCGATCATCGCGAGCGCGGGCGCCGCCACCGGCACGTGCGCGCAGCCGGGAAGCACCACGTTCTACGTGCGCAGGATCGACGATTACCGCATCAAGCTCATGACGACCTCCGCGGCGGCGACGGCCTCGACCGAGACGCCGCTCGCCCCCGCCGTCACGGACGGGCGTCTGCAGGACGGCACGCTGAGCGCCCTGCCCAACGGCACCGCGGTCGAGTACCGGGCGCCGTACGTCGCCGACTTCATCGCCGGGGCGGTCGACGTCACGCTGCACCTCGTCGACAAGCCCGAGGGCGGCGGCCAGGTCTGGGTGCCCGAGACCACGACGGTGAACGGCAAGACCGTCGTGGCGCACAGCAACGGCGCGAACAACATCTTCCTGGGCACCGATCTGACCGCGACCCTGCACTCCGGCGACGCGCTCGTCTACTACGGCACCGGCATCGCGGGCCTGGTGAACGGACGCACGTATTACGTCATCGTGCAGGCGAACGGCCTCATCCAGCTCGCCGACACCTTCTGCCACGCCGTCGGGTGCACGAACGACCCGGCCCAGGCGCTCGCCATCTCGCCCGGTTCCGACGAGAGCGTCACGGCCTCGCTGCAGAGGGCGCTGCCCGGCCTCCGCGACGGGTATACCTATTACACGGTCGGGCGCGCAGCCGACGGCACGAGCGTGGCGCTGGCCGCCACGATCGGCGGAAGCGCCATCGCCCTCGGCGACGCGGCCGCCGGCGTCCACCGCTTCGGCCTCGTGCAGGTCGACCTGAAGGCCGGCTCCGGCAGCCAGGTGATCTACGCGCGGCTCACGAGCCCGTCGCTGCCGGCCGGCACCCACACGCTCGGCGGCCCGGGCGGCGAGGTGCTCGCAGACCTCGCGCCCGCCGCCGGCGACGGCGCGACCGGCGCGACCGTGAACGGCGGATCGGCCGGCATCATCGTCGGCATCGACGTGCCGAGCGCGCGTGTCGATGGAACCCCCACGGTGAACGCGGCCCTCGGCACCGTGACGGTGCGCGCGGGGCAGTCCGTCCAGGTCGTCGCGTCGAGCCGCACCCGGTCGGTCGCGTACGCGAACAGTGCGGGCGGCGGCGGGGTCGCCGTCGGCGAGGCGCACGCCGACACCGTGTTCGACACCGCCACCACCGACGTCGCGATCGGCGGGGGTTCGGACATCGCCGCCGGCGCGGACGTGCTCCTGTCGGCAGCATCCGACCACCGCATCTCTGCCACCGCCTCGTCGAAGGGCGGCGGCGCGATCTCGGCGAAGATCGCCGAGACGACCGCGCGCATCGACAACGACACCACCGCGACGATCGGTGCGAACGCCGTGATCGCCGCCGGCCACCACGTCATCGTGCGCACCGACCTCGCCACGAACGGGCGGACACTGTCCGACACCGAGTCCTGGGGGATCGGGGCCGGTGCGGATTCCGACAACACCAACGACGACCGGGGTGTGAGGATCGGATCGAGAACGGATGCCTCGACCTCGCGCGTCGTCGTCGGCACGGGCGTGCGCCTGACCGGCGAGACGGTGAACCTCGACGCGTTCGTGTCGCGCATCCTCGCGAATGCGACCGCGAAGGCACTGGGCGTCAACCCGATCCTGCTCGGCGTCGCGACGGCGTTCGCCAACGCAGAGGTCGACGTCTTCCTCACCGTCGCGGTCGAGATCGCCGGCGGCGGCACGATCATCCGCGGCGACCGCGGCGTCGACCTCAAGGCGCACACCGCGAACATCGTCATCGAGCGCAACGCGATGCGGCTCGCCGTCGCCCTCATCCCGCCGCAGCGCGCCGAGAACAACGGCGAGGGCCGCATCGACACCACCGTCGACACCGCAAAGGGCGCGCTCGTCATCGCGGGAGCCCGCCGCACCGACCCGGCGTCGGGGCTGGATGCGGCGTCCGATCCCGGTCAGGTCGCGCTGTACGTGCTCTCGACCAACGCGAGCGTGACCTACCCCGACATGCCCACGGACTCCGACCGCTACCGCGACGACGGCGGCTCGCCGTTCATGCAGGCGCGCCGCATCGCCTGGGATGCCGACGTCATCGTGCTGGGCGGGCTCAACGGAGCGCCCCTGCTCGTCGTCGGCGCCGACGGCAGAGTCGTCGCGGTCAACGCGATCACCATCAACGGCGGGCGCGCCCCCGTCATCGGCGAAGAGGTCGACCCCGATGGCGACGGCGCCTACGTCATCGATCCGATCCGCAACGACGGCTACGCGAACGTGCTCTTCGAGGCGCAGTGCACACCGACCGACCAGGTGTCGTGCGCGATCGACAACGGCGACGGGTACGCCTCGAGCGTCGACGGCCGCGCGAGCGACCCGTGGCCGACGTTCGAGTTCCGCGACACGCTCGAGTCGGTGACGATCGTGGACCGCTCCGGCAAGCGGGTCACCGTGAGCGGCATCGACGTCGTCAACACGTTCGGCTCGTGGCCCCGTGTCGTGCTGCGCTCGTCGGGCGGCCCGCTCGACTCGCACGTGACGCTCGAGTTCGACCTGCGCCACGCGGCCGCCCCGAGTGTCGTCGACATCGAGAAGCGCGGCGACGACGACGTGCTGCTGAACGGCCGCATCAACAACCCGGTCGGCCTCACGCGCATCGTGAACCTGTTCGGCGACATCCTGGCGTCGTCGCTGAGCACGATCATCGTGACCAACCTGCTCGACATCGAGGCGACGCAGGGCTCGATCGGGTCGGCAGAGCGCCGCCTCGCCGTCGACCTGGTGCGCTTCACCGCCCGCCCGCGGCTCGACGCCCCCACCGCCTCGGGCCCGCGCGATCCGCGCCTGGCCGCCGTCGCCGGCGTCGACGCGCACCTGAGCCTGCGGGGCGTCGACCGCACCGTGCCCGCGGCCGGTCAGCCCGCGGTGACGGTGATCGAGGTCACCCTCGACCTGGTGCGCGCCGGCCGCGACGTCGACCTCGAGCTGCGCACCGGCATCCGCCAGGGCGCCTCCGCCCGCACCGCCGACGTGAACGTGGTCGTGCCCGGCGAGCAGTCGATCTGGTCGGTGCCGCGCCCGCACCGCCACCACTTCCGCGGGGTGAACGACGTCAACGGCGCCTACGACCCCGCCCGCGCCGGCGTCTCCGCCTTCGTCGATCCGGCGATCGACCCCGCAGGCGCCGACGTCGAGATCGACAGCGTCTACCGCCTGCTCGCGCGCAACGCTCCGCGCCCGCGCACCGAGGTCACGGTGGGCGGCTCGAGTGACACCATGTTCCTCGCCGAGATCGTCGGCGGCTGGTTCGTGATCTTCGCCGACGCCCCGCTCCCGGCGGGCGCGCCCGGCGTGGTGGCGGGCGACCACCTCCGCATCCGCGACACCGAGGCACTGGTGAACGGACCCGACGCCGTGGACGGCGGGACCGCGCCTGAGATCGACGTCGTCGGCTTCATCGATCTCACTGCGCCGTCCGCGGCAGGCACGGGCTCCGGCTGGGTCGACGTCGACATCGACGGATCCGTCACGCTCGAGGAGGTCCAGGACGACTTCCGCATCGGCCTCATCCGCTCGCGCACGTCCGACGTCGCCCTCGTCGCCGCGGTGAGCATGCTCGACGGCGACCCGGGCGACGCGGCCACCAACCCGGCCGACCCGCGCGACGTCGAGGGCGTGAACATCACGCTCACCGCGAGGACCGGTTCGATCGGCACCGAGAGCGACTTCCTCGAGATCAACCTCCTCGACACCGTGGGCCTCGCGCGCACGCCGGTGAGCGGCATCCTGAACGCCACGGCCGCTCTGGGCGTGCACCTGCTCGAGACCATCGGCGACCTGCGCGTCGGACTCGTCACCTCGAACCAGCTCGACACGACCAAGGTCACCGACGTGGCTCTCGTCACGGGCGCCGGCTCGATTCTGGACGGACAGACGGATGCCGCCGCCGACGTGGTCGCCGAGCGCATCGACCTGCGGGCGACCGGTGGCGGCATCGGCGCGCTCCTGGACGACCTCGACGTGAACACGTCGTCGATCACCGGTGCGGGCGGGCGCCTCTACGCCTCCGCCGATGCGAGCGTGTTCGTCACCGAGACCGACGGCGATCTGCGGCTGCTCGCGGCGACGTCGCGGACCGGCGACGTGCGCGTGACGGTCCCCGACACGAACGGCGTACGCGGACCCCCGTCGACGGGCACGCAGAACCTCATCCTCCTCGTCAGCGGCACGAGCCTGGTCAGCCAGGCGCAGCCTCGCAGCACGACCCCCGGCGCTGCCGACACCGCGACCACGACGCGCAGCGGCATCTGGGCCAAGGTCGACATCTCCCTCTGGGTGGGCGACGACCTGCTCGCCCCCGCGGGCTCCGACATCGTCGCCGGCCGCACCATCTACATCCACGGCGACGCCGACCGCGGACCCGCCACCCCGACGGCCACCGATCCCGACCCGCTGGGGACGCCTGTCGCCGCGAACGCCGACACGCACGCGAGCGCGGCCACGGCACCTGCCGGCTTCGGCACGACGATGACGTTCGCCGGACGCCTGGGCGGCGTCTTCGACCTCGACGGCGGAGCCGACCGCACGAACGGGGCGCTGATCTTCGGCCACATCGACGCCGACCACTTCGACTTCATGTCGACGCTCCTCGGCACCGCCGTGCACGTCTACGGCAGCCAGAACCTGTCGGCGACCGACCGCACCATCTGCGCCCCCGCAGTGCTCCAGGTCGGGTGCGGCGACGGCGAGGACGCGTTCCGCGTGCTGGCGCTGCGCACCCCCGACGACCCGGCCGCGCACACCCTCACGCTCGACGGGCAGCAGGGCACCGACTCCTACCGCGTCGAGACGACGACGGATGCCTCGCGCACCTACATCGTCAACCTCCTCGACTCGGGCGCACCGAACGACGGCGCGGACGTCGCGACGATCGTCGGCACCGACGGCGCGGACGTCTTCCTCCTGCGCCGGGTGACCTCGATCCCCGGCGAGAACGCCCACAGCCCCGCGTTCGTCGCCCTCGTGCACGGCACCGTCGAGGGCCTGCGCTCCTCGCCCGCTCTCGGCACCGGCGTCGAGCGGATCACCTACGACGCCGCGCTCAACGGCCGGCTCAGCGTCGAGTCGGGACTCGGCGACGACTTCTTCGCCGTCGACGACACCGCGACGACCATCACCCTCGACGCCGGCGCCGGCGACGACGAGTTCCAGCTCGGCCAGTTGTACGGCACCCCGCGGGACGCCTCCGCCGGCCTCGCGCCCGCCGATGTCTTCCCGCTCCTCATCCCGACGACGCGCGGCTACCTGAGCCCCGGCGTGAGCGCGCCGCTCGTCGCCCTCGGTGGCGCCGGCGACGACCGGTTCACGGTCTACTCGAACCGCGCCGAGCTGCGCCTCGAGGGCGAGGACGGCAACGACCTCTTCGTGGTCCGCGCCTTCGCGCTCGCGCGGACGGATGCCGCGGGGCACATCCTGATGGCGAACGGCACGGCGGTCCCGGCGATCGGGCTCTCGACCGGGCGTCCGCTCGACATCCGCACCGGCGGCGGTGACGACGAGGTGCAGTACACGATGAACGCGCCGGTGTCGGTGGACGGCGGAGCGGGCTACGACAAGCTCGTGATCCTCGGCACCGAGTTCCCCGACGACATCGTGATCACGGCATCCGCGATCTACGGCGCGGGCGTGAGCGTCCGGTACACGACCGTGGAGTCGGTCGAGATCGACGGCCTCGAGGGCGCGGACGAGTTCTTCGTGCAGTCGACCGCCGGCGGCGTCTCGTACCGCGTGATCGGCGGCCTCGGCAGCGACCGCATCAACATCGCGGGCGACATCTCGACCGACATCGTGGTGCGCGACATCGAGGGGGCGAGCGGATCAGTCGACCACCTCGTCACGTCGGGCGACATCCGCTACGACGGGATCGTCGCGCCCGGCATCGACCTGCACGTCGCGGGCGTGAACGAGGGGCTCGTGGTCATCACGGAGTCCGGCGGCGGCACCTCGGTCAGCGAGGGCGGCAGTGCGACATCGTTCGACTCGTACACCGTGAAGCTCTCGCGTCAGCCGGTGGGCAAGGTGTACGTCACGGTCTCGGCCGCCTCGCCCGGCGTCGCCGAGCGGCTAGGAGTGAACCCCGGCGACTCGGTGTGGCTCTGCGCCGGCACCGCCGCGCAGTGCGACGACGCGTTCGCCGAATTCCGCCGTCACCTCGTCGAGATGGGCGGCGTCGTCGACCCCGCGCAGCGCGCGGTCGTCCTCGTCTTCGACGGCTCGGACTGGAACGTGCCGCAGACCATCCACGTCTACGCCGTCGACGACCTGCGCGGAGAGGGCGACCGCGTGGTCGCCATCAGCCACACGACGATCGCGACGGACGCCGCCGACATCGCCGCCGGGTTCGACGGTGCGACCGTCCGCAACGTCGAGGCGCTCGTGCGCGACAACGACGTGCCCGGGGTCGTCGTCGTCGAGGTCACGCCCGGCACGTCGAACGAGGACCGCTCGACCGTGGTGCTCGAGGGCGCGAACGGCATCACCGACGAGATCCTCGTGGGGCTGGCCGCACCCGCCGCCGGCACCGTCGTCATCCGGCTCGACCTGCCGGACGGCCGGATCCGCCTCGAGAGCTCGGACTCGCGGTTCGACGCCGCGACCCGCACGATCACGTTCGCGGCGGGCGACGTCGCGCCGGTGCGCATCCGCATCGTCGCGATCGACGACGCCGCGCGCCAGGACCCGACCTGGGTGCGCCTCATCGCCCACCTGGTCTCGGCGCCGGCCGGCTACGCGTTCGCCGACCGCACGCTCTATGCAGACGTCCGCGACGACGACTCCGCGGGCGTCATCGTGACGCAGAGCGGCGGCTCGACGACCGTCGTCCGCGGCGGCACGGGCGACGACTACACGATCCGCCTCACCACGCCGCCGACCGCCGATGTGCACATCGCGATCCTCACCGACGGGCTCACCGACGTCGTCCTCGGCGGCCGCGTCACGATGCGCGCCATCGGCACCGCGGGCGCGGGCCTGTTCAGCGGCGGCGTCACGATCGACCCGGGAACGCGCCGCATCACGCGCACCGACGGCGGCAGCTTCCTCGCGGACGGCTTCCTCGAGGGCATGCGCATCTCGCTCGACGGCGGCGCGACCTCCTACAAGATCGCGGTCATCCGCGGCACGAACGCGACGTTCGACAACGTGATCGAGCTGACCGCCGAAGGCGCGCTGGGCGCGTTCGCCGGCACGATGACGCTGCGCCGGGTGGCAGCATCCATCACCTTCACGGCTGCGAACTGGGCGACGCCGGTCACGGTATCGCTGCGGGCCGACGCCCTGTTCGACGTGCCGCTCGTGCGCGAGGGCGTCAGGACGTTCGCCGCGCAGCCGCACCTGCTGTCGCAGCTCGTGGGTCCGGTCCAGATCGAGGGCGGCACGACTCGCGCCGATCGGTCGCTGCGGGGCGGCATCAAGCTGCCGGGCGAGACCGACGGGCCCCTGCTCGGCATCGGGAACGCGGCATCCGTTCCCGAGGGGCAGAACGTCGACATCCTGAGCATCTACGACGACTCGAGCGTGCAGGACCACGTCCGCACGCTGACCTCCACCAGCCTCACCGGAACGGGACTGCCCGCTGGGTTCACCGTCGACGGCGCGACCGCGTTCGGTGAGCCCGCCGTGGTGCCCGGCGGCATCTCGTGGGGCCGCGTCGAGTTCGCGACCGGCGGCGACGGCACGGTGACGGGGATCACGACGGATGCCTCGCTCTCGACGATCGAGGTGCTGAACCTGCTGCTCGGCACGGGCAACGACCGCCTGACGATCACCGGCACGCTGCAGCAGGCGCCCGAGGACGACGGCGACCCGGCCACCACCGTGAACCCGCCCGCCGCGCACGGATCGCTCACCGTCGTGCACGGCGGCGGCAACCAGCTCGTGGGCGGCGTGGTCGGCGGCGACACGATCATCATCACCGGCGGCAGCGGTCCCGCCTCGCCGCTGGTCGTCTACGGCGACACGTCGCAGGACGGCGTCTGGTACTCGGGCCGCCCGGCCGGCCAGGACGCGGGAGACTTCGGCGCACAGCCGTTCGACTCCTTCCCGGGGATCCCCGACGAGGACGAACGCTTCTGGCTGCCGCTGGCGAACCCGTTCGCGCACGCCGGCAACGATGTGATCGACGCGAGCGCGCTGTTCACCGGGGTGCCCGCCGGGGCCCTGCCCACCGTCGGCGTCGTGATCTACGGCGGCGAGGGCGACGACACGATCATCGGCAGCCAGGCGCACGACTACCTCGCCGGCGGTTCGGGCGACGACCTCATCCTCGGCCAGCGCGGCAGCGATCAGATCTACGGCGACTCGGGCGTGAACGTCGACGTCATCACGCGCCGCCTCGACATCCCGACGGCGAACGCGAGCACGCATCCCATGGCCGACGGCCTCGTCCCCGGAGACGACGAGCTGCACGGCGAAGGGGCCGGAAGCGCCGCGGGCGCCGCGGGCGACGACGACGACGTCATCTTCGGCGATCACGGCGTCGTGACGCAGGCCGTCACCCTCGAGCGCACCGACCTGCTCGGCGGACCGGTGTTCGTGCGGATCCAGACGGCGCGCCTCGTGACCGCCATCGCGACCGCCGAGCCCGCCGTGGGCGGCGACGACGTCATCTCGGGTGACGCGGGCGATGACCGGATCGCCGGCGGCAACGGCGCCGACGCCATCACCGGCGACGCCGGACGCGACACGATCTTCGGCGACCACGGCCGCATCCAGTACGCCTCGCCCGACGGCCTGCGCCACCTGGTGACGACGACCGACCCGCTCGTGGCGGCCGGTGGCGACGTGATCTCCGGTGGCGACGACCGTGACGTCATCCTGGGCGGCAACGGCGCCGACACGATCCGCGGCGACGCGGAAGCCGACATCATGCTCGGCGACCACGGTCTCGTGCGTGACGGCGCGACGCCGGCCGCGGCGGACGGCACGTGGGACCTCATCACGACGACAGACCCGCACCAGGGCGCGGGTGACGTCATCTTCGGCGGCACCGCCAACGACATCGTCTTCGGCGGCACGGGCGCCGACACCGTGGCGGGCGACGACGCCAACGACCTCATCTTCGGCGACCACGGCAAGGTCGAGTCCACCGTCCCGTACAGCGGCGTGCTCGGCATCTTCCTCGAGCTGCTCCCGCTCAACATGCCGCTCGCGGCACACCCGTTCCGGTGGACGTCGATCGACACGCTCGCCGCCCACGGCGGCGCGGGCGACCTGCTGCGCGGCAACGCCGGCGAGGACGTCATCATCGGCGGTCAGGGCGCCGACCGCATCACCGGCGGCGACGGCGACGACGACCTCATCGGCGGCCACAACGTCGCGGGCGGCAGCGACGGTGCTGATCCCGCTGGATGGGGCGACGTGATCGACGGCGGTCAGGGCGACGACGCCATCGCCGGCGACAACGCGAACCTGCTGCGCACCGGCGACATTTCGAGCCGGCGCTTCCAGGTGCTCACCGGAAGCGGTATCTACGCGCAGGACACCGGATGCGCCAACATCGTCAGCGGTGCCGGCGGCGCCTGCGGCACCAACCCGGCGAGCTCGTACGACGACCCGCGCGGCGCCAAGGAGCGCGACGTCGTGCTCTTCGACCACGACACGTCGACACAGCCCGGGCTGTACGCCGGCGACGTGATCGCCGGCGGCGCCGAGGACGACCTCATCTTCGGCCAGCTCGGCGACGACTGGATCCAGGGCGACGGCTCGGCGATCGACGACACCGGCGCGATCACCGTCGATGTGCGCACCACGCGCCAGTCGGCCGAGGACTGGGCGGGACCCGGCCGCGACGGCGACGACTACATCGAGGGCAACGGTGGGAACGACGTCCTCTTCGGCGGCCTCGGCCGCGACGACCTCATCGGCGGCAGCTCCGAGCTCTTCAGTCTCACGACGGCCGCGCGCCGGCCGGACGGCGCCGACACGATCTTCGGCGGTGCCGGCATCCGTCTCGTCCGCAACAACTACGGCGACCTCGAAGAGGGCGGCCACGCCGCGGACAGCGACGTGATCCTGGGCGACAACGGCAACATCCACCGCCTCGTGCGGATGGTGGCCACCGCGGCGGACGCCGACCCGTACACGCCCGGCACCGCGTTCCTCACCTTCACCTACGACACCTACGCCGGGGCCGTGCGCCTGCTGCCGCGGGCGTACATCTTCCTCGACTACACACAGGGGTCGGGCGCAGGCATCGGCGCGGCCGACGTGGTGCACGGCGAGGACGGCGACGACACGATCCACGGCCAGCTCGGCGACGACGTGCTCTTCGGCGAAGGCCAGGATGACGACATCTACGGCGGCTGGGGCAACGACCGCATCTACGGCGGCACCGGCGTCGACGGCATCATGGGCGACGACGGCAAGCTGCAGACCAGCCGCAACGGGCTCACCGAGCCGCTCAACAACCTGAACATCGCCGACGCGGCCCAGTTCGTGTCGATCCCCGGTCCGTTCACGGGCGCCGAGATCTACATCCTCGGGGAGCTGCTCAAGCGCGCCGACTTCGCCACCTGGGTCGACGGTGCGGTCAACCACGACGTGCTCTACGGCGGCCTCGGCGACGACTTCATGCACGGCGGCGAAGGCAGCGACTCCATGTCCGGCGCCGAGGCGATGCAGGAGTTCTACAACCGCGACCTGCGGATCGGGGCGCTCACGCGCCTGGCGACCGAGCTTCCGACGGTCGACACCGACCCGCTGCACTACAACGCCGACACGACGATGTTCGCCGACTACGACGCCGACGACCCGCGGTCGATCATCCCCGGGTTCCTCCTGAACTTCGACGCGTACGTGCTCGACGAGGCGACGGGGCTGCCGATCGACATCGACGGCATGAAGGTCAAGAGCGACGACGGCCGCGACCGCATCTACGGCGACCTGTGGCACGACTGGCTCGTCGGCGGCACGAATTGCGACTGGCTGTTCGGCGGCTTCGGCGACGACCTCCTCCAGCTCGACGACAACCTCGAGACCGCCGGCGGCGCGAACACCGACCCCGAGAACGACGACCCGCGCTTCCGCGACGGCGACTTCGCCTTCGGCGGCGCCGGGCGCGACGTGCTCATCGCCAACACCGCGCAGGACCGCATGTTCGACTGGGGCGGCGAGTTCAACAGCTACCTCGTCCCGTTCAGCCCGTTCGGCTCGCCGACCGTCAACCGTGGCTTCAGCCCGCACATCCGCGACTTCATCCGCGCCCTGTCGGTCGCCGGCGGCTCCGACGAGGGCCCGGGCGTCCCTTCGGGCGAGCCGTTCGACGAGGAGGCGCTCGTCGAGCCGAGCGACGGCCAGCTGTGGAACGACCAGCACGGCGGCCCCCGCGACCCGCAGCCGGGCAACATCGGCGGCACCGGGCGCGACGATGTGGGTGGCCAGAACCTGCACTGCCCGTGCGACCCGCAGACGATCCTCCGCGTCGTGAAGTACGTGAACGGGCAGGATGCGAACGAGTCGGGTCCGACGGTCCCCGTCGGGTCCACCGTGGTCTGGACGTACGAGGTCACCGTCGCGGGCACGATCTCGATCCGCCTCACCCGGCTCCTCGACGACGCCGGCACGCCCGCCGATCCGAGCGACGACTTCGCGCCCGTGTACCTCGGCGGCGACACGAACGGCAACGGGCTCGTCGACCCCGGTGAGATCTGGCGCTTCAGCGCGACTGGCATCGCGCGCGCCGGCCGGTACATGAACGTGGTGACGGCGGAGGGCGTCAGCGCGAACGGCCAGGCCCGGCGCGACAGCGACCCCGCCGTGTACATCGGCATCTCGGGCCCCGACGACGTGCTCCTCTTCGTCGAGAAGGCCGTGAACGCCGTAGACCCGCTGCACCCGACCCCCGCCGAGGACGCCGACACCGCGACCGGCCCCCTCGTCACCGCCGGCTCGCAGGTGGTCTTCACCTACCTCGTGACCTCCCTGAACGGCTCGGTCTCGGGCGTCACGCTGATCGACGACAACGGCACACCGGGCAACCCGAACGACGACTTCGCCCCGACCTATGTCTCAGGCGACACCAACCAGAACGGCTCCCTGGACCTCGGCGAGATCTGGATCTTCCGCGCCATGCGCGCCGCGATCCTCGGTCAGTACATGAACATCGCGACGGTGCGCGGCACCGGCGCCGGGCGCGCACTGGTGGGCACCGACGCGGCCAACTACTTCGGCATCCCGGTCGACGAGACGGTGCTGTTCGTGGAGAAGGCCGTGAACGCGGTGGATCCGCTGCACCCGACGCTCGCCGAGGACGCCGACTCGCCGACGGGTCCGCGCGTGGCGGTCGGGTCGCAGGTGGTCTTCACCTACCTCGTCACCGCCGTCGGCGGTCCCGTCTCGACGCTCACGCTGCGCGACGACAACGGCACGCCGTTCGATCCGAGTGACGACTTCACACCTGTGTACGTGTCGGGAGACACGAATGGCGACGGCATCCTCGATCCCGGCGAGATCTGGTACTTCCGGGCCGTCCGCGCGGCGATCCTCGGCCAGTACACGAACATCGCGACCGCGCGCGGCGCCGCCGGCGACGCGCCGCTGGTGGCCACCGACGCCGCGAACTACGTCGGGGTGCCTGTGGAAGGCACCGAGCTGTTCGTCGAGAAGGCGGTCAACGCCGTCGACCCGCTCCACCCGACCTCGGCCGAGGACGCCGACCTCGCGACCGGGCCCACACTGATCGTGGGTTCGCAGGTCGTGTTCACGTACCTCGTGTCGGCCGTCGGCGGCCCGGTGTCGAGTGTCACGCTCCGCGACGACAACGGCACGCCCGGCAACCCGAACGACGACTTCACGCCCGTGTTCGTCTCGGGCGACACCAACGGCAACGGCATCCTCGACGTCGGCGAACTGTGGCTGTTCCGCGCGATCCGTACCGCGGTCCTCGGCCAGTACACGAACACCGCGACCGTCCGGGGCGCCGCCGGCGGGGTCAGCCTCGACGCCACCGACATCGCGAACTACGTCGGCATCCCGGTGGGCCTGGTCTCGATCGACAAGGCCGTGAACGCGGCATCCCCGCTCGCGCCGACCGCCCAGGACGACGCCGACGCGGCGGCCCTCGCCAAGCCCATCGGCGTCGGCACCGCCGTCGTGTGGACGTACCTGGTCCGCAGCCTCACGACGTCCAGCCTCCACGGCGTCACCGTCGTCGACGACAACGGCAGCCCCGACGACGCCAGCGACGACTTCACCGCGGTGTACGTCTCGGGCGACGCCAACGGCAACGGTCTGCTCGATCCCGGTGAGGTGTGGCTCTTCACGTCGCTGGGCGTCCGGGTCTTCGCGGCGATCGCGGGGCTCTACGGCAACACCGCGACAGTGACCGCCTACGACGAGGCGAATGCCCCGGCCTCGGCACGCGACGCGGCCTACCATTTCGGCGCGATCACGCTTCCCGAGATCGTGAAGTACGTGAACGGACAGGATGCTGCGACCGCACCGGGCATCGAGCTTCCGGTCGGCGGCCCCGTGACGTGGACGTACGAGGTGCGGAACCTCGGCAACATCGCGCTCGCCGTCACCGTGATCGACGACAACGGGACGCCTGCGAACCCCGCGGACGACTTCACCCCCGCGTACGTGTCGGGCGATGCGAACGGCAACGGGCTGGTCGACCCCGGCGAGCTGTGGCTCTACCGGGCGGCCGGCTCCGTGACGGAGGGCGCGTACGTCAACGTCGCGACGGTCGTGGGCACCGTCCCGGGAACGGCGATCACGGGCCGCGACACCGATGACGCGCACCATGTCGGAGTGGTCGTCCCGCCGACAGGGGTCGTGGTCGTCAAGCGCGCCGACGGACAGGATGCCGACACCGCCGCAGCGGCCGTGCGCGTGATCCCCGGCTCGACGATCGAGTGGACGTTCGAGGTGCGCCTCATCGACGGTTCGCTGCCCCTGAGGGGCATCGTGCTGGTCGACGATCGCGGCACGGCCGACACCGCCGACGACGTGACGCTGACGCTCGTGAGCGGCGACGTGAACGGCAACGGCATCCTCGAGACGGGTGAGGTCTGGCTCTACCGCTGGACGACGATCGCGAGCGCCGGCGCGTTCCGCAACGTCGCTACCGTCTCCGGCACCGACCGGTTCGGCCGCGTCTTCACCGACGACGACCCGGCGCACGTCTACGGCGCCGTCGTCGGGATCGACGTCGAGAAGGCGATCAACGCGGTCGACCCGTGGCACCCGAACGGCCTCGAAGACGCCGACACGAGCGGCCCGCAGCTGCTCGCGGGCAATGCCATCGTGTGGACGTACCTGGTGCGCAACACCGGGAACACGCCGATCTCGGTGAGCCTCGTCGACGACAACGGCACGCCGGGCAACACCACCGACGACTTCACCCCCGCGTACGTGTCGGGCGACACCAACGGCAACGGGCTGCTCGACCCCGACGAGATCTGGCTGTACAGCTACAGCAGCACAGTCCGCACCGTCGACTACACGAACACCGCGACCGCGACCGGCACCGACGCCGTCACCGGGCAGACCGCGACCGACAGCGACGCCGCCGCATACCGCGCCGTGGCCGCGGGCGGCGCCGAAGGCCACACGCCCGGCTTCTGGAAGACGAACGCGACCAACTGGGGCGCGATCGCGTGGCCCCGCCTGCCCGACGGCTCGCTGCTGTACCGCCCCGACCAGACCGTCGGCAGCGTGTTCACAGCGGCCACCGGCGCATACGCGTCGCAGACGCTGCTGCAGGCGCTGGGCGCGGGCGGTGGTGGCGTCACCGCCCTGCTGCGCCACGCGGTGTCGGCCCTGCTGTCGTCGGCGCACCCCGAGATCCCCTATCCGTACACGACGGCCCAGGTCATCGCCCGCGTGAACGCCGTGCTCGCCGGCGGCAGCAGCGCCCAGATCAACGCCCTCGCCACCGAGCTCGACCGCTACAACAACTACGGCTCCGATCTCGACCAGCACGGCGTGGGCACCGGGACGCGGCTGGCCGACCCGGTGGAGCCCGCGGCGCCGGCGACCCTTCCCGCCCTGACCATCTCCGACACGTCGGTCACCGAGGGCAGCAAGGGATCCGGCACCACCGCGAGCCTCAGGATCACGCTGTCCGCAGCATCCACCGTCGACATCACCGTGACCGTCTCGGTGATCGGGGGCACCGCGACCAGCGGCACCGACTACAAGGGGGCGACCACGGTCACCCTCACGATCAAGGCCGGGCAGACGTCGGGCACGTTCTCGCTCACGATCGTGGCAGACAAGGCCGATGAGGCCGACGAGACGATCGTCGTCGGGCTGAGCACAGTGAGCGCCGGTGCGACCATCGCCGACGGCACCGGGGTGATCACGATCGTGGACGACGACTGACCCGCCCGTCTCGGTGGGTCCCGTCCGCGCGGATAGGCTCGATGTCATGCTCAACATGGCCGAGGGCATCGCGCGCCTCGGCGCGCTCGCCGAGTCCCCCGTCGTCTCCACGCTCGCCCGCGCGTTCTCCGACGCCGGGTTCGACCTCGCGATCGTGGGCGGCCCGGTGCGCGACGCGCTGCTCGGCCGCCCGACGAACGACCTCGACTTCACGACGAACGCGCGCCCCGACGACATCCTCAGGATCGTCAAGCCGATCTCGTCCGCGCGGTGGGACATCGGCCGCGCGTTCGGCACGATCGGCGCCCGCGTGCACGGCGAGCAGGTCGAGATCACGACGTACCGCGCCGACAGCTACGACGGCGTGACCCGCAAGCCCACCGTCGAGTTCGGCGACACCATCGAGGGCGACCTCGTGCGCCGGGACTTCACGGTGAACGCGATGGCGCTGCGCATACCCGGGCAGACGCTGGTCGATCCCACCGGCGGTGTCGAAGACCTCGTCCGCGGCGTGCTCCGCACCCCGGCCGACCCGGCGGTGAGCTTCGGCGACGATTCGCTCCGGATGCTGCGCGCCGCCCGCTTCGCGTCTCAGCTCGGCTTCGCCGTGGACCCCGCCACCGAGGCCGCGATGCAAGAGCTCCGCGCGACGCTCGAGATCGTGAGCCCCGAGCGCACCCAGGGCGAGCTCGTGAAGCTGCTCGCGACCGACGACCCCGTGCGAGGCATCCGCCTGCTCGTCGATACGGGACTCATGGCCGAGTTCCTGCCCGAGATCCCCGCGCTGCAGCTCGAGGTCGATGAGCACCACCACCACAAGGACGTCTACGAGCACTCCCTCACGGTGCTGCGGCAGGCGATCCAGCTCGAGAAGAGCCGGAATCCGGATGCTGCACCCGACGTCGCGCTCCGTCTCGCGTCGCTGCTGCACGACATCGGCAAGCCGGCGACCCGACGCCTCGAGCCGGGCGGCGGCGTCACGTTCTACCACCACGACCTCAAGGGCGCGCGGCTGGCCCGCAAACGCCTGCAGGAGCTGCGCTTCGACTCGGCGACCATCGCGACCGTGAGCCGGCTCATCGAGCTGCACCTGCGCTTCTTCGGGTACTCCGAGGGTGCCTGGACCGACTCGGCGGTGCGCCGGTACGTCCGCGACGCCGATGCCGAGCTCGATCGCCTGCATATCCTCACGCGCGCCGACGTCACGACCCGCAACGTCAAGAAGGCCACGCGCCTCGCGCGCGCGTACGACGACATCGAGCGCCGCATCGCCGAGCTCGCGGCCCAGGAGCAGCTCGATGCGATGCGCCCCGAGCTCGACGGCAACCGCATCCAGGAGGTGCTGGGCCTGAAGCCCGGCCGCGAGGTGGGCGAGGCGTACAAATTCCTCCTCGACCTCCGCCTCGACGAGGGCGTGGTCGGCGAGGACGAGGCAGAGCGGCGCCTGCGGGAGTGGTGGGCCGCGCGCGCCTGATCCCCTTCAGCGACGGATCCTCCGCTCCGCCACCTCGCGTGGATCACCGAGAGAGCGCGTGCAGATGCACCCCGACCCGCTCGGCGAAGGCGGGGCATCCGGCGGCGGTGAGCGCCTCCGTGATCGGCTCCGGGCGGCCCTCTCGCGTTCGGCGTGCGCGTGCGTGCTGCTCGGAGGTCACGCGCCTCACGTCCGCACCCGCGGTGTCGTCGAGGAGGCAGAGGAACTCGTCGGGGCTGTAGACGTCGAAGGGCGGCGGATCCTCTGCAGCGATCCCGTGAGGGTGGCTCGAGACCAGCACGTGGGCGCCGCCGGTCGCGGCGTCGGCCGCGGCGCGGTGGGGCTCGACGGCATCGTCGAGGTCGATGTCGGCGCCGACCGACCCGATCATCTCGTCGAGGCTGGTGGCGAGAAGCTCGAGACGTCGCCGTGAGGCCGCGCGCCGCGTCGGCTGCCGCCTCGACCACAGGCGGACGGAGTCCGTCACGACACCCGCGGACGAATGGAGCTGGAACGACCCGGTCTGGTGGCGCAGCAGCGCGAGCCATTCGTACGGGGTGCGCGCGGCGAGGACGTCGCTGTCGACGAAGACACGGTGCAGCACCCGGTCAGACTACCCAGCGAGGGTTGTCAATCGGCTCCGAATCCGGCTCCGAGCTCGTCGTCGAGCTCGCGCAGGGCGTCGAGGGCGTCGCGCCGCGCGCGGGCGCGTGTCCGCCGCAGCGCGAGGACGTCGGCGGTGCGCAGCCGCGTGTGGGTTCCCACCTGGTGGGAGGCGAGCTCGCCCGCCCGCACCAGCTTCATCAAGGTGGGCCGGGACACGCCCACGAGCTCCGCCGCGACGGTGGTGGTCAGCTCGTCGGGGAGCGTGGCCACCGACACGCGGCCGCGTGCCAATCCCTTGAGGACGTGGGCCAGGAACGACCCCAGATCAGCGGGAACCGCGGTGTGGGCGACGTCCTCCGCGGCGACGGTGAACCCGACGGTGCCGAGGTCGGGGACGCGGCGCAGGAGCTCGGCTGCCTGTTCGCGCAGGCCGTCTTCGATGAAGACTGTCCCGTTCGACAACAACACGCTCATCCGGCCCCCCGACCTGTATCGCGCACCACCCCTGAGCGCTGTACAGGGCAATGCTATCCGGTTGCAGTTGCACGTGGTTGCTTTGCAGTTACATCTGCAACGCGCTAGCGTCGCCCGAGACCGAATCGCCGACGAGGGGACAGGACACACGTGGATGCGGTAGCGCTCAAGCGGACCTGGAGCCAGGTCGCCGCTCACGGGGACGCGGTCCCCGGGTACTTCTACGCGCACCTCTTCCTCGCCCACCCCGAGACGCGCGACCTGTTCCCCGTCGCGATGGCGGCGCAGCGCGATCGCCTCGTCAAGGCGCTGGGCCACATGGTGAGCAACGTCGACCGGGTCGGCGACGTCGTGCCCTACATCGAGGATCTCGGCCGCGATCACCGCAAGTTCGGCACGATCGCCGGGCACTATCCCGCCGTCGGCGCGTCGCTGCTCGCGACGCTGAAGCACTTCCTCGGCGACGCGTGGACGGCCGAACTCGCGGCCGAGTGGGCCGAGGCCTACGGGCTGATCGCCACCACCATGATCACCGCCGCAGAAGCCGTCGAGTCGCAGCCCGCGACGTGGGCCGCGGAGGTCGTGGCGACGCAGCGACGGGGAATGGACGTCGGCACCGTGACGATCCGCCCCGACGACCGGTACCGCTACCAGGCCGGCCAGTCGCTGGCCGTCGAGATCCCGCAGCGGCCCCGGCAGTGGCGCTACCTGTCGCCGACCCATGCCCCCCGCGCCGACGGCACGATCACCTTCCACGTCCAGCTCGTCGCCGGCGGACAGGTCAGCGGTGCGCTGCTGCGCGACGTGAAGGCGGGCGATCGCGTGCGCCTCGGCCCGCCGATCGGCGAGCTGCTCACCCTCCCCTTCGACAGCGAGTGGCCGGACCTCCTCCTCGTCGCCGGCGGCACCGGTCTTGCGCCGCTGCTCGCCGTGATCGACCAGGTCGCCGCGCGCCACGCGGCCCGCGGGAACGGCCCGCGCGTCGCGCTCTACCAGGGCGTGCGGCACCCGTGGGGTTTCTACGCGAAGCCCGAACTCGAGCGGTACGCCGACGCGGCATGGCTCGATGTCGAGTACGGCGTGTCGGACGACCCGTCGTTCCCCGGGCGCCGTGGCCTGATCGGCGACCTCGCGGCCGCAGACGGCCCGTGGGATGAGCGTCTGGCGATGGTGTGCGGATCGCCGCGCATGGTCGACCACACCATCGCGGCCCTGCGCCGCACAGGCCTCGACGAGCACCGCATCCGCAGCGAGAAGTACGAAGACCCGTTCACCCAGCAACCCAGCGCCGCCGCCGGACGAGCAGACTCCCCGGAGCTCGTCCGCCCCGCCGTCTCGCTGGGAGTCCAGTAGAGCGAAGGCGAAATGACCGCGATCCAATCCGTATCCACCACACCGGAGACGCTGCGCGCCGCGTCGTTCTCGGACGAGCGCCACGGCTACTCCCGCGGCGAGGTCGACGCGCTGCTGACCGCCGCGGCCGACGCCCTCGAGGTCGCCTGGCGCGAGAACGCCGCGCTGACCGCCAGCGGCGTGAGCGCGGACGAGGGCGAGATCTCGAGCCGCGCCGTGCTGCTGCTCAGCAGCGCGCAGCGCATCGCCGACGACGCCGTCGCCGAGGCCGAGTCCTACGCCCGCGACCTCATCGAGACCGCGCGCAAGCAGTACCGCGAGATCGTCGAGCGGGCGCAGCAGGTCGCCCACGCGATCGAGAAGGAAGCGGCGGCGCACCCGGCTCAGGTCGCGGCGGCCCCGTCCGGCGTCCCCGTGGCAGGCGCCCCCGCCCCCGCATCCGCCTCGCAGCCGGGACCCGCGGACCGGTCGCCCGCGCTCGCGTTCGCGACCGACGACCTCGAGGTCGCGGGGCCTGCTTCGCCGGAGGACGTGGTGCGCGCCCGCCAGTTCGCCCGCATGGCCAGCGCGCAGGTGCACTCGCTGCTGGAGTCGATCGAACGGGAACTCGGACGCCTCGGCGCCACCCCTGCGCGAACGACGCCGACGACGCCGACGACGCCGACGACGCCGACGACGGCTGCGCCCCTCCCCGCTCCTGCGAACCCCTCGGACGAGGGCCGCCGGCGGCGCATCGACGTCGAATACTGAACGACCCGCACGACGACATCCCCCTCACGATCGGAGCATCCGCATGACTGACACGAGCGAAGCGACCCTGTACCAGCGCCTCGGCGAAGGCGCGGGCATCGCTGCGGTGGTCGACGGCCTCTACAGCCGCATCATGGCCGACGAGACGCTGGCCCCCTTCTTCGAGCACACCCGCATGATCGAGCAGAAGCGCCACATGGCGCTCTTCCTCGCCGCCGCGGCCGGCGGCCCGGACGGGTACAAGGGCAAGGACCTCGGCGTCGCCCACGCGGGTCGCGGCATCTCCGACGCCGACTTCGACCGCGTCATCGGCCACGCGGCGGCGGCGCTCGCCGAAGCGGGCGTGGACGCCGACGCGATCGACCAGGTGGCCGGCGCGCTCATGCCGCTGCGCGCGAAGGTCACCACCGCGGCGGCGTAGCACCGCCCGCACCTACACTGGAGGCACGCTCCACCGACGTCGATCGGAGCCGCCGTGTCATCATCCTGGTCGCAGCGCCGCGAGGTGTCGCCCGAGACCTCCCGTCTGCTGATCGAGCGCGCCCACGAGGAGCTCGTGGCGGGCAACGCCGCAGATGAGCGATTGCGCGACGTCCGGCTGCTGGTGCGCGACTCGTGGCGCCGCTCGCTCGACAGCCTCGTCGGTGCCGAAGCGCTGCCGCCCCTCGACCTGACGGCCGAGGAGCTCGAGGCGTACCGGCGCGCCCACCCGCTCGCCGCGGTGATCGACATGGTGCGCGGTCTGCTGCTCCCGGGCGAGGCATCCGAATCCGGGGTCGTCGTCGCGGTGGGCGACGCCGCCGGGCGCCTGCTGTGGGTGGAGGGCGACCGCAACGTGCGGCGTCTCACCGGTGACATGGGTTTCGTCGAGGGCGCGAACTGGTCGGAGGACGCGGTCGGCACCGCCGCCCCCGGCACCGCGATCACGCTCGACCGGTCCGTGCAGATCACCGGTGCCGAGCACTTCAACCGGCTCGTGCAGCCGTGGTCGTGCAGCGCTGCGCCCGTGCACGATCCTGAGACGCGGCGCATCCTCGGGGTGATCGACGTGACCGGCGGCCTCGAGGCCGTCACCCCGCAGGCGCAGCTGCTGGTGGATGCCACGGCCCGGGCGATCGAGGGAGAACTCCTCGTGGCGCGCCTCCGAGCCCGCGCCGAGCCGCCGCGACCCGCGCGTCGTGCGCCCGCCCGGCGGGTGGAGCCGACGCGCGCGACGCTGCGGGTGCTGGGCCGCGACCGTGCCCAGCTCGAGGTGACGGGCGAGGGCTTCGAGACCGTGTCGGAGCTCGGTCCGCGCCACGCCGAGCTGCTGCTCATGCTCGCGGTGCACCGCCAGGGCCTGTCTGCCGAGCGGCTCGGCGACCTCGTGTACGGCGAATCGGCGGGGGACACGGCTGGGCCCCCGCACCGAGAGGCTCCGCGCGGCGCGCCAGCGCCGCGCGGAGGAGGAGCGGGGACCGTCACCCTCCGCGCCGAGATGGTGCGCCTCAGAAAGGCGCTGACGACAGCCGCCCCCGCGCTCGTGCCCGAGTCCCGGCCGTACCGGCTCGGCGTCGAGGTCGAGACCGATGCGCACCAGGTGCTGTCGCTCCTCGACCGGGGCGCGCACCGCGTCGCACTGGCCGCCTACCGCGGTGATGTGCTGCCCGACTCGGTCGCGCCCGGGGTGGAGGAGTTCCGCGACACCGTCCGGGTCGCGCTGCGCGAAGCGCTCATGGCCGAGGCATCCGTCGACGTCCTCCTCGCCTTCGCCGAGACGGATGCCGCCGCCGACGACGTCGAGCTGCTCCGGCTGTGCCTGTCGATGCTGCCCGCCCGCTCGCCGCGCCGCGCCGGCCTCGTCGCGAGGATCGAGAGGCTCGAAGCGGACGACTGACCCTCCTCCCGCTGGTCGAGCGAGCGAGGAACGCGGTCGTTGAGCGAGCTCGCGAGTCGAGACGCAGAGACGGAACGCCCCGGACGAGGTCGCAACATCATGCAACGTCGCCCGGCCTACCTTCGACGCATCGCGACGACGACCGTCGCGGACAGCGTCGAAGGAGACCAGCAATGACCATCGTCGAAGAGGGCGTCTCGAGCGTCTACGCCGCACCCGGGCAGCGAGGATCGATCGCCGACTACCGTCCCCGCTACGGGCACTACATCGGCGGCGAGTTCGTCGAGCCGATCAAGGGCCAGTACTTCGAGAACATCACCCCGGTCACGGGGAAGCCTTTCACCGAGGTCGGCCGCGGCACCGTCGAAGACGTCGACCGCGCCGTCGACGTCGCGTGGAAGGCGTTCGAGTCGTGGAAGCGCACGACGCCCGCCGAGCGCGCGGTGATCCTCAACAAGATCGCCGACCGCATCGAGCAGAATCTCGAGCGCATCGCCGTCGCCGAGACGTGGGAGAACGGCAAGCCGGTCCGCGAGACGCTGGCCGCCGACATCCCGCTCGCCGTGGACCACTTCCGCTACTTCGCGGGCGTGCTGCGCGGCCAGGAGGGCTCGCTCAGCCAGCTCGACGAAGACACGGTGGCGTACCACTTCCACGAGCCGCTGGGCGTGGTCGGCCAGATCATCCCGTGGAACTTCCCGATCCTCATGGCCACGTGGAAGCTCGCTCCGGCGCTCGCCGCCGGCAACTGCGTCGTACTGAAGCCCGCCGAGCAGACCCCGGCGTCGATCCTGTTCCTCTTCGAGATCATCGGCGATCTGCTGCCCGCGGGTGTCGTCAACATCGTCAACGGCTTCGGCATCGAGGCAGGCGCGCCGCTCGCGCAGCACAAGCGCATCCGCAAGGTCGCGTTCACGGGCGAGACCACCACCGGCCGCCTCATCATGCAGTACGCGTCGCAGAACCTCATCCCGGTGACGCTCGAGCTCGGGGGCAAGAGCGCCAACGTCTTCTTCGAGGATGTCGCGCGCTCGACCGACGACTCCTACTACGACAAGGCGCTCGAGGGCTTCACGCTGTTCGCCCTCAACCAGGGCGAGGTCTGCACGTGCCCGTCGCGCGCGCTCATCCAGCGCTCGATCTACGACGGGTTCCTCGGTGACGCCCTCGGCCGTGTCGGCAAGATCGTGCAGGGCAACCCGCTGGATCCTGCGACGATGATCGGCGCGCAGGCGTCGAACGACCAGCTCGAGAAGATCCTGAGCTACATCGAGATCGGCAAGGCGGGCGGCGCGAAGCTGCTCGCCGGCGGTGAGCGCGTCGATCTCGGCGGCGAGCTGTCGGGCGGCTACTACGTCGCGCCGACGGTCTTCGAGGGCACGAACGACATGCGGATCTTCCAGGAGGAGATCTTCGGACCCGTCGTCTCGGTCACCTCGTTCGACGACTTCGACGACGCCATCTCGATCGCCAACGACACGCTCTACGGCCTCGGCGCCGGCGTCTGGAGCCGTTCCGGCGACACCGCGTACCGCGCCGGCCGGGCGATCGAGGCGGGCCGCGTCTGGACGAACACGTACCACCAGTACCCTGCGCACGCGGCGTTCGGCGGGTACAAGCAGTCCGGCATCGGCCGCGAGAACCACCTCAAGATGCTCGACCACTACCAGCAGACCAAGAACCTGCTGGTGTCGTACGCCGACGGAGCCATGGGCTTCTTCTGAGCCGACGCATGTCAGACACGACGTACTACAGCAGGGTGGCCGCGACGGATGCTGCGACCGCCCTGCTGCGGCAGCTGACGGTGCAGCACGGTCCGCTGATGTTCCACCAGTCCGGCGGCTGCTGCGACGGCAGCGCCCCGATGTGCTTCCCGATCGGCATGTTCATCGTCGGTCCCTCCGACGTGCGGCTGGGCGACCTCGACGTCGGCCTGGACGCCCCGATCGAGGTGTTCATCTCGCAGGCCCAGTTCGAGTACTGGAAGTACACGCACCTCACCATCGACGTCGTCCCCGGCAGGGGCGCGGGCTTCAGCGTGGAGGGTCCGACGGGCAGCCGGTTCCTCATCCGCAGCCGCATGCTCGAGGACGCAGAGCTCGTGCATTTCGGCCTCGGGCCGGAGGTGTCAGGGGGCACTTCGCCCAGCTGAACGGGCATCCGGCCCGATCGCGAGCGGGCAGGCGACCCGCGACGAGTGACCCGGTGGGCCGGGCGGGTGTTCGCGCCCCGCCCGGCGGTCACATCATGTGTTCTCGCCGAGATCACACGTTCGGCGCGTGAACGACGTGTGATCTCGGCGACATCATGTGTTCTGAACCGGACGCGGGGTCACGCGCCGTCGCGGATGTCGCGCGCGAACCCCTCGGCGTGCGCGCGGAGCGCCTCGATGCGCCGCCGGCGCGCGGCGATCACATCGAAGCCGAGGTACGCCGGCGGCATCGGGCGCCGCGCGTTGACCGAGCACTCGAACTTCTCGCACAGCAGGGTGCCGACGGTGTCGCCGTTGCGACCGGCCTTGCCGGCCCGCTTCGCGCCGAAGAGCACGACGTCGTTCGGCAGCGTGACGTCCTCGCACCAGGAGCACTGCGCGCGGGTGCGCGTGCGCTGTTCGGTCTGGCGCAGCAGGATGCCGACGGCCTCGCCGTCGACCGGCACCACGATGAAGCCGGCGAGCGGCTGCTTCGGGTCGCGCCAGCCGAAGTAGTCGAGTCCGTCCCAGTCCACCTGGGCGAGGTCGGGAACGATGAGGGAGTTGCGCTCGCGCAGCGAGGCGTTGACGAAGGACGCGCGGATGTCCTTCTCGGTGAATGCGTGCATGATTCCTTGATTCACGGAAGAGATCGCCGAAGCGGCGACGAAAGGATGCTGCGGGCCGGCGGCGCGCAGATGATGCGGGCTGCACCACCCGAGGTCAGGGACCCCGGCGGCGCGCGCGGCTACCTCCGCTCGGCGCGTGGAGCGCCGAGTACCCCCTCACGCCCGCCGGCCGTCGTGAACGTCGAATGCACGCCCGACAGCATACGCGCGTCGGCCTGCGCGTCGGCCTCGCGTTCAGCGGAGGAAGGCCGGCCCGATCTGGGTCAGGATCCAGAACAGCACCATCACGCCGCCGACGATGATCGGCAGCCACGGCACGCCGCGCTGCAGACGCCGGCCCGCCGGGGCGACGCCGGGCGGCGGGCGCAGTGCGTCGAGGGGCGGAGTGAACGGGACGGATGCTGCGCCTGCCTGCTCTGCGCCGGCCCCGGCCGCCGCGGAGCCGAGGGGGGCAGCATCCGTCATCGCCGCAGCCGCAGCCGCGGCCAGTCGCTCGTCGCGCCACCGCGCCCACTGCGCGAACTTGTCGAGCAGGGCTCCGACGACGGAGAAGAGCCACGCCCAGGTCTGCGGGTCGAGCGTGGAGAAGTCGCGCTTGGCGTAGAGGAACAGCCAGTCGTCGACGATCTCGACGTCGAGCGCAGCGGCGTTGTCGATGAAGCGCGCCATGATGTCGGGCGTGAAGAGGTAGAGAGCGTCGCGCTCGTAGTCGGCGGGGCAGTACAGCGAGAAGTACTCGTCGAAGTCGCCCTCGAGGCTGAGGCGCTGATTCTTGTCGAACGTGAGCGGCAGGTTCGAGCCGAACAGGCCGTTGTTGCTCGTCGCGTCGAGCACGATGTGCGGGAGGGGCGTGTCGAGCTTCACCGCGACGTAGCCCCAGTGATGCGTCTGCCGGTTCTTGCCCGAGCCGGTCGTGTAGCGGTAGTTCGCGAACTCCACGAAGCGCGGACGATCGCCGCGCACGAGATCGCTCGACCCGCGGCCGCTGCCGAGCGAGAAGATCATGCCCGGCAGTCCCGGAGCGTCGAGTCGCGGCACATAGTGCATCGCGTTCGCGCGCGCGAAGCGGTCGAGGCGGTACATGCGCTCGCTGCTGCTGCGCGCACCCCGCACGAAGAGGGTGATCCCCACCGCGGCGATGATGCCGATGACCACGAGCGGCAGGAAGCCGAACAGGACGGCGAGTCCCCCACCGTCGGCGCCGGCGCTCGCGACGCTGACGATGCTGGTGACGAGGGTGATCGCGACGGAGCCGAACAGCACGACGACCACGAAGACGATGACGACGATCACGAGCACGCCGAAGACGGGAGAGCCTGTGATGCGGCCCGTCCGGCGCAGCTCCTGCACGAACGCTCGCGCGGCGCCCGGTGCGACGGGCTCGACCAGCGGGCGCGCGTCGAACGGGTAGGAGCTCTGCCCGGCGGGAGGAACACTCACCCGACCACGCTACCCGCGCCGGTTCTGCGCGTGGCGGGCGATTGCGGGCATGATCAAGGGGTGTCGGCGCGAGCGCGCGCCCGATGGATTCTGCGCGAGGAGGCGCCGTGACCGATGCCCGCCGTGACCCCGACGATCTCGCCGCGCTGCGTGAGGCATCCGATGTCCTCGGCATCGATGCGCAGCTGAGCCCCGACGAGCGGACGATCCGCGACCGGGTGCGCGCGTTCGTCGACGCAGAGCTGCGCCCCCACATCGCGGACTGGTTCGACCGGGCGCACTTCCCGGTCGAGCTGGCACCTGCGCTCGGACGCCTCGGAGTGCTCGGGATGGAGCTGGACGGGTACGGATGCCCCGGCCGCAGCGCCGTCGAGTACGGTCTGGCCGCGCTCGAGCTCGAGGCCGGCGACTCCGGCATCCGCACGTTCGTCTCGGTGCAGGGCTCGCTCGCGATGGGCTCGATCCACCGCTGGGGCAGCGAGGAGCAGAAGCAGGAGTGGCTGCCGCCGATGGCTGCGGGCGAGGTGATCGGCGCGTTCGGGCTCACGGAGCCGGGCGCCGGGTCCGACCCGTCGAGCATGACGACGTTCGCCCGCCGCGATGGCGATGACTGGGTGATCACGGGCGCGAAGCGCTGGATCGGCCTCGCGTCGCTCGCGCAGCTCGCGGTGGTGTGGGCGCAGACCGACGACGGCGTCCGCGGTTTCATCGTGCCCACCGATGCGCCCGGGTTCGGGATCACCGTCCTCGAGCCCAAGGGCTCGATGCGGGCGTCGGTGCAGACGGCGCTGCACTTCGACGAGGTGAGAGTGCCGGCATCCGCTCTCCTTCCCGGAGCGCGAGGACTGCGCGGACCGTTCTCGGCCCTGAACGACGCGCGCTACGGGATCGTCTGGGGCGCGCTCGGCGCCGGGCGCGACAGCTACGAGGCGGCGCTGCGCCACGCGCTGCGGCGCGAGCAGTTCGGCAGGCCGATCGCGGGATTCCAGCTCACGCAGCGCAAGCTCGTCGACATGGTCGTCGAGCTGCAGAAGGGCGCCCTCCTGGCGCTGCAGATCGGGCGCGCGAAGGATGCCGGAACCCTGACGCCCACCCAGATCTCGCTGGGCAAGCTCAACAACGTGCGCGAGGCGATCGAGATCGCGCGCGAAGCCCGCACGATCCTGGGCGGCGATGGCGTGCTGCTCGAGAACTCGCCGATCCGGCACGCGGCGAACCTCGAGTCGGTGCGCACGTATGAGGGCACGGACGAGGTGCACACCCTGATCCTCGGCCAGCACCTCACCGGGCTCAGCGCGTTCCGATGACCGCGCCTCGACACGCTCGGCAACACGAGGGGGCCACCGGCCCGCTCGCCGGCCTCCTCGTCGCGGACTTCTCCCGCGTGCTCGCGGGGCCGTACTGCACCATGCTGCTGGCCGACCTCGGCGCCACGGTCGTCAAGGTCGAGGGCCCGGCGGGCGACGAGACGCGGCACTGGATGCCGCCGTCGCGCGACGGCGAGGCCACCTACTATCTGTCGATCAACCGCGGCAAGCGCGCCATCACGCTCGACCTCGACGACGCCGAAGACCTCGCCGTCGCCCGCGCACTCGCCCACCGCGCCGATGTCGTGATCGCGAACTTCAAGCCCGGCGGACTCACGCGCTTCGGCCTCGACTACCACGCCGTGCACGCCGAGAACCCCCGCGCCGTGTACGTCTCGATCACCGGCTTCGGCGCCGACTCGGCCCTTCCCGGCTACGACGTGCTCGGCCAGGCGCTCTCGGGACTCATGAGCGTCACCGGGGCGCCCGACGGCGAGCCGACGAAGACCGGGGTCGCGATCGTCGACGTCGTGACCGGCCTCCACGCGGGTCTCGGCGCGCTCGCCGCGCTCCGGCACCGCGATGCCACCGGCGAGGGGCAGCACGTCGAGGTCAATCTCCTGTCGTCGGCACTGTCGGCGCTCGTCAACCAGTCGGGTGCGTACGCCGTCGCCGGCGTGGTGCCCGAGCGGCTCGGCAACGACCATCCGAGCGTGTACCCGTACGGCCCGTTCCCGACGGCCGACGGCGAGCTCGTCCTCGCGGTCGGCAACGACGGCCAGTTCCAGCGGCTCTGCCTGGTGCTCGAGATCCCGGATGCCGCGACCGACCCCCGCTTCCTCCGCAACGCCGATCGCAGCACGGGTCGCGAGGCGCTGCGCCCGGTGCTCGAGCGGGCGCTCGCCGCGCACCCGGCGACGGAATGGGAGGCCCGGCTCACGGCGGCAGGGGTCCCCTGTGCCCCGATCCTCGCGATGGACGCCGCCTTCGCACGCGCCCGGGCGCTCGGCCTCGACCCCGTCGCCCACGCCGGCGCGCAGCGCGTGCCGGGGGTGCGGCATCCGATCTCCTTCTCCGCCACGCCGCCCGCGTACCCGCTCGCGCCGCCCGCGGCCGACGCCGACCGGGCCTGGGTTCGGCGTCTGCTCGACGATCCGGTACCATAGGAGGGTTGTCCGCACGCGCAACCATGCGCGGCGAGTCGGACGACGTGCTACACACCCTCCTGCTGCCGGGAAATGCCCGACAGCCGTTCTAGTCCGAAGGAGGTGGGTTAGTGACGCACCAGTACGAGCTCATGGTCATCTTGAACCCCGAGATCGACGAGCGCCAGGTCGGCGCCAACCTCGACAAGTTCCTGAAGGTCATCACGACCGACGGCGGCACCATCGAGAACATCGACATCTGGGGCAAGCGCCGTCTTGCCTACGAGATCCAGAAGAAGAACGAGGGCATCTACGCCGTCGTCAACTTCACCGCCACGGCTGCGACCACGCAGGAGCTCGACCGCCAGCTCAACCTGAGCGAGCAGATCATGCGCACCAAGGTCCTGCGCGCCGAGGAAGCGATCGCCATGATCGCCTCGGAGAAGCAGCGTGCCGACGAGCGCGCCGCCCGCAAGACCGCCAAGGCTGCGAAGGCGTAAGGACGATGGCCGGCGAGACGATCATCACCGTCGTGGGCAACCTCACGGCTGATCCCGAACTGCGGTACACGCAGAACGGTCTCCCCGTCGCGAACTTCACGATCGCGTCGACGCCTCGCAACTTCGACCGTCAGGCGAACGAGTGGAAGGACGGCGAAGCGCTGTTCCTCCGCGCGAGCGTGTGGCGCGAGTTCGCCGAGCACGTGGCCGGCTCGCTGACGAAGGGCATGCGGGTCATCGCGACCGGCCGCCTCAAGCAGCGCAGCTACCAGGACCGCGAGGGCAACAACCGCACCGCGATCGAGCTCGAGGTCGATGAGATCGGCCCGTCGCTGCGCTACGCGACCGCACAGGTCACCCGCGCCGCGGGCGGCTCCGGCGGTGGCGGCGGCAACTTCGGCGGCGGCGGTCAGTCGCGTCCGCAGGTCGCCGACGAGCCGTGGTCGACGCCCGGTTCGCAGAACGCCGGCGGCGCCGGTGGCGGCGACGCGTGGGCTGCCCCGGGCGCCTACGGCGACGACACCCCGTTCTGATCGGTCAGATCTCACAACAGGTTCCGGATGCCTCGTGACGAGGCATCCGATCAGCAAAACGTAAAGGAAACACCATGGCTGGAAAGGCAACCGGCGACCGCCGGAAGCCGCGGAAGGGCGCGAAGAACGCGGCCCCCGCGAAGGCGATCCGTGTCGGTCTCATCGACTACAAGGACGTCGCGACGCTTCGCAAGTTCATCTCGGAGCGCGGGAAGATCCGCGCCCGTCGTATCACCGGTGTCTCGGTGCAGGAGCAGCGTCTGATCGCCAAGGCGATCAAGAACGCGCGCGAAATGGCGCTCCTGCCTTACGCCGGCGCTGGCCGCTAAGGAGTACCCACATGGCAAAGCTCATTCTCACGAACGAGGTCGCCGGGCTCGGTAGCGCCGGTGACGTGGTCGAGGTCAAGAACGGGTTCGCCCGCAACTACCTCATCCCCCAGGGCTTCGCGGTCGCGTGGACCCGCGGTGGCGAGAAGCAGGTGGCGTCGATCCGCGCCGCCCGCGAGGCGCGCGCGATCCACGACCACGAAGAGGCCGTGGCCCTGAAGAACAACCTCGAGACCAACAAGGTCCGCCTGGCCGTCAAGGCCGGCGCCGAGGGTCGCCTGTTCGGTGCGGTCAAGACCGTCGACGTCGCGGAGGCCGTCAAGGCCGCCGGTCTCGGCGAGCTCGACAAGCGCAAGATCCACATCACCTCCCCGATCAAGTCGGTGGGCGAGCACGAGGCGACCGTTCGCCTCCGCGACGACCTCACCGCCGTGATCACCCTGCAGGTGGTCGCCGCCAAGTAATTCCTGGCGCACGAACGGATGCCGCAGACCTTCGGGTCTGCGGCATCCGTCGTCTCCGGGGTCAGAGCCAGCCGTTCTCCTGGGCGAGACGGGCCGCGTCGGCGCGGTTTCGGCCGCCGGTCTTGCCGATGGCGCTGGACAGGTGATTGCGCACGGTGCCCTCCGACAGGTGGAGCATGCGGGCGATGTCGGCGATGGAGCCGCCGGTCTGCGCCGCCGACAGCACGTCGGTCTCTCGCTCGGTCAGCGGTGAGTCGCCCTGGGCGAGCGAGTCCGCGGCCAGGACGGGATCGACGACCCGCAGCCCCTGGGCGACGCGGCGCACGGCGTCGGCGAGCTGGGCGGCGGGGGTGTCCTTCACCACGAAGCCGGCGGCTCCCGCCTGCATGGCGCGCTTCAGGTAGCCGGGCCGGCCGAACGTCGTCACGATGAGCACGTGGCACCCCGGCAGCGCGGCGCGCAGGGCGGCGGCCGCTCCGATGCCGTCCAGCCCGGGCATCTCGATATCGAGCATCGCGACGTCGGGGTGCGACGCGCGCGCGGCCGCGACGACCTCGTCACCGCGGCCGACCTCGGCGACGACCTCGATGTCGGGCTCGAGGCCGAGGAGCGCCGACAGCGCGCCGCGCACGAGCGCCTGGTCGTCGGCGATGAGCAGGCGGATCACAGCGTCACCCGCAGGCTGAAGCCGCCCAGGTCGCTGCGCCCGATCACGAGGCGCCCGCCGGAGGCCTCGACGCGCTCGCGCAGGCCGGCCAGTCCGGTCGACGTCGTCGTCGAGTCCGTCGGGCCCGTTCCGTCGTCGGCCACCTCGACCTCATGTGCGGCGAGCGTCACGCGGCAGACCGTCGCACCGGAGTGCCGGACGACGTTGGTGACCCCCTCGCGCACGACCCACCCCGCCAGTTCGCGGCGATGCGGGGGCACAGCATCCGTCGACGACGGCAGCTCCGCGGCGATGCCCCCAGCGGCCAGCGCGGCCTTGGCCGCTGCGAGCTCGCCGCTCACGTTCACCGACCGTACCCCGGCGACCGTCGCGCGCACGTCGGCGAGCGCGCCCCGGGCGAGCGACTCCACCTCGGCGATCTCGGCCTTGGCGCGCTGCGGGTCGACGTCCACGAGTCGCCCGGCGAGCTCGGCCTTCACGGTGACGACGGTGAGCGAGTGGCCGAGGATGTCGTGGATGTCGCGGGCCACCCGACCGCGCTCGCGCTCGACCGCCAGCGCCTCGAGTTGCTTCTGCGCGTGCCGCAGCTGGCTCATCGCCGCAGTCGTGCGGGCGAAGGACGCCAGCATGATCGAGATCGAGACGATGATCGCCGGAACCCAGAGCACGTTCTCGTCCCAGCCCTCGGTCATGCCGGCCGTCACGAGGGCGAGCCCTCCGAGTCCGAGGATCGCCGGCCACGTCCACCGCCAGGGGAAGACGCACATGCCGAAGGTGACGCCGACGTAGGTCCAGGCGGGCGCGATGCCCCAGCCGAGCCACGGGAACAGGCTGAACGACAGGGCGAAGAGCCCGGCGCACACGGTGAGCCGGCCACGGGTGCGCAGCGTCCACGCGAGAGGAGCGGAAAGAAGGTACGCGGTTGCGAACAAGATGAGCAGGAGCACGCCCGTCGTCGCCGCCGCGGCGGATGCCGACTGTGCGATCACCTCTTGAGCGAGGCCGATCAGCCAGAGCAGGGATACTCCGGCCCCGATGTACCAGCCCGCGGCCTGCCGCGACCAGAGGGCTCGCGGCAAGGGGCCGGTCGCCCGGATCGTCGCGTCGGGTCGTCGCACGGGGGTTCCCGGAGGAGGATCGGCATCGAGTCCGTCGCCGCGAGACGTCGCGTGCATGGCTCTCACCCTAGGGGTCGAGGTCGGCGAGCGGCACCGGCCGCGCGAGTGGCGAAGAGTCGCGCGGCCGGCGCCGCGATCGCCGGTCAGACGCGCTTCGTGTCGCGGCGGAAGGCCCAGGCGGCACCGGCGACGAAGATCGCCAGCCACACGACCGTGTTCACGAACCACAGCGGGTCGACTCCCGCTCCGGTGAGCGGTGCCCGCGCGATCTGACTGATGCCGTAGACCGGTGTGAACCGCGCGATCACCTGAACGAAGTCGGGCATCGAGCTGAGCGGTGTGAAGAGCCCGCCGAGGAACGACAGCAGCACGATCGCAAGGCTCGTGATCTGCGCGGCCCCCTCGCCCGGCACGAGATAGCCCATCATGAGGCCCAGTGTCGTGAACACGGCGCTCGCGAGCAGCCAGCCGGCCAGCCCGGTCGCAACCCACTGTGCCGGCGTGAGCTGGACGCCGCTGATCGCGCCGGTGATGTAGGTGCCGACCACGGCGACGAGCCCCAGCAGCATGCCGGCGATCGTCTTCACGATGACGTTGACCAGTGGGTTCAGCGGGGTGAGCCGCAGCTGGCGGCTCCATCCCTGCGCCCGCTCGATCCCGATGGCGGCACCGGTCTGCGTGGCCGACATCATGGCGCCGTACATCGCCATCGACACCATGATGTAGGCGGCCACCGAGGGCCCGCCCTGCGAGACCGGTGTGGCCGTGAGCGGCTGGTCGCGCAGCGGGAGTCCGATGATGACGAACATCACGATGGGGAACGCCACGATGAAGAGCAGGATGCGGCGACCCCGCAGCTTGCGCTTGAGCTCGATGCCCAGGTAGGTGAGGCTGAAGCCGCCGAGCGGCGGCACGCGCCGCTCGAGCGACACCCGGTCGGCGGTGGGTGCGGTGGTGGTCATGATGCCGTTCCTTCGGAGATGAGGGCGAGGAAGACGCTCTCGAGGCTCTGCGCGGCGATCTCGATGTCGCGCGCATCGGTGCGGGTCAGGAGGTGCCGGGCGACGGCGTCCGCATCCCTGGTGTAGATGCTGAGCCGGTCGCCCAGCGCCTCGACGCTGTCGACGCCGGGCAGCGCCGCCAGCAAGGCCGGATCCGCATCCGTGACCGTCGCGGTCAGGGTCCGTCCCGACACCATGTTCTTGATGTCGGCGGTCGTGCCGTCGGCGACGATCCGTCCCCGGTTCATCAGAACGATCCGGTCGGCGTACTCGTCGGCCTCGTCGAGGTGGTGCGTCGCGAACAGCACGGTGCGACCGCGCGCGGCGTCGGCCCGGATGGCCCTCCAGAACGAGCGCCGGCCCTCGACGTCCATGCCGGTCGTGGGCTCGTCGAGGATGAGCACGCCGGGGTCGGAGAGCAGCGCCATGGCGAAGCGCAGGCGCTGCTGCTGCCCGCCCGAGCACAGGCCCACGCGGCGGCCGGCGATCTCGGCGATGCCGGCCCGCTGCAGCACTTCGTCGACGGGTCGCGTGTCGGCGAACAGGCTCGCGGTCAGCTCGACGGTCTCGCGGACCGAGAGGTCCTTGAGCAGTCCGCCCGTCTGCAGCACGGCCGACACGAGGCCGTGGGCGATCGCCGCGCGCGGCGGCTCGCCGAACACGCGCACCGCGCCGGAGTCGGGCTCCGACAGGCCGAGCAGCAGGTCGATCGTCGTGGTCTTGCCCGCGCCGTTCGGCCCGAGGAAGGCGACGATCTCGCCGGGGTGCACCCGGAGGGTCACCCCGTCGACCGCGCGGACCTTGCCGAACGCCTTGCGCAGGTCGCTCGCGTCGATGGCGAGCGGCATCACGGATGCTGCCGCCGCCGTTCGCGCGAGGGTCTGTGTCATCTTCATGCCCTCAGCGTCGCGCGGCGGGCGCCCGCGACCCTCACACGGCTGTCACGATGTGGCTGTGACATCCGTCACGGGTCACGACTCCGGCGGAACCGGGCTCCAGGCGCTCGTGCCGGCGACCGTGGGGCGATTCTTCTGCCTGAGTTCTGAGCCGAGAAGGTCAGAAGATCCAGTTCGCGCCGGCCGCGACGGGCCAGGACCACGCCGCCGAGGCCGCGCGCAGCGCCTCGGGTGTCCGCACCTCGACGAGGCCCGCCTGCGCGAGCGAGCTGAGCGAGATCGAGCCGAGGTGCGCCGCTCCGAGTTCGCGGACGTCGAGCACGAGGTCGGGTTCGGAATCGGATGCTGCCACCTCGGCGTGCTCCCACGCGGCGGCGCGCACGCGCCACCGGCCCGCGTTCGCGGGCAGCATCGCGTCGGTCACCTCGAGCACCACGTCGACGTCGCCCGCGTAGCGCCGCCGCCCGAGCGCCGCCGGCAGGTCGAGGATGCGGATCCACGAGTTGTCCTGGAAGTCGGGAACCGCGGGGCGGATGTCGACGAGCAGCGACACGATGGGGTCGTCGACGGGAAGATTCGAGATCTTGACGCGGCTCGTGAGGTCGAGGTCGAGCAGCACCGACCACATGCGGTGGGCCGCCGCCGCGGTCAGCGCGACGGCCTCGCGCACGTGGACGGTGCCCTCGGCGCCGGCGCGCTCCCACGATGTCGCACGCCGGAAGGTCGCGTACGCGAGCGTGTTGTCGGCGGCGTCGCGCACCAGCAGGAGCCGCAGCGACTCCTTGCCGCCGCGGTACGCGGGCGGGTCGGCGTCGCGGGCGGTGCGCTGCTGCGGGGTCTCGCGCGTCGCCCACCCCGGACGACCGAGGCCGGCCGGCAGCCGCGCATAGTCGCGATGGATCGAGGCGACGAGATCGCCGTGGACTTCGGCATCCCATTCCTCCAGCTCGACCTCGAGCTCGGACGCCCCGGCCACCGGCCGCAGCGCAGCTCCGCGCGGGATCGTGAGGTCGAGCTGGGTCGAGGCCATGCCGTAGCCGAAGCGGCCGTATATGGGGGTCTCGGCGGCCATGAGGCCCGAGATCGCTTCGCCGTTGCGGAGGCAGTCGGCGAAGTGGTGCTCGATCATGCCGCGGAGGATGCCGCGCCGCCGGTGCCCCGGGTGCACGCCGACCCAGGTGAGCCAGCCGCACGCGACCTCGGCGCCGGGGACGGGGTAGGCGCGCAGCGGATAGGCGCCGTGGAAGCCGGCGAGCACCTCGTCGTCGTCGACGCGCGTGATCCCGTAGGTGCGATCCCAGCTGAGCGGGCTCGGGAGCTCCCGCAGCGCCTCGACGGAGCGCTCGGTGGGGAAGGCCCAGGTGTCGAGGCGGAGGACGTCCTCCAGCCGGTCGGCGTCGACGGGGGCCAGGCGATAGGGCTCGGGCAGCGGCATCCCTCCACTCTGGCGAGGAGTGGGGAGGCGCGCAACGCGTCGGATGTGCGCGGCTCGAGCAGGCATGACGAGGCGGATGCCGCGAGCCCCCCGGGTCGCGGCATCCGCTCGTGACATCTCCGAGTACGTCGCCCCGGTCCAGGCATTGTGCCGGGACACCGGACTGCGGAGATGGTGTGTACCCCCGATCGCGGGGCGCGGTCCAGGCAGAGCCGGCTCTCGCGATCGGGGGCGTTGAGGGCGGGAGGGCCGCTGGGGGACGGCCCTCCCGCGCGCTCACGCGGGTGGGGGCGAGGGACGCCTGGGGTACGTCGACCCGCCCCGTCGACTCACGCGGAGCGCCGCCGCGACGCGCGTGCGATGGCGCCCGCTGCGAGCAGCGAGAGCGCGAGCAGCAGGAACGGCATCACACCCGTCCCTCCCGTCGTGGCGAGCTGAGTGGCGGTGCCGGCCGTAGCCGCCGAGCCCGTGACCGCGGCCGCCGAGCCGGTCGTGCCGTCGGTGCCTCCCGTGCCGCCGTCACCGGGGCCGGTGGGGCTGGTCGGGTCCGTCGGATCGGTGGGATCGGTCGGGTCCGTCGGATCGGTGGGATCGGTCGGGTCCGTCGGATCGGTGGGGTCCGTCGGATCGACCGGCCCGGTCACGTCCGTGTCGCCGAGCAGGTCGGTGAGCAGATCGTCGACCAGTCCGGTGTCGTCCACCGCGTCCGCCACGTTGTCTCCGGCGTTCTGCACCGTGCCGGAGACGGCGCCGAGCACGTCGCCGCCGCTCACCAGTTCGTCGAGGACCGTGCCGACGTCGCCCAGCGCGTCGTTCACCAGAGAATCGAGCACCTGGTCGGCGGTGTTCTCCGTGGCGTTGGTCACCGTGGTGCCGAGGTCGGCACCCAGGACGGCCACCGTGTTGCCGAGGTCGTCGACGGCGCCGTCGAGGTCGCCGTCGAGCAGATCGTCAACGAGGTTGTCCCCGTTGTCGACGAGGTTGCCGACGAGTCCGCCCTCGACCAGGATGCCGTCGCCGACGACATCGTTCAGACCGGACTCGTCACCGAGCAGGCCATCCAGGATGCCGGTGCCCGCGGTCGTATCGGTGACGCCATCGAGGAGGTCGCCGACCGGATCCGTGAGCGGCGCGAGCGCGCCGTCGTCGCCGAGGACTGGATCGAGCACGCTGTCGCCGAGGAGACCGTCGACGATGCCGTCGTTCTCGGTCAGACCGGTCAGCAGGCCGTCCGCGTCCGCGACCGGAGTGGCCGGGGTCGACGCGGGGCCGCCTTCGAGCGTCTGCTCGAGGGCGTCTTCGAGCAGGCCCGTCGTGTCGATGGCGTCGCCGGTGTTCTCCCCTGCGTGCTGGACCAGGCCATCGGCGCCGGTGATCGCCGTGTCGCCCGACAGCACACCCACCGCGTCCGTGAGCGCGTCGTGCACGAGGCCGTCGACGACCTGATCGTCGGTGTTGGCCGCTGCATCGGTGATGGTCTGTCCGACATCGGAGCCGAGATCCTGGACCGTCGTTCCGAGATCCGTGACGGCGGCCTGGATGGCACCCGCGGCGACGTCGTCGATGACGGCATCACCGTTTGCGGCGAGGGTGCCGACGGTTCCGCCCTCGACGAGGGCGCCGTCGCCGACGACATCATCGAGTGCGCCGCCGTCGCCGACGAGGGTGTTGACGACGGCCGTGCCGGCGGTGGTGTCGGTGACGTCGTTCACGACCGCGGCTGCGGCGTCGGCGACGGGGTCGAGACCGCCGTCATCGCCCAGCAGCGGCTCGACGATGCCGTCGCCGACGATCGAGTCGACGAGCCCGTTGTCGGCGACCACCGACGACAGAAGGTCCGGATCCGATGGTGGTTCGGCCGCGTTGGCGACCGTCGCGCCGAGCAGCGTGATGCCGCCGGCCAGGAGCGTGCCCAAGAGGGCGCGCTTGCAGAAAGTGCGCATGATGTTCCCCTTTGTGAATTGATCGGTTCGCAGCGCGGAAGGGTCGCACTGCTCAGCGCGGAGGGCGCGCTGATGCTCTGCCGCTCACGCTCGGGTGAGCAGAAGCGGCGGCGAGCCGATCAGTCGGGGGAGACGTCGGTGGAGCCGGCGGGCGCCGGCGGCGCGTGCTCGTCCTGCGGTCCTGCTCGGCGCACCCAGGCACGGTGTGCGACGAGCGGAAGGAGGGCAGCGAGCGCCCAGGCGCCGGGACCCGCACCACCGGGTCCCGCGGAAGCGATCGACAGGCAGAGTCCGCCTGCGGAGCCGAAGAGTCCGCCTGCGACCAGCGCGGCGGAAGACATGACGAGAGCGGCGCGCGTGGCCGCTTCGGTGACGGATGCCGCGGCCCAGTGCCCGAGCGCACCCGCTGTCGTCGTGAAAAGGGCCGCGGCAGCATCCGTCCGCGCGGCGGGAAGTGCGATCGCGGTCGGCGCCGAAGAGTCGGCCGGGCTGTCGAGAAGGCCCGGAAGATGCGGGATCGCGGGAAGTGCGGGCAGACCCGGGACGGTCGCCGGCGGCTGGCCGATCGTCGAGCCAGTCCCGTCGATGGCGCCGACCAGACCGCCCAGTGTCGCGTCGACCGTGCCGCCGAGGTCGCTCACGGCATCGTCGAGGCCGACGCCCGAGACGATCCCGCCGACGATCGGCACCTCGGTGACGAGGTCGACGACCGGCTTGGCGATCTCGCTCACGACACCGCCGGAGACGGCCTCCGAGACCGGCTGGGTCACCGTCGTGACGACCGAGCCGACGGTCTGCACGACCTGGCTCACGGGCTGCTGCACAGGAGCGGGAGCGGCGGCGACCACGTTGTTCACCGCGTTGCTCACGCCGGTCGTGACGGTCGAGACGGTGCCGGTGACCGTCGACGCGGTCGTGTCGACCAGCGAGGTCACGGCGCCGAGGGCACCCCCGAGCGCTCCTGCGTCGTCGGGCTCGTCGGCATGCGCCTGTCCGAGGCCGAGGCCGAGGACCAGCGAGACGACGAGCCAGGCGAACGCGGTCGCGGCCCCGATGAGGGCCAGCCGCACGATCCTCGGCAGCTGCGAGGTTGCGATCTCCACGTTCACCTCCCACGACGAAAGAGCCGCACGTTCCGGATGGATCGTGCGTGAGGGTGCCTGGACCCCCGAGAGTACTCCTCGCCGATTCGGTCTGTCCAGACCCGTTTGGACGGTAAGTCCCTTTGTCTCGGGGCAGCATCCGGAGACAGCGGGGGCTGCGGGCGATTGTGCACAGGACAGTGTTCGCGAGTAAACCTTCAACCCGGACTTCAACCACATCTCTCTCCACAGGCTGTGGATTGGGCAGGCCCTGGTCAGCGGCGATTTCGGCGACATAACCCCCAGAAGGACGGTGGGTTCTCCACAGGGGTTGTTCACAGGAGCTACGGCGTTTCTCCCCCACTCTCCACAAAGTTATCCACAGGGTGTGTTGCGACTGTCGGGGGCCATCCTTAGCGTGGGGTGCGGCCCATTCGGGCGTCGCGCCTCCGTGCTGGGTCAGGTGACGCGACGGTGGCCGCGATCGCACGGCGGAATCAAGCGGGGGGCGAGATGCCGTGGCATCTCGCTGGTCGCTCGTGCTCAGGCGCGCCGACTCGGCGAGCCGTCCCGGTACCGCCGAGAGAGCTCGGATGATGTGAACAACGGTAGGGAGGACTCGCAGCCTATGTCGATCGCCGACATCTCCGAAGAGCGCATGGGGGGCCCTCGCGACTTCGAGCGCACTCCCCCGCACGATCTGCTCGCCGAGCAGAGCGCACTGGGCGGAATGCTGCTGTCGAAGGACGCCGTCGCCGACGTCATCGAGACGCTGCGCGGCACCGACTTCTACGTGCCCAAGCACGAGCTGATCTTCGAGGCGATCCTCACCCTGTATTCGCACGGTGAGCCGACGGACGTCGTCGCCGTCACCGACGAGCTCATCAAGACGGGCGAGCTGCAGCGCGCCGGCGGCGCCGACTACCTGCACACGCTCACCTCGATCGTGCCGACCGCCGCGAACGCCGGCTACTACGCCTCGATCGTGTCGGAGCGTGCGCTGCTGCGCCGCCTCGTCGACGCCGGCACCCGCATCGTGCAGATGGGGTACTCGGGTCAGGGTGAGGCGCTCGACCTCGTCAACAACGCGCAGGCCGAGATCTACTCGGTGACCGGCGCGGAGCAGGCAGAGGACTACGTCCCGCTCACGATCGCGGTGGATGCCGCGGTGGAAGAGATCGAGGCCGCGCGCGGTCGCGACGGCCAGATGACCGGCATCCCGACCGGCTTCTCGGGTCTCGACGCGCTGACCAACGGTCTGCACCCGGGTCAGATGATCATCATCGCGGCGCGACCCGCGATGGGTAAGTCGACGCTCGCGCTCGACTTCGCACGTTCGGCGGCGATCAAGGCCAACATGCCGACGATCTTCTTCTCGCTCGAGATGGGGCGCAGCGAGATCGCGATGCGCCTGCTCAGTGCCGAGGGTGCGATCCCCCTGCAGTCGATGCGCAAGGGCACGCTCGACTCGCGCGACTGGACCACCGTCGCCGCGACCCGCGGCCGCATCAACGACGCGCCGCTGTACATCGACGACAGCCCCAACATGACGCTCGTCGAGATCCGCGCGAAGTGCCGCCGGCTCAAGCAGCGTGCGGGCCTCAAGCTCGTCGTCATCGACTACCTGCAGCTGATGACCTCGGGCAAGCGCGTCGAGTCGCGTCAGCAGGAGGTCTCCGAGTTCTCGCGGGCCCTCAAGCTGCTCGCGAAGGAGCTGGGCGTGCCGGTCATCGCGCTGTCGCAGCTGAACCGTGGTGCCGAGCAGCGCGCCGACAAGAAGCCGGCGCTGAGCGACCTCCGCGAGTCGGGCTCGATCGAGCAGGACGCCGACATGGTGGTGCTCCTGCACCGCGAGGCCGCCTACGAGAAGGACTCGCCGCGCGCCGGCGAGGCCGACCTCATCGTCGCGAAGCACCGCAACGGCCCCACCGACACGATCACCGTCGCCTTCCAGGGCCACTTCTCGCGCTTCACCGACATGGCCCCGGGCGACTTCGGGTAGACGCGTGGAAGCGGCCGGCCGGGAAGTCCCGACCGGCCGCCTCGGTGTCTCACCGGGTCAGTGGACGGCGATCAGATCGTTCGTCCAGCCGATCATGCGCTGTGCGAACACCGCATTCACGCCCTTGCCGCGCTGACCCTCCAGCTGCTGCACGACTGCGCCGAGCTGGTTCACCTCGGTCGGGTGCTTGCCCGTCGCGTGGCTCTTGAGCGCCGCGTCGAGCTTGTCGCGCAGACCCTTCTCGACCTTGGGGTCTGTCACGAGCTTCTCGGCGACGGCCCGGGTGAGGTTGTTGCTGAGCGACTCGGTCGTGGCCAGCAGCGTGAACGTCCGGGTGGCCGTGCCGGTGTTGCCGACGAAGTCGGTCGCCGTCGCCACCGCCGTGTGCGCACCGGTGTCGAGCGTGAACATGTCGAGCACGTGGCCCGTCGGCACCTCGGTGCCATCGAACGTCACGGACTGCGACTCGACCCCGCTCAGCGAATCCGTGATCGTGTACTGCACGCTCGCGAAGTCGTCGGTGTCGTAGCCGGTGGCCGCCGGCTGACTCAGGTCGACGACCGGCGCCGTGCGGTCGACGCGGACCGTCTGGCTTCCGGTGACCGTCTCGCACTCGCTCGACGCCGTCCACTCGATGACCCACTCCAGGTTCTCGTCGGCGTCCGCCGGAAGGGCGAACTCGGCGACCGCACCGTTGACCGTCGTCCACGTCGGCTCGGAGCCGGCGGGGTGGACGGCGTACGCCGTCGTCAGCGACTCCGGTGTGAAGGAGTCGTCGGCGGCGGTGACGGTGAACGTGTGGTCCACGCCCACCCACTGCACGCCTGAGACGACGGCTTCGTCACCGGTGATCTGGAAGTCCGCGCCGAGCGACCCGGCGATCCACGCCGGCGCGCTCGGGGCGTCGCCGTGGTCGGGGAAGTTCTTCCCCGGCAGGTACCAGGCGCCGTTCTCCCAGTCGCGGAACACGTCGCGGAAGGTCGAGCGCGCGACGCACGACTCCCACAGCGGCATCTGGCCGGTGCCGGCGTACTGGGGTTCGTCCTCCGAGCTGTGGCCCGGGTCGGGCGAGTCGAAGACCGGCAGCCGGTCGGCGCGCCAGGAATGGTCGGAGTCGATGCTCCGCAGCCACGGCTGCCCGTCGAGCCCGTCGATCATGACGTTCGCGGGGCGACCCGCGGGATCCGTGTAGATCGCCGTCGACACGCTCGGCAGAAGGCCGGGGCTGCGGTGGTCGGCGATGACCTGGTTGAGGCCGTTCGCGTCCAGGAGGAGCAGCTTCGACATCTGCACGGCGTCGTACGCGGGCTCGAAGTCCTCGAGCGTCCACTCGGCGCTGTCCTTCAGGCGGGACGACGGCACCACCGTGCCGTCCGGCAGCTCGACCTGGTCGCCGACCAGCGGGTCGACGAGACCCATGACGGCGTCGAGGTACTCGCGGTCGCCGTCGTCGAACAGGTCCACGTGCACGTCGTCGTCGGAGAAGGGCACGTCGATGTCGGCCGAGCCGACCTCCATCCAGTGCGTCGGACTCTTGAGGAAGTCCGACAGCAGCTCGACGTCGAAGCCGAGCGCCTCCGAGGCGAGCTCGAGGACGAGCTCCTTGGCGTCGGCGACGAGCGGATCGAGGAAGTCGATGTCGGGCATGATCGACTGCAGCAGATCCTGCAGCCACAGGAAGACCGCGCCGCCCTCCTCGACGACCTCGCCGACGAAGTCGGGAGCCCCGAGCATCGACAGCAGGTACTCGTTGATGAAGCCGGGCTTGTCGCTGTCGTTCAGACCGCCGAGCGTGTAGCCGGCCACCTGGAAGATGCCGATGCCGTCCTCGCACTTCGCGCGGTCGGTGTCGAGCACCTCGTCGGTCTCGCCTTCTTCGGCGTCGCCGTCGCAGAGGAAGTTCTGCGCATCGCGGAACGTGCCGGCGTCGAAGAGCGTCTTAGAGAGCGCCTCACCGAGTTCGGGCCAGTGCCGCAGGCCCCGCTCGATGTCGGCGATCCAGGCGTCGAGGTAGGCGATGATCGCGGGGTTGACGATGGCGTCGTCGGCCTCGTCGATCGGGCTCGTGACGCAGAAGTACTCCGCCCGGCATTCCTGCACGGTGACCGGTGTGACGGTCACGCCGCGCACCGTGTCGACCGTGACGTTCTCGACCACTTCGTAGCAGTCCCAGTCGACGATGTTGCAGTCCTCGTAGTCGAGGTCCTTCTGCATCGCCGCGCGCTCGACCTGCAGCGTGGCCTTGAGGTCGATGAAGTAGTCGATGAGCGGGCCTCGGTTCGGCTCGGGCTCGTCGCCCACGGTGTACGCCAGGCCGGGGCATCCATCATCCGCCGTCCCGTCGCCGTCGTCGTCGACACCGTCGCCGCACGTGCCGACCGGCAGCGGGTTGTTCGGGTCGACGAGGGTGTCGTAGATCCACGCGGTCGGCGCCGAGTACTCGAACGCCGGTGTGGAGTCGTTGCTGTACTCGGGTCCGGTCTCGTCGGTCTCGCCCGCGACCTGCGAACGCAGCGAGTTGCCGTCGAAGCCCGCCGTCGCATCGCCGACGTAGCCCTCGGCGATCACGTGGCGCAGGGCGATCTCCAGCGCGGTCGGGTCCTCGAGGTCGAGGATCTCGCCGACGCCGGGGAAGACGCCCTCCGCGACCTGATTGATCAGCGTGTGCGCCCACATGTCGCCGGCGGCATGCGTCATGAAGCCGTACGCGAACGCGAGGATCTGCTGCTTCTCGGCGGCGCTGCGGCCGGCGTCGTCCTGCGCGTCCCACGCCTCGGTCATGACGTGCTGCAGCCACTTGCCGGTCTCGTCGGGGTGGATCGCCGACTGCCCGTAGGCCAGGTCGGGGAACCCGTCGGGACCGATCACGCCCGCGTTGTACGCGGCCGGCTGGTTGCGCAGGGCCGTGACGATGTCGCCGCGGACGGTGTACTCGGTGCCCTCGATGGTCACCTTCCCGTCGTCGGTGACGTCGTCGTAGGCGTTCTCGGCGGTGGCGTTGTGGGTGTACGGCTTGAACGCGGCGGCGGGCAGCGCACTGACGACGAGTGTCGTCACGGTGAGCGCCGCGGTCGCGGTCAGGCCGGCTGCGAGCTTCGTGAAGCTGCGGCGTCGGCCGGCGGTTCGAGACATGGGCTTTCCTCCCCAAGGAAACGGACGTGCGAAACGGATGTTCCGAGGTACCGAGAGTCGCGACGGTGCTCGCCAGATACACGATCGGGAGAACGGATGCTGCGGCCGAAGGTCCGCGCACGCGCACCGGCCCTGCCCGTGCTCAGTCGTTCCCGTTCCCGTTGCCGTTGCCGTTGCCGTTGCCGTTCCCGTTGCCGTTCCCGTTGCCGTCGGGCGGCTGGTCCGGACCGGGAGCGGGTGCGGGACCCGGGCGCGGCGGTGGCGCGGCGCGGCGCACCAGGTCGGCGGGTGGCGCGGCGAAGCCACCGCCCCCGTAGAGCTGGTTGGCGGCCGCCTGGATGTCGCGGGTCATCGGCAAGCGGATCGTCGACAGTGCGCGGCCGTTGTGGAAGGACCGGAACACGTCGCCGTAGCCGGTCGTGTTCCCGACCCACACGGCGGTCGTCACCCGCGTGCTCGACTCGACCAGCCACGTCTGGATGTTCTCGTGCGTTCCGGTCTTGCCCAGCACCGGCGTGCCGTCGTTGGGGTTGCCGCCCGACCCGGTGCCGCCCGGACGCATGACGCCCTGCAGTGCGAACGCGGTGGCCGCCGCCACCTCGGGACTGATGGCCTGGGTGCACCGGTTGCCCGGGACCGGAAGCTCGGTGCCGTCGGCGTTGACCACGCGCTCGATCACGCGCGGCATGCAGTAGACGCCGTTGTTCGCGACGGTCGCGAACGCCCCCGCCATCGCGACGGGGGCGATGTTGTTGGTCCCGATGATCGAAGAAGAGCCGTCGAGGTCCACGGGGTCGCCGTCGCCGCGGGCGACGCCCATGCGGGCTGCGACGTTCTCGATGTCGCACATGTCGAGCTGCTCCGCCATGCCGAGGAAGCCGCTGTTGAGGGACTGCGCCGTGAACTGCATCGGCGTTCCCACGTAGCCGGGGGCGCCGCCGAAGTTGCGCACGACGTGGTTCTCGCGATTGACCCAGGTGCCCGCGCAGCGGTCGCGAAGACGAGGGATGGCCCGCAACGTGCCGTTGACGGTGTCGGACAACGTGTGCCCGGTCTCGAGCCAGTCGACGAGGGTGAACAGCTTGAAGGTCGATCCGGTCGGGAATCCCGTCGAGACCCCGTGCATCATGTCGCCGGCGTAGACGAGCGAGCTGTACACCGGGTCGGTGAGGGCGAGGTCGCGGTCCTCCGTGAACCGGTTGTTCTGACTGATCGCGAGGATGCGCCCCGTGTTGACCTCGATGCTCACCGAGGCCGACCCGAACGACATTCCCGCCACGGTCTCGGGCGCGTAGCGGTGCATGGCGTCCTGCGACGCGTTCTGCAGGTTCCAGTCCAGCGTCGTGTAGATGTTCAGGCCCTCGCGTGTCAGCGACTTCTGCCGGTCCTCCGGCGTCGCGCCGAACGCGCTCGCGTAGTCCGGGTCCGATTGCACGGTGTTCACCACGTACTGGCAGAAGAACGGGGCCGCGCTGGATCCGCACCGGGTGGGCGGCAGCTGCAGCGCGGGGGTGATCGGCTCGATCGCCGCGGCGACGTACTGATCGGCGGTGATGCGGCCGTCCTCGCGCATCCGGTCGAGCACGTAGAGCTGCCGCCCCTTGGTGGCACTGTAGGCGTCTCCGGCCGCGAGGTACTGCTCCGGCGTGATCGCGCCGTCGGCGAGGAGGGTGTCCAGGCCCGCCAGGGTGCCGGGGGTCACGTCGTCCACCGAGCCGTCGGCGGCCTTGTTGTACCTGGTGCCGTCGCCCCCGAAGATCGAGCCCTGTGCGCGGTCGATCCGGAACGTGTTGGGGTTCTGCACGATGCCGGCGAGGGTCGCCGCCTGTGTCAGTGTGAGCTGGGCGGCCGTGGTGCTGAAGTAGTAGCGGGCGGCCGCCTCGATGCCGTAGGTCGTGCCGCCGAAGTTGGCGATGTTGAGATAGCCCAGCAGGATGTCGTTCTTCGAGTACTTCTGCTCGAGCTGCACGGCGTAGCGGATCTCCTGCAGCTTGCGTTCGTAGCCCGCTGTGCCGTCCGCCTGCGTGGCGTCGAGCCAGCACTGCTGCAGCACCTGGTCGCGAGTCATCTTCACGACGGCGGCGCCGTTCTCGTCGACGACCGTCTCACCCGCCTCGTTCGTCTCGAACACCGTCTCGGCGTCGCGTTCGCAGCGCTGGACCAGCACGTTCTTCACGTACTGCTGACTGATCGAGGAACCACCCTGCGTCTGACCGCCCTGCGCGTTCTTGATCAGGGCGCGGGTGGTGCCCATGATGTCGACCCCGCCGTGCTCGTAGTACCGGGGGTCCTCGGAGGCGAGGATCGCGTCGTACATGACGAGCGACACCTGGTCGAACGCGACGGGCTCGCGGTTCTGGTCGTAGAACGACGTCAGTTCGACGTCCTGCCCGGTCGACGGGTCACGGGCGTAGATCGTCGTCGGCAGCATGAGGCGGTCGATCTCGAGGTAGCTCGGCATGTTGTCGAACAGCGACACCGCGCTGCTGGCCGCGTGCCCGCCGATCGCGATGGCCGGCGCGAGCGGCGCGACCACCAGCACCCCCGCGATGACGCTGAGCGAGAGCAGACCGACGAGGCCCCCGACAACCCCCGCGAACGTGCGCCGGTAGCGGGGTATCGGCGCGACCGGTGAAGAACCCTCTGATGGCTGCTTCACGAAAGCTTCCAATCTGCGGTGGGAGAAATCATGTCAGACCGCCCCCGATTCCGCGATGGGTTCGGTGCGCGACGCGGGGGTGTCGTCGCGTGGAGGCGGCGCATAGGCTCGGGTCGAGGCATCCGCTCGAGAAAAGAACTCCCGCAGAACGCGGCGAGAACCGGACACGAAGGAGAGTCCCGTGCAGACCGTGACGGTCGACTTCATCATCTCGCTCGACGGCTACGGCGCCGCGGAGGGGTGGCCGGGTTTCTGGGGGATGGAAGGTCCCGAGTACCTGGGCTGGCTCGCCGAGTCGCCTGACAAGGACGATCCGCTTCTCATGGGGGCGACGACGTACCGCCTCATGTCGGAGCTCACCGCCGGCGGCGAGGAGGGCACCGACATGCTCGGCGGCATTCAGAAGTACGTCTTCTCGTCCACGCTCGAGGAGCCTCTCGCGTGGGAGAACACGACGCTCGTCCGCGAGGATGCGGTCGCGTTCGTCCGGCGGCTGAAGGAGGACTCCGACCGCCCCCTGCGCACGCTCGGCAGTGTCGCCCTCTGCCGGTCGCTGCTTCTGGCGGGGCTCGTCGACCGCTACCGGGTGGGCGTGTTCCCGGTGATCACGGGCGCAACCGGACAGGACCGGATCTTCGACGGCTACCCCGACGTACGCCTGGATCTGGTGGAGGCACGCACGTTCGACGGGCGCATCCAGCTGCTCGAGTACGTCCCGACGGTGCTCGACGGCCCGCCCGGGGCATGATGAGGACGTGGTGGATGGGGGTGACCTCGCCGGAGCGGCGGTCGTGAGCGATCCGGTGGAGGGTGGGCGCGGGCCGGCACCCCGGTCGTCGTTCGCGCGCTTCTGGACCGCGGCGGCCATCAGCTCGTTCGGCACCGCGGTCACCGCCGTCGCGATGCCGGTGCTCGTGGTGCAGCTGCTGCACGCGACGCCGTTCGAGGTCGGCATCGTCGGCGCGGCGCAGTTCGTGCCGTACGCCGTGCTCGGGCTCTTCGCCGGTGCGTACACCGACCGCTGGCGTCGCCGGCCCATCCTCGTATGGGCGAGCGTGGGGCGGGCCGTGTCGCTCGGTGCGATCCCCGTGCTGTGGCTCGTCGGCGCGCTCGAGATCTGGATGCTCGTCGTGCTGCTGCTGCTGTTCGGCGCGTTCTCCGTCTTCGGCTTCGCAGCGACGCAGTCCTTCCTCCCCCGGCTCGTGCCCCGCTTCCGGCTCGTCGTCGCGAACGCGCGACTGGATCAGACGGATGCCGCGGCCCAGACGCTCGGTCCGGCCATCGGCGGTGGCCTCGTGGCGCTGCTCGGTGCGCCGATCGCGCTGCTCGTCGACGCGATCAGCTACATCGTGGACGCCGCGCTGAACGCGAGCATCCGCGTCGAGGAGACCCGTGAGCGGCGGCGCGATCGGCATCTCGGCCGCGAGATCCGCGAGGGCCTCCGGTGGGCGTACGCGCACCGCACCCTCGGCCCGCTCGCCGTGTCGACGCACGTGTGGTTCTTCGCCAACGGCCTGGCGCTCACGGTGCTGTCGCTGCTGGCGCTGCGCTCGCTCGGGTTCACGGCGTTCACGTTCGGCCTGCTGCTCGCGGTCGCGGGATCGTGTGCGCTGGTCGGGGCGACGTTCGCGGCCCGGATCGGCGAGTGGCTGGGCATCGGCCGGACGATCGTCGTGGCGCGGGCGCTGTACCCGATCGCGTGGGCGCTCGCCGCGGTGGCGGCCTGGGTCCCCGCCGGACCCGCGCTCCTCTTCGTCGCGCTCGCGCTCCACGGGCTCGCGGGCGGTGTCGAGAACGCCAACGAGATGGCCCTGCGACAGACGGTCACCCCCGACCTCCTGCTCGGCCGCGTGAATGCGAACATCCGCTCGGCCAATCGCACCGCGGCGGCGATCGGCGCGTTCGCCGGCGGCGCTGCGATCGCGCTCGTCGGCGACCGCTGGACGCTCATCGCCGTCGCCGTGGTCTTCGCGATCGCGGCGCTGCTGGCGTGGTTCTCGCCCCTGCGCTCCGAGCGCGTGGCCGCGACCTGAGCCACCCCGCGGTCACAGGGAGCGCGCGTGCTCCACGAACGCGTCGAGCGTGGCGCGCAGGGCCGGGGAATCCTCCTGAGTGCGGCGATGCACCGCGCGGACGTCGCGCGTCGACGCCGGTTCGACGGTCGGGATCGCGACCAGGTCGGGCCCGAGGTCGCCGCGGCCGAGCCGGGGCACCAGTGCCACCGCGCGGCCCGCGCGCGCCAGTTCGAGGTGGTTCTGGAACTCCATCGACTCGTGCACGATGCGCGGGGCGTTGGGGACGCCGTCGAAGAGCCGACGCAGCCACTGGCGGCAGATCGTCGCCTCGAACGTCGCGACCCACGTCTCCCCCGCCAGCTCGTCGGGGTGCAGCACCGTGCGGCCGGCGAGCGGATGGTCACGATGCAGGATGACGTCGGCGACGTCCGTGAACAGCGGTGTCGAGACGAGGTGATCGGGCATCGCCAGCGCGACCCCGCCCCAGCGGTGCACGATGCCGAGGTCGCGCTGGCCTGAGGCCACGAGCGCGATCGTCTCCCACGGCTCGCTCTCACGCAGGGGCACGGAGAGATCGGGATGCTGCGCCGCGAGGTCGCCGAGGACCGGGATGACCAGTCCGCGCACGACGGTCGAGAACGCGGCGAGCCTGATCTCGCCCACAACCTGATCGTCCGGCCCCGCGGTGAGCTGGAGATCGGCGCGGAGCCGTTCGAGGTCGGCGAGGATCGGCGTCGATGCGACGACGAGACGCGTCCCCGCTTCCGTGAGGATCACTCCGCGTCCCGCACGTTCGAGGAGGGCGATACCGGTCTCGCGCTCGAGTCGCTTGACCTGCTGAGACACCGCCGACGGGGTGTAGCCCAGGCTCGTCGCCGCGGCGACCACGCTGCCCTGCGTGGCGACCGCGCGAAGCGAGACGACGGCTTCAAGATCGATCATGAAGCAACGCTACATCGATTCATGAGAAAAGCATCGCTGGTGCTTCATCCACTGGTGCGGTGAAGTAGAAGTCGTGAAGAGACGCGACATGGTGCTGGCGGCGACCGTCGCATCGTTCTGGGGATTCAACTTCGTCGTGATCGACTGGGGGATGAAGGGCGTGCCGCCCCTGCTGTTCGTCGCGATCCGTTTCCTGGTGGTCGCGCTCGCGGTCTTCGTCGTCCCGCGGCCCCGCACCTCGTGGCGCCCGGTCATCGGCGTGGGGCTGTTCATGAGCCTCGGGCAGTTCGGGCTCCTGTACACGTCGATGGCACTCGGGCTGCAGCCGGGGCTCGCCGCCCTGGTGCTGCAGGCGCAGGCGGTGTTCACCATCCTCATCGCCGCCGCCGTGCTGCGCGAGCGCCCGACTGTCCCGCAGATCGCCGGAATCGGACTCGGCATCGTCGGGCTCGCGATCGTGGCGGCCGGTCGCGGTGGCGATGCGCCCGCGCTCGCGGTGGCGCTGGCCCTTGCCGCGGCATTCTCGTGGGGGATCGGGAACGTGATCTCCCGCCGCGCCGGGGTGGTCAGCGGGCCCGGGCGGCTCGGGTCGCTGTCGCTCACCGTGTGGTCGGCGCTCGTGGTGCCCGTCCCCGCCCTGATGCTGTCGTTCGTCGTCGAGGGGCCGGGGGCGATCTCGTCGGGCATCGCCGCATTCGGCTGGCAGTCCTTGCTGTCGACGCTCTACACCGCGGTGCTGTGCACGATCATCGGCTACTCGATCTGGAACAGCCTGCTGGCTCGCAATCCCTCCGCGGCCGTCGTGCCGTGGGTGCTGCTCGCGCCCGTGGTCGCGATGGCATCGGCCGCGCTGCTGCTCGGCCAGATCCCCACGCCCGCCGAGATCATCGGCGGCATGCTCCTGGTCGGAGGTGTGCTCGTCACCGGGCTGCGCCGTCGAGTGTCGTTTCGCCGGCGCAGGATCACGGAGGTCGGCCGGCAGCCCATGCGAAGCGCGTCCGCAGGGGATGACGCGCGCCCGATCGCACAGGAAGCGGGTGAATCTCGTCGGCTCAGGTCGGTGAGGTGAACAGACGCGCCGAGACCTGGGGCATCCGCGTCAGAAGGGTGGCGCCGCAGGGGATCCGGGTCGGTCGTCAGCAGGGAAGAGCCAGGGTTCGCGCATCATCGTGCGGAGGTGTGTGGCGGTCTCGTCGGAGGTGAATCTCACGGTCGGCTCGGGGCGGTCGGTGTGCCTTCGCCCTGACGGGCTGGTCCAGATCAGAACGCCGGGCGAGACCTGCTCGACCGACCACGCCGTGACGCCCTTCAGGGTGTGATGGCGTCGGCACAGGTGCGCGAGGTTCGCGTGGTGCGTGGGTCCGCCTTCGGCGGCGGGAATCGTGTGGTCGACGTCGCACCGCCATACCGGGCGGCGGCAGCCGGGGAATCGGCAGTGCTCGTCCCGCGCGGCGAGGAACCGGTTCAGCGCGGGCCCGGGGCGGTAGCGGTCGACGGCGAGGACGCTGCCCGTGACCGGGGAGGTCATCACACGTTCCCAGCCGACGGCGCCGGCGGCGAGGATCCGGGCGGTGTCGGGGTCGATCGGGCCGTAGCCGGCGAGCAGGGCGGGCTCGGTGGATGCGCCGGTCATGGTGAGCACCGGGATGGTGACCTGGACGGTGGCGCGGATCGCGCGGAGGCCGGTGCCGGCGACGCAGTCCTCAGGTCCGGCGGTGAGCAGGGTGTCGGTGAAGATGTCGACGCGGAGCTGGTCCATCGTGCGCTCGTCGATCTCGACGTGATCGTCGAGGCTTTCGCCGTCGCCGTCGCCGTCGCCGTCGCCGTCGCCGTCGCCGTCACTCTCGCCGTTGCCCCGTGCGGTGATGACCGAGCGGGCCTGCTGCGTGAGGCGGTCCTCGATGCCGTGCGCCAGCGTCGCCGGCATGATCGCCGTCAGCGCGGCCATCTCGTCGGGCAGATCGACCACTTCGATGCGACGCCCGGCGGCTGCTTCTTTGTGGCGCTCCTCGAGGGTTCGCTCCAAGAAGCGTTCGGCGATCACCCGCAGCACCGCGGCCAGGCGTCCCGGTGTCAGGTTCGCGGCGCGCTCGAGCGCCAGGCCGACGAACTCGGCTCGCGCGGTGTCGTCGACGATCGAGGCGCCGGCGTCGTGGATCACCGAGAGGTGCGGCCTGGAGATCTCCCCGCGCTCGAGCGCCTCCACGCCCCCGGCGAAACGCTCACACAGATCGGCGGCCTCCGACAGCAGCCGGTTCACGGTCCATTCCGACACCCGGGTCGACGTCGCCAGATCGGCGACCAGCGCACGCCGGTCCAGCTCCGCCCGCCGCGCGCGCTCCGGGGTCGCATCGGCCGGCCCGGCGACCGCGGCCGCAGCATCCGCCAGCACCCGGATCTCTGCCGCATCGTCCATCGATCGACGCTTCCGCCCCGCCTCGAACGCATCGACCAGCCGCACGACCCGGAAGAACTCGGGCGCGACGCCGTCAGCACCGGGGTCGGAATTCGCAGACATGAGGCTCGCAGTCAGGGAGGAGTGGGCCGAGATTCCCGCGCGTCACGCGCATATGCCTCAACACCTGCCCGCGGCCGAACCGCTCCCCCCAAACGCCCTGAACGGGCCCACCCGATCTTCGAATCTCTGATCTATATCGTAGCCAATCTCACCACGAGAAGGAAGTTCAAATACGAACAAAAATACGAGTCACCCAGGCGGGCTGCCCGGGTGGGGCGCGCGAGGTTTTGCGCAAGAGCCCGAGCTGAGGATGGCGCTTCCGAATCGATTCGATACACTGGCTGCTGCCACTCGGCACCTCTCCGTCGCCTGCGGGCGCGGCATCCGTCCCCCTCCTCGTCTTCTCGTTCAAGAGCCGCCCTCATGACCACCGCCCTGACGACGGGCCGCCCCTGGCGCGTCATCCTCCTGTTCTCCGTCCCGCTGCTGATCGGCAACGTGGTGCAGCAGCTGTACCACTTCGTCGACGCCGTCGTCGTGGGGCGCCAGCTCGGCGTCGACGCGCTGGCCGCGGTGGGCGCGACGGGCAGCATGCTGTTCCTGCTGCTCGGGTTCGCGTGGGGTCTCACATCGGGCTTCGCGATCCCGACGGCGCAGGCTTTCGGGGCGCGCGACTACGCCGCGGTGCGCCGTTCCGTCGCGTCGGGCACGATCCTCACCGGCATCTGCACGCTCCTGCTCACCGTCGGCGCACCGCTGCTGACGGCGCCCCTGCTCGAGCTGCTACAGACGCCCGCTGAACTCATGGACGACGCCATCGTCTTCGCCCAGATCAGCTTCCTCGGCGCCGGCGCGATGATGTTCTTCAACTACCTGTCGGCGATCATCCGGGCCATCGGCGACTCGCGCACGCCGCTCGTCTTCCTCACGCTCGCGTGCGTGCTCAACGTCGCGCTCGTCATCGTCATGGTCGGCCCGCTCGGCTGGGGCGTGGGCGGGGCGGCGCTCGCGACGGTGGTGTCGCAGGCGATCTCGGTGCTGCTCTGCCTCGAGTTCGTACGGCGACGGATGCCGGTGCTCCACGTCCGCCGCGGCGACTGGCGTGTCAGCAGGGCCGAGCTCGCGGAGCACCTCCGCCTCGGTCTGCCGATGGGCTTCCAGGCCTCGATCATCGCGATCGGAACCCTCTCGGTGCAGGTCGCGCTGAACGAGCTCGGCGCGGACGCGGTCGCCGCGTACACCGCGGCATCCCGGGTCGACGGCCTCGCCGTCGCCCTCCTGCAGTCGCTCGGCCTCGCCGTGTCGATGTTCGTCGCGCAGAACCACGGCGGCGGCCGGCCCGACCGCATCCGCCGCGGCGTGATCGAGGCGACGTGGATGTCGGTGGGCGCGGCCATCGTGCTCGGTGCCCTGCTCATCGCCTTCGGCGCGATGACGGTGCGCCTCTTCATCGACGAAGGCTCGGCAGAGGTCGTGGACCTCGCCGCGCAGATGCTCGCCATCAACGGTGCGACCTACTGGATCCTCGGCATCCTGTTCGTGCTCCGCGGCGCTCTGCAGGGGCTCGGCCACACCCTCATCCCCACCGTGACCGGCGTCATCGAGCTCGTGATGCGCGTAGGCGCTGCCGTCGTGCTGGGCAGCATCTTCGGTTTCATCGGCGTCGCCGCGAGCAACCCGCTCGCGTGGCTGGGCGCTGTGGTCGTGCTCGTGCCCGCGTACATCCACGCGCACCGTCAGCTCGCCACGCAGCCGGTCACCCCCATGGTCGCGACGCCCACCACGCCCATCGCGGTCATCGGTCCGACCGACGGCTCGATGGTCGTCGACGCGATCGTCACGCAGCCCATCGTGCTGCCGCCCGTCGCCCAGGGCGCGACCCGGCGGCCGCGGCGGTTCCGGTTCGTGCCGTCGCGCGACAAGCGCCGCACGCGAGGCTGAGTCACGAGGGGCGGTCATCTCAGGCGCTCTCCCACGGATCTTGATGTCCTAGTATCTGCGTATGAGTGCAGATAAGCAGGGATCCGGATACGCGGTCGACAGTCCCTTCGTCGAACTCGCGGTCGAGGTCTTCGCGATGCTCGCCGACGCCACCCGGGTGCGGATCGTCCTCGCGCTGCAGGACTCGGGGGAGCTCTCGGTGAATCATCTCGCCGACATCGTCGACAAGTCCCCGGCGGCCGTGTCGCAGCATCTCGCCAAGCTCCGGCTCGCGCGCATCGTCTCGACCCGCCAGGAGGGTCAGCGGGTGTTCTACCGGCTCGAGAACGAGCATGCCTCGCGCCTGGTCGCCGACGCGATCTACCAGGCCGAGCACTCGCTGGGCGGTACGCCCCGCCACCACCACGCCGACAGTGCCCTCGAATGAGCGCGAACACCGCCGGGCACCACGCGCATGACGAGCACGGGCACCGCACCGACCACTCTCACGACCACGGCCCCCACGACCACTCCCACGGCCCCCACGACCACTCCCACGCGGGAGGGTTCCGCGGCGTGCTGCACGAGCTGTTCGTGCCGCACTCCCACGACGCCGCCGACGCGATCGACGACGCGATGGAGGCGCACTCCGCCGGCGTCCGCGCACTGAAGATCAGCCTCGTCATCCTGCTCGCGACGACGGTCGTGCAGGCGATCGTCGTCGCGTTCAGCGGCTCGGTCGCCCTCCTCGCCGACACGGTCCACAACCTCTCCGACGCCCTCACGGCCGTGCCGCTGTGGATCGCGTTCGTGCTCGGCCGTCGCGCGGCCTCCCGTCGCTACACGTACGGACTCGGCCGGGCCGAAGACCTCGCAGGACTGTTCATCGTGTTCGTCGTCGCTCTGTCGGCCGTCGTGGCGGCCTGGCAGGCGATCGACCGCATCCTGCACCCGCAGCCTCTCGACAACCTCGGGTGGGTGATCGCCGCGGGCGTCATCGGATTCGCCGGCAACGAGGCGGTCGCGATCTACCGCATCCGAGTGGGCAGGCGCATCGGGTCGGCGGCCCTCGTCGCCGACGGCGTCCACGCCCGCACCGACGGCTTCACGTCGCTCGCGGTCGTGCTCGGGGGCGTCGGCGTCCTGCTCGGCTTCCCGCTCGCCGACCCCATCGTCGGCCTCCTCATCGCAGCCGCGATCTTCGTGCTGCTCATCGGCACGGTGCGCAGCGTCGGCCGCCGGCTGCTCGACGGCGTCGAACCCGAGCTCGTCGACCGCGCCGAGCACGCGATCGAGCACGTCGACGGTGTCGAGCGCATCGACCGCGTCCGCCTTCGCTGGGTCGGACACCGCCTCCAGGGCGACGCGATCGTCATCGCCGCTCGGGAGACGGATGCCTCGTTCCTCGCCACTGCGGCGGAATCCAGCATCCGTTCCCATCTGCCCAACGTCGACGACTTCACGGTCACCGTCCGTTCCACGATCGACGTCGGCGACGGCGCCTAGGCTCGTTCCCATGTCCGTGACGACGCGCCGCATGCAGGATCTGACCATCGACGACCACTTCCTCACGGTCCCCCTGGTGTGGGGCGATCCGGCAGACGCCCGCACGATCGACATCCACGCGGCGGTCGTCACGCGAGAGGGCGGCGAGAGTCTGCCGTATCTGGTGTTCCTGCAGGGCGGACCGGGCCACGAGGCGCCGCGCGCGTTCCACTCGCCGTCGGGGCCGTCGTGGCTCGACGCGGCGCTCGAGCACTACCGCGTCGTGCTGCTCGACCAGCGCGGCACGGGACTTTCGACACCCGTCGGCGACGACGACCTCGAGCGCGACCCGTCCGAGCTCGCCGAGTACATCACGCACCTGCGCGCCGACGCGATCGTGCGCGACGGCGAGGCGGTGCGCCAGCACCTGGGCGCCGAGCGGTGGAGCGTGCTGGGCCAGTCCTTCGGCGGGTTCACCACGCTGGCGTATCTCTCGACGGATGCCGCGTCTCTCGAGCACGTCTACATCACCGGCGGTCTGAGCGCCGTGGGCCGCCACCCCGACGATGTCTACGCCGTGACGTACGACAAGATGCGCGACGAGTCGGAGAAGTACTACCGCCGCTTTCCCGCTCACCGCGACGCGATGCGTCGCGTGATCGACCTCGCGGTCGACGGCGAGCTCGTGCTGCCCGGCGGCGAGGTCGCCTCGGTCTCGCGTGTGCGCTCGGTGGGCTCGGCGCTCGGCACCGACGACGGCTGGCAGACACTGTGGGGTCTGCTCGAACGCGACCCGCGATCGAACGCCTTCCGCCACGACCTCGCCGCGGCGATGCCGTTCACTGCCCGCAACCCGCTGTACTACGTCTTCCACGAGTCCAGCTATGCCGACGGCCACGCCACGCGGTGGTCGGCCGAGCGCACCGAACCCGCAGACTTCCGCGAAGACCCGACGCTCTTCACCGGCGAGCACGTGCGCCGGGAGTGGCTCGACACCGTGCCCGGGTTCCAGCCGTGGCGCGACGTGACCCTCGCGCTCGCCGAGTTCGAGTGGCCGTCGCTCTACGACGCCGACGCGCTCGCCGCGTCCGGCGCCCGCGGCGCCGCCGCGGTGTACGTCAACGACGTCTATGTGCCGTTCGAGTTCTCGATGGAGACGGCACGGCTCCTCCCCGGCGTGACCCCGTGGATCACGAGCGAGCACGAACACAACGGCCTGCGCGCCGGCGACGTGCTCTCGCGCCTCATCGACCTCGCGCACGGCCGCCGCGTGCGCTGACCCCGCGCGACGGATGGTCCGGCGCACCCCCGTCCTGGCGCCGAGCGCTGCGCCTCGCCGCTTCCGTGAGACGACAGTTGCGGGACGAGACCTTGGGTGATCCCCGGGGTCTCGTCCCGCGACTGTCGTTTCACGGTCGGGAGGGCGCGGGCAGCGTCAGTCGAGGCGGGTGATCGGCGGCGGAGAGTAGGTGCCGTTCAGCACGGCCTCGCCCGGCATGTACATCCGCAGGATCGGGCGGAACGCGCCCTCGGGTGCCGGGAGCCAGTTGGCCGCAGCATCCGGATCCGACGGCCGCGTGCGGCTGATGCGGATCGTGAGGCCGCCGTCGGCGTCGGTGATGATCCCGGGCGTGCGATCGCCCACCGAATAGCGGTCGATCTCGTTCGCGACGAGGTAGAACTCCGGAAGTGCGTACATCGTGACCGACCAGAACGCCCCGACCGGCGGGGGCGGCGACAGCTGCAGCTCGTACTCGTGCTCACCCGTGAGCGGCTGCCCGTCGCCGTCGAGGAACGTCATGACGTAGGCGGCTTCGTACCCGTGGTTGCCCCACAGCCCTGCCTTCGCCGCCACGGCGCGCTCGACGATCCGGACCTTCGGATCGGCGATCTTCCACGCGGGATCGTCCATCGCGCCGACCTCGAAGAAGTCGAGGTTGTAGTCGAACACGTGGAGGGTGGCCGACCAGGCGCCCGGCTCCGCACCGGTGGCGGCACCGGCCATCGCCGTGGCGATCATGCCCGCTCCGCCCTGGAATCCGGCGCGCAACGCGGCCCGCTGCTCGTCGCTCAGCTTGCCGACCGGCGCATCGCCGGTGAGGCCGAGCGCCGCGAACGACGCCTGCAGCGCCTCGTCGCGCGGAGCGGGAGGGAAGGCCTGCGACCACACGCGGTACTTCTCCCAGAAGTCGAGCACCTCGTCGCCCTGAGCCTCGACCGCAGGAATCCCGGTGGCCGCCGCACCAGGATCGAGCGGCGTCAACGTGGTGGCGTCCTGCAGCGCGTGGACGGCCGGCAGATCCTCGACACCCGAGCAGGACCAGCGGCCGACGATCGACGCCACTCGCGTCGGCGAGTGGATGACGTTCGACCCCTCGGCATCCCCGTCCCATCCCGGCGGGACGATCAGGAACTCGCCGGCATCGTTGCCCGTGCCACGGGTGCCGACGTAGGCGAAGTTGTCGGTCCAGGCGTCGACGAACTGCAGCACGTGATACCGATCGGACGCCGGCACCGAGAGCCGGACCGGCCCGACCCCGAGGTCGAGCGATGCCATCGAGTAGACGGTGTCGTTGTTGATCGACACGAACGTGTCGGCGGCCGTGGCCAGGGTGCGCGCGTGCGAGAACGCGTTGAACGGCGCCCGCGGGTTCGAGCCGACGCCGGTCGACGTGTAGCGGACGACCTGCTCGAGGTCGAAGACCAGCGGGAACCCGTAGAGGTACGCCTCGGCGGCGAGGGCGTCGAGGTCGGTCACGGCGTTCAAGCCCCCTTCACGAGCTCGGGCAGCTGCCACGTCTTGTCGAACCAGGGCTCGAGCGGTCCGTAGAGCCGGAGCATGGGGAACCAGGATTTGCCGGGGATCGTGGGGATCCAGTTCGCCTCCTTGCCCTCGGGCGCGGTCGGCGAGAACCACAGCACGTACGAGCCGTCGTCCTCGGACTGCACCGTCCCCGAGAGGCTGGCGAGCGCGGGGTACGGCGTGGACTGCAGGAGCGAGCGGGTCTGCGTGTCGTAGAGGTCGATCGCCCAGAAGTTCTTCGCCGGCGGGTCCGCCGGGATCCGCAGCGAGTATGTCGCGGAGCCGTCGAGCGCGTGGCCGTCGGCATCCTCCGCGGTGTACGCATACGCCGAGCCGGAGCCCACCTGCGCATGCGCCATCGCCGGCGTGATCACCGTCGCGAAGTAGTGGAACTGCGTGCGGGCGTCGAGATTGAGGGCGCCGCCGCGCAGGAACTCGTAGCTGCCGCCCACGAACGCGTTCTTCCACGACGAGCCCTCCCAGAAGAAGGCGTCGGGGTCGCGCGGCTTGTAGACGAGCGCTCGCGAGATCGCCGCACCGATGCGGGCGGCGTCGTCGAGGATGGCGCGCCGGTGGGCGTCGGGCTCGAAGGGCGTGCCGTGCACGAGTCCGATCGAGGCCAGGGTGCCGGCTCTTTCGGGGTCGAGCGCCGTCGGCGGCTCCTCCGAAACGAGCTGCGCGATCTCCTCGAAGAACGTGAAGTCGTTCGCGTGCACGGTGTTCTGCAGCACGGGAGCGATGTTCAGGAAGGTGTTCTCGCGGGGCGAGTCGGCTTCGCTCAGCGGGTAGATCCGCGTCTCCTTCATCGCGGGAACACCGCCCAGGGTGCGCAGCACGACCCAGTTCGCGTAGGTCGGCGAATCGTACGTGTAGTACCCCTCCGGGCGCTCGCCGTCGTAACCCGGCGGCAGGAAGAGGTACTTGCCGCCGGCGCCCTTATCGGGCCCGGCGATGCCCATGTCGGCGACGTACCGGAACCAGAAGTCGTCGACGACGCACAACGACTGCGGCGGCGCCTCGATGACCGTCGGCCCCCAGGCCTTCAGATCGAGGAACGTCGTGCCATAGGTCGTCTCGGTGTTCGGGGTGAGGAAGATGCCGCCGGAGTTCGCCCGGGGGTCGGTGTAGCCGATCTTGTCGGGCGCATCCACGCCCGCCGTCCGCAGACCGTTCCGCATCGCGACCAGCGAGGCTCCTGGCATCGCAGTGAGGAACGCGTCGATGCCGCGCAGCAGGTCGAGTGCGTCGAAGATCGACCGCACCGAGTCGGTCTTGGGCACGCCGTCGAAGAACTCGAAGTCGCCGAACGGCGTCGAAAGGACGTCGGGCGTCGCGAGGTGCGTCACCTCCTCCGCCAGCTGTTCCTTCGTCAGTCCCGCCCCGGGGGTGCCGTCGATGGCCATACTCGTCCCTTCGTCCAAAGCGCCGCCCCCCTGCGGCGCCCATCCTCCGCATTTTGCCAGGCGGAGGTGGCGCGCACGGCGAAGGGCGGGGGATGCCGCAGCATCCCCCGCCCGAAATCGGCGATGTCGTCCCGGCTCAGCCCGCGAGCGTCACCGTGTCGATGGTCACCGCGGCGATGCCGGGGTGGTCGCTGAAGACGCCGTCCATGCCGGCGGCGACGAACGCGCGGATCTCACCGTCCAGGTCGCCGTAGGCGGCGGGGTCGGCGCTGGAGCGGAAGTCGGCGGGCAGGAACTGGTTCTCGGCCCGGAACGTCCAGCCGTGCACCGTGAGCCCCGCGGCGTGCGCGTCGGCGATGACCGCGGTGGGCGTGCCGAGGCGCCCTTCAGCGGTACGCGGGATCATGACGGACTTCTCGAGTCCCACCCCGTCGGCGTAGGTCGCGATCTCGGCGAGGCCGGCCTGCGCCACCAGGTCCTTGTAGGTGCGCGCGTCACCCGCGAGCGTGAAGTCGTACGGACGGCCCGACCCGTTCACGAGCTGGGCGAGCGTGACGTCGGTCATCTCGTCGAGGTCGCGCAGATTCGCGGTCTCGAAGCTCTGCAGGATCACCGGCGCGTCCGCGCGGTCGAGTCCGTTCGCCTTCAGGGCCGCGACGAGCGGCTCCTCGAGCGACAGACCGATCGCGTCGAAGTACGACGGATGCTTCGTCTCGGGGTACACGCCGACGGGCCGGCCGTCGCAGCTCACCGAGTGGCGAGCGAGGTCCATGACCTCGTCGAGCGTCGGGATGACATAGAGCCCGTCGAACGCGGTGTTCGCGGGACGCGTCTGGGGCAGGCGCTCCTTCGCGCGGAGGGTGCGCAGCTCGGCGAAGGTGAAGTCCTCCGTGAACCAGCCCGTCACCGAGACGCCGTCGATGAGCTTCGTGGTCTTGCGCGCGGCGAACTCGGGGTGCGACGCGACATCCGTCGTCCCGCCGATCTCGTTCTCGTGACGCGCGACCAGGACGCCGTCCTTCGTGGAGACGACATCCGGCTCGATGTAGTCGGCGCACTGGACGATCGCCGTCTCGTACGCGGCGAGCGTGTGCTCGGGACGCGAGCCGCTCGCGCCGCGGTGGCCGATGAGGCTGACCGTCGACGGCTCGATCTTCGTCTTGTCGAGGTCGATGATCGCGAACTCGGTGTCGTCGGGCGTGCCGGGGATGCGCGCGTCGTTGCCGGGGTAGTTGTTGTCGTTCCCGATGAGCAGGCTGCCGTCCTTCAGCTGCACGACGGTCTCGAACGACTGCACCGGCAGCGAGTAGACCTCGCCCGTGCCGTAGCCGTCACCCGCGCCGATGCCGCTCGGGTTGGCGATGCGCAGCGCGTCGAGCACTAGCGTCTTCTCGAGGTAGCCCTCGGCGTCCGTGCGCCGCAGGTCGACCTGGTACACGCGCTTGGTGACGGACTGCTCGCCCTCGAAGTCGTCGCGCTCGATGAGCAGGAGCACGTCGTTCTTCACGGTGAAGGCATCGCCGATGACGTTCGGCTCCTGGTCGGTCTGGTAGCTCCACGTGCGGCCGGTGTAGGCGCCGGCGCGCGTGTCGAACTCGAGGATCTCGCGGCGGCGCAGGTCGCTGTCGTCTGCGTACGAGCCTTCGACGACCGGGTAGAGGTAGCGCCCGTTCACCGAGGCGGCGAGGGCCTCGAAGCCACGGCTGGCCCGCACGCGCGGCGTCTCGCCGGACTGCAGGTACGGGTTCTGCGGAGACTTCGCGCCGTCGAGCGAGAAGGGCTTCTCGAGCAGCGTGCCCTCGGCGTCGAAGTGCAGCAGGAACGGCCCGAACTCCTCGCCGACCCAGAAGGTGCCGTCCTTGGCCCTGACGACGGACTCGATGTCGAAGTCGGCGCCGGTGAGGAGGCGCTCGGCGGTGCCGTCGCCCACGATCGGGAAGTCGAGCACGTGATTGCGGTCGTTGTACGACACGAACCGCTCGATGCGGATCTCGCCGGCGCCCCCGGCGGCCGTCTGCCACGCCGGACGCACGAGGTAGTTGCGCAGCAGGAAGTCGGCGGAGTTGCCCTTGGCGCCGAAGCCGTTGTCGGGCTGCGCCCAGAAGGTGCCGTCGCCGTTGTCGATCGCGGCCGAGAATCCGGGGATGACCTGCCCGTTCCACGGACCGGTGCGCCCATTGGCCGTGCTGGCCAGGGCACCCGACGCCGGGCCCGGCTCGAGGTGGTCGGCCGAGAGCGTCGCCCGCGCGACCAGCGTCGGCACGTGCGTCTGCACGTACGGCGACTGCGAGTCGCCGGACGCGGTGGCGACCGGCTGGGCGAAGGCGGCGGAGGTGGGGAGGAGGGCGACGGCGGTGGCCGTCGCTGCTGCCGCGGCGAGAAGGCGCGGCAGGACGCGTCGTGTGGGGATTCGACTCATGCCCTCGACGCAACCGGGGTCGCTCGGCCGCGCGCTGACCGATCGCCGACCATTCCGCGACGGCCCGGTGAACGGGTGGCAAGCGGCGCGTGAGAACGATCTCACCGACGGCAAGACGATGGATGATGCTGCCGCACAAGCCCTGATCGGGGTCGCGGTCAGAGCGCGGCGAGCAGCGCGGCGAGCGGCGGCGGCACGCGATCGAGCGGCACCGCCTCTGCGAGCAGCCGGGCGTAGCGCGCCTTGTTGCCGCTGCGGCCCCCGAAGAAGCGCGCGAGCTGCGCGTCGACCGGACGTTCGCGCTGGAACGGCTGGCGCTGCAGACTCCGGAACGACTCGAGCTCGCCCTGCTCCGCGATCACCGCCTCGACGCCCGCGACGCCGAGAGCGCGCACGAACTCGGCCTCGAGGTCGGGGTCGCACACGAACACCGTGTCGAGCACGCGCTCGAAGTCTCTCCGCTCCCCCACATCGACGAGACCGACGAGCGGTACGCCGACGAGCTGCCCGGCCGCGCGGCGGGCGCCCTTGGAGCCGCCCACGACACGGACCTCCGGCATCCGTATCCCCATCCGCGTCGCGAGCGTCTCGAGAGCGATCCGATCGCTCTCGCCCTCGACCAGCACGACGGTCATGCGGCCTCGGCTTCGGCACGCTCCTCGTCGAGGATCTCGAGCAGGCGGGGTGCGAGCGAGGCGGTGCCCGCGATGAGGGTCGACACGATCCACTCCGGCGCACCGGAGGGGACCGGCAGGGCGACCAGGCCCTTCGCCTGGGGCTTGTTCGCGACGTGCTGCGGCACGATCGCGACGCCGAGCCCGCGCACGACGAGGTCGAGCAGCGTGTGCACGTCGTCGACGCTGCAGCGCACCCGCCGCTCGACGCCGTGCCGCTGGAACGCGTCGTCGTTGATCGTGCGCAGCGCCCACGCCGGCCGGAAGTCCACGAAGTCGGCGTCGCGAAGGTCCCTCCACCGCGACACCGGACGCTCGGCCAGCGGGTGGGCGGGCGGGACGATGAGCACGAGGGGGATCCGCGCGAGCTCCGCCACGGCCGGCACCGGCGCGGGGTCTGCGCTGGCGACGAAGGCGACGTCCAGCTCGCCGGCCGCGACATGGTCGACCAGCTGGTGCGACCCCGCCTGCACGAATTGGATGTCGACGGCAGGGTGGCGGCGGTGGAACCGCTCGAGGAGCAGGTTCACGTCGAGTGCCCCCAGGCACTGCTCGGCGCCGATGCGCAGCGAGCCGGCGAGCTGGTGCGACGCGCGGACGACGGCATCCCGTCCCGCGGCCGTCTGGGCGAGGATCTCGCGGGCGTGCGGCAGGAGCGCGAGCGCGGCCGGCGTCGGCTCGACAGAGCGCGTGGTCCGCTCGAAGAGCTTCGCGTCGAGCTCTTGCTCGAGCCGGCGGATCGCCGCCGACAGGCCGGACTGAGAGACGCGGCATCGCTCTGCGGCGCGGGTGAAATGCCGCTCCTCGGTGAGGGTGACCAGGTACTCCAGCTGGCGGTGCTCCATGGTGTATCCATTCGCTTCGATTCTCAATCGCAGAATATACAGTTGTTGGACTTCTTTGTGGGCGGTGCCTAACGTGGACCCGGCAGTACTGACCCGACCCGAGAGCGGACCCATGAAGACCATCGAACTCACCGGCGTCGAGCGCCCGGCACCCAACGTGGTGCTCGGCCTCATGCGCATCCAGGACCTCGACGACGACACCGTGCGCACGCTGACCCGCACCGCGCGCGACGCGGGCATCGACTTCTTCGATCACGCCGACATCTACGGCAGCTCCCTGCACGGCTGCGAGCTCCGCTTCGCCGCGGCGATGCGGCTCTCATCCTCCGAGCGCGCGGAGATCACCCTCCAGACCAAGGCCGGCATCGTCGGCGACGGGCCGTACTTCGACTTCTCGTACGAGCACATCGTCGATTCGGTGGAGGGGTCGCTGCGTGCGCTCGACACCGACTACATCGACATCCTGCTGCTGCACCGGCCCGACGCCCTGGTCGAGCCCGACGAGGTCGCGCGGGCGTTCGACGACCTCGAGGCGGCGGGCAAGGTGCGGGCGTTCGGCGTCTCGAACCACACCCCGCGCCAGATCGATCTGCTCAAGAAGTCGGTGCGCCAGCCCATCGTCGCGAACCAGATCCAGCTCTCGATCACCCACTCCCCGACCATCGCGCAGGGCGTCGCCGCGAACATGCACGGTGAGGAGCAGTCCCTCACGCTCGACGGCGGCGGCATCATCGACTACTGCCGCCTGCACGACATCGCGGTGCAGGCCTGGTCGCCGTTCCAGGCGGGCTTCTTCACCGGCGTGTTCCTCGACTCGCCCGACTATCCCGAGCTCAACGCGGTGATCGACCGTCTCGCGCGGAGGTACGACGTGCCGCCGATCGCGATCGCGGTGGCGTGGATCACCCGCCACCCGGCGCGCATGCAGGTGGTGCTCGGAACGACGAGCCCCGAGCGCGTGAGCGGTGCCGCCGAGGGTTCCGACATCCCCCTTACCCGCGCCGAGTGGTACGAGCTGTTCCGGGCCGCAGGCTACCGCGTGCCCTGACCCGCCGCCGGATTTCGTCGAGCCGAGGCGTTTGCGCCGAGACCGAGGGCGACGTCCCCGGTCTCGGCGGGAAGCCCCTGGCTCGCGGACGACCGCGGGCCGGCCTACTGCCGCGAGAACTCCGAGGCGCGCTGGATCTGGTCGAGCGTCGGCGTGACGCCGGTGTACCGCTCGAACTGCCGGGCCGCCTGCAGCGCGATCACCTCGGCACCCGTGATGACCGGGATGCCGCCGGCCCGCGCCGCCCGGATCAGCGGGGTCTCGGCGGGGTAGGCGACGACGTCGAAGACGGTCTGCGCCGCGTCGACGTGCTCCTGGGAGAACGACAGGATGTCGGCGTCGGCCCCGGCCATTCCGAGCGGGGTGACGTTGACCAGCACCGCGTGCCCGGGCGCCGGGTCGGCCGTGGTGCTGCGGAAGCCGTACTTCTCGGCGATCCGGGCGCCCGCCTCGGCGTTGCGCGCGACCACGGTGACGTCGTCGAAGCCCGCGCCGCGGAACGCCGCGACGACCGCCTTGCCCATGCCGCCCGATCCGCGCACCAGCACGGGGAGCGCCGGGTCGACGGCATGCCGCTCGAGCAGCTCCGCGACCGCCTCGTAGTCGGTGTTCGACGCGACGAGGCGCCCGCCCTCGTTGACGATCGTGTTCACGGACTCGATCGCCGCGGCGGAGGGCTCGATCTCGTCGACGAGCGGGATCACGGCCTCTTTGAACGGCATCGACACCGAGCACCCGCGGATCCCCAGCGCTCGCACTCCGCCGATCGCGGCCTCGATGTCGTTCGTCGTGAACGCCTTGTAGATGAAGTTCAGCCCGAGCTCGTCGTAGAGGAAGTTGTGGAACCTCGTGCCGATGTTGGAGGGGCGTGCGGCGAGGGAGATGCAGAGGACCATGTCCTTGTTCAGAATGGGCACGGTGCCATTGTGCCCCGCCGCCGATGTCCGACCCCAGGGCGACGATCCAGGAGGCGAGATTCACGCGCCGCCCCCGACCCTCGAAGGAGAGCACAGGATGACCGCCATCGAATACCGCCGGCTCGAGCCCGTCACCGTCTATGCGGCATCGGGCGTCGCACCGGGCGGTGAAGGCGTACCCGCCGTGATCGACCGCATCCTGCCGCCCCTGCACGGTGCCCTCGAGGCCGCGGGCGTGGAGTACCGCGAGCCCGGCACCTTCTGGTACGAGCCGCTCGACGGCGGCGACCTGCGGGTGTGGGTCTCGTGGATCGCGGGCGACGAGCCGGTGGAGGGCGACGGCTGGCAGGTCGTGGAGCTGCCCGCAGTCGAGCGCTCCGCCGTCACGACCTACCGGGGCGAGATGAGCGGCATCGCCGATGCGTGGGCCGCGTTCATGCAGGCGGTCGTGGCAGACGGCGGCGAGTTCGACGGCCCCTGCCGCGAGGTCTACCTCCAGGCCGACGGCCCGCAGTCAACGTGGGTGACCGAGCTGCAGCAGCCCGTCGCCTGACCCTCGCACCGACGCGGAGGCGGATGCCGCGGGCCGCTGCATCCGCCTCCCTCGGCGTCAGCGAGCGGCGAGCACCTCGACGAGGCGCCGGGCCGTGGCCACGCTCGACTGCGGGTTCTGTCCGCTTACGAGCGAGCCGTCCACGACGACCGTGACCGACCACGGCTCACCCGACGCGACGACGGCCCCGAGGTCGCGCAACCGCGACTCGACGAGGTACGGCGAGGCATCCTTGAGGCCGCCCTGGTGTTCCTCCTCGTCGGTGAAGACCGCGAGCCGGCGCCCGGCGAAGGCGAACGAGCCGTCCTCGCGCACCGCGCTCAAGAGGCCGGCCGGACCATGGCACAGCACGCCGACCACCGCGTCGCGGTCGATCGCGTCGACGAGGAGCCGTCCGAGGTCGGCATCCGTCGCGAGGTCCACCATCGGTCCGTGCCCGCCCGGCAGCGCGATCGCGTCGTACTCGCCGGTCTTCACACCGGCGAGGTCGCGGGGGTGCGCGAGCAGGGCGTCGATCGACGCGAGGTAGGCGTGCAGCTCGTCTGAGGACTCCTCGCCGAGGCTGCCGGGGTCGACCGTGGGGCGTGCGCCGCCCGGAGTCGCGATGTCGACGGTGTGACCCGCGGCGACGAGCCCGCGGTGCAGCTCGACGAGCTCCTCCGCCCAGAATCCGGTCGGGTGCGCGGTGCCGTCGGTGAGCGCGATGGTGTCCGCGCCAGTGACAGCCATGAGTACGTGTGCCATGTCTTCTCCGTTCAGGTGGGCGCTCGGTGCGAGCCGCTTGCGGGAAGGAACGAGGCATCCATCGGCATCATTTCCTACAATTCTGTTTAGTCATAGATTTCTTGATGGATGGATGCCGCATGCAAGAACTCGACCTGCTGCACACGTTCCTCGAGGTGCACCGGGCGGGGTCGATCACCGCCGCCGCGGCGCGGCTGGGTGTCAGCCAGCCGTCGGTGAGCGAACGGATCGCCCGGCTCGAGGGCGAGCTCGGCACGCCGCTGTTCACGCGCTCGGCACGTGGAGCCACCCCGACGCCCGCCGGCGACGCCCTCGCGGTACGCGTGGCCGGGCCGGTCGACCGCCTGCGCGAGGTGTGGGTCGCGCCCGCCCCCGGCCCCGCTGAGACGGTCCGGATCGGAGGTGCGAGCGACGTCGTCGCGTCGAGGGTCATCCCCGCCCTGGCGCCGCTGACGGGCGAGGGCGTGAGCCTCGCGTTCACCCTGGGCCTCGCCCACGACCTGCTCGCACGCCTCGCGGACGGTGAGCTCGACGTCGTGGTGTCATCGGTGCGGACGCCGGTGCGCGGCATCCGTTATCGCGGTCTCGTGGACGAGGAGTTCGTGCTCGTGGGGGCACCGGCGCTCGCTCGGACGATCGACCGGAAGCGCCTCGCCGCCGAACCGGCGGGGGCGCTTCAGCACCTGCCCCTCGTGGCCTACGACGCCGACCTGTCGATCGTGCGCAGGTACTGGCGCAGTCAGTTCGGGCATCGACCCGCCAATCCCGTGGCTGTCACGGTGCCCGACCTGCGGGGTGTGCTCGCCGCCGTTGTGGCGGGAATCGGCATCTCGGCGCTGCCCCGCTACCTCGCCGAGCCCGCCATCGGCGCCGGCACCGTCGAGGTGCTGCACCGCTCCGACGAAGCGCCGATCAACACCCTGCACCTCGCGATCCGAGCCGCCGACCCCCCAACACCCTCCACCGGCCGTGTCATTGACGCGCTGGCCGAGCGGGCGCGCGACTGGGACGTGTTCTGAGCGCACGCACGACGATGCCCCGGGTCCGCCGGGAGCCGGGGCATCGTCGTCGGCAGGTCACCGGTCGCCGGTGAACGCGTCCTTGATGTCGTCGCCGGCCTTCTTCATCTTGGCGCTGGCCTGATCCGCCACGCCTTCGGCCTGCAGCTTCTCGTTGCCGGTCGCGTCGCCGACCTTCTCCTTCACCTTGCCCTTCATGTCTTCGGCATTGTGCTTGATGTCGTCATCCAGACCCATGGCGGATCCCCTTCTCTTCGTTGTCTTTCATAGGGCGAGGCTCAAGAGCGGGCGCGATCCACGCGGTCCACACCGTCCAGTCCGACGCGGTCGACGCGGCGGTGGTAGCTCATGCCGGCCATCCCGCCCAGGACCGCGGCGACGAGCGTGATCACGGCGGCGCCGATGGCGGTGAGGATGCCGGTGAGCGTCGCCGTGTCGGCGGTCACAGGGATGCGCGGGAAGATGTCGACGTTCGCGAGGATGTCCCACTGGCTGCCGGCGATCAGCGTGATCACCGCGACCACGACCGCGATGAGGATCGCCCACAGCCACACTGCGAAGCCCTGCTTGGCGCCGCTGAAACGCGCCATGCGGCCGGCGACGTAGCCGCCGGCGAAGTAGGCGATGAACAGCACGACGGCGATGGCGATCGCCCCGATGATGGTGGCCGCGCCCGTGTTGCCGGTCGCGGCCTCGGCGGCGTCGTCGACCGCCTGGGGCGAGGTGAGGCCGATGGCAGCGCCGATCGCGGCGACAACGGCAGTCAGCGCGACGAGTGCGCCCAACGCCGTGAGCCAGCCGAAGAAGGCACTGCCGAACTTGATCCCTCCGAAGCGCTCGCGCTCGCGGGCGACGACGACCTCGCGCAGCGACGCCTCGCGGGTGTCGGTGACGCTGTCGACATCTCGCGCGCGACGCGCCTCCTGGGCGTCCGGCACGCCGTCGCCGTCGCGATCGCGCACCACGTGGGCGTCGCGGTCGCGGTAGATGCGCTCGGTGTCGTCGGCGACGCCGTCGCGGTCCGCGTCACGGGCGCGAGTGCCGTCGATGTCGCGGGTGGTGTCGGTGCGGGGATCCGTGTCGAGGGGACGGGTGCTGCCGGCATCGGGGTCGCGGGCGAGATCGCGATCACGATCCAGGTCCGCGTCGGTCCTCCGCGGGTCCGTCGTGCGGTAGTCGCGGTTGTCGGTGCTCATGAGGTGAACGTATGCGGAGCACGCCCCGACCCTCAGCCCGGTTGATATCCCGCGCGGTGGGAGGTAACCTGTGCGGCCTTTCCGCCTGGGGGGAAAGGACTTGGGGACCCTTCGCCGGCGCTCTGGTGCACTTGAGCGCGCGGGCGCGGGAGCAGAATGGCGATATGGATGCCGTCGCCTCGTTCCCGCGCACCGAGATGCCGCCGCCGAGCTACATCATGTCTGCCGAGGGGTACCAGCTCGCGACGTACGCCTGGGGCGAGCCTGACGCCGACCCCGTGCTGTGCGTGCACGGGTTCGCGTCGAGCTGCCGCGACAACTGGGTGGAGACCGGCTGGGTGCGCATGCTCACCGCCGCCGGATATCGCGTCATCGGCGTCGATCAGCGCGGCCACGGCGCGAGCGACAAGCCCGACGATCCCGTCGCCTACTCGATGAGCGCCTTCGTGAGCGACCTGATCGCTGTGCTCGACACGTATCTCGTCGATGACGTCCGCTACGTCGGCTACTCGCTCGGTGCCCGTGTCGGCTGGCAGCTCGCCGTCGACGCGCCGGAGCACGTGAGTCGCGCGGTGCTGGGCGGTATCCCCGACGGGCGCCCGCTCGGGCGGCTGCGCATCGAGCAGGCCCGCGCGTATGCCGAAAAGGGCATACCCGTCGAGGATCCGGTCACCCAGAACTACGTGAAACTCGCCGAGCGTGTCCCTGACAACGACCTGCGCGCTCTGATCGCGCTCGCCGAGGGCATGCGGTTCGGCGACGCCGACCCCGACCCGGAGCGGCCTCCGCGGCAGCCGGTGCTGTTCGCGACGGGTACAGAGGATGCGATCCTCGAGCGCTCGCGGGCACTCGCCGCGACGGCGCCGAACGGCCGTTTCATCGAGATCCCGGGGCGGCATCATTTCAACGCCCCGGGCTCGCGCGCGTTCCGCGATGCGGCCGCGGAGTTCCTGGCGGCGGAGGGGGCAGGCGTATGAGCCATCACATCCGCGTCGTCTACTGCACCCAGTGCGCGTGGATGCTCCGCGCGGCATGGGTCGCACAGGAGCTCCTCACCACCTTCCAGGACGAACTCATGGGCGGCGGCGCGACGCTCGAGCCGGGCACCGGCGGGATCTTCGAGGTCTACGCCGACGATGAGCTCGTCTGGTCCCGCAAGGCTGACGGCGGCTTCCCCGACATCGTCGCCCTGAAGCGCCGCGTACGCGACCGCATCGCTCCCGGCCGGGCCCTCGGCCACGCCGATCGCGCCGCTCCGACGCCGGCCGGCCCCGACCGCTGAACCGCGCACGACCGCGGGGCGCAGCATCCGTATCTCTGACGGATGCCGCGCCCCGCGGTGCGTCGGTCGCGCCGGTTCAGGCCACGGCGGCCGCGACGAGCTCGGTGATCTTCTTCTCGACCGCGGGCGTCCAGGCGAGCACCGCGAACCCCGTCGACCAGAAGTCGCCGTCGTCGAGGTGGGCGTTCTCGTCGAACTGGATGGTCGCGTAGCGGGTCTTGAACTTCGAGGCCGGCTGAGTGAAGACGACGACCTTGCCGGCCGCGTTCGCGTACGCGGGGAAGCCGTAGTAGGTCTTGGGCACGAGGTCGGGAGCGACCTCGCCGACCACCTTGTGCAGGCCCTCGGCGATGTCGCGGTCGGTGCCGTCGAGCTTCTCGATCGCCTCGCGGACCTGCTTGGTGCCCGCCTCGCGGCTCTTGCCCGCCTTGGCCTGGTCGCGCAGCTCCTTCGCGCGATTCTTGACCGCCTCGCGCTCCTCCTGCGACAGTCCGTCCGATGCCGTCTTCGCCATGATGCTCCTCCTCACGCTCGTGGGCGCCTTCGCGTCCCGTGATCCTCACGCTACCGAGGCGCTCCGGAGGGTGCTTCTCCATTCCTGCTTGATCGTGGTGGCCGAGGCACGACGCAGGGGCGAGGCATCCGCCCCGCCCCTGTGCTCCCGTGACACCTCCTCGGCGTCACTCGAACTGCATCACGATGCGGCCGTCGATCCTGCCGTGCTCCATGCGCTCGAAGATGTCGTTGACGTCGTCGATCGACTCGACGGCGACGGTCGGGTGGATCTGGCCGCGCGCGTAGAAGTCGAGGGCCTCGATCATGTCCTGGCGCGTGCCGACGATCGATCCGCGGATCGTGATCGCGCGGAGCACGATGTCGAAGATGTCGGCGGGGAAGTCGCCCGGCGGGAGGCCGTTGAAGACGATCGTCGCGCCGCGGCGGGCGACGCCCAGCGCCTGGCCGAAGGCCTTCGGGTGCACGGCGGTGACCAGCACGCCGTGCGCGCCGCCGGTGCGCTCCTGGACGACGGCGGCCGGGTCCTGCGTGAGCGCGTTGACCGTGAGTTCGGCGCCGTGCCGGCGGGCGAGCTCGAGCTTGGCGTCGTCGATGTCGACGGCGGCGACCCGCAGGCCCATCGCGCGGGCGTACTGGACCGCGATGTGGCCGAGTCCGCCGATGCCCGAGATCACGACCCATTCGCCCGGACGCGCCTCGGTCATCTTGAGTCCCTTGTAGACGGTGACGCCGGCGCACAGGATCGGCGCGACCTCGACGGGGTCGGCGCCCGCCGGGATGCGGGCGGCGAAGCGCTCGTCGACGAGCATGTACTCGCCGAAGCTGCCGTCGACGGAGTATCCGCCGTTCTGCTGGTCGGGGCACAGCGTCTCCCACCCGGTGCGGCAGAACTCGCAGACGCCGCAGGCGCTCCAGAGCCACGCGTTGCCGACGAGTTCGCCGACCGCGAGCGTCGTGACGCCCTCGCCGAGGGCGACGACGCGGCCGTACCCCTCGTGCCCAGGGATGAGGTCGGACTTCGGGGCGACCGGCCAGTCGCCGCGGGCGGCGTGGAGGTCGGTGTGGCACACGCCGGTGGTCAGCACCTTCACGAGCGCCTGCCCGGGGCCGGGCGCGGGGATGGGCACGTCGCGCACTTCGAGAGGCCGGTCGGGCGCGGTGACCACGGCTGCGCGCATCGTGCCGGTGGGGGTCGCGGTGCCGTGTGCTGCGTGCGAGTCGGTCAGGATCGTCATCGATATCACTTCCCTGGGGCGGGCGTTCGCCGCCCTCTGATCCGACGGTAGGCGCGCGTACGTTGCACGACGTTGCGGTCGGGCGCGGTCGTCCCGCTCCCCTGACCTCAGGCGACGGCCGAGCTCAGGAGGATGCTCGTCTCGCTGTCCCGCACGCCCGCGGTGCTGCGGATCGCCGCGAGGGCGCCGTCGAGGTCGCCGAGGCTCTCGCAGCTGAGCTCGGCCACGAGATCCCAGCGACCGTTGGTCGTATGCAGTGCCGCGATCTGAGGGATGCCTCGCAGCTGACGGATCGCGTCCCGCGCGTCGTGTCCCTCGACGGCGACCAGCGTGATCGCGCGTACGGCGGAGTCGCTCGCGACATCGTGCAGGCGCACCGAGAAGCCGGCGATGACGCCCGATTCGACGAGCCGCTCGATGCGCTTGTTCACGGTCGTGCGCGTGACGCCGAGCCGCTCCGCGAGCCGAACCACCGACTCCCGGCCGTTCGCGCGCAGCAGCGAGATCAGGCGACGGTCGAGATCATCCAGCGGAGCCACCATGCACAGAATGTACCCCGTCTATACGCAGAATGCGTATCGGGTTGCCGAATTGACGCGAGATGCTGATTGAAAGGCGCAGTGGTACGCGCATAGCCTGGCCACGCCACCTCTGGAAGGACTCACCGTGACCGCGCCTGAAGACATGCACCGCATCTCGCCCGACACCCGCCACACCGTCGAGGACGTGCTGGAGTACGCGCGGCGCCGGGCCCTCTACGAGGACGTGCCGCTCGACAAGCCGATGACCCCGCGCGACCTGGAGCGCCTGGCGTCCGGTTCGATCACCCCCGAAGGCATCGGCTCGCGGCGCGCGATCGCCCTCTTCGAGAACGTCCTGGCCCCGGCGTGCGTGTCGACCGACCACCCCGGGTACCTCTCGTTCATCCCCTCGGCGCCGAGCAAGGCCGCGCTCGCGTTCGACGTCGTGGTCTCGGCATCCGCCATCTACGGAGGCTCATGGGTCGAGGGCGCCGGCGCGGTGTTCGCCGAGAACGAGGTGCTGCACTGGCTCGCGAAGGAGTTCGGCCTGCCGGCGGGAGCGGGGGGCGTGTTCGTGCAGGGCGGCACGATCGGCAACCTCTCGGCTCTCGTGACGGCTCGGGATGCTGCGCGCCGCCGCGCGGCGGACGAGGGGCGCCAGGCGCCGCCTCGGTGGGTCGTCGTGTGCAGCGCCGAGGCCCACTCGTCGATCGCGTCGGCCGCGGCCGTCATGGACGTCGACGTGGCGACGGCCGAGGTGGATGCGAACGGGCGCCTGCACGGTGACGCGGTCGCCCGCGTGCTCGACGAGCACGCGGACGCGGTGTTCGCGGTGGTCGCCACCGGTGGCACGACCAACTTCGGCATCGTCGACGACATCGCGAGCGTCGGGGCCGTCGCGCGCGAGCGCGGCATCTGGTTCCACGTCGACGGCGCCTACGGCCTCGCGGCGATGCTCGTCGAGAGCATGCGGCCCGTCTTCGCGGGCGTCGAGCTCGCCGACTCGGTCATCGTCGACCCGCACAAGTGGCTGTTCGCGCCCTTCGACGCGTGTGCTCTCATCTACCGGGAGCCCGCACTCGCGCTGTCGGCCCACACCCAGAAGGCCGAGTACCTCGACACCCTCACCGGCAAGCCGGACTGGAACCCGTCCGACCTCGCGATCCAGCTCACCCGCCGGGCACGAGGCCTGCCGATGTGGTTCTCGCTCGCGACCCACGGCACCGACCAGTACCGCGCCACGATCGAGTACGGCATCGACCTGGCGCGCCGCATCGCCGACGAGATCGCATCGCGCGAGGGCCTCTCGCTCGTGCGCGACCCGCAGCTGTCGGTCGTGGTGCTCCGACGCGAGGGCTGGACGCTCGCCGACTACGAGGCGTGGTCGAGCAGGCTGCTCGAGGAGCAGCACGCGTTCGTCGTGCCGAGCTCCCACGCCGGCGAGCCCGTGCTGCGGTTCGCGATCATCTCGCCGCTGACGACGTTCGAGCTGCTCACCGCGATCCTCGACACCCTGGACTGAAGCCGCCGACAGGTGCCCGGAAGCTCCCAGCCTCCACGCACGTAGACTGGGGGCATCCGTTCTCATTCCTGAGAACCCGCCGCTCCGCAGGATCACCGTGACCTCAGCCGATTCCCGCACGTTCGCCGTGCGCCACGTGCAGCTCGCACGTGCCGCATTCGCGGCGCTCGCGGCGCTCATGATCACGTTCTCGCCCGACCACTCGGCCCTGGTCGGCAGCTCGGTGTTCAGCGGCTTCGCGATCGCGACCGGCCTCGTGCTGCTGCTCGCGGTGTGGCTGGTCTACCCGAAGGGACTTCGCTGGCCGTCGGCCGCGCTCGGCGGCGTCGCCATCGTCGCGGGCATGGCGAGCGGCCTCCTCCCGCTCCGCACTGTCACCGGGTACTTCGTCATCGTGATCGCGTGGGCGCTCATCAGCGGCGTCATCGAGCTCATCGCGGGCTGGCGCGGCCTCCTCGGCCGGCGCGAGCGGCGCGAGATCGCGCCGGGTGTCGCCGACGCGCGGCCCGCCGCGCTCGTCGGTCCGCGCTCGGAGAGCCGCGACGCGGCCGTCGTGGGTGCCCTGACGATCCTCCTCGGCATCGCGCTGCTGTTCGTGCAGCCTGCGTACGCACTGGACTACACGATCGAAGAGGCCCACGCGACGTTCACCCTCACCGGCATCACGATCGGCGTCGGCCTGTTCGGCGGCTACGCCGCGATCGTCGCCGTGTACCTCGGCATCGCCGGCTTCTCGCCGCGCCCGGCCGAGACCCCCGACATCACGGCGGGGGCGTCCGCGTCCGCCGATCCCACCCCCCAGAAGGACTCCGCGTGAGCCACGAAAGCCCCACCCGCCGCGACCTCATGAAGCCCCTGCAGCTGCTCGGGCTGGCCTTCGCGGCCGCTCTGTTCGCGGGCATCGTGACGCTCGTGTCGATGGGCTTCTTCCAGCAGCGCGCCGCCGGCGAGGCGGAGCGCGCGGTGGTCACGGCGCTCGTCATCGCCGGCATCAGCTTCATCGCGGTGCTGCTGATCGTGTCGCTGCTCCTCCTGGCGGTCGACCCCGCCCAGGTGACGAAGCAGATCGACAAGCCCGTGCTCTTCGACGAGAACCCCGACGAGCCGGAGCAGGGCGACACGCCGGATGCCGCAGCATCCGGCGACCAAAAGGCCTGAACCCGACGGACCGACTTCGTACCGTCCACCTCGCGGGGCCCGGCCACAGAATCGGATCCGCCGGTGCGGGCGTGACGAGCGACACGCCGGTGACGGATGCTGCCGCCCGGCGTGTCACGTCGATCATCCGCTCCTGCGGATCCGAGGTTGAGTGCGGCGCCCTCCACAGGGCCACGTCGGACTGCGGTGCGGCCGCGCGGACCGGAGCGGTCAGCCCAGCTCGTCGACCAGCTGCGAGGCGAGGCCGTCGTAGGTCGCGGGCGTGAGGGCGAGCAGGCGCTCCTTGGCCTCGTCGCCGATGTCGAGCCCGCGGACGAACTCGGCGAGCTCGGGGGCGCCCACGCGGCGGCCGCGGGTGAGGTCCTTGAGGAGCGCGTACGGGTCGCTGATCTGCGAGCGCCCGGCCGCGATCTCGGCGCGCACGACCGTCTGGATGGCCTCGGCGAGCACTTCCCAGTTCTGGTCGAGGTCGGCCAGCAGCACGTCCTCGGCCAGAGAGATCTCCTTGAGGCCGCGCTGCAGGTTGTCGAGCGCGAGCAGGGAGTGCCCGAACGCGACGCCGATGTTGCGCTGCGTGGTCGAGTCGGTGAGATCGCGCTGCAGGCGGCTCGTGACGAGCGTCTGCGAGAGGGTCGCGAGCAGGCCCCCCGAGATCTCGAGGTTCGCCTCGGCGTTCTCGAAGCGGATGGGGTTGATCTTGTGCGGCATCGTCGACGAGCCCGTGGCGCCGGCCACCGGGATCTGCGTGAAGTAGCCGATCGAGATGTAGGTCCAGATGTCGGTCGCGAGGTTGTGCAGGACGCCGCCGGCGTGACGGACGCGGTCGTAGAGCTCGACCTGCCAGTCGTGCGACTCGATCTGGGTCGTGAGGATGTTGAAGTCCAGCCCCAGGCCCTCGATGAACGCGCGGGAGACCTCGGGCCAGTCCACGTCCGGGGCGGCCGAGAGGTGCGCCGACCACGTGCCGGTCGCGCCCGAGAACTTCGCGAGGTACTCGCCGCCCTCGATCTGGTCGGCGACGCGGGCGAGGCGCCACGCGAACACCCCGAGCTCCTTGCCCATGGTCGAGGGCGTCGCCGGCTGGCCGTGCGTGCGCGACAGCATCGCGGCGTCGCGGTGGTTCACGGCGAGCTCGGTGAGCGCGGCGATGACGGCGCGCAGCTTCGGCAGCCACACGCGCTGCACCGCGCGCTGCACGGTCAGGGCGTACGACGTCGAGTTGATGTCCTCGCTCGTGCACGCGAAGTGCGTGAGCTCGGCGATGGCGTCGAGTCCGAGCGTCGACAGGCGATCGCGCACCAGGTACTCGACGGCCTTCACGTCGTGACGGGTCACCGACTCCTTCTCGGCGAGCCAGTCGATCTCTGCCTGCCCGAACTCGAGGTAGAGCGCGCGCAGGCGCTCCTTGTCGGCATCGGCGAGCGGCGAGGTGCCGAACAGCGAGCGGTCCGTGAGGGCGATGAGCCACTCCACCTCGACCTCGACGCGGGCGCGGTTCAGGCCCGCCTCCGAGAGGTACTCGCCGAGCTCGCCGACGGCGGGGCGGTAGCGCCCGTCGAGGGGACTGAGCGGCTGCGGAGGCAGAGAGGTCATGGGGGCTCCCGTCGGTATCGCCGAGGACGACCGTCGATCCGGTGTCTTCACACCGGGCGGATGGCGGGTTCGAGTTGCCGGAAGAGCGCCCGGCTCGCGCTCTCGATCATACCGAGCACCTCGTCGAACATTCCGGGGCCCGCGTAGTACGGGTCGGGGACGTCGAGGGTGCGGGCCGAGGGATCGAAGGCCAGCAGCAGGGCGATCTTGTCGGCGTCGCCCTCTGTGCGGGCCCATCCGCGCAGGATCCGCTCGTGGCTGCGGTCCAGCGCCACCACGAGGTCGCTGCGCGCGAAGTCCGAGTGCGTGAACTGCCGCGCGCGGTGGTGCGATCCGTCGTAGCCGGCGCGCTCCAGCGCCTCGATCGTGCGGAGGTCGGCCTGCTCGCCGACGTGCCAGTCGCCGGTGCCGGCGCTCGTCGAGGCGACGCGAGTGCCGAGGCCCGAGGCATCCGCGAATCCCCGGAACACCACCTCCGCCATCGGCGAGCGGCAGATGTTCCCCGTGCACACGAACACGACGCGGAAGGGCGTCGCGTCGGTCGCGGTCATGGGTTCCATTCTGGACCGAGCGGACACCGAACGTTAAGGAGTTCTCCTCTCAGGGTCTTCCGATGACGGATGCTGCTCGCCTAGCTTGTGACGAACGGGCGGCGACCAGGCCGCCCTTTCCCCATGCGCGGTCCACAGACCGCCGTCATCCCGTGGAGGTCTCGTGTCCCCAGTACCCCGTCCCATAGCCGCTGCGATCGCGGCCGCGGCGCTCGCCGCCGGAGGAGTCGTGGCATCCGCCGCGCCCGCGGCCGCAGCATCCGGCGATCTGTTCATCAGCGAGTACGTCGAAGGCTCCTCGAACAACAAGGCCATCGAGATCTACAACCCCGGCACGACGGCGGTCGACCTCGCCGCGACCGGATACAAGCTGCAGCAGTACTCCAACGGCAGCGCCACGGTCAGCCTTACGATCAACCTCACCGGCAGCGTCGCCCCCGGGGATGTCTACGTGTTCTCGCACGCGCTCGCCAACGCGGCGATCCTCGCCCAGGCCGACCAGTCGGCGAACCTCGGTCTCTTCAACGGCAATGACGCCGTCGCCCTGGTCAAGGGCACCGAGATCGTCGACGTCATCGGTCAGATCGGTGTCGACCCCGGTTCTCAGTGGGGCACCGGGCTCGCGTCGACGATGGACAACACGCTGCGCCGCAACGCGAGCATCGTGCAGGGCGACACGAACGGCGCGGACCCGTTCGATCCCGCCGTCGAATGGACCGGCTACGCCAGCGACACGTTCGACGGCGTCGGCTGGCACCTCACTCCTCCCGACCCCGATCCCGAGCCCGTGGCGGACTGCGCGGCGACTCCCGTGACGATCGGCTCTGTCCAGGGCTCCGGTGCGGCGTCGCCGATCCCGGGACAGGACGTGCTGATCGAGGGCGTCGTCGTGGGCGACTTCCAGACCGGCGGGTTCGACGGGTACTACGTGCAGGATGCGGGTGACGGCAACGCCGCGACCTCCGACGGCATCTTCGTGTACGCGCCGGGCGGCGCGCCGGTCGACGTCGGCGACAGTGTCAGCGTTGCGGGCGAGGTCGCGGAGTTCTTCGGCCTCACGCAGGTCGTCGCCGCCGACGTCGAGGTGTGCGCGACCGGCCAGGCGCTGCCGACGGCGACGCCTCTCACACTCCCGGCGACGAGCGCGCAGCGCGAGGCGCTCGAGGGCATGTACGTGACGCTTCCGCAGAACCTCGCGATCGGCGAGACGTTCGAGTACGGCCGCTTCGGCACGATCACCCTCACCAACGGCCGCCTCGACACGCCGACCGCGGTCGTCGAGCCGGGGGCTGCGGCCAACGCGCTCGCTGCCGCCAACATCGAGAACAGCATCACACTGGACGACGGTCGCGGCAGCCAGAACCCCGACCCGGCCATCCACCCGGACGGCGCGGTCTTCACGCTCGACCACTCGTTCCGCAGCGGCGATCTCGTCCAGAACGCCACCGGCATCCTGGACTACCGCTTCGACACGTGGGGCGTGCAGCCGACCGAGGGTGCCGACTTCACGGTCGCAAACGCCCGCACCGGCGTGCCCGACGTGGGCGGCGACCTGAAGATCTCGAGCTTCAACGTGCTGAACTACTTCACCTCGATCGACCCGACCCCGGCCAACTCGGGTGACGACGACGACTACCGGGGTGCGGACACGGCCGAGGAGTTCCAGCGCCAGCAGGACAAGATCGTCGCTGCGCTCGCCGCGATCGACGCCGACGTGTTCGGCCTGCTCGAGATCGAGAACAACGGCACCGCGGTCCAGGCGCTGGCAGACGCGCTCAACGCGAAGGTGGGTGCGGGCACCTATGTGCCGGTGACCACCGGTGTGATCGGCACGGACGCGATCACCACGGCCGTCATCTACAAGCCGTCGACGGTGACCCCCGTCGGGACGTACCAGCTGATGACGAGCGCCGTCGACCCGACCTGGTCGGACGCGCGGCACCGCCCCGCGGTCACGCAGCGGTTCGCGTCGACCGAGACGGGCGACGAGTTCGTGGTGTCGGTCAACCACCTGAAGTCGAAGGGCTCGGCGTGCTCCGAGAGCCCCGACCTCGAGGACGGCCAGGGCAACTGCAGCGCGTCGCGCACGGCGGCCGCCACGGCGCTCACGAAGTGGCTCAACGAGACGGTGGCTCCGGACGGTCGTGCGATCGTCATCGGCGACCTGAACTCGTACGACCACGAGGACTCGATCGACGCGTTCGCCCGGGGCGGCTTCACCGACCTGGAGAAGCAGTTCAACGGCGAGCACGCGTACTCGTACGTGTTCGACGGCCAGCTGGGCTACCTCGACTACGCGCTCGCGCAGCCCGCGCTCACCGCGGACGTGTCGGCGGTCGCGTCGTGGCACATCAACTCCGACGAGCCGAGCCTGATCGACTACGACATGTCGTTCAAGCTCCCGGCCCAGGACGCGCTGTATGCGCCGGACGCCTACCGTTCGAGCGACCACGACCCGGTGATCGTCGGGCTCAACCTGACGCCCGACGCGACGGATCCGACCATCGAGGTGACGGCGGACCCGGAGCTGATCTGGCCGCCGAACAACAAGATGCGCACGGTGCAGTTCTCGATCGACGCGGCCGACGATCGCGGCGATGTGACCGTCGAACTCACCGATGTGAGCGTCTCGGGCGCGAACGCGTCGTGGACCCAGGTCGACGACGACACGTTCACGGTCAAGGCCGCGAAGGGTGCCGTCTACCGCTTCACCTGGACGGCGACGGATGCTGCGGGCAACACCAGCACCGACACGGTCGAGGTGGTCGTGGGCAAGTAGCCCGCGATCGCTCCGCCCCCCAGGGGCGTCGTTCCGAAAGGAGCGGCGCCCCTCCTCCACAGCCGGGTGGGGCGCTGCGCCGTGAACAGATCGTCGCGCGGGCGGCCGCGGCAAGGTCGCTCCCCGCGACGATCGACGGGTGACACTGCTTGAACCGGCCGCCGATGCGGCCTCTCACCACCTGGCCCAGATCGCGCGGGAGCTCGCACGCATCATCGACCGGATCACGGATGCCGCGACCGTCGCCCGCGGGCTCGCCGACGCCGTCGATTGGCAGGCGAAGGCCGCAACCGCGTTCCACGATCGGGCGACGCTGTGGGCCGGTGACGTGTCCGGCCTCGCCTGCCTGGCCGAGACAGCCCGGTATGACGTCTCCCGGGCGCAGGACCGCGCCGCGTTCGCGGGCTCCTTCCCCGGCCTCTTTCCGAGGGCGGGGCGATGAGCGACACGAAGCCCGGTCCGAACCTCGTCGATCCGGAGCTGGCGCCGGAGGTGGGGCGCCTCGGCCCGAACGAGGGCGCCATCGGCCTCCTCGCCGAGCACTGGCCGCGCGTCGACGACGGCCTGCAGATCCGCGGCGGGGGCGCCGTCGCCGTCGACACCGCGACGCTCTCGGCTGCGGCGGTCCGCTTCGACGCCTCCCGGGAAGAGCTCAGTTCGATCGGCCGGCAAGTGCGCGCGCTGCGCGCCGAGCTGGGGACGCACGCCGAGTACACGGCAGATGCGCGGGCCGCAGCATCCGTCCTCGCCGCGAAGCTCGACGCGGCACAGGTCGAGGCCGACGAGATCGCCGCGGCACTGCGGCAGGCCGCGTGGGCGTACGAGATGGTGGAGATCGAGGCGGCGCACCGCTCCGCCGTGCTCGCGGGCGACACCGACCGCGCGCGGCGCCTCGACGCCCGCATGACAGCCCTGGTCGACGCGCACCCCGACGCGTGGCGCATGGCACTCGGATCCCAGTTCGAGCGCGCCGTCATGTGGCCGTCGGAGCTCGTCCGCCAGGCGACGCAGTGGGGCGTCGCAGTGGGCGGCGAGGTCAGCGACCCGGGGTCGGTCGTGGTCGGCGGTGCGGCGGGGCTGCTCACGCTGGGCGGGGCAGCGGTCGTGGGGCTCTCGGATGCCGGCCTGCTGTCTCGGAACGCGCGGCTCTCGGGCACGGCCGGGCCGGTCACGGTGACCCCGGTCGTGGCCGGCCCGCCGGCGGGCGCGACCTCCGCCGGCGTCGCGTTCGCGCCGTCGCGGTCGCCCGCCTCGGTGGCGCCGCAGAGCCTGGCTGCCGTGACGGAACGGATGCCGGGGGCCGGCGACTCGCGGGTGCGTGTCGAGCGGTACACGATGCCCGACGGGTCGCGGCAGTACGCCGTGTACCTCGCCGGCATGCAGTCGTTCGACGTCGGCGGCGAGGAGCCCTGGGACAACGCCTCCAACGTCGAGCTGTACGCGGGGCAGAGGTCGGACTCGTACACGGCCACCCAGGCGGCGCTCGCCCAGGCGGGCGTGCAGCCGGGCGACGCCGTGCATCTCTTCGGGTTCTCGCAGGGGGCGATGATCGCCGGGCACCTGGCGCTGGAAGGCGGCTACGACACGCAGACGCTGGTCTCGATCGGGTCGCCCGTCGACACCGACGTCGGATCGGGCACCCTCAGCGTGACGCTGCGGCACACCGACGACCCGGTCGCGGGGCTGGCCGGCGGCGGCCACGCCGCCGCGATCGGAGCGCCTGGGAGCTTCGTCGCGGAACGCGTCTTCGATCCCGACGTCGGCACCGACGAGCCCCGGCTCCCCGCGCACCGGCTCAACGCCTACGCCGAGACGGCCGCGCTGGTCGATGCCTCGACCGACCCGCGGGTCGATGCGCTCCGCGACGTCTTCGCCGAGCTCGCGCGAGCCGAATCGGTCGAAGTGACCGAGTACGCGGCGACGCGCGGTGCCGGGTGAGTCAGTCCTTGCGCGGGCGGATGATGATGCCGACGATCCAGTTGATGAGGGTGATGATGATCGCCGCCACGACGCCCCACCAGAAGTCCTCGACCCGCAGGCCCCAGTTCCAGAAGCTCGTGAACCACGCGGTGAGCCACAGCAGGAACGCGTTGATGAGGAGGCCGATGAGGCCCAGCGTCAGGATGTAGAGCGGGAACGCCAGCACCTTGATGACCGTGCCGATGATCGTGTTCACGAGCGCGAAGATCGCGGCGACGATCAGCAGGGTCAGGATCAGCTGGAGCGTCTCGCCCGGCGGGAACGGGATGACCGAGACCTGGAGCGCCGGGATCAGGGTGACGACCCAGATCGCGAAGGCGTTGATGACCACGCGGATGAGGAAGCCCATAATCCGCCCAGTCTTCCACGCCCGCGCCCGCGATCGATAGGAGCCACACCGTGCCCTGCGGCGGCCGGGGACAGGAGGCGCATCCGATCCCCCGCTCGTAGACTCGGGGCGTGACCGACGCTCCCGAGATCCCCGTCCGCGTGCGCCCCGAGGTCGCCGCCCTGCCGCCCTACAAGCAGGGCCGGCAGGCCGGCGCGGACGCGTTCAAGCTGTCGAGCAACGAGAACCCGTTCGACCCGCTGCCCGGGGTGCTCGAGCGGGTGCGGAATGCGTCGGCGCTGAACAGATATCCGGACGCGACGGCGGCACGGCTGCGCGAGCGGCTGGCCGCGCGGTTCGGCGTCGGCGCCGACTCCGTCCACATCGGTGCCGGCAGCGTCTCGATCCTCGCGCAGCTCGTGCTGGCGACATCGGGCCCCGGCGACGAGGTCATCTACGCCTGGCGCTCGTTCGAGGCGTATCCGTGGCTCGCGGTCGTCGCCGGCGCCACCGCCGTGCAGGTGCCGCTCGCCGAGGGTGCCCGCCACGACCTCGACGCCATGGCGGCGGCGATCACCGACCGCACCCGCGCGATCATCGTGTGCAGCCCCAACAACCCCACCGGCCCGATCGTCACGCAGGCCGAGTTCGACGCCTTCGTCGAGAAGGTGCCCTCCGACGTGCTCGTCATCCTCGACGAGGCCTACGCCGAGTTCGTCACCGACCCCGAGTCGGTCGACGGACTGCGCGTGCTCGGCGGGTCGGGCCGGCCCAACGTCGTCGTGCTCCGCACGTTCTCGAAGGCGTACGGTCTCGCCGCGCTCCGCGTCGGGTACGCGATCGGGCACCCCCGCGTGCTCGACGCCGCCCGCAGCACCGCGATCCCGCTGTCGGTGACCGCCCACGGCGAGGAGGCCGCACTCGCGAGCCTCGACGCCGAGGACGAGCTGCTCGAGCGCGTCCGCGTGATCGCCGACCGTCGCGACCGGCTGGCGGCGGGTCTTCGCGAGGCCGGGTGGGACGTCCCCGTCGCGCAGGGCAACTTCGTGTGGCTGCCCACCGGCGACGACACGATGGCGTTCGCGGCGACCTTCGAGGAGGCCGGGCTGATCGTGCGGCCGTTCGCCGGCGACGGCATCCGGATCTCGGTCGGCGAGGAGGAATCCGTCGAGCAGGTGCTGCGGATCGCGGCGACGGTCGCCGCCCGTCGCGAGGGATGACTGCCGGTGCGATTGTCGATCGCGTGCGGTGGATCTCGGCAACCGTTGTCGAACGCATGCAGAATCGCGCATGCACGGAGAGATAGCGTGAATCCATGATCCCGGTCGACGATCACGCCCTGGTGCGGTTTCTGGAGGCGGACGGAACGTTCGCGCCGAGCCGTGCCGCCGAACCGTATCGGGAGGCCGTCGAGAGTCTCGGCGATGCCGACCTCGAGACGTTCTACCGCGATATGGCGGTCATCCGCGCGTTCGACGTGCAGGCGACGAACCTCCAGCGGCAGGGGCAGCTGGCCCTCTGGCCGCCGAGCTACGGGCAGGAGGCCGCGCAGGTGGGCTCGGCCCGCGCTGCGCGCGCACAGGACCACCTCTTCCCGTCGTACCGCGAGCACGTGGTCACGAAGATCCGCGGCGTCGACCCGATCGACATCATCCGCGTGATGCGCGGACTGACGCATGGCGGGTGGGACCCGACCGACCCGAAGAACGGCAACACCCACATCTACACGCTCGTGCTCGGGTCTCAGACGCTGCACGCCACGGGCTTCGGGATGGGGCTCGTCTTCGACGGGCGCTGTGGCACCGGCGACCTCGACCGTGACGAGGCCGTCATCGTCTACTACGGGGACGGCGCCTCCAGCCAGGGCGACGTGCACGAGGCGATGGTCTTCGCGAACAGCTACCGCACGCCCGAGGTGTTCTTCCTGCAGAACAACCAGTGGGCGATCTCGGTGCCCGTCGCGACGCAGTCGCGCTCGCCGCTGTACAAGCGCGGCGAGGGCTACGGCATGCCGAGCACGCTGATCGACGGAAACGACGTGCTCGCGAGCTGGGCCGTGACGCGCACCGCACTCGACCAGGCGCGCGCCGGCGGCGGACCGCAGGCGATCGAGGCCATGACCTACCGCCTCGGCGCGCACACCACGAGCGACGACCCCACCAAGTACCGCACCTCCGACGAGGAGGAGTCGTGGCGCCGCCGCGACCCGATCGCGCGGATGAAGGCGTTCCTCATCGGGCGCGGTGCCTCGGAGGCGTTCTTCGCCGACGTCGAGGCCGAGTCTCAGGCGCTCGCCGACGACGTCCGCACCCGCACCAACGCTCTGGGCGGCCTCGAGCGCGACGACATGTTCGCGCACGTGTACTCCGAGCAGCACCCGCTGATCGACGAGCAGCGGCAGTGGCTCGCCGACTACGAGGCATCCTTCGAAGGAGGCGCATCGTGACCCTCCGACAGGCTCAGGGACCGGCGGTGGAGGCCGCGGCAGCCGCCGAGGCCGCCGCGCCCACGGTGCAGACCCTGCCGTTCAGCCGGGCGATCAATGCCGGACTTCGCGCGGCGCTCGCCGGCAGCGACCGCGTCCTGCTCATGGGCGAGGACATCGGCAAGCTCGGCGGCGTCTTCCGTGTGACCGAGGGCCTGCAGGCGGAGTTCGGCGAACAGCGCGTGCTCGACACCCCGCTCGCGGAGTCGGGACTCGTGGGCACCGCGATCGGACTCGCGATGGCCGGCTTCCGCCCGGTCGTCGAGATCCAGTTCGACGGGTTCGTCTTCCCGGCGTTCGACCAGATCACGACCCAGCTCGCGAAGATGACCAACCGGCACGAGGGCGCCCTTCAGATGCCCGTCGTGATCCGCATCCCGTACGGCGGGCACATCGGCGCCGTCGAGCACCATCAGGAGAGCCCCGAGGCGTACTTCACGCACACGGCCGGCCTCCGGGTCGTGAGCCCGTCCACGCCGAACGACGGCTACTGGATGATCCAGGACGCCATCTCGTCGCCCGACCCGGTGGTCTTCCTCGAGCCCAAGAGCAAGTACTGGCAGAAGGGCGAGGTCGACACGTCGGCGCGCGCCCTGCCCCTGCACGCGTCCCGCGTGGTCCGCCGGGGCACCGACATCACCCTCGTCGGACACGGCGCCATGGTGACGACCATGCTGCAGGCGGCGGTGCTCGCCGAGGCCGAGGGCACGAGCATCGAGGTCATCGACCTCCGCTCGCTCTCGCCGGTGGACTACGGGCCCATCCTCGACTCCGTCCGCCGCACCGGCCGCATGGTCTACGCGCAGGAGGCCCCCGGCTTCACCTCGCTCGGTTCGGAGGTCGCGGCAACCGTCATGGAGCGCGCCTTCTACGCGCTCGAGGCACCCGTGCTGCGCGTGTCGGGCTTCGACACCCCCTTCCCCCCGGCCAAGCTCGAGGGGTCCTATCTCCCCGACGCCGACCGCATCCTCGAGGCCGTCGACCGGTCCCTCGCCTACTGACCCGACCCCTTCCCCGTGAGGCGACAGATGAGGGACGAGACTGTGGGTGAAACCCACGGTCTCGGCCGCAGACTGTCGTCTCACGAAGAATCCGGGATCGAAAGGAGCTCCGCATGAGCACCCAGACGTTCGTCCTCCCCGACGTCGGTGAAGGCCTCACCGAGGCCGAGATCGTCCAGTGGCGCGTCGGCCCCGGCGACAGCGTCGCCGTCAACGACGTCCTCGTCGAGATCGAGACCGCCAAGTCGCTCGTCGAGCTGCCCTCGCCGTTCGCCGGCACGGTGGGCGAGCTGCTCGCCGCCGAGGGCACGACCGTGAACGTCGGGGCCGCGATCATCACGATCGCTTCGGCGACGGATGCTGCGCCCCCGGCCACCGTCGGGCAGTCCGAGCACGGCGAGCCCGCCGAGGCGGCCGGCGAGGGTGCGGTGCTCGTCGGCTACGGCACGGGCGGACACGTCCAGTCGCGGCGGCGCAAGCCCGCGGTTCCGGCGGAGGAGCGGGTCGCAGCATCCGTCGGCGTCATCGCGAAGCCCCCGATCCGCAAGCTCGCGCGCGACCTCGGCGTGGAGCTCTCGGCCGTCGCGCCCAGCGGCCCCGCCGGCGAGGTGACCCGCGAGGACGTCGTGCGGCACGCGTCGCAGGCCAGCGTCTTCCGCAACATCGAGACGCCCGAGTGGGGCGACGTGCGCGAGGAGACCATCCCGGTCTCGGCGCCGGCGCCGGCGCCTGCGACCGGGACGGCCGGGCCGGCGGCGGTCGCTCCGTCGACGCCCGCCCCCGATGCGGCGGGCCGTGAGGAGACCATCGCGGTGCGGGGCGTGCGCAAGGCCACGTCGTCGGCGATGGTGCAGTCGGCGTACTCGGCTCCGCACGTGTCGGTGTGGACCGACGTCGACGCCAGCCGCACGATGGAGCTCGTCAAGCGTCTGAAGACCTCACCGGACTTCGCCGACATCAAGGTCTCGCCGCTGCTCATCATGGCGCGCGCCGTCATCTGGGCGGCCCGGCGCACCCCGATGGTGAACGCCGCCTGGGCCGACGTCGAGGGCGGCGCCGAGATCCGCGTGCGCAACTACGTGAACCTCGGCATCGCGGCGGCGACACCTCGCGGACTGCTGGTGCCCAACATCAAGGACGCCCAGGATCTGTCGATGCGCGAGCTCGCCCGGGCGCTCGAGAAGCTGACGCTCACGGCGCGCGAGGGCAAGACGACCCCGGCCGACCAGCACGGCGGCACGATCACGATCACCAACATCGGCGTCTTCGGAATGGACGCGGGCACCCCGATCATCAACCCCGGTGAAGCCGGCATCGTGGCGCTCGGCACCATCCGCCAGAAGCCCTGGGTCGTCGACGGCGAGGTGCGTCCTCGCTGGGTCACGACCGTCGCCGGCTCGTTCGACCACCGCGTGGTCGACGGCGACGGCATGTCGCGCTTCATCGCCGACGTCGCGTCGATCCTCGAGGAGCCCGCGCTGCTGCTCGACTGAGATCTTGTATGACCGTAGCGCCGCCGCGGCTCCGTGCCGGGCGGCGCTGCGTCGTCTCTCCGATCGCGCCCGGCAGCACCCCCACGGCCGGTGAGACGACAGTCGGGGGACGAGACCCTGGGTGTTGCCCACCGTCTCGTCCGCCTGGTGTCGTCTCACGGAGGGGGTCGAGGAGCGCGGGCGGAGATTTGAGAACGATTCTCATTAGCCTTAGAGTCGAGAGCATGACCTTCGTGCGACGTTCCCTGCCCGTGCTCGGCCTGGCGGCAGCATCCGCCCTCGTCCTCGCCGGGTGCGCGGGAACGCCGTCCGAAGGCGACGCGGGCGACGGGAAGATCGTGGTCGTCGCCTCGACCAACGTGTACGGGCAGATCGCCGAGGAGATCGGGGGCGACCTCGTCGACGTCACGTCGATCGTGACGAACGAGTCGCAGGACCCGCACTCGTTCGAGCCGAGCGCGCGCGACCAGCTCGCCGTGTCGAAGGCCGACCTCGTGATCGAGAACGGCGGCGGCTACGACGCGTTCATCGACGCGCTCATCGAGTCCAGCGGCACCGATGCGCCGGTCGTCACCGCCGTCGAGTACTCGCACGACTGGCCCGAGAACGGCGGTCACGACGAGGAGAGCGCCGGCGACGCCGAGGATCACGCCCACGATCACGGCGACCACGAGCACGTCGAGGGCTTCAACGAGCACGTCTGGTACGACCCGCACACGATCGCGCATGTCGCTGAAGCCATCGCGACCGAGCTCGGCGAGCTGAGCCCCGGCGACGCCGAGACCTTCACCGCCAACGCCGAGGCGTTCTCCGGCGAGGTCGAGGGCCTCGAGGGGTCCCTCGAAGAGATCGCCGCAGCGCACGAGGGCGAGAAGGTCTTCGTGACCGAGCCCGTGCCGGTGTACCTCGTCCAGGCGGCCGGACTCGAGAACGCGACGCCCGAGAAGTTCAGCGAGGCCGTCGAAGAGGGGCAGGATGTCGCGCCCGCGACCCTGCTCGAATCCCTCGCGCTCGTGAAGGGCGGCGACGTGCGCGTGGTCATCACCAACACGCAGACCGGGGGCGCGGAGACGCAGGAGATCGTCGACGAGGCCGACGGGCTCGGCATCCCGGTGATCGCGTTCTCGGAAACGCTGCCGGAGGGGCAGACTTACATCTCGTGGATGCAGGCGAACATCGAGGCGCTGAGCGCAGCGCTGGACGCGTGACGCCGGCCGCCGCGGGCTCGCGCCGCGTCATCCTCAGCATCCGGGATGCCGCCCTCCAGCGCGGCGCCCGCGAGCTCTGGGCGGGTCTCGACCTCGATGTGCACGCCGGCGAGCTCGTCGCCGTACTCGGGCCGAGCGGTTCCGGCAAGACGACGCTGCTGCGCGCGATCCTCGGCCTCGAGCCGCTGTCGAACGGCGAGATCACCGTCGAGGGCGAGCCGGTGGCCCACAAGGGCAGTCGCAGCATCGGCTACATCCCGCAGGCGCGGCCGCTGCCGCGCGACACGTCGCTGCGGGGCCGCGACCTCGTGACGCTCGGCGTCGACGGCCACCGGTTCGGCTTCCCGATCCCCCGGCGCGGCGACCGGGCACGCGTCGACGCGCTCATCGACGCGGTCGGCGCCCGTGACTTCGCCGACCGGCCCGTCGGCCTCCTCTCGGGCGGCGAGCAGCAGCGCCTGCGGGCCGGCCAGGCCCTCGCCGACGACCCGCCGCTCCTCCTGTGCGACGAGCCGCTCACGAGCCTCGACCTCGCCAACCAGCAGGCCGTCATCGGCCTCATCGACCGGCATCGCCGGGAGAAGGATGCCGCGGTCCTGCTCGTCACGCACGACATCAACCCGCTGCTGGGCAAGGTCGACCGCATCCTGTACATCGCGAACGGGCGGTTCACCCTCGGCACGCCGCAGGAGGTGCTCCGCTCGGACGTGCTGACGGCGCTGTACGGGGCGCACGTCTTCGTGCTGCGGGCGGGCGACCGCCTCGTGGTGGTCGGTGCGCCCGACGCCGAGGCATCCCATCACCATCACGACCACCCGATGCACGAATGAACAGGGCGCACGCATGAACTGGAACGACATCGCCGACGCGATGTTCGGCGGGCTGCCCTACTACGGCGAGATCCTCGCGCTCGTGTCGAACTCGGTGTGGGCGGGCGCGGTGCTCGGGCTGGTGGGCGGACTCGTCGGCGTCTTCGTCATGCAGCGCGACATGGCGTTCGCGGTGCACGGCATCAGCGAGCTGTCGTTCGCGGGCGCCGCGGCGGCGCTGCTCATCGGGTGGGACGTCGTCACCGGGTCGATCGTCGGCTCGCTCATCGCAGCCGCCATCATCGGCGTGCTCGGGGCGAAGGCGCGCGACCGCAACTCGATCATCGGCGTGCTGATGCCGTTCGGGCTGGGTCTCGGCATCCTGTTCCTCTCGCTCTACGACGGCCGCAGCGCCAACCGGTTCAGCCTGCTCACCGGCCAGATCGTGTCGGTGCAGACGGGCCAGCTCGGCTGGCTGATCGGCATCGGGGCGGTCGTGCTGCTCGGGCTGCTGCTCATCTGGCGCCCGCTGCGGTTCGACTCGCTCGACCCGCAGTCGGCGGCGGCCCGCGGCGTGCCGACCACCGCGGTCTCGCTCGGGTTCATGCTGCTGCTCGGCCTCATCGTGGCCGTCGCGGTGCACATCATCGGGGCGCTGCTGGTGATGGCCCTCCTGGTCACCCCCGCTGCGGCGGCGATGCGCATCGCGTCGGGCCCGCTGTCGGTGCCGCTGCTGTCGGCCCTGTTCGGGTTCGTGTCTGCGGTCGGCGGGATCCTGCTCGCGATCATGGGCACCCTCCCGGTGAGCCCGTACATCACCACGATCTCGTTCCTGATCTACGTCGTCTGCCGCGTCGTCGGCTCCCGCCGCGACCGCGTCACGCGGGCCGCCGTGCCCGAGGTCGCCCGGTGACCGGCGCCGGATTCTGCTCCCCTGTCACGAAATGCTGCCTGCGGTGGCACGGTGCGACAGGTGAGCATGCGGAGCTCGGTCTGACCGGCGCCCGGGCGACGCACAGGACCCCTCGGTAGACTCCCCACCATGGCCCAGCGCAACACGTGGCAGCGCGAACGCGTGCGCGAAGCGCTGTCGGACGCCCGCGGATTCGTCAGCGCGCAGTCACTGCACGCCACCCTCCGCGACGAGAACACCGGCATCGGGCTGGCGACCGTGTACCGCGCCCTCGCCGGGCTCGCCGCCCTGGGCGAGGCCGATTCGCTGCAGAGCCCCGAGGGCGAAGCGCTCTACCGCGCGTGCTCCAGCACGGGCCACCATCACCATCTGATCTGCCGCTCCTGCGGACTGACCGTCGAGATCGAGGCGACGGACGTCGAGCAGTGGGCCCAGCGCACCGCCGAGCGCCACGGATTCCGCGACGCAGAACACGTCGTCGACATCTTCGGGCTCTGCGCGAACTGCGCCGCCGCCCGGGATGCCCAGCGTGACGCGAACTGACCCCGGCACGCGGGGGCGCTCTGCCGAGCACCGCCACGGATCTGCATCGGATGCTGCGCCGCAGCCGTCCGCGCAGGCTCGCACCCTGCTCTGGCTCGGTGTGGGCGTCGCCGTCGTCGCCGGCCTCTTCCTCATCGACTGGCTCGCGCCGGCGCTGTTCCCCGCGTCGCTCCCGACCCGCGCCCAGGACGGCCTGACGCTCGCGATCAGCGTGCTCATCGAGTCGCTGCCGTTCGTGGCGCTCGGCGTGGTGCTGTCGATCGTCGTGCAGGTGTGGGTGCCGCCGGGGGTCATCGAGCGATGGATGCCGCGGCGCGGGTGGGCGAGACGGGCGGTGCTGTCGCTCCTCGGCATGATCGTGCCGGTGTGCGAGTGCGGCAACGTGCCGTTCGCCCGCGGCCTGCTCATGCGCGGATTCTCGGTGCCCGAGACGCTGACGTTCCTCATCGCCGCGCCGATCGTGAATCCCATCGTCATCATCACGACCCACCAGGCGTTCGGCTTCAGCGACGGCATCCTCATCGCGCGCCTCCTCGGCGGGTACGCGATCGCGAACCTCATCGGATGGCTGTACTCGCGGCATCCGTCTCCCGACGCCCTGCTGACCGACCGCTTCCGTGACACGTGCGAGCTCGTCGTGCATGAGCCGGGCGGCAAGTGGCGGCGCACGCTCGCGCAGTTCGTGATCGAGCTGCGCGCGGTGATGCCGGCGCTCGTCATCGGCTCCGCGCTCGCGGGCGCGGTGCAGGTGCTCATCCCGCGCGAGGCGCTGCTCGCGATCGGCGCGAATCCGGCGCTGTCGATCGTCGCGATGATGGCGCTGGCGATGGTGGTGTCGATCTGCTCCAACGTCGACGCGTTCTTCGCGCTGTCGTTCGCCTCGACGTTCACGCCCGGCTCGATCGTCGCGTTCCTGCTGGTCGGGCCGCTCGTCGACGTCAAGATGCTCGCGCTGATGCGGACGACCTTCACGTGGCGCACGCTCGGCGGCATCGTGGTGGTCGTCGTCCTGTCGGCCTTCGCGATCGGGACGGCGGTGAACCTCCTTGCGTAAGACGGGTTTCGTCGGCACGCGGTGGCTCGGGGTCGGGCTGGCCGCGGCGCTCGCCGTCTTCACGATCTCGCTCGCGGTGACCGGGCGACTGGGCCTGTACATCAACCCCGACTCGACGTGGTTCGCGGTGTCGATGTCGGTGTTCGTGCTGATCGGCGCGGTGGCCTCGTTCGCCCTGCCGCTCGGCGCCGAGGCCGACCACGGCCACGACCACGGCGAGGAACCGGAGCACGACCACGGCCACCACACCTCGCACCCGCTCGCCGTCGCGGCCACCGTCGCCGGCGGGGTGGCGGCATCCGGGGTCGTGGTGCTCACGCTCGTGCTGCCTCCGGCCTCGCTCAGCGCCGAGCTCGCGATGTCGCGCGACGTCGGGGCCACGCCGCTGTTCGGCGGGACCGACACGATCCAGCTCGCCTCGACCGGCGACACGGCCTCGTTCGGCGTCGGCGAGTGGGCGACGGTGTTCGCGACCGCCACCAATCCCGACGCGTTCGACGGCGAGACCGTCGAGCTCACCGGCTTCGTGACGCCGGGTGAGGGCGGCGAATTCGATCTCACGCGTCTGGTCATCACGCACTGCGTCATCGACGCGCAGCCCGCGAGCCTGCCCGTCGTGAGCGGCGCGAGCGCGCCCGACACCGGGCAGTGGGTCACGATCACCGGCACCGTGCGCTCGTCGTCGGACGGGCAGCTCGTGGTCGCCGCGGCCGCGGTCGAGGAGATCGACGAGCCCGAGGACCCGTATGAATACTGACGGGTCGTCACGTCGTTCGCGGTCCCGGCGTCGTCGGGGCCGCGCGTTCGTCGGAGCCTTCGCGATCGTCGTGGGCGTCCTCGCCGTTCTCGGGCTCGCCGGAGCCGCCGCGAGCGTCGCGCAGGGGCCCCGGGTGACGGACGCGTATGTCGATCCGGAGGCGGCGGCCGCAGCATCCGGCGCCCGTCTCATCGTGACCACGACGCAGTCGCTCGCCGAGATCGACCCCTCGCAGGTGACGATCACCCCCGAGACGCCGTTCGCCGTCGACACGTCGGGGCGGAGCGTCGGCGTGCGGTTCACGCTGCCGCTGTGGGACGACACCGAGTACACCGTGACGATCGACGACGTCGCGTCGCTGGGCGGCGGCCCGACGGCGACGATCACGCAGACCTTCCGGACCCCCGCGGCAGAGGTCTTCCTCATGCAGCGCGGCACGAACTCGGGCGACCTCATCTACCGCACCGACCTCACCGGGCAGAACGCGGTGCCCGTGTTCCGGCACGCCCACATCGAGGACTTCCGCGCGACATCCCAGCACCTCGTCGTCTCGGTGCGCACCGACGACGATCAGGCCGGGCTCATCGTCACCGATCTGGACGGCGAGAACGCGCACGAACTGCCGCTTCCCGGCGACGGGTTCGTGTCGAACCTGCAGACCGCCGATCGCGGTGAGCGCATCGGCTACACGTTCTCGGACGCCGAGCTCACCGCCGACTCGGGTCGCGAGAGCCGGCTCTACACCGCGTCGCTGAGCGAACCGGACGCCGATCCGACTGCGATCGAGGTCGAGGGCGCCGACCCCCGCGTCGCGGAGTGGCGGTTCGTGCCCGACACCGACAGCATCCTGCTGCTCTCGTTCGACGGCTCGCTGCTCTTGACGGGCTCGGATGCCTCGGCCGGCGCGCCGACCGCGCTCGGCGACGCGCTGACCATCGAGGGCATCGCCCGTGGTTCGAGCGAGGCGGTCGTCGACCGGCTCGACCGGGCCACCGTGATCGACCTCACCGACGCGGGCGAGGCCGACCTCGTCGCGCCCGACATCGACCTCGGCGGGACGACGTCGGTGACGCCCCTCCCCGACGGCTCCACGATCCGCACGGCGGCGGTGCTCGACGCCGACGGCGTGCCGACCGGGCGCACCTCGGTCGCCCACGTGGGCGCCGACGGTGCGACGACCATGCTCACCGAGATCGCCGACACGGATGCCGTCATCCAGGTGTGCGTGTCGCCCAGCGCCCGCTACCTCGCGGTGCTCGTGGCGCCCGACGCCGTGACGAACTCCTACGACACGTACCAGCACCCGCTGCCGAAGCGCCCCGAGACACGCGTCCTCGAGGTCGCCGACGGCGACCCCGTCGTCGGGCTCAACGGCTCCTCGATCTCGTGGTGCCAGGTGCCGCCCCGCTGACCCGGCGGACGGACGCGGGGACGCAGCATCCGTGTCACGTCCTCACCTGAGGACGAGAGCCGAGATGCGGACCGTGCGCACCGGCTCGCTCCGCATCTCGGCGCAGATCCTCAGCTGAGGACGCGAGGAGCTCAGGAGGGGCGGGCGGATGCTGCGTCCTCGTCGTCCGTCTTGGGCGCGGCGGGATTGGGCAGCGTGGCCGGCAGGCCGCTCGAGAGCATGAGCCCGAGCACGGTGAGAGCGAACACGAAGAACAGCGACTGGCGCAGCGACTCGACCTGCGTGTCGGCATAGAGCTGGGCGACCTCGGAGGCGGACTCGGGGTCGGCGCCGGCATCCGTCAACAGGTCCTCGGCCTGCTGCTGCGAGATGATCGGTGCGCCCTTCGAAGCGGTGGCGACGACCTGCTGCTGGATATCGGACGGGATCGTCGTGCTCTGCTCCACCGCCGCAGTGAAGCCCGAGGTGAGCAGCAGGATGAACACCGAGCCCACGATCGCCGTGCCGAACGACGAGCCGAGGTTCTGGAACGTTCCCTGGAGGCCACCGACTTCCGAGGTGTCGGACTGCGAGACGGCCGACATGTTGACGTTGCCGAGCTGGGAGGCCAGGAGGCCGAAGCCGGCGCCGACAACGAACATGCCGGCGGCGAACGCCCAGTCGGCGAGCTCGGGCTGCACAGCCAGGAACACGATCAGTACGCCGAGGCCGAGCGTGAGCTGCCCGATCCGGCCGATGTTCTGCGCCGTGCGCACGGTCGAGAGCCGCGACCCGAGGATCGAGAACAGGATGAGCCCGAGCGACAGCGGCAGGATCTTCAGGCCCGTCTGCAGGGCGTCGTAGCCGAGGATCGTCTGCAGGTACACCGGCACAACGAAGAACAGCGCGGCGATCGCGAAGTACTGCGCCATGAACATCGTCAGGCCGCTGCGCAGCGCCGTGATGCGCAGCAGGCTGACTTTCAGCAGCGGCACGCGGCCGCTCCGCTCGAGCTGCTGCTGCCGCTTCACGAAGAGCCACAGCACGACGAGCGACAGCAGGATCAGGTACGCGACGGGCGAGATGCCGAGCGGAGCGAACGGCTGGCCGTTGATCACGGGCGGGTCGAGCGGCTGGAACCAGCCCCACGTCTTGGACTGCAGGATGCCGTAGACCAGCAGCCCCAGACCGAGCGCCGAGAGCACGACGCTCAGCAGGTCGATCCGCAGCTTTCGGTCGCCCGGCACGTCCTTGATGCGCCCCGACACGATGAGCACGATGGTCATGACGACGGCTTCGGCGACGAAGACGTAGCGCCACGACGAGTAGGTCGTGACGAGTCCGCCGATGAGCGGGCCGGCCGCGGCGGCGCCGCCGGTGACCGCACCGAGCACGGCGAACGCGACCACGCGCTCGCGGCCGGTGTAGTTGATCGCGGCCAGGGCGGCGATCGCGGGGATCACGAGCACGGCGCCGAGCCCCTCGACGAGCGACCAGCCGAGCATCAGCACCGTGAGGTTCGGCGCGAGCGCGGTGGTCAGCGAGCCGATGCCGTAGACGACCGACCCGATGCGGAAGGCCATGCTGCGGCCCCAGCGGTCGCCGAGCTTGCCGCCCGTGAGCATGAACGCCGCCATCGTCAGCGCATAGAACGTGATGGCGGCCTGCATGCCCGAGATGTCGGTGCCGAGGTCATGCGCGACGGTCGAGATCGAGACGTTCATGACCGTGCTGTCGAGCACCATGATGAACTGCGAGACGCTCAGCAGGATGAGTACGAACCACTTCCCCATGCGCGAACAGTATCGGCGGCGGTGCGTCGCCGGGCTGATCGCGGCCACGACGCGCGGACGTAGACTCGCCCCATGGCGCGGGACCTGTGGCGTGCGGCGACCCGCGCGGACCTGCAGGGTCTTCCCGCCGACGTCGCGCCGCGCCTGCTCGGCGCCCGCCTCACGACCGTGGTCGACGGCGAGACGGTGGCGGTGCGCCTCACCGAGGTCGAGGCCTACCACGGGCGCGGCACCGGACCGGTGCCCGATCCGGGCTCGCACGCGCGCATGGGGCAGACCGCCCGCAATGCCACGATGTGGGGCGAACCCGGGCATCTGTACGTGTACCTCAGCCACGGCATCCACTCGTGCGTGAACGTCGTGTGCGGTCCCGAGGGGGTCGCCGGCGGTGTGCTGCTGCGGGCGGGCCAGGTGATCGAGGGGACGGATGCTGCGACCCGCCGCCGACCGGCGGCCCGCACTCCGCGCGACCTGGCGCGCGGACCGGGCCGGTTCGGCGACGCGGTGGGGCTGCGGCATCCGCTGCACGACGGCATCGACGCGATCACCGGTGCGCCGCTCCACGGCGCAGTGGCACGGCTGGAGCTGCTCGCCGACCCGCTCGCCGAGGTGGCGTCGGGCCCGCGCGTCGGCGTCGCAGGCGTGGCCGGCACCGCCGTGTTCCCGTGGCGATACTGGATCCCCGGCGAGCCGACCGTGTCGCCGTTCCGCTGGGGGCGCGGCGCGCGCGAGGTCAGCGAAGCGACGTGACCGCGACGACGGTCGTGCGCAGCGCCTTCATGTTCTTCTCGTAGCGGGCGGCCATGAAGATGAGCAGCGCGCCGCCCAGGCCGAGCCACAGCCACCACGGCACGGCGACGTAGGTGGTGGAGATCCACGGCCACAGCTGGGCGACCGCGTGCACGACCAGCACCGCCGAGCCGAGCAGGAGGGGCGCCTGCAGCCGGTAGATCGCGCCGACCACCACCATTGCGATCGCGACGACGCCGAGCGAGACGATGCGCCAGAGCTCGGGCCCGCCCAGCCACCCCGCTTCGGCGGCCACTCCGGACGGGGACCCCGCGAAGTCGGTCAGCAGCGACGGCACGGTCAAGAGCGCCAGCCACGGGCCGAGTGTCGGCCACGTGCGCGACGCCGGTTCGCGGCGCAGGGTGCGCACGCCGTACGCGATGCCGCCGAGCGCCGGCGGCGCCGTGACCAGTTCGATGGGGCGCACGTCCCCGGCCGTGAGCGCCAGGATGCCGAAGCCGGCGCCCGCGATCGCAGCCGCGATCACCAGGGCCAGTCCGAGCCGGGCGCGTGCCGCCGTGCCGACCACGGTGGCCGCCGTCAGCGCCGACATCACCGCGGCGGTGCGCAGCTCGTCGCCCGTCTGCTGCACCAGCAGCAGCTGCAGCTCGGCGAGGGCGAACAGCACCGATGCGACCGCGAAGCCCGCACCGGCGGTGAGGCCGACCGCGCGCGACGGCGTCGCGCGCAGCGCAGCCAGGGCGACCGCTCCTGCGATCCCCGCCCCTGCCACGGCCCAGAGGTCGGGCTCGAGGCCGCCGGCGGGTGCGATCTCGAAGAACCGCGCGCCGCACGCGACCACCGCGACGACGAGTCCGCCCACGGCCAGCACCCCGCCGAGCGGCGCCCAGCGCCGCAGGCCCAGCACCGAGGCGCCCGCGACGCCGAGCACGCCGCCGATGACGGCGGTCACGGTCGTGAGCACGAGATCGGCGTCCGGACGCGTGAGCGACATCGCGACGAGCAGGGCCGTCCCGGCGCCGGCCAGGGCGGCCGCACCGCGGGCGGCGGCATCCGCTGCTGCGCGTGCCGTCAGCAGGACGGCCACCGCCACGACGCCGAGGCCCGCGACGATCGCCGCCGCCGCGTCGCCCGCGACGGCCGGCGGGACGAGCCCGCGCAGTCCCATCAGGACGGCGGCGAAACCGAGCAGCATCGCGGTCGGGGTGCGCAGCGACCAGATGTCCACGAACCGCGGGGTCCGCGGCACGGACGGCGCGACGGCTGCCGCGGGCGGCGCTGCGTACGCCGGTGGCGCGGCAGGATGCACGGGGGAACCCGCGGGCGGAGCGTAGGCGGAGAGCTCTTCGGGCGGGGCGCTCGTCGCGAACGGGCCGGGCGGGATGGGTGCAGCGGCACCCCGGGCAGACGCCGGCGGCGCGGCGACCTGCGCCGCTGTGGGCGCGGGCGCCGCGGCGACGCGCTCGCGCGCAGGCTCGCGCAGCGCGGCCACCCCGGCCGCCGCCGCGAGGGTGAGCGCGATGTACGCCCAGACGCGCGCGGGCTCGGCCGCGACCAGGAGGCTCGGCGCGGTGGCGAGCACCACACCCACGATCCACGCGGGGCCCTCCGCGGCGGGCCAGACATCGCCGGCCCGCCGACGCCGGAGCATGCCGAGCACGGCCCCGACGAGACACATCGCGGCGACGGGGAGCGACACCGCCTCGACCTCGGTCGCCGCACCCAGCACCCAGCCTGCGGCGCCGACAGCGAAGGCTCCCGCGAGCGAGATCCAGCGGGTCGCGCCGGTCAGCGGAAGGCGGTTCAGCCCCGCGGCGGCGAGATGCAGTGCGGCGAGCATGATGATCGTCCCCGCGACGATGCGCGGCTCGTCGGCGATCGGCAGGATCGCGACGATCGCCGCGATGACGGCTGTCGGGGGCACGATGAGTGCGTAGAGCCCGGACGCCAGACGGCTCGGCCGCGCGAGGGTCGCGCCCCAGCCCGACGCGTACGCGACCGCGACCAGCAGCACGAGCCAGAGCACCTGCGAGCCCTGCCCTTCGAACGCGCGCTCGACGGCGACGAGCCCGATCGCGATCACGGCGACGCCGGCCCCGAGCGGAGCGGCGGGACGGATGCTGCGCACCGGCGTGAACGACAGCGCCAGGCACACCGCCACGGCGACGAGGGCGATGACCACGCCCCGCAGCGGCTCCCCGCTCCACCCCTCGACGGCGGGCGCCCACAGCCCGAGCGCGAGACCGCCGGCGAGGGCGATGCTCGCCTCGACGCGGCGGCGCAGCCGCACCAGCAGCGCGGCGAAGACCACGAGCACCACGGCCGACGGCACGACGTACGACTCCACCGTGTACGACATGTCGGGGGTGCCGGCGTCGAGCCACGTCCACCACGCCGCGATCGCGGCGACGAGCGCCGGCCACGCCAGCACGCGGCGCGGGGCGTCGAGGAGCGGCATCCCGGCGCGCTTCGTCGCGAAGCGATCGTCGGCAGGATCCGCCGCGATCGCCCCCACCCACCCGCGGGACACGGATGCCGCGGCGAAGCCGACGGCGACGATCGCGAGTGCGGCCCACACGAGCAGAGGAGTCACCGGCCACACCACGACGAGCACCGTGAGGGCAGCGCCGAGATCGGCGGCGAGCCTGCGGAGCACGCGATCCGTCGGGCGCGGCCGCGGCGGGGAGGGGGCGATGTCGGCCGGCCACTGCGAGACGGGTGCGGGCGGAGCCTCGTTCGCTTCGCGTCGCGGGAACGCGGTGGCCGCCGCGACGAGCGGAACGACGACCGCCGCGGCGGTGAGGGCGAGCGGCGCCCCTTCCGTGTCGCGCAGACCGAACGTGCCGAGCACGTCGTAGGTCGTCGCGGCTGCGACCGGGGCCGTCAGCGCCGCGGCGAGGATCGTCGGCACCCCGGCGACGCGAGTGACGCCGAAGGCGACGATCGTGAGGCCGGCGAGCAGCAGGGCGCCCCGCGCGATGCCGAGGCCCGGCTCGCCGATCGCCGTCAGCAGCGGGTTCGCCGAGGGCTCCGCGCCCGGCGTCGTCACGGCGGTGAACGCGCCGATGAGGCTGAAGGCCGCGAGCACCTCGGCGGCGACGGCCAGCGCGATGCGGCTCGCGCGTTCCACAGGCAGCACGATCGCCGCGACGAGGGTCGCGACGGCCACCCACTGCAGCAGCGTCGCGATCACCGGGCCCGGCTCGCCCGTCAGGCCGGTCACCGCCGCGAGGGCGCTCGGGGCGAACACCGTCGACAGCGCGGCGACGGCGACCGGGGCGACGGCCGCCACGACCGCGGCGATGTCGCTCGGCCGCAGCACGAGCCGCAGCGCGATCGGGTACGCCATCGCGACGCCGATCCCGACGAGCCACAGCCACGGCGTGGCCACGCCGCCGACGTATGCGGTCGCGGCGGCGATCCCGCCGGCGACCAGGTACCCGATCGGAAGGCCTCTGGCGAGGAGTCCCTCGCCGGGATCGACCGCACCGTCGGCGTCGACGCCGTTGCGGCGGCGCTTTCGGATCCGGAGCACCGCGACGACGGCCACCGCGGCGACGACCAGGACGACCGCGACCGCCACGACGACGGCCGGGACGGCCGTCCGCGCGCCCGCGACCAGCAGGAGGACCGTCGCCACGGCCGGCACGAACGGGCCCAGCACCGGTCCTCGCAGCGAGGGCGTCGCGAGCAGCAGGCCGCCGATGACCACGGCGGTGATCACCGCGAGCAGCGGGACCTCGGGGGCTCCGGCCGGGAGGGTGAAGGCATCCGTCCGCCACGCCGTCCACGAGGCGCCGATCGTCACGATCGCCTGCGTGACCCACGTGAGGATGATGGCGACGATCGACAGCCCGGCGACGACCGCGGACGCGATCGCCGCGGGCACCCACGCGGGTGCGCCGCGTCGGCTGCGCACGACGTCGATCGCGACGGCGACGAGCACGGCCAGCACCGGGGCGACCAGCACGCCGTACACCGGGAGGCCGCTGCGCATCGCGAGCTGCCAGCCCGCGAGCCCCGCGGCCGCGGTCGCGACCACCGAGGCGACGCCCGAGACCACGACGGCGGCGGGAAGACGAGCGCCGTCGACCGTCCGATGGGCGAGCCACGCGTGCGCGATGCCCAGCACGACGAGCCCGATGCCCGACCAGATCACGACCGGCAGCGCGTCCCCGGTCAGGAACCCCGCGGCGAGACCCGCCGCGACCAGGGCAGCCACCCCGCTGAGCGCGAGCACGAGGCGCTCGACCGCGTGGTCCTCGCCGCGCCGCGCCGAGGACCAGGGTGCGGGAAGCGCGTGCACCAGCCCGCCGGCGGCGGCGCCGAGCAGGCCGGCGGTGAGGGCTTCCGCGGGCGGCAGCGACGTCAACCCGCCCACGAGGAATCCGAGGCCTGCCGGCAGGGCGAGCGAGGCGGCGAGGTCGGGTCCGCGCAGGTGCGAGACGCGCGCCCACAGGCGGCAGATCACCGCGACGACGAGAGCGGACACCCCCGTGTACAGCGCTGCGTCGGTCGACCCCGTGCCGAACAGGTCGTTCGCCCGTACGGCCCAGGCGTCCAGCGCGAGCAGTCCCACACCGAGCGCGCCGATCCCCTCGGCCGTCGCCCCCAGGTCGCGGCGGCGCAGCCACGAGGCCAGCGCGATCGTGGCGAGGGTGATGCCGCCGATGATGAGCGCGCGCACCGCGATGCCCCACAGGAACCACGCCAGCAGCAGGAAGAAGACCGCGGCGATGCCGACCAGCGAGACGCCGACGATGAGCAGCAGCACCGGCACGGTCAGCCGTCGGCGGGGAGCGGATGCCGCCACCGCGACCGGTGCGGACGGCCCGGGCCCCTGCGGCACCGAAGCGGCCGGCGCGGGCGGCTTCGGGGGCGCCACGATCTTGGGTTGCGTCGTCGCGGGCGCCGTGGTGGTGGACTCCGGCGCGGTGACGACCGCGATGGCGCCGGTCGGCGGTGCCGAGGCGCCGAGCATCGCCTCGGCGGCGGGCGCCAGGTGCACGGCGACGCCTGCGTCGGCGACGGCCGCGACGAGCTCCGGCGCTGCGGCCACGGTCGCGGGTGCAGCATCCGCTGTCGCCGCGGATGCCGTCGCGTGCGCGAGGCGGATCTCGTCCATCAGCTGCTGACGCGACAGCTCCAGCGTGAGCATCTGGCGGCCGAGCTCGAGCACGCGCGGGGCGCCCGGGTCGGTCAACGCGAAGCCGCACGCGGGGCATACCCGCGCGGTGACGGCGGTGAAGCACGACGGGCATCGGTGCGCGTCGGCGAGATCGAACGGAGACGCAGGCCACAGGGGTCCGTCGTCGTGCGTTGCGCTCATGTCCATCCCCTCTCCCGGGATTGACGACATGGTCCACCCGGAATGCGGTTCGGTGTGGGATTTTGTAGGGGCGCACAACGCGGCGCGCCGCCGGGGCCTGCTGTCTTGGAGCAACCCCGAGGATGCATTCCCGTGGCGGAATGCAGCGCTGAGGAGGGGTATCGCGGGGACAGGGCAGCGCCAAGAAGGCGCACGGAGAGCGGGTCCCGGCGCCGAAGGGCCCCAACTCTCAGCCGGTTTCAGGGGGCGGTCTCAATGTCGTAGGTATGTTCTAATATCGAGCCATGGAAGCAACCCCGCTCGACGGCATCGCAGAGGCGCTACACGCGCTGGCGACCGCGGGCGGCGACCGTCCTGCCGGCGCTCTGACGCCGGCGGAGCTCGTGGCGGTGAACCAAGCGTTCGGTGCGCTGAAGCGTCATGTCGATGCCGCGTTCGCCCCCGTAGCGGCCGAGATCTCGCGGCAGTCGCGCCGAGAGCTCGGCAAGGATTCGCTCGCGAAGAAGCAGGGTTTCGCATCGCCGGCGGTGCTGATCTCGACGACCACCGGCACGAGCGTCGGTGAGGCCGTGCGCATCGTGCAGGTCGGTGAGGCGACCGCGCCTCGGGTCTCGCTCACCGGTGAGGCGCTGCCCGCGAAGCACCCGCATGTCGCCGAGGCGGTGGCGGGCGGCGGGATCGGCATGACGGCGGCGGCCGCGATCATCGGCCTGCTCGACCGGCTGGCCGTGCGCGTCGATGCGGCCCGGCTCGACGAAGCAGAGCGGCAGCTCGTGGGGCTGGCTCCGGGGATGCGCCCCGACGAACTCGGCAAGCTGCTGGCCCGCGCTGAGGCGCACCTCGATCCCGACGGCATCGAACCGCGACACGAGCAGCTTGTGTCCGAGCGGACGTTCCAGATGCACGAGCGCGACGGGATGCTGGTGATCTCCGCCAAGCTCGACCCTGAGACGGGAGCGCCTGTCAAAGCGGCGCTCGACGCGCTCGTCGGCGATGCGCTGCGCCGCAACGAACACGCCGACGAGGTCGACCGTGACCCGCGATCGGTTCGGCAGATTCAAGCGGATGCGCTGGCGGACCTCTGCCGCCACGCGATCGGGTGCGACCGGGTGCCCACTGGGGCGACCGCGACTGCGTCGTGCGGATGGACCTCGCAGATCTCGAGGCGGGCACGGGCGCCGCGACGATCGATGGCATCGCCCAGTCGATCCCGGCGTCCGCGGTGCGCCGCCTGGCGGCAGATGCGCAGATCATCCCGTGCGTGCTCGGCGATGACAGCGAGATCCTCGACTGGGGGCGCGCGAAGCGGCTCTTCACCCCAGTGCAGAAGCTCGCGCTCGGCGAACGCGACGGCGGATGCGCCGGCTGCGGAGCGCCACCGGCGTGGTGCCACGGGCACCACCTCGAGTGGTGGGATCGCGACGGCGGGCGCACCGACCTCGAGAACGGCGTCCTGCTGCGCACCGGGTGTCATCATCGGCTCCATGCCGACGGGTGGGGGATCCGCGTCGACGGTCCCGGCATCGATGCGAAGGTGTGGCTCATACCCCCGCGGTGGATCGACGCCCAGTGCACTCCACGCCTCGCTGGCAAGTCTCGCTACACGCTCACCGCCTGACCGCCGGGATGCGGTTTGCCCGGCGCCGGTGGGAGTCGGCGGGGCGCAGCATCCGTCCGTGCTAGACTGACTCTTTGTCTGCGCGCCTCCAGCACGCAGTACGCGTTTCGACTCGCTTCGCTCGCTCAACGACCGGAAACTTCCGGGCGATGGCGGCGTGCGTCGAGATGCAGACAAGGGATCTTGGGTGAGGCCGTCCGGCCTCACGGTACTAAGGAGACATCACCATGGCAGCAGTGTGCCAGGTGACCGGAGCAGTTCCCGGCTTCGGTCACAACATCTCGCACTCGCACCGCCGGACGAAGCGCCGCTTCGACCCGAACGTGCAGAAGAAGACCTACTTCGTTCCGTCGCTGGGTCGCAACATCAAGCTCAACGTCTCGGCCAAGGGCATCAAGGTCATCGACGCTCGCGGCATCGAGGCGGTCGTGCGTGACCTCCAGGCGAAGGGTGTGAAGCTCTAATGGCCAAGAAGGCACAGGACGTCCGTCCGATCATCAAGCTGCGTTCGACCGCGGGCACGGGTTACACCTACGTCACGCGCAAGAACCGCCGCAACAACCCCGACCGCATCGTGCTCAAGAAGTACGACCCGGTCATCCGCAAGCACGTCGATTTCCGAGAGGAGCGTTGATCCATGGCTAAGAAGAGCAAGATCGCGCGCAACAAGCAGCGCCAGGAGGTCGTCGACCGCTACGCCGCCAAGCGCCTTGAGCTGAAGAAGGCGCTCGTTTCGCCGACGTCGACCGACGAGGAGCGCGAAGCCGCTCGCGTGGGCCTGCAGAAGCTGCCCCGCAACGCGTCGCCGGTCCGCCTGCGCTCGCGCGACGTCATCGACGGCCGCCCCCGCGGTGTCCTCACGAAGTTCGGCATCTCGCGTGTCCGCTTCCGTGACATGGCGCACCGTGGCGAGCTGCCCGGCGTGACCAAGTCGAGCTGGTAAGCACCCGCTTCACAGAAGGCCCGGAGTTCCTCGGAACTCCGGGCCTTCTGCATTTCCGCTCGACATCGATCGTCCGAATGTGTATCGTTACAAATCGCCTCGCCCCGATGTTTCGAAGGAGAAACCCGTGCCCGACCTCCGCGCTCGCGCCGTCGTCGACCTGGACGTCCCCGGTCCGGTCATCAGCCGCCACCTCTACGGCCACTTCGCCGAGCACCTGGGGCGCTGCATCTACGGTGGCTTCTACGTCGGCGAGGATTCGTCGATCCCCCACGAGCGCGGCATCCGGCTCGACGTCGTCGAGGCGCTGAAGGGCATCGGCATCCCGAACCTCCGCTGGCCGGGCGGCTGCTTCGCCGACGAGTACCACTGGCGCGACGGGATCGGCCCGAAAGAGTCGCGGCCCCGCATGGTCAACACCCACTGGGGCGACGTCGTCGAGAACAATCACTTCGGCACGCACGAGTTCATGGACCTGTGCGAGATGCTGGGCGCCGACGCGTACGTCAGCGGCAACGTCGGCTCGGGCAGCGTGCAGGAGATGAGCGACTGGGTCGAGTACCTGACGCGCGACGGCGACAGCCCGATGGCGAGCCTGCGCCGCGAGAACGGGCGCGACGAGCCGTGGAAGGTGCCGTTCTGGGGCATCGGCAACGAGGCCTGGGGATGCGGCGGCAACTTCACCGCCCCGCAATTCGCCTCCGAGGCGCGTCGCTACGCGACCTTCTGCCGCGACCACGGCGACAACAAGCTCTACCGCATCGCCGCCGGCGCGTCCGATGACGACGTGACCTGGACGACGGCGCTCATGGAGGCGCTCAACTGCCTCGGCTGCCAGCGCGACCCGAAGAACATCTTCCAGGCGATCTCGTTCCACTACTACACGCTCGCCGGCACGTGGGAGCACAAGGGCAGCGCCACGTCGTTCTCCACCGAGGACTACTACGCGACGATGTCGAAGGCGCAGGACATCGAGCGCGTCATCAGCGCGCACGCCCGGATCATGGACGCGTACGACCCGGGCCGCAAGGTCGGCCTCGTGCTCGACGAGTGGGGCACGTGGTGGGACGTCGAGGAGGGCACCAACCCCGGGTTCCTGTACCAGCAGAACACCGTGCGCGACGCGCTCGTGGCGGCCGTCCACTTCGACGCGTTCCACCGCAACGCCGACCGCCTGGTGATGGCCAATATCGCGCAGACGGTGAACGTCTTGCAGGCGATGCTGCTGACGGATGCCGAGACCGGCGCCCTCGTGCTCACGCCGACGTACCACGTGTTCGAGATGAGCCGCGGCCACCACGACGCGACGTCGCTCGCCGTCCACGTCCTCGACGCCCCCGACGCCCGCGAGGCGGACGGCCGATCGCTGCAGGTGGTGTCGGCGTCGGCCAGCACGACGGGCTCGACGGCGCTGCTCTCGCTGAGCAACCTCGACGCCGAGGCATCCCTCTCCATCGAGGTCGACCTGCGCGGCCGGACGGTGTCGTCCGCGACGGCCCGCGTGCTCACCGGCGACTCCGCGGCCGCGCACAACTCGGCCGAGGCGCCCGAGGCGGTGGCCCCGGTCGCGCTCGACACGGAGCTCGACGGCGGCACGCTGCGGGTCACGCTGCCGGCGCACTCGTTCGCGACGGTGTCGCTGGAGCTGGCCTGACGGCCGGGCCGGCGGCCCACGGATAGAGTTCAGCAATGGCCACCCTGCACGACGTCGCCAAGGCCGCCGGCGTCTCGCCGATGACCGTGTCGAACGTGCTCAACAAGCACCCGCACGTGCGGGCCGAGACGCGTGAGCGCGTGCTCAAGGCGATCGACGACCTCGGTTATCGCGTGAACGTCGCGGCGCGCAACCTGCGTGCGGGGCGCACCAACACGATCGGGTTCGCCGTGCCGGAGGTCGACCGGCCGTACTTCGCCCAGCTCGCGGCGCGCGTCATCGCGAAGGCGCACGAGGCCGGATACCGCGTCGTGATCGAGCAGACCGGCGCCGACCGCGAGAACGAGCTGTCGGCCATCGTCTCTTCCCGCACCCGCATGTACGACGGGCTCATCCTGTCGGCCGTCGGCCTCGGCACCGCCGACCGCGACCTGCTCACGACCGACGTGCCGATGGTGATCCTGGGCGAGAGCGTCTTCGACTCGCCGGTCGACCACATCGCCCTGCCCAACGAGGACGGCACGTACGCCGCGACGATGCACCTGATCGACCGGGGGTGCCGGCGCATCGCGATGGTCGAGGGCGACGACGTCAGCCGCCTCAGCGTCACGTCGCTGCGTCACGCGGGATACCGTCGGGCGCTCGCCGAGCGGGGCATCGAGCCGGACCCTGCGCTCGTCGTCGAGCTGCAGGAGCTGTCGTCCGAGTCCGGACGCCTCGCCGCGCACGGACTGGCCGACGGCGCCGCGGGTGTCGACGGTGTGGTGTGCATCACCGACACCGTCGCGCTGGGCGTGATCCGCGGGCTCGCCGATCGCGGCATCTCGGTCCCCGGCGATGTGAAGGTGGTCGGCTTCGACGACATCCTCGAGGCCCGGTACAGCGTGCCGAGCCTCACCACCATCGACCCCGACCACGAGGAGGTCGCCCGGCTCGCCGTCGACCTCCTGCTCGCCCGCCTGGCGGACTCACCGGACTGGCAGCCCCGGGAGCACGTCACCGGGTTCCGTGTGGTCGCGCGGGAGTCGACCGGATGAATCCGGCATGAGGATCCCGGACCGGCTCTAGACCGGTTGTAACGATACAGGTAGCATTCAGTCCACTTCCGCTGGTCGAAGGAGATCACGTGACACTCATGGAAGAGAGGCCCCGGACAGACACGCGGGTCCTCGTGACGGCGGGCAAGCGCATGTCGCGATGGCTTCGACAGCCGGTCGGCAGCCACGGCCCCGTCTACCGTGCCGATCGGGTGCGGATCAGCCTGTTCCTGGTCCCGATGATCATCGTCTTCATCGTGCTGTTCGCGATCCCGCTGGCGCAGTCGCTGTGGTGGAGCTTCACGGACTTCAACGGGTACTCGTCCGACGCCCAGTTCGTCGGGTTCCGCAACTACGCGAACGTCTTCACCGACCCCTCGATGCTGGCGGGCCTGAGCTTCACGATCCTGTTCACGCTCGCCACGACGATCATCATCACGGCGCTCGCGATCCCGCTCGCCGTCGTCCTCGACCGCGCGTTCTTCGGCCGCAACGCGGTGCGCGCGATCTTCTTCTTCACCGCCATCCCGTCGGTCGCGATCCTCGGCCTGGTGTGGGGCTTCATCCTCAACCCGCTGGGATCGGGAGCGCTCAACTCGCTCCTCATGTCGATCGCCGGCATCGGGCCGATCCCGTGGCTGTCGAACAGCACGCTGGCGCAGATCAGTGTGATCGCCGTCGCGGTGTGGACCTCGACCGGGTGGCACGCCATCCTCTACCTCGCCTACCTGCAGTCCATCCCCGGCGACTACTACGAGGTCGCTCGCATCGACGGTGCGTCGGGGTTCCAGCGCTTCTTCTACATCACGCTTCCGCTGCTGCTGCCGGCGATGACGGTGAGCTGGCTGCTGCTGATGACGGGCGGGCTCAAGGTCTACGACCTGCCGATCACGCTGACCAAGGGCGGCCCCGGCTTCTCGACCTTCACGATCACGCAGACGATCATCCAGAACGGCGTCTCGCAGGCGAAGTACGGCCAGGCGTCCGCGCTCGCGGTGATCTTCATGGTCGCGGTGGGGGCGATCGTCGCCCTGCAGCTCTTCCTCTCCCGCCGCCTCGAGGGGAGGTTCTCATGAGCGTCCGCGAAGCCGCCGTGCCCGCAGCATCCGTCCCCGCCGTCAAGATGCGCCGCCGTGAACGGGTGCTGTCGCGCCCGGGCGCGATCGTCACGAGCCTCGTGATGATCCCCCTCGCGGTGCTCGTGGGGCTGCCGTTCTACTACCTCGTCATCAACACGCTCAAGACGCAGGCCGAGACCACGGCGTCTCCGCTGGCCCTGCCGGCCACGTTCAACCTCGACAACTACATCCGCGTGTTCACCGAGGTCCCCGTCGCGCAGGCGTTCCTCAACACGCTGTACGTGACAGTCGCCTCGATCCTGCTCATGCTGCTGATCGGGTCGATGGCCGCGTTCTCGGTCATCATGCGGACGTCGCGGCTCATGGTCGTCCTGCTGGTGATCGCGTTCCTCGTACCCGGCCAGGTGACCCTGATCCCGCTGTACCGGCTGCTGAGCGACGCGCGGCTCGTCGACACCCTCGAGGGGCTCATCATCCTCTACTCCGCGGGGGCGGTGTTCTGCTACTTCCTCATCGTCGGCTACATGCGCACGCTCCCCGGCGAGGTGATCGAGGCCGCGCGCATCGACGGCGCCGGGCCGTGGCAGATCTACTGGCGGATCGCTCTCCCGCTCATCCGGCCGATCCTGGTGACGGTCGGCGTCTTCCAGACGATGTGGGTCTGGAACGACTTCCTGCTGCCGGTCGTCTTCATCAGCTCGACAGAGAAGCAGACCCTGGTCCTGCAGACCTACAAGGCGGTCGGCGAGTTCACGACCGACTGGCCGATGTTCCTGACGCTCAGCGTCATCGTCCTGATCCCGATGGTGATCTTCTTCATCGCGATGCAGCGCCACATCGTGCGCGGCCTCATCGCGGGAAGCGTCAAGGGCTGAGATGCACCGCTCGCACGGCGGTACACGCGGAAGCTTCCGCAACCTGTAACGATCCAACAACCGAAAGGCACAGCAATGACGCATACCTTCCCCTCCGCCCGCGCGTCGGTCCGGCTGGCCGCCGGCGCCGCCGCAGTGGCCACGGCCGTGGCGCTCGCCGGCTGCTCCGGAGCACCCGCCGACGACCGGACGGTGCTCACCTTCTTCTCGTGGTCGAACGAAGAGACCATGACGCCCGTGATCGAGGCCTTCGAAGAGGAGAACCCCGACATCCGCGTCGAGTTCTCCTCGGCGCCGCCGGTCGCGGAGTACATCTCCACGCTGCAGAACCGCCTCGGCTCCAACACCGCCGCCGACGTCTTCGTCATCGCGGCCGAGAACAAGACGAACCTCATCGAGGGCGGGTTCGTCGAGGACCTCAGCGACGAGCCGTTCATGGACGTCGCGTCGGAGTTCAACACGGCGACCTACGCGGGTCCCGGCGGCGAGGCGTACGGGCTGTCGCTGTCGTCGTGGGCGTCGGGCATCGTCTACAACGAGGACCTCCTGGCCGAGCACGGGTACGACGAGTTCCCCACCGACTGGGACTCCTTCGTCGAGATGCTGACCACGCTCAAGAGCGACGGCGTCGTGCCCTTCCTCGAGTCGTGGCAGGGCTTCCCGACCTCGCTGGGGTCGGCCGTCGGCCTCGCGAACTACGAGCAGGGTGGCGACGTCGACGCGCAGATCTTCGCGGGCGAGTCCACCTTCGAGGACCTCTGGACAGACCCCCTCACCCCGTGGGACGAGCTGATCGCCGAGGGCGTGCTGAGCCCCGACATGGTCGGCCTCACCGGCGACCAGGTGCGTGACGAGTTCGTCGGGGGCCGCGTCGCGATGATCACCACGGGTCCGTGGGACGTCGGCACGATCCGTGAAGCCGCCCCCGACCTGAACTTCACGTTCGCGGGCGTGCCCCAGGAGGGCGGCGAGCCCTTCTTCACCGGCGCCGCGTCGCCCGGCTACGCCATCAACACCGCCGCGAAGGAGCCGGAGGCCGCGAAGACGTTCCTGGAGTTCCTGGCCAGCGAGGAGGGCGTGCGCATCTTCCAGGAGCAGACCAACGACATGACGACCACGTCGAACTACACCCCGACGATCGACGAGTCGCTCGAGGTGCCGTTCCAGGCGCTGCTCGACGGCAAGTTCTACCTGCCGATGATCTCGTGGCCCCAGTACCAGGACGCGCTGTACACCGAGCTGGTCGCGCAGATCCAGCTCATGGCGCAGGGTCAGGCCACTCCGGCCGACGTCGGGGCGGCCCTCGACGCCAAGCTCGCGCAGGAGTCGGGCGAGTAGGCCCGGTCTTCTCGGGCCCGGAGTTCCTCGGAGCTCCGGGCCTTGCGCTTTGTCAAGCGCCGTGCGGCCGCGGCCGGCCGCGCGAGGATGGGATCATGCGGCTGGATCCGTTCTTCGACGAGCGCCTGAGAGTGCACCGCAAGTACCTGCTCGACAAGGCCACGGGGTCGATGCGCGCGCGGCTCGCCGCCCTCTGGCCCTTCCCGCGCGTCGCCGCGCCGACCGCGGCGGCCGAGGCGAGCGCGCCGAGCACCGCCCAGGCGACGGGTTCCACCGTCGAGGCGCGTGCGCAGCAGCGCACGAAGAAGCCGGAGAAGCCGACGCTCGGTCCCCGGGCTCAGGCCCGCGCGCGCAAGCGCCGCGCCGCGCTCGCATGGGATCGCACGGAGCTGCGCACGGTGGGGGTCGCGGGGCCCGAGGTGCGCATCGCCGAGCACCGCGTTGACGTGCCGGGCCGCCCGTCGGTGCGCGTGCGCATCTACTTCCCGTCCGAGGCGGCCGGCGCCCCGGTGCCCGCCGTGCTCGCGTTCTTCGGCGGCGCGTTCCGCATCGGGGGGATCGACTATCCGACGACGGATGCCGGATTCCGCCGTCGTGCCGTCGACGCCGAGGTCGCGATCGCCGCCGTCGATTACGCCCTCGCGCCCGACCACCAGTACCCCGTGCCCGTGGAGCAGGGGTACGCGGCGCTCCAGTGGCTGTTCGCGCAGGCGGAGGAGCTCGGCATCGACCCGGCGCGCATCGGAGTGCTCGGCACCTCCGCCGGGGGCAACATCGCCGCTGCAGTGACCCTCATGAACCGCGACCGCGGCGGGCCGGACCTCCGGCTCCAGCTGCTCGAAGTGCCCGTGGTCGACCTCACGGGGGCGCACCTCGATCTGAGCGCGACCCGGGCTCTCGGCATCCCTCGATTCATCGCGGTCCGCGAGCTTCGCTCGGTCGCCCGCACCTACCTGCCGTCGAAGCGGAGAGCCCGTGAGTCCTACGCGTCGCCGCTGCGGGCCGCGTCGCACGAGGGCCTGCCGCCGGCGGTGATCCTCACGGCCGAGTACGACCCGCTCCGCGGTGACGGCGACGCCTACGGCGCGGCGCTGCGCACGGCCGGCGTCGACGCGAGCGTCGTGCGCTATCAGGGCGTGACGCACGACACCCCGATCTTCCTCGCCGTCCTCCCCGCGGCCCGCCGCTGGCACGACGACGTCGTCGCCGCGCTGCGCCGCCTGCACGCCTGACCTCACCCGCGGATCCGGAATTCGGGCTTCTTGCCTTCCGGATGCTGCGACCACGACCGCTCCGGAAACGCGACGATTCTCCGAATTCCGGATCCGCGAGAAGGTGGGGGGACGGACGGCGAAGGCCCGGGGCTCGAAGAACCCCGGGCCGCTGCGTCCCACCGCGGACACCGGCCGGGACACCACCCGGCCGCCGAACCACCAGATGGACTGGGAGCTCGACGACCGGCTGCTGTCGGCGCGGCGCCGGGGCGCAGCATCCGTCTACTGCGCCGCCTCCGTCTCTGAGGCCGGAGCCGTCTCGCGCACCTGGTGGGTGGTCGCCCACTGGAGGGCATAGTCGGCGATCTCCTCCCAGCCGTCCTGGCTCACCAGGCGGTGGGTGCGGCCCGCGTACTCCTTGTACTCGACGATCGCGGGGCTGCCGGTGCCGGTGTACTTCTTCACGACCGCCTTGCCGATCGCCGGCGGCACGACGTGGTCGATCTCGCCGGTGATGATGAGCAGCGGCGCGCGGTCGGTGCGGCCGTAGTCGACGTGGGTGACGCCGCCCTTCTCGTTGAGCACCGATGCCACGCCCTCGAAGAAGACCCGGTTGTACGAGTTGACCGCGTACTCCTCCCAGAGCCTGTCGGACTCCTCCCGCGGCAGGTCGTTGCCGAAGGTGAAGTGGAAGTGGCGCTTCGAGAGCGGCTTGGCGCCGTTGCGGCCGAACGGGTTCGACAGGATCGGGGTGCCGGTCCACAGGGTGGAGAGCGGCAGCGTGGTGACACCGGCGGTCTGTCCGGGGGCGACGCCCACGTACGCGACGCCGAGGCCGCGGTCGGCGAGCATCTGCGTGAGGACTCCCCCGAAGGAGTGGCCGATGATGATCGGCTTCTCGGGGAGCTCGCGGATGATGCGCTCGTAGTTGTCGGCGATCTGCTTCAGGCCGATGCCCTTGAGCGCCTCGGGGTTGCTGCGGATGTCTTCGACCGTGCGGTCGTCGATTCCGGGCCAGCCCGGGACGATGACCTGGTGGCCGGCGGCGCGGAAGCGCTCGGCCCACGTGTCCCAGCTCTTGGGGGTCATCCAGAGGCCGTGGATGAGGACGATCGGGGTCTTGGTCGTGGTGCTCTCGTTCATGTCGTGCTCCTCGGTGGTGTCGTGCGGTGGTTTCGGATGTTTCTCAGGCTCCGGATCCTGGTGTGTCTCCGGCTGATGTGTCCGATGGTAGACCGAACGTTCTATCTACGCAATACTATTCCCAAGATTTTCTGGAATGGCACGATGGAAGGACCTGAGGGGGATCCATGAGCACCACAAGTGCCGCGCCTGCCGCGGCGAGCCGCCCGTCGCCGGCGCGTCAGCGGCTGCTGGAAGCCGCGACGCAACTCTTCTACAACGAGGGCATCCACTCGGTGGGTGTCGATCGCATCATCGAGGAGGCCGGCGTCACGCGGGCCACGATGTACAAGCAGTTCGCGGGCAAGGAGGGCCTCGTGCTCGCCTACCTCGAGGGGGAGGACCAGGGCCTGCGGGCGCTGTTCGCGCAGGCGGCGCAGGCCGGGGGCGCCCCGGATGCGCTGCTGGACCTCGTGGTCGCCGGCATCGAGCAGGACATCCGCGACCGGCACACGCGAGGCTGCCCCTTCATCAACGCCGCGGCCGAGTATCCCGACCGAGGGCCGGTGCGCGATCTCATCGCCGACCACCGCGAGTGGTTCCGCGGAACTCTCCGGCAGCTGGCCGAGGGAGCGGGGCTGCGCGATCCCGAGGGGGTCGCCGCATCCCTCGTCCTGCTGCGCGATGCGGCGCTCGTCGGCGGCTATCTCGACGGCCAGGACCGGGTCGGCCCGGCGTTCGCCCGCACCGCCCTCGAGCTCATCGCCGCGCACAAGGGCTGAACGCTGTCGGCGTAATCGAGGCTCACGAGCCACATTTGTCACTCTTTTCACACGACACGCGGCCTGAATCGGCAGAAATCCGCAGAAATACGCGGTTCTGTCGGCCTGGTCGGGTACATTCGGGACCGGTCGATAGGACCAGCCGGGGGGCGAAGCCGTCCGGTCCGAGCAATGACAAGACGGCACTCTCGTCGTCTTTGGAGGACATACCAAATGGCCGACAAGACCATCACCAAGACCGAGCTCGTCGCGAGCATCGCGAGCGCGACCGGCCAGAGCCAGTCCGCCGTCTCTGGCGTGCTCGACTCCCTCTTCTCCACCGTCTCCGACGCGGTCGCCGCCGGCAGCAAGGTCTCGATCCCGGGCTGGATCGCCTTCGAGCAGGTCGCCACGTCGGCTCGCACGGGCCGCAACCCGCAGACCGGCGAGGAGATCAAGATCCCCGCGGGCAAGCGCGTCAAGGTCACCGCGGGCTCGAAGCTGAAGGCCGCCGTCAAGTAATTCCGACGCAGACCTCTGGAGAGGGGATGCCGCGACCCGCGGCATCCCCTCTCTCTTCGTAAACGTAGGCTGGAGACGTGAACCCCCGCGCCCTGCGGGCCGTCGGGCCCGTCATCCTCGTCGTGGCCGCGCTCGCCGTCATGGTGTGGGCGCTGGCGTTCGGCGGGGGCGCCGCGCCGCTCGCGATCGCCGACCCCGGGCCGTTCGTGCGCTGGGGGCTTCCGACCGCGAAGCTCTTCGTCAACCTCTCGGCCGCCGGCATGGTCGGCGTGCTCGTGACGGCGCTGTTCACGCTGCGGGCCGGGGATCGCGAGTTCGACGTCGCGCTCGACACCGCGTCCATCTCGGCCGCCGTGTTCACGATGGCCGCGGCAGCCACCGGGTTCCTCACGTTCGTGGACGCGTTCAACCCCGTCCTCAGCATCGGCCCGGAGTTCGGGGCCCAGCTCGGCCGCTTCATCGTCGAGACCGAGGTCGGCCGCACGTGGCTCATCACCACGATCGCGGGCGCCGCCCTCACGGTGCTGACCTTCGCCGTGCGCTCCTGGACGGCGACCTTCTTCGTGGCGCTGCTGGCCACGGCATCCCTCGTCCCGATGGGCACCCAGGGCCACTCCGGCGAAGAGGCATTCCACCACGAGGCGATGACTGCGCTGATCCTGCACATCATCGCCGCCGCGGTGTGGCTGGGCGGCCTGCTGCTCATCGTGATCGTGCGGCCGATGCAATCCCAGGGCGATAGCGTCGCGACCGTCGCCCGCTACTCGAGCATCGCGCTCGCCGCGTTCGTCGTGGTGGCCGTGTCGGGCACGGTGCGGGCCGCGATCGGTCTGCGCGACTGGTCCGCGCTCATCTCGCCGTATGGCCTGATCCTCGGCGTGAAGGTGCTCGCGCTCATCGCGCTCGGCCTCTTCGGCGCCTGGTACCGCACCCGCCTCATCGGGAAGATGAAGATCGCGGATGCTGCCACCCGCGCCTTCTGGACGCTCATCGCCTTCGAGCTCGTGCTCATGGGCGTCGCGAGCGGTGCGGCGGCGGCCCTCGCGCGCACGCCCCCGCCGGTCACGCCGCTGATTCCGAAGACGCCCACGCCCGCGGAGCGCCTCACCGGGGCGCCGCTCCCGCCCGAGCTGACCCTCGACCGCTGGCTCACGGCGTGGAACGTCGACCTCCTGTGGGCGGTCATCGCCGGCTTCGCGATCTTCTTCTACCTCGTGGGCGTCTGGCGCCTGCGCCGGCGCGGCGACGCGTGGCCGGTGTACCGCACGATCATGTGGGTCGTCGGCTGGCTCCTGCTGGTGTGGGTCACCGGCGGCGTCATCAACGTCTACCAGGACTACCTGTTCAGCATGCACATGGTCGGGCACATGCTCCTGACCATGGCGATCCCCCTCCTGCTCGTGCCGGGCGCACCCATCACGCTCGCGGCGCGCGCGATCCACAAGCGCGGCGACGGCACCCGCGGCGGCCGCGAGTGGCTGCTCTGGGTCGTGCACTCGCCGGTGGCGCGCATCCTCACGAACCCGTTCGTCGCCGCTGGTCTCTTCATCGGCTCGCTCTGGGTCTTCTACTACACCGACCTCTTCCGCTGGTCGCTGTACGACCACCTCGGCCACGAGTGGATGATCGCGCACTTCCTCATCACGGGGTACCTGTTCGTGATGAGCCTCATCGGCATCGACCCGGTGCCGTATCGCCTGCCGTACCCGGGGCGCCTGCTCCTGCTCATCGGCGTCATGGCGATGCACGCGTTCTTCGGCATCGCGATCATGATGCAGGAGGGCCTCATGATCGCCGAGTGGTTCGGCTCGATGGGCCGCACGTGGGGTGCGACGCCCCTCGAGGACCAGTACACCGGCGGCGGCATCGCGTGGTCGATCGGCGAGATCCCCACGCTCATCCTCGCGATCACGGTGGCGATCCAGTGGAGCCGCAGCGACGACCGCGAGACCAAGCGTCGCGACCGCCACGCCGACCGCACCGGCGACGCGGAGCTCGAGGAGTACAACGCACGGCTGGCGGCGCTCGCCGAGCGTGACGCGCGCAGCGGCGGCTGAGAACTACGCTTTCGGGTCGCCGGGGGTGTCGTCGCCCGGGGCGCGACGAGGGCTTTCGGGCGCAGCATCCCATTTCGTCCCGCTGATGTCGCCGCGCAGGGTGCCCGTGACCTCGTCGACGGCGGCGCCGACGGTCGGCGCGAAGCGGTCGGGCGTGAAGCGGCCCGTGAGGCCGTAGCGGGCGAGCGTGTCGACGACCGGCGACTTCATCTCCGCGATGATGAGACGGATGCCGCGTGCCTCGAGATACTCGTCGAGCTCGACGAGCTCGTCGGCCGCGGTGGTGTCGATATCGGTGATGGGCTCGGCGGCGAGGATCACGCTGCGCACGTCCGGTCCCGCGGACCGCACGCGCGAGCGCACCCAGTCGTCGAAGATCGCGCCGTTCGCGAAGAACAGCGGTGCGTCGAATCGCACGATGACGACTCCCGGGACGCGGGTGCCCTCGGGATTGCGTGCGAGGTCGTGGTAGCCGCGGAGGCCCGCGACGCGGCCGAGCTCGGCCTTGTAGGGCCGCCACGAGCGGTTGACGAAGGCGATGAACGACAGCCCGATCGTGATGACGATGCCCTCGAGCACGCCGAAGACGAGCACGCCGAGGAACGCGGCCGCCGAGAGCACCGCGTCGACGATGTTGATGCGCACGAGCCGCACGACTCCGCGCGCGTCGATGAGGCCGATGGCGGCGCTCATGACGACGGCGGCGAGCGTCGCTGACGGGAGGAGTTCGGTGAGTCCCGGCAGCGCGAGGATGAACACGATGAGCAGCACGGCGCCGACCACGCCGGTGAGCTGCGTGCGCGCCCCGGCCTGTTCGGCGACCGGGGTGCGCGACGACGAGCCCGAGACCGGGAAGCCGCCGAGCGCGCCGCCCGCGACGTTCGCGATGCCGAGACCGGCCATCTCCTGGCTGCCGTCGACGCTGTCGCCGCGGCGGGCGGCGAATGTGCGCGAGAGCACCGCGGTGTCGGTGAACGCGATGAGCGCGATGCCGGCGGCGGGGAGCGCCAGGGACGCGACATCCGCCCACTCCAGTCCGCCGAGTGCGGGCGCGGGGAGGCCCTGCGGCAGTGCGCCGACGACGGGGAGCGACGCCGACAAGCCGAGGATCGCCGTGAGGACCATGGAGACGATCACGACCACGAGCACTCCCGGCACGGGGAAGCGCAGCGCTTTCAGGGCGAAGATCACCAAGAGGGAGCCGATGCCGAACGCGGCGGCGACGGGATCGACGCTGCCGCCGACGATGCCCTCGCCCGTGGCGACCGCTCCCCGCCACAGCGAGGGTGCCTCGACGGAGAAGCCCAGCAGCTTCGGAAGCTGCGACACGATGACGATGACCGCGATCGCGTTCAGGTAGCCGACGCGGATCGGCTTCGACAGCAGGTCGGTCACGAATCCGAGTCGCACCAGGCCGCCGACGATCAGCAGCGCGCCGACCATGATCGCCAGCAGCCCCGCGAGCGCGACGGCGCGCGACGGGTCGCCGAGGGCGAGCGGGAGGATCGCGGCGGCGATGATCGGGGCGAGCGACGAGTCCGGGCCGAGCACGAGCACGCGCGAGGGACCGAACACCGCGTACGCCAGGAGCGGCACGATGGTCGCGTACAGGCCGGTCACGGGCGGAAGCCCCGCGACCTCGGCGTAGCCCATGCCCGCGGGGATCAGAAGGGCCGTCACGACGATGCCCGCCCGCACGTCGGGCCAGAGCCATGCGCGCCGGTAGCCGCGCACGGCCGCGACGGCGGGAATCCACCGCGCGATGCCTTCCTGCGACCTCATCATCGACCCCGGCACCCATCATGGCGGAAAGGCGGTCGCCGCCGCCCGGTGCGCGGCCGATGAAGACGAGGAGTTCTGCGGATCAGGGGGTGATTCGGCGGAATCAGCCCTCGGATGGGCAGATCTCCTCGGATCTGCACGTCGGGGCGTGGTCAGGTCGTGTCGGGCCCGGTGACGACGATCGTCGCGGTGCCGTCGGGGCGCACGGTGATCGTGCCCTTGACGATGAAGGGGACGTCCTCGCTGACGGCGCGCACGCGACCGTCGAAGAGCGAGCGGATGCCGACCTCGATGTGGGCGACGGCTTCTGCCGCCAGGATCGCCCACCCGGCGCCGTCCGGCTCGACGGCGACGGTCGGCTGCGACACGATCGACCACTTCGGGAGCGACGTGATGCGGTCCTCCACGAAGAAGCCGAACGGGCACGCGGTCGGCTGCAGCACCTCCTGCGTCGCGCAGGAGGTGAGGAACTCCTCGACCTTCTCCTGCACGACGCTCAGGAACTTCTCGGTGGGCTGGGCGACCACGTTGACGGGGATCGCACGGAACGGGCTGTCAGAGAGCACCGCCACACCCGGGGTGCTCGAGATCGCGGTGTCGACCGACACCGAGTAGAGGCCGGGCGAGAAGACGAGGAGCGAGACCGGGGCTGCGGGGTCGGCGTCCGCCCCGTCGGGTGAGACCTGGCGCTTGTCGATCTCGAAGCCGTTCACGTCGAAGACCATCGAGCCGGTGACGCCGAGATTCATGACCGCGAGCGGGCTCTTCGCGAACCGCCACGTCGGCGCGAGGCCGATCGAGCCGTCCTGCTCGACCGAGAACGTCGTGCGGCCGTCGTGGCCGCGTGCCGTGTACTCGATCGTGACGTGCGTGACGTCACCGTCCTGTTCCTGCGAGACGACATGCGCGTCGCGGATCGGGGCGAGCGCGGTGCTGCGCAGCAGCGCCTCGGACGCCGTCGGAGGCAGACCCGCCTCTTCGAGCTCGGCGGAGGTGACGGCGACGCCGGGCACGGCGAGGGCATCGGCCGCGCGCCCCTCGGCGAGCAGCTGGACGTAGCGCTCGACGAACGCCTTCGGGCTGTAGAACTCGCGCTGCATCACCTGCCAGGCCGCGAACGCGGCGCCGGCGAGCACCACGCCGACGACACCGAGCAGCGTCAGATCGAGCGCGAGGCGGCGGCGCGTCCGCCGCTTGATCGGAGGGTGGATGACCGGTGACTCGGGGGTCGCGTGCGCCGTGTCAGGGGTCGCCGGACCGGCCGGAGGCGCACCCGCGCGACCGGACGACGTGTCCATCACCCCCTGATCCACGGGCCCAGTCTAGGAAAGCGTGGCCGGGAGGCCCCTGTGGAACGCAAAGTCGGGACTCGAAGTCCACTCGGTCGCCTCGCCGCACCCGCGCGCCGGTCAGGGCATGATCGCGTCGCGCACGGCGCTCGCGCCGGCGAGCTGGCCGGAGGCGATCGCGGCGGCCAGCGACACCATCGGGCCGGGGACGGCCGCCAGGTGCGCCATATCGCCGCCCGCGTACACGCCGGGCACCGTGGTGCGCCCCATCGCGTCGATCTCGACACCGCCGCCGGGAAGGATGCCGCAGCCGAGCTGGGCCGCGAACGGGGCGCGCTGCGTCGCCGTCGCGGCCGTGAAGACGCCGGCGACGTTCTCGACCGAACCGTCGGCGAGCGAGAGCTCGAGCCCGCCGTCGACCTCGGTCACGAGCGCGACGTCGGCGGGGCGGGCGATGAAGGCGGAGGCTACGACGGGGCGCAGCATCCGTTCGATCATCCCGGCGTGCTCGCCGTCGATGAGGATGCCGACGCGCCGGCCGGCGAACTCGTGGCCGTGGCAGAACGGGCACTGTGCGACGAGGCGGCCCCACTGCTCGGCGAGGCCGGGGACCGGCGGCAGCTCGTCGCGCATACCCGTCGCCAGCACGAGGCGCGCGGCGCGCTCGGTGCCGTCGGCGGTGGTCACCTCGAAGTCGCCGAGCGACCCCGACACGGCGGTGACGGCCGTCGTGCGCACCTCGACGGTGTCGTACGCGGCGAGTTCGTCGCGGGCGATTCCGCGCAGCTCGGCAGGGCTCCGGCCATCGTTGGTGAGGAGGTTGTGGGCGTGCGCGACCGTCGCGTTGCGGTACTCGCCGGAGTCGAGCAGGAGCACGGTGCGGTGCATGCGGCCGATGGTGAGCGCGGCCTGGAGGCCGGCCGGGCCGCCGCCGATCACGATGACGTCGTACATGAGTGATCCTCTCGTCGGGTTGCGTCTGCCTCGATCCTGTGACTTCATGTCGACATGAAGTCAAGTCTGCCGATCGGAGACGCCGCCGCCAGGTTCTCGCTGCCCACGAACGTGCTGCGGCACTGGGAGGACGTGGGACTGCTGCGGCCCGACCGCGACGGAGGTGGGCGCCGTCGCTACGGCGACGACGACCTGGTGCGCATCGGCGTGATCGTGCGCAGCAAGAACGCCGGCATGAGCCTCGAGCAGATCGGCGTGCTGCTGGACGAGCAGGCGCCCGAGCGGCATCGCGTGCTCGAGGAGCACCTCGCCGACCTCGAGCGCCGCATGGCCGACATGGAGCGCTCGCGGCGCATGACGGAGCACGCGCTGCGCTGCCGCTCCCACGACATCACGACGTGTCCGCGATTCCGGGCGATCATGGACGAGGTCGTGGCGGGGACCGGGCGCTGGCGAGAAGCCGAGGAGCCTGTGGAGAGCGGGCGGGTGTCCACGGATCGCGGCGTGCAGGGCCGGGAGGCGGCATCCGCTCGTTAACATGAGTCGGTGAACACTCCGCCTCTGTCTGCCGAGCAGGAGGCGCTGTTCCGGCTCATCGAAGACACCCGCGAGCACGTGTTCGTGACCGGGCGCGCGGGCACCGGCAAATCGACGCTGCTGCAGCACCTCGCGTGGAACACGAACAAGCAGATCGCGGTGTGCGCGCCGACGGGCGTCGCGGCGCTCAACGTCGAGGGTCAGACGATCCACTCGCTCTTCAAGCTGCCGCTCGGCATCATCGGCTCGCACGACGAGGACCAGTCGGACGCGACCCGCAAGCTGCTCAACGCGATCGACACCCTCGTCATCGACGAGATCTCGATGGTCAACGCCGACCTCATGGACGCGATCGACCGTTCGCTGCGCAAGGCGCGGGGGCGGCGCGGCGAGCCGTTCGGCGGCACGCAGATCGTCATGTTCGGCGACCCGTACCAGCTCGCGCCCGTCCCGCCCCGCGGCGACGAGCTGCGGTACGTGCAGGACCACTACCGGTCGTTCTGGTTCTTCGACGCCAAGGTGTGGGTGGGCGAGGCGGCGACCGACGGCATCCTCGATGTCGGGTCGTACGGCGCCGACCTCAACATCCGAGAGCTCGTCGACATCCACCGCCAGTCCGATCCGGCGTTCAAGGCGATGCTCAACGCCGTGCGGTACGGCCGCGTGACGGCCGACATCGCCGAGGTGCTCAACACGACCGGCGCGCGCACTCCCCCGGACCCGCTCGACGGCGAACACCCGATCATCACGCTCGCGACGCGCAACGACATCGTCAACAACATCAACCGCCGCCACCTCACCGAGCTCGTGGGCCGGGAGCAGACGGCGATGGCGGAGGTCAACGGCGACTTCGGACGAGGGGATGCCGCGTACCCGGCCGATCTCGAGCTCAAGCTGAAGGTCGGCGCCCAGGTGATGTTCCTGCGCAACGACACCGCCGCCTTCGGCGAGCCGCCGCGGTGGGTCAACGGCACGATCGGAACGGTCACCCGCATCGCCGGCGAGACCGTGCGGGTCGACGTCGAGGGCGAGGAGTTCGACGTCGAGCCGTCGGTGTGGGAGAAGTACCGCTACTCGTACAACCCCGGGTCCAAGACCCTCACCCGCGACATCGTGGCCGAGTTCACGCAGTTCCCGCTGCGGCTGGCGTGGGCGGTGACGATCCACAAGTCGCAGGGCAAGACCTACGACCGCGCGATCATCGACCTCGGCTCCGGGGCCTTCGCGCCGGGGCAGACGTACGTCGCGCTGTCGCGACTGACCTCGCTGGACGGGCTGTACCTCTCACGGCCGCTCAGGCCGCGCGACATCCAGGTCGACCCCGACGTGCGGCGGTTCATGGCGTCCGCGGTGCGGGGAGCGCCGGTGGCCTGAGGTGCGCCCCGGCCCGCAGCATCCGTCCCCACCACCTCGCGGGGTTCGGAGGGGCCGCGAGTCAGGCGACGTGCGAGGACTGGGCGGACTCCGCGGCCTTGGCGGCGGCGAGGTCTTCGAAGAGCTCGGTGTTGAAGCGGTAGGCGAGCAGCACCTCGTCGATCACGCGCTCCTGCTCCGCGGCATCCCACGGGGCGGCGTCGAGCTGCTCGCGGTAGACGTCCTTGAAGGCCTTCGGGTCGGCGATGTCGTCGAACAGGTAGAAGCCGATGCCGTTCGTCTCGAACCCGAAGCGGCGCGCCATCAGGCGCCCGATGAACTGGCCGCCCGAGAGGTCGCCGAGGTAGCGCGTGTAGTGGTGGGCCACGAAGCCACCCGCCCACGTCGCGCCGACCTCGTTGATGCGGTCGACGTAGCGGCGCGTCGTCGGCAGCGGCTCGATGCGCTCGCGCCAGTCGGGACCGACGAGGAACCCGAGGTCGGCCTCGAGCGCGGGCAGCCGCGTGAGCTTGTCGGAGATGAAGACCCTCGCGACCGGGTCGTTGCGCATCTGGCCGGCGGTGCGCTCGAGCGCCTCGTAGATGAACCAGTGCTGCACGACGAGGGCGACGTAGTCCTCGCGCGTGCCCTCCCCCTTCATGAGATCGGCCATGAAGCCGGAGTGCTCGCTCGACGAGTGCGAGCTGCTGGAGCGCTCGCGCAGGGCGGCGGAGAACGGGATCGGGTCGCTCATACCTTCATGCTAACTGAAGATAAGGCGAACCTAACCCACTGATTTCCTACGCGTGCGGCCGGGGCTCGATTCCGAGGCGGTGGCACGCCTCGTCGTACAGGGCGACGATCTCGCGGCGCACCTCGCGGCGCTCCGCGATCGGACCCGACGGCCACGGCACGGCGATCTCGGCGGTCGAGCCGTCGGCGAGCGTGGCCTCCCAGACGCCCCGGTCCCCGTCGAACCCGGTCATCGTCGCGGCGCTGATCTCGGCGTCGGCCACTCCCGCGTCCGCGGCGAACGCCCGCGAGATCAGGAGGTTGTCGCCGGCGTGATCGCCGTTCATGTGGCCGAGCACGCCGGTGAGGGCGGCGTCGTCGAAGTGATGGGTCATGCCATCACCCTACGGATCGCCGTTCAACGCAAGCGACCATGGTGTGTTTGAATTCATTGCACGATCATCGGGGGGTGAGAATGCGGACCCGCTCCACACATCGACGCGCCATCGCGGTCGTCGCCGGTGCCCTGACATCCGCTCTGCTCCTCGCCGGGTGCTCGTTCGACGGCGACATCGAGCCCGATCTGCCCCCTCAGACGACCGCGGCCTTCGCCGACGAGACCGTGCAGCAGCTGACGGATGCCGTCACCCACGCGATGGGGGTCACCGGGTCGTCCGGCGCGATCGTGGGCGTGTGGGCGCCGTGGAGCGGGAGCTGGGTCGCCGGCCTCGGGACGCAGCGTCCGGACGGCGGGGGCGAGGTCACCGACGATCTGGTGTTCCGTGCGGGCAAGGTCACGCGCGCCATGACGTGCGACGTGCTGTTCGAGGCCGCCGCCGAGGGCAAGGTCAAGCTCGACGACAGCATCACCGACTACGTCTCGGGCGTGCCCGACCTGAAGGACGTGACGCTCATCGAGCTCTGCGACGGGACGTCCGGCATCGGCTCGTACGCGGGCCAGCTGTACTCGTCCTGGCTCTCGAATCCCGACCGGAACTGGGATCCTCGCTATCTGGCGAGCTTCGGACTCGGCCAGCCACGCACGGCCGACCCGGGCGCGGCCTACCGCGACTCGGACGCCGGGTACGTGCTGCTCGGCCTCGCACTGGAGCGCGCCACCGAGAAGACCGCCGCCGCCCTCATCCACGACTACGTCGCCGACCCGCTCGGGCTCGATGCCACCGCGCTCGGCGATCTCCCCGCCTCGGGCATGCTCAAGGGTGGGCAGTCCGTCAACAACGCCGAGGGTGCGCTCGACTGCGCACAGCCGCTCGATCTCACCACGGCCTCGTCGAGCAGCGGCTTCACCGACGCCGGCGCGATCACCGACATCCATGACCTCGGCCGCTACGTGCAGGCGCTGGCGTCCGGTTCGCTCGTCGAGGACGACGACCGATTCAACGCGCCGGTGGCGGTCGCCGCCGATGCCCCGTCGTGGTACGCCGCGGACGGCGGTGCGCTCATCGCCGGCTCGCTCATCGGCCAGTACGGCAAGGTGCCCGGGTACATCACCGCGGCCTTCGCCGACCCCACGACCGGGCTGACGGTCGCGATCGTCCTCAACAACTCCGCGGCCGATGCCGCGGTGGGCGAGTACCTCGCGTGGGAGCTCGCGGCGATCGCGTCGAAGACGCCTGCCACCGCGGGCGAGACGGCACCCGAGGCCGGTCTTCCCTGGACCTCCGAGCAGTACCACGCCGCGATCGACACGCTCGCGGTCTGCACGCCGCCGGCGTCGGAGTGAACGCGGGCGCAGACTCCGCAGGCGCGTCGATCTCGGGCGGTGGCCGCTCGGGCAGCTCGCCCGCGATCCTGCTGGTGATCGCGGGCCTCGCGTGCCAGGAGGTCGGTGCGTCGATCGCCGTCCTGCTGTTCCCCCAGGTCGGCCCGCTCGGCATTCTCATCGCTCTCCGGCGCCTCCCGGCGGCCGTCTTCGCGATCCTGATGAGTCTCGCGCCGGCCACCGCGGCCCTCGCGGGGTTCATATTCCTCGGACAACATATGACGTGGCTCGAGGTCCTCGGCATCGCACTGGTCATCGCCGCGAGCATCGGCGCGATCCGGTCCTCCGCCCGCGCTGCGCGCGAGTCCGCGGAGCCGATCGCCTGACCCACGGCGTGCGCCGCGCCGCAGCATCCGCATTCGCTCCGTCAGCATGCGAGACCGCACAGAAGCACCGATCCCGGCGGATGCGCGGTGCTGTCGTGCGGTCTCGCCCAGAGGTGGGTGCTGCTCGGTAGCATCAGGGCGTGACTCAGGCGCAGACGAGATGGGCGGTCCTCGGGCCGGGGTGGATCAGCCGGGACTTCGTGGTCGGACTGCGGGCATCGGAATACGGGATGCTGCATGCCGTGGGCAGCTCGTCGGCCCCGCGCGCGGCGGCGTTCGCGGCGGAGCACGGGGCCGAGGCATCCGGAACCTACGACGAGATCCTGGCGCGCGACGACGTCGACGCGGTGTACATCGGGACAGTGCATACGGCCCACGCCGACCTCGCGATCCGTGCTCTCGAAGCGGGCAAGGCCGTGCTGTGCGAGAAGCCCGCGAGTCCGACGCTCGCGGAGGTCGAGCGGATCCTGGCGACCGCCGAGCGCACGCAGCGGCCCTTCCTCGAGGCGTTCAAGACGCGCTTCGGTCCCTTCGCCGACGCGCTGCGGGAACTCGCCGCGGGCGGCGAGTTCGGAGGCCTGGAGCATTTCGGGGGTGCCTTCGGCTTCGACGCCGGAACACGCGAGGGGCGTCTGTTCGACCCGGCGGTCGGCGGCGGCGCGATCCTCGACGTCGGCTGCTACCCGCTGGCGCTCGCGATCGACCTCGCGGCCGCGGCCGGACAGCCGATCGACGCGCCGGAGTACCGCAGCTTCCAGGCAGAGCTCGTCAACGGCGTCGACGGGTGGGCGACCGCTGAGGTCGGTTTCGGCACGGTGACGGCGGAGCTGGCGACGTCGGTGGTCGAGGACCTCTCCGACGTGGCGATGCTGTGGTTCGGTGAGACCGAGACCGACGTGCTGCTGCCGAATGTGTGGGGCAGTCGCACCGAGAGCCCGTCGACGCTGATCGTGCGCCGCGGGACCGACGAGCGGGTCGTCGAGCTGCCGGTGGTGCAGCCGATGGCCGCCGAGGCCGACGCGCTGTCGCTGGCGCTCGCCGAGGGCCGGCTGGAGGTGCCCGAGATGCCCTGGGCCCACACGCGTGCCGCGGCTCGCGTGCTCACCGACTGGCGCGCGGCCGCCCTCGCCGGCTGACGGGGTGGGCCCGCGTCACTCCCAGGTGTGCACGGGCTCGTTCGTGTGCATCGCCTCGCGGTACTCGAGCAGGGTGGCGCGCAGCGCGTCGTAGCGGTCCATGTCGGCCCGGCGATGCATGCGGTCCGTGAACCAGCCGGCGCCCGTGACCCCGGTGAGGCATCGTCCTTCGATGATGCCGAGCAGGCGATCTCGGACGGATGTCTCCACGCCCCACGCCTCGAGACCCCGGTGCGCCAGCGGCAGCAGGCGCCGCAGCACGAGCTCCGTCGCGGGCACCTGGCCGGCGCCGGGCCAGTATTGCTGGGCGTCGATGCCGTCGCGGGCGGCGCTGTGGAAGTTCTCCTCGGCGGCGGTGAACGACAGCTGCGACCACAGCGGCCGGTCGTTCTCGGCGATCGCGCGCACGAGCCCGAAGTAGAACGCGGCGTTGGCCATGATGTCGGCGACGGTGGGCCCGGCGGCGAGCAGGCGGTTCTCGACCCGCAGGTGCGGCACGCCGTCTGCGACGTCGTAGATCGGGCGGTTCCACCGGTAGACCGTGCCGTTGTGCAGGCGCAGCTCCGCGAGGGCCGGGATGCCGCCGTCGTCGAGCACGGCCATCGGGTCGTCGTCGTGGACGATCGGCAGGAGCGCGGGGAAGTACCGGACGTTCTCCTCGAAGAGGTCGAAGACGGAGGTGATCCAGCGCTCGCCGAACCAGACCCGCGGGCGCACGCCCTGCACCTTCAGCTCTTCGCTGCGGGTGTCGGTCGCCTGCTCGAACAGCGGGATCCGCGTCTCGTGCCACAGCTGCTTGCCCAGCAGATACGGCGAGTTCGCCGACATCGCGAGCTGCACCCCCGCGATCGCCTGCGAGGCGTTCCAGTACGCCGCGAACGAGTCCGGTGAGGTCTGGACGTGCAGCTGCGTGCTGGTGCAGGCCGCCTCGGGAAGGATCGAGTCCGCCGTCGTGAGGAGCCGCTCGGGCCCGTCGATCTTGATCAGGATGTCTTCGCCGCGCGCGTCGAGGATCTGCTCGCTGAGCAGCCGGTACCGCGGATTCGCGCTGATGCTGTCGGGCCGCAGGTGTCCCTCCGCGAGCGTGGGCAGGATGCCGATCATCACGAGGTGCGCGCCGACCGTCGCCGACCGCTCCTCGGCGTGGTTGAGACTGCGCCGCAGCCCCTCCTCGAAGGTCGTCAGGCCGCCCTCGCGCAGGCGCGCGGGCGGCACGTTGATCTCGATGTTGAACTGTCCGAGCTCGGTCTGGAACGCAGCATCCGCTATCGCTTCCAGCGCCTCGGCGTTGCGCAGCGCCGGGTCTCCCGCCTCGTCGACGAGGTTCAGCTCGACTTCCAGGCCGGTCAGCGGGTCGTCGGTGTCGAAGTGCGCTTCGCGCAGCATGCGCGCGAACACGTCGAGGTTGCGCCGGACCTTCTCGCGATGGCGTGTGCGGTCGGCGCGGGTGAACTCCTGTGCCGGGACGTCCTCCCCCATGGCGGAACTCTAGCGAGCCCCGGGCGTTTGTGCGCCTACGCGCCGCGGGGCGGAGCGGTCGAGCCGCGGACGTTCAGCGTGGGGTTGAGCACGACGCGGTGCACCGGGCGTGTGGGGTCCTCGATGCGCCGCGCCAGCAGGTCGACGGCCGCCCGACCGACGGAGTGGCGGGGCGGGCTCACGGCGGTGAGCGCGGGCGTGAAGAGCTCGGCCACCTCGTCGTCGTAGGCGACGACCGAGAGGTCGCCGGGCACCGAGATCCCCCGGTTCAGCGCGAGATCGACGAAGGCCATCGCCTCGGGGTCGGAGTGCACCAGGATCGCCGTGACCGAGTTCGACAGCGCGGCGTCGAGCGTGGCGTCGACGACCGCCGAGAAGTCGGGGCTCGTGCGTGGCGGCAGGCTCGTCTCGAAGTGGTCCGACGGGGTGAGGCCGAGCTCGAGGCAGGCGGCCTGCCAGCCGGCGGCGATCTTGCGCGAGGTCGGCGAGTCCCGCGCGATGATCAGCCCGACGCGGCGGTGGCCGAGCGAGGCGAGGTGCCGGGCCGCGAGCACGGCGCCGAGCGCGTGGTCGGTCGTGACGTTCTCGACGGGGCTGCCGTCCGGCAGCACCACCGCATCGCGCTCCACCAGCACGTTGGGGACACCGCAGTCGGCGAGCCACTGCACAACGTCCTGCGCGTGGGGCGTGTCGGTGTTCGGCGCGACGACGAGCCCGCGCACACCCTCGGTGTGGACGAGCCGCTCGAGCACCGGGCGCTCGTCCTGCAGCTCGTACGACGCGCCGCGCAGCACGACGCGCAGACCGTGGCGCGTCGCCTCGGTCTCGGCGCCGCGCACGACGCTCGGCCAGTAGAAGCTCAGCGACGGCACGAGCATCGCGATCGATCCGGTACGGGTGGCGGCGAGCGGATGCCCGGGCTCGACGTCGTCGAATCCCCCGGCGGGAGGCACGGCGCCGCCGTGGACGCGCACGAGCAGGCCTTCGCGCTCCATCTGGGCGAGGTCGCGGCGCAGCGTCACCGGGGCGACGCCGAGCTCGTCCATGAGCTGCGCGACCCGCACGGCGCCGTCGCGCTCGAGCGTGGCCATCACGTGCGCCCGCCGTTCCGCGGCCAGCAGCGCCGGAGTCTGGTCGGTCATCGGGCGTCCTCCGCGTTCGTCAGGTCCAGTTCTACCGTGACGGCGACCGAGTCGGCCGTCGTCACGTCCAGATCGAGCCGGGTGAGTCGCGCGCCCCACACGCCGGACAGCACCGGGTCGTCGAGCTCGCGCACCACGAGAGACGCCTCCACGCCCGCCGGCCACGAGATGCGGACGGGCGTCGCGCCGTCGAGCGGCATGACCGTGACGGATGCTGCGTCCCTGCGCACGTCGCCGGCCAGCAGCATCCGCACCTGGGTCTTCTCGTCCGTCCGGGGCGTTTCGCCTGTGCGTTTCGACTCGCAAGCTCGCTCAACGACCACGTTCCTCGCTCGCTCAACGAGCGGGGGGAGCGCGGGTGTCCACGCGTCCTCGATCACGACGCGCCGCGTCTCACGCTCGAGGCGCACCGTGCGCCGCCACGGCGCCGCGTCGGCGTACGCACCCGAGAGGTCGAGCGACAGCGACGCGTCATCGACGGACACCTCGACGCCGGATGCCGCGAACTCGGCGCCGGGGCTCTGCTCGACACCGCCGATCACGGGCACGTTGTGCCACCCGCTCTGCATCGTCCAGATGTCGTAGCGGCCGGGGCCGAAGGTCTGCAGGGTGTACGTCGGCCGGCCCGCGTCGACGATGACGGGCACGCCGTCCGACGCGACGACGAACGAGCCGACGTCGTTGTGGTTGTGGTGCTCGCCGTTGTGCCCGCCCTTGACGGCGACCGTCAGGCCCCGCGCAGTCCCGCTGTGCTCACGGGCCAGCAGCACCTCGGTCGAGGGCAGCCAGACGTCGCGCGGGAACGGTGACGTCTGGAGTGCCGCGCCCACCCAGGCCGGATCCGTGATGCCGCGCAGCAGGCGCCCCAAGCCCTCGTGCTCGGTGGCCGCGGGCGTGCCGGCGTGACGATGCGACGCAGCGTGGGCGGCAGCATCCGTGTCTCCGGTGTTCCGCGCCGCACGATGCAGGGCGTGCCACGGCTGCCGGTCCGTGATGCGCGCCTGACCATCGGCGAGGTTCAGGTACCAGTCGCCGCCGAGGTGCATGCGGTGCGGGAAGGCGACGGTCTCGCGCAGCGCCGGGATGCCGGAGGCGTCGAGCACTCCCCCGGTCGCGTGGCGCACGATGTCGAGGGCTTCGAGGGCGCGGCACGCGCCGTTCCACCAGTACGCGTACCCCTCGTCGATGGCGCCGTCGGCCGGCAGCACCGAGACGTATCGGTCGATGCCCTCGATGGCCAGGGCGACGATGCGCGCCCGCTCGTCGGCTTCGGCCGGGTCGTCGAGCAGCCGCAGCGCCGCGGTGATCACGTTGCCGTGGATCCACGGGTTCCAGTTGTGCACGTCGCCGTCGAGGCCGATCCAGTGCCAGTCGCGGCGCTCGATGAACGGCTGGAACACGCGCACGCGCGCCTCGTGGCGGATGCGGGAACGGATGCCGGGGTACCGGGCTTCGAGCCGTGCACCGAGGAGCTGGTCGACCCACGTGAGCAGGGCGACCGCCTCGCCCGCGCCGAGGTCGAGGTACGGGGCGGTCACCGTCGGGAGGACGGATCCGCGCTCTCGGAAGGCGTCGTCGTGGGCCGGCCAGCACCACGTGCTCTGCTCGCAGATCAGCCAGACGCCGTCGAGCACCTCGGCGAGCCACGCGGGGCCGAGCTCGGGGTCGTCGGCGTGGTGCGCGGCGGCGATCGCGGCGCGGGCCAGGCGGAACTGGCGCTCGAAGACGACGGTCTCCCACCCGACGCGGTCGCCGTCGTCGTGGATGCGCGCCGCGGCGGTGGCGAGGGGGACGCCCCACGGGCGGCCGAGATCCGCGTGCGCCCGGGCGAGGACGTCGGCGACGGCGACGGGATCGGCGCTGCCGTCAGGTCCCCAGACGGCGCGGTCCTCGGCGGGTGCCACCGGGAGCGCGCGCTCGGGCCCCGCAAGGAGGGAGGCGAGTGCCGCGCCGAAACCGGCGGCGTCGATGCCGGCCCGCCGGTGGTAGGCGGCGGCCAGCTCTCCCTGGAACGTCGCGGGAGAGGCATCCGTCGCGGTCGTCAAGGTTCCTCCTCGTTGATTCACCATGGGTGGGGGATCCACCTCGCAGTGAGGCTCGTTATGAACCCAAAGCGATCATAAACGATCATAACGAATCTCAAACAACCTTGCAATGAACGAATTGGGTTGCTACAGTCCCAAACGTTCGCTTTCCGCTGATCTGATTCCGGCGGCGAGAAGAAGGCATCAAGGGAGATCCCAGTGACGGTCCAGCAGCCCACCACGTCGGCGCACATCGCGACGGGCTTCGATTGGACACGCGACGAATGGCTCGCCTACGCCGACCGCCTGCTCGACACCGCCCGCACCCACGCGTCGCCCGGTGCCGGCCGCATCCACTTCCCGGGCGCGGAGGGCGGCTACGGCCACGCCGTCGACGGGCTCGAGGGGTTCGCCCGCACCTTCCTCCTCGCCGGATTCCGCATCGCGGGGGCGCGTGGGCAGGGCACCGAGGAGCTCGCCGACTTCTACCGCCGCGGCATCGTGACGGGCGTCGACCCCGAGGCCGAAGACCGCTGGGTCCGTCTCGACGAGCACGCGCAGGCCAAGGTCGAGGCGGCATCGCTCGCGCTCGTGCTCGACATGACGCGCCCGTGGATCTGGGACCGCCTCGACGCTCTCACCCAGCAGCGCGTCATCGACTACCTCGCGCCCGTCGTGGGCGATGCGACGTACCCCAAGACGAACTGGCTGTGGTTCCGCGTCGTCGTGCAGACGTTCCTCCGTTCGGTCGGCGGGCCCTGGTCGCAGGGCGACATCGCCGACGACCTCGCGCTGCACGATGTGCTCGTGCGCGAGGACGGCTGGATCTCGGACGGCTTCGAGCGCTCGTACGACCACTACGTCGGCTGGGCCCTGCACACCTACCCCGTGCTGTGGTCGCGCATGCAGGGCGCTGAAGAGCTCGCCGCCGGCCGCACGCCCGGCGACATCGCGCGCCTCGACCGCTTCCTGCAGGACGCGGTCACCCTCGTCGGCGCCGACGGCTCGCCGCTCGTGCAGGGCCGCAGCCTCATTTACCGCTTCGCCGCCGCCGCCCCGTTCTGGGTCGGCGCGATCGCCGAGGTCCCGTCCGTGCCGCTCGGGCAGCTGCGCCGCGCGGCGAACGCCGTGGTCGCACACTTCGACCACGCCGGCGTTCCGACGGCGGACGGCGTGCTCACCATGGGGTGGCACCACGAGTGGCGCGAGCTCGCCCAGTCCTACTCGGGCCCGGGTTCGCCGTACTGGGCCGTGAAGGGCCTCCTCGGCATCGCGCTCCCCGCGGACCACCAGGTGTGGGCCGCCGAGACCGAGCCGCTGCCGATCGAGTCGGGCGACGAGCTGCGCACCGTGCGCCCTGCCGGCTGGGTGATCTCGGGCACGCAGGCCGACGGCATCGTGCGCATCGTCAACCACGGCACCGACCACGCCGCAGGCGGCAGCCTCGTCGGCGACTCGCCCCTCTACGCCCGCATCGGGTACGCGACGGCGGCGGGCCCGCTCGCGAACCAGCGCGCGTTCGAGGAGCCCCTCGAGCAGTCCGTCGCCCTGGTGGACGCCGCCGGCCGCGCGACCCATCGCGCGGCGATGGACCTCATCGATGTGCGCGTGCAGGACGACGAGGGCGGCCGCGTCGGCATCGCCGCGTCCGTCTCGCGCGCCCACTGGATCGACCTCCGCCCGTCGGCCCAGCGCCACGGCTCCGGCATCGACGGCGAGATCGAGATCGCCGGCCTCGTCGAGGTGCACTCGCTCGTGCGCGGCCCGTGGGAGGCGCGCCTCGTCCGCGTCGCCGCGCTCGAATCCGGCGTCGACGCCGCGTCGCTCCGCCTCCGCGTGGGGGGCTGGGCTCTGGCAGACGCCCAGACCCCGCGCTCCTCAATTGAGGAGCTGAGCCGAGATGAGGGAGCACACGCCGGGTCGGCCTCCGCATCTCAGCTCTCGTCCTCAGATGAGGATGCAGGAGGTGGCACGGATGCTGCCGCCTCGGTCGTCGCGAAGGGGCTGAGCAGCAGCATCCGTCCCCTCCTCGGCGACGGTGAGGCGAGCATCGAGACGCGCGAGGACGCCAGCCCGCTGGGGCCTGTCGCCGGTGTGCCGCTCGTGTCGTTCCCGGTCGAGCCGGGCACGTGGAGCGCGACGCTCGTGGAGCTCACCACCGAAGACCTCGCATCGCCCGCCGATGCCGCACAGGTCGTCCTCGACGAGGACGGCGACCAGACCACCGCCACGGTCACCTGGCCGGACGGAACGGCGACCACGAGTCGCCTCGCACACCCCGGATCCCCCGCGAACCGGTAACCCGATGGGCCCGAGGACGGGTCCGCAATCACAAAGGAGTACCCCCAGAATGAAGCGCTCATACGCTGCCGCGGCCGGCATCGCCGTGGTCGCAACGCTCGCTCTCGCCGGCTGCAGTGGCGGCGGCGACGACGCGGCCGCGCCCGAGGAGTCGTCGGGTCCGGTCACGCTCTCCCTCTCGGGCTGGAGCCTCGACACGACGCCGGAGTTCCAGGCGCTCGCCGACGCGTTCCACGAGGAGAACCCCGACATCACGGTCGAGCTCAAGGGCTACGACGCGGCGGAGTACAACACGCTGCTCACCGCCGACCTCGCTGCGGGCTCCGGCCCTGACATCATCACGCAGAAGGAGGTCAAGTTCGTCCCGACGTTCGTCGAGGGCGGCCAGCTCCTCGACGTGTCGGATGTCGAGCTGCCCGACGGCATCAGCGGCGCCAAGTCGTACGAGGTCGACGGCACGGCGTACGCGGTGCCCTACCGCAACGACTCGTGGGTCCTGTACTACAACAAGGCCCTCTTCGACCAGGCCGGCGTCGAGTACCCCGACGGCTCGTGGACGTGGGACGACTACAGCGACGCCGCGGCGGCGCTGACCGAGGGCATCGCCGCTGCGGGCGGTTCGGCCAAGGGCGCGTACCTCCACAACTGGCAGTCGACCGTCCAGGGCTTCGCGAACGCGCAGTCCGACGGCGACATCCTCAAGGGCGAGTACGACTACATGGAGCCGTTCTACGACAACGTGCTCGCACTGCAGTCGGCCGGCGACCAGGTGGACTTCAACACCGCCAAGGCGAACCAGCTCACCTACCAGGGCGAGTTCGGCAAGCAGAACGCCGCGATGCTCCAGATGGGCACGTGGTTCGTCGCGACGCTGATCGCGCAGCAGGCCTCGGGCGACGCCGACGACTTCGAGTGGGGCATTGCACCGATCCCGCAGGTCTCGTCGAAGACCGCGGGTCTGGAGAACACCCCCGTGACCTTCGGCGACCCGACCGGCTTCGGCATCAACGCCGGCATCGACGAGTCGAAGGTGGCCGCGGCCAAGAAGTTCCTCGCCTTCGCGGCCGGTGAAGAGGGCGCCCAGGTGCTCGCGAACATCGGCATCACCCCGGCGCTGCTGACCGACTCGGTCGTCGAGACCTACTTCTCGGTCGACGGGGCTCCCACCGACGACCTGTCGAAGTTCGCGTACTCGACGCACGAGGTGCACCCGGAGAACCCGACGTCGAGCAAGACGGCGGCGATCCAGGGCATCCTCGGCGACATGCACACCGCGATCATGTCGGGCTCCAAGAGCGTCTCGGACGCCATCAAGGAGGCCCAGGACCGCGTGGCCAACGAGGTCGGCACCGACTGATCTCTCCGGGCCCACCGGGGCCCGACCCGGTGGCCGGTCCGCACCCTGCGGCGGACCGGCCACCGCCCCCCGACGTCACCACCCCACTGGAGGTCCGCCATGGCGACCATCACCGCCACAGAGGCCGGCACCGCGCCGCCGCCCGTGCGCCCTCGGCGCTCGAAGCTGCGGCTGCGCAACACCCTCATCGGGTGGAGCTTCATCCTTCCGAACTTCATCGGCTTCGGGCTGCTCACGCTCATCCCGATCATCGTGCTGTTCTACATGTCGTTCACGAACTGGAACGTGTTCGGCAAGGCCGACTGGGTCGGACTCGCGAACTTCCAGCGCCTCATCGGCGACGGCAGCTTCCGCATCTCGGTTCTCAACACCCTCTACTACTCGGCGCTGCACATCCCGCTGACGATCCTCGTGTCGCTGGGTCTCGCGCTGCTGCTGAACAACAAGCTCCGCGGCGTCGCCTTCTTCCGCACCGCCGCGTTCTTCCCGTACATCACCTCGATCGTCGCGATCGCGGTCGTGTGGAACCTGCTCTTCAGCCCCGAATACGGCCCCATCAACGAGTTCCTCCGCTTCATCGGCATCCAGAACCCGCCCGGATGGCTCACCTCGCCCGAGTGGGCGATGCCCGCCGTCGTCATCGTCGGCACCTGGCGTGACATGGGCTACTACATGATCCTCTTCCTCGCGGGCCTGCAGACCGTCCCGCGCGAGCTGCACGAGGCCGCCCGCGTCGACGGCGCGAACGTGTGGCAGCGGTTCGTCAACGTGACGCTGCCGTGCCTGCGTCCCACCATGTTCTTCGTCACCGTGATGCTGACGATCAACTCGTTCAAGATCTTCGACCTGATCCTCGTCATGACCGACGGCGGCCCGGGTCAGTCCACCCTCGTGATGTCGCAGTTCATCTACCGCAAGGGCTTCGAAGAGAGCCAGTTCGGCTACGCGTCGGCCGCTGCCGTGGCGCTGTTCTTCATGTGCATCATCGTCACGATCGTGCAGTTCCTCTGGAACAAGAAGCGGAGCAGCTGATGGCCGAGCAGATCGAGAAGGACGCCGAGCTCCTCGTCTCCGACTTCACCGCCCCCGCGGGCGCGCGTCGCGGACTGCGCAAGCTCGCCGAACAGACCCCGGAGCCGCAGCCCCAGGTCGCCTACACCGAGAAGATGACCCCCGGCCGCCGTATCGCCCGGATCGCGATGTACGTCGGACTCGTCATCTTCGCCATCGGACTGCTCGCGCCGTTCGTGTGGATGGTGCTGAGCTCGTTCAAGTCGGCCAACGAGGTCTTCTCGGTGCCGGTGAAGTGGCTCCCCGAGACGTGGGTGTGGCAGAACTACATCGACATCTGGACCGAGTCGAACATGCTCGTCTGGATCCGCAACACGCTGTTCCTGGCCGTGGTCGTCACGTTCCTGCAGGTGCTGACCGGCTCCTTCGCGGCGTACGGCTTCGCCCGCATGCGCTTCCGCGGCCGCGACGTGCTGTTCCTGCTCTACGTCGGCACGATCGCCGTCCCGTGGCAGTCGTACATGATCCCGCAGTTCATCCTGCTCTCGAACTTCAAGGTGTCGAACACGCTGTGGTCGATCATCCTGCTGCAGGCGTTCGGTGCGTTCGGCGTGTTCCTGATGAAGCAGTTCTACGAGACGATCCCCGAGGAGCTCTCCGAGGCGGCACGTCTGGACGGCCTCAGCGAGTACGCGATCTGGCGCAGGATCATGCTGCCGCTGTCGATCCCGGCGCTCGCCTCGCTGACGCTGCTCACGTTCGTGAACACCTGGAACGACTACCTCGGGCCGCTCATCTACCTGCGCAACCCCGACCTCTGGACGATCCAGCTCGGCCTCAAGGGCTTCGTCTCGAACCTCTTCGACACGAACTACGCACTGCTGTTCGCCGGCCTGACGATCTCGGTCATCCCGATCGCGATCATCTTCCTGCTCGGCCAGAAGTACTTCGTCGAGGGCATCGCGACGAGCGGTCTGAAGGGCTGAGGCCATGAAGAAGCTCAACGGGCTGGTGTCGCACGAGACGTGGGCGTCCCTCATCGGGATGATCTATCTCGGGCTCATCGTGAACCTGCTGCTGGTGGTCTCGTCGCTGCCGCTCGTGGTGCTGCTGGTCACGACCGACCCGCTGTACTCGTGGCCGCTGCTCGCGATCGCCGCGCCGCTCGCCGCCCCTGGTCTCGCTGCCGCGTTCCGCGCGTTCCGCGAGCACGGGGAGGGCGGGCTGGGCCCGATCCGCGCGTTCGTCGCGGGGCTGCGCGCCACGTGGCGCCGTGCACTCCTGATCGGCGCGGCGGTCGCGGCGGTCGTCGTGGTGCTGCTCGTGGACGTACGGATGCTGTCGACCACGGCCGTCGCCGTGTTCACCGTCCCGCTCCTCGGGATGCTGGCGCTGCTCGCGATCGCGGTCGGGCTCGTCGCCCTCGTCGCGATCTCGGAGGTGCCGACCGCACGCCTGCGCGACGTGCTGCGGGCCTGCCTCTACCTGAGCCTGCGCCGCTGGTACCTCACGGCAGCGTCGCTCGCGGCCTTAGCGGCCCAGGTCGCCGTGTTCGCCACCGCGCCCGCCCTCGGGCTCGGCCTCACGGCCTCCGCTGCCCTCTTCTTCGCGTGGACCAACTCGCGCTTCACGCTCCGCCCCGTGCTCGATCTCGACGAGAAGGCCGCCGCGCAGGCCTGAGCCCGCGGCATCCGTTCTCTGCATATACCTCAGAAGGAATCTCTCCATGACGTCCACCTCGCCCGCCGCGGGCACCACCGAGACCACGACCGACGCGGCCATCGCTGCCGCGCTGTCGACGATCCGGCGCAACATCGCGAAGTTCGGCGGTGCGTACCCCGACGACACGACGGTGGACGACCGCTACGAGCTGCGTCCTGCCGAGGGCGGCATCCCGCTCGGCGGCAACCGCGGCTGGACCACGAGCTTCCGCACCGGCCTGCTGTGGCTCGCCTGGGAGCTCTCGGGCGATGAGGACTATCGCGACGCCGCGCGGATCGACGCGGCCGACTTCGAGCGTCGCGTGCGCGCCGAGGAGGACCTCGACACCCACGACCTCGGCTTCCTCTACACGCTGTCGACGGTCGCCGCGTGGCGCCTGGTCGGCGACCCGAAGGCGCGTGACGCGTCGCTGCTCGCCGCCGACCACCTGATGCGCCGGTTCCTCGAGCCGGCGGGCATCATCCAGGCATGGGGCGACCTCTCCGACCCCGCCCAGCGCGGACGCACCATCATCGACAGCCTCATGAATATGCCGCTGCTGACATGGGCCCACGAGCAGACCGGCGAGGAGCGCTTCGCGGACGCGGTCGTGCGCCACACCGCGCAGCTGCGCGAGCACATCCTCCGCGAGGACGACTCCACCTTCCACACGTTCTACTGGGACGCCGAGACCGGCGACGCCCTCCGCGGCGGCACCGAGCAGGGCGCGGCCGACGAGTCGTGCTGGGCGCGCGGGCAGGCGTGGGGGATCTACGGCTTCGCGATGAACTACGCGGTGACCGGCGACGAGCGCCTGCTCGAGGCATCCCGTCGCTGCACGGAGTACTTCCTGCGCCACCTGCCGGCCGACGAGGTGCCGTTCTGGGACCTCGTCTACACCGACGGCAGCGATGCGCCGCGCGACAGCTCCGCGGCGGCGATCGCTGTGTGCGGCCTCCTCGAGCTCGCGAAGGTCGAGACGGATGCTGAGCGAGCCGCCGAATGGACTGCCCGGGCGCACTCGATCCTGGCGTCGCTCATCGCGAACTACACCCCGGTGAACGCCGAGGACGCCGACGCGCTGATCCTGCACTCGGTCTACGACCTGCCGAAGGCCAACGGCGTCGACGAGGGGACGCTCTGGGGCGACTACTTCTACCTCGAGGCTCTGATGCGCGTCGCGCGTCCGGAGTGGAGGAAGTACTGGTGAGGCTCGTCACCTATGCGGGTGCGGACGGCGCCCGTCCGGCCGCGGTCGTCGCGGGCGATCGCGTGCTCGACCTCGGCGGGATCGCCGGCTCGGTGACGGAGCTGCTGTCATCGGACGCCGCACTGGACGCGGCGCGGGCCGCGGTGGCGTCGGCGGATGCGGATTCCCTGCCGGTGGTCGATGCGGCGGACCTTCTCGCTCCCGTCGTGCCGGGCAAGATCCTCTGCCTCGGGTACAACTACCGCGGACACGTGCCGGACGGCGTCGACCCGACCGCGAACGACCCGGAGTATCCGGACGTGTTCGTGAAGACGTCGAACACGCTCGCCGGCCCGAACGACGCCGTCGTGATCCCGCCGGGTGCGACGGACGTCGACTACGAGGGCGAGGTGGCCGTGGTGATCGGCCGGCGCGCGCAGCGCGTGTCACTCGAGGACGCCCTCGACCACGTCGGCGGCTACACGATCCTCAACGACGTGTCGGACCGCGCGTGGCAGCGCCGGCAGAGCCAATGGGCGCTGGGCAAGTGCTCCGACGGCTTCGCGCCGCTCGGGCCCTGGGTCGTCACGCCCGACGAGGCGCCGGACCCGCAGGACCTCCTCGTGGAGGTCGTGCGCGACGGGGTCGTAACGGTGTCGCAGTCGACGTCGACCACGATCTTCAGCGTGGCGTACGTCATCCACCACCTCAGCCAGGTGCTGACCCTCGAGCCGGGCGACATCGTCTCGACCGGAACGCCGCAGAAGCTGCCCGCCGCCCAGGACGCGCACCGCCCGCTCGCCGGCGGCGACGCGGTCACCGTGCGCATCTCGGGGCTCGGCGAGCTCACCACCCGATTCATCGCAAGCCAGGAGTCCGCCGCATGATCCTCGATTCGTTCCGCCTCGACGGCAAGGTCGCGCTCGTCACCGGCTCGAGCCGTGGGCTCGGCCAGGGCGCCGCTGTCGCCCTCGCCGAGGCCGGCGCCGATGTGGCCCTCCTCGACCGCGGCGACGCGTCGGCGACCGCCGAGCTCATCGAGGCCACCGGCCGCCGCGTCCACCGCGTGCAGCGCGACCTCGTGTCGGCCACGCCCGACGAGCTGTCGTCGGCGGTCGACGAGGTGATCGCCGAGCTCGGCGGCCTCGACATCCTCGTCAACAACGCCGGCACCATCCGGCGTGCGCCCGCCGCCGAGTACCCGCTCGGCGACTGGGACGACGTGCTCGCCATCAACCTCGACGCGGTGTTCCACCTGTCGCAGGCCGCGGGCCGCCACATGCTCGCGAACGGCGGCGGACGCATCATCAACGTCGCGTCGATGCTGTCGTTCCAGGGAGGCATTCTCGTTCCGGCATACACCGCCTCCAAGCACGCCGTCGCCGGGCTCACCAAGGCGCTGGCGAACGAGTGGGCGGCCGCGGGCGTCACCGTCAACGCCGTCGCCCCCGGTTACATGGCGACCGACAACACCGCACCGCTGCGTGCCGACGAGGACCGCGCCGCGTCGATCCTGTCTCGCATCCCCGCAGGACGCTGGGGCGAGGCATCCGATCTGCAAGGCGTGTTCGTCTTCCTCGCCTCCGACGCCGCCGCCTACGTGACCGGCGCCGTCATCCCCGTCGACGGCGGCTGGCTCGTCCGCTGACCCTTACGCACCCCCACGCAGAACCAGGAGAGAACTCGTGACCGAGACGCACATCCCGCAGCGCTACGCGACCAACCCCGCCCAGATCCCGGGCATGACGACGCAGGACCTGCGCGACACGTACCTCATCCCCGACGTCTTCGTGCCGGGTGAGATCCGCCTGACGTACACGCACCACGACCGCATCGTGCTCGGCGGCGCCGTGCCCGCGGGCGCGGTGCTCGAGCTCGGCGGATACCCCGAGATCCGCAGCGACTACTTCCTCGAGCACCGCGAGGTCGGCATCATCAACGTCGGCGGCACCGGTACGGTCACCGCCGACGGCGAGGTCTACACGCTCGTCAAGGGCGCGTGCCTGTACCTCGGCCGCGGCATCCGTTCCGTGTCGCTCGCCGACGCTTCCGATGAGACGGGGGCGCAGTTCTACCTCTTCTCGGCGCCGGCGCACACGGCGTACCCGTCGGCTCTGGTGTCGCCCGGCGAGGGCACCGTGCGTGAGCTCGGCGACCAGCTGACCTCGAACCGCCGCACGCTCAACCAGTACATCCACGAGAACGGCGTGAAGAGCTGCCAGATCGTGATGGGCGTCACCGAGCTGCACCCGGGCTCGATGTGGAACACCATGCCGGCGCACACCCACGACCGCCGCACCGAGTGCTACCTGTACTTCGACCTGCCCGAGGACGCCCGCGTCATCCACCTCATGGGCGAGCGCGAAGAGACCCGCCACCTCGTGGTCGCCGACCGCCAGGCCGTCATCTCGCCCTCGTGGTCGCTGCACTCCGGGGTCGGCACGTCGTCGTACACGTTCATCTGGGCGATGGCCGGCGAGAACCAGGCGTTCGACGACATGGACGCGGCCCCCGTCACCGACCTGCGATGACGCGGTTCGACGCCGCCGGCACGGCGACGGCGGCCGCCGGGATCCGGATCTCCGAGTTTCGCGCGATCCCGCCAGGGAGGGCGACGGATGCTGCAGCCTGACTACGCTGGCGGGGTGCCCCGGACTCTGCTCGCGATCGGCGAGACCATGGCGATGGTGACGCCCGTCATCGCGGCTCCCGTTGCCGACGCCGACGCGTTCCTGCTCGATGCCGGGGGAGCGGAGTCGAACGTCGCCGCGCACGTGGCCGCGCTCGGACACCGCGCCGTCTGGTTCAGCCGGCTCGGCGAGGACGCTCTCGGGCACCGCATCGCGCGTCAGCTCTCGGGGCGGGGCGTTGATGTCTCGCGCGTCGTGTTCGACGACGGGCATCCGACCGGGCTGTACGTGAAGGATCCCGGCAACGGGGTGCTCTACTACCGCCGGGGCTCTGCTGCGGCGCATCTGTCGGAGTCGGACGCGGACGACGTGTCGTTCGACGGCGTCGACCTGCTGCATGTCTCAGGTATCACGGCCGCGATCTCCGCGTCCGCCGCCGCGTTCCTCTCGCGCGTCATCGCTCGCGCCCGGGAGCACGGCGTGCCGGTGTCGTTCGACGTCAACCACCGCGCGCCGCTGTGGGATGCCGCGACCGCCGCGCCGGTGCTGCTCGAGCTCGCCCGCAGCGCCGACATCGTGCTCGTGGGCCGCGACGAGGCCGAGACGCTCTGGTCCACCCCGACCGCCGCCGACGTGCGGGCCCTCCTGCCGGACGTCGCCGAGCTCATCGTCAAGGACGGCGACATCGGCGCGACGGCCTTCGTCGGTGACGACGAGGTGTTCGAGCCGGCGCTCGTCGTCGAGGTCGTCGAGCCGGTCGGCGCCGGCGACGCCTTCGCCGGCGGGTACCTCGCGGGACGGCTCTCGGGCGACTCGGTGTCCGATCGCCTGCGGGCCGGCCACGCCCGCGCCGCCCGCACCCTCCAGACCACCACCGACTCGATCGACGAGCCCGCCGCCCCGGCTCCGCCCGCCGACCCGGCTCCGGCTCCGGCTGCCGCCCCGGCTCCGGCCGCCGCTCCTGCTCCGGCTGCCGCCCCGGCTCCCGCCGCCCCGGCTCCGGCTGCCGCCCCGGCTCCGGCTGCCGCTCCGGCTCCGGCCGCCGCTCCGGCTCCCGCCGCTGGCATCCCGACCCCGACATGACGGGTTCGGGGCGCGTCCCCAGCGTTCGGGGCGCACGCCGCACGCCCCGAACGCACGCGGTGCGCCCCAGACCCGCAACGATGACCGAACCTGACGCACGAAGGACCTCCGAATGACCTCCCAGCCCACCTCATCGAGCGCGATGGTCCCCACGCCCCCTCCGGTCGCCGCTGGCGCGTCGGCCGGAGCCTCCGGGCGCGTGGGCCCAGCTGACGCCCAGGGCGCGTGGTTCGACACGGCGTTCGCCGGGGCGCCGCTCATGGCGATCCTCCGCGGCATGGGCGTCGAGCGCTCGGTGCGCCTCTCCGAGACGGCGTGGGACCTCGGAATCGACTCGGTCGAGGTGCCGCTGCAGACCGACGAGGACGAGCGCGCCCTGCGCGCCGTCGTGGAGGCCGCGAACGCCCGCGGCAAGAGCGTCGGTGCCGGCACCATCATCACGCCGGAGCAGGTGACGCGGGCCGCCGACGCCGGCGCGGTGTATCTCGTCTCGCCGGGACTCGATCCGGTCGTCGTCCGGGCGGCGCAGGATGCCGGCATCCCGATCCTCCCCGGAGTCGCCACCCCCAGCGAGGTCCAGCTCGCCGTCTCGCTCGGGCTGACGTGGCTCAAGGCATTCCCCGCGACGTGGCTCGGCAGCGGTTGGTTCAAGCACATCCGCGGACCGTTCCCGCAGGTGACGTTCGTCGCCACCGGCGGACTCGACGCCTCGAACGTCGAGGAGTTCCTCGACGCCGGGGTGCGCGTCGCCGCCGTCGGCTCGGCCCTCGAAGACGCATCACAGCTCGAGCGCCTCGCCGCGGTGCTCCACGCCCGGACAGCTGCGCGATGACCGCCGGCGCGCGCTCGTTCGCGATCGGCGAGACCGACTTCCTCCTCGACGGAGAGCCCTTCCGGGTGCTCGCCGGGGCGCTGCACTACTTCCGGGTGCACCCGGGACAGTGGGCCGATCGCATCCGCAAGGCCAGGCTCATGGGCCTCAACACCATCGAGACGTACGTCGCGTGGAACGCCCACGAGCCGGTGCGCGGCGAGTGGGACGCGACTGGCTGGAACGACCTCGGCCGGTTCCTCGACCTCGTCGCGGCGGAGGGCATGCACGCGATCGTGCGGCCCGGTCCCTACATCTGCGCCGAATGGCACAACGGGGGACTCCCCGTCTGGCTGACGGCGCTCGAAGGCGTCGGCCTTCGTCGTTCCGAGCCTCGCTACCTCGAAGAGGTGACCGCGTACCTGGAGCGGGTGTACGAGATCGTGGCTCCGTACCAGATCGACCGCGGCGGACCCGTCATCCTGGTGCAGATCGAGAACGAGTACGGCGCGTACGGCGACGATACCGCCTACCTCGAGCACCTCGTGCAGGTGACGAAGGATGCCGGCATCACGGTCCCGCTCACCACGATCGACCAGCCGACCGACCAGATGCTCAGCGACGGCAGCGTCGCGGGCGTGCATCTCACGGGTTCTTTCGGATCCCGCGCGGCCGAGCGCCTCGAGACCCTGCGCCGGCACCAGCCCACGGGGCCTCTCATGTGCGCCGAGTTCTGGGACGGGTGGTTCGACTGGTGGGGCAACACGCACCACACGACACCGGCTGCGGCGTCGGCCGCCGAGCTCGACGCGCTGCTGGCGTCGGGCGCGTCCGTGAACTTCTACATGTTCCACGGCGGCACCAACTTCGGGCTGACGAACGGCGCGAACGACAAGGGCCGGTACCTGCCGATCGTGACGTCGTACGACTACGACGCCCCGCTCGACGAGCGTGGAGATCCGACCGAGAAGTACTTCGCGTTCCGTGATGTCATCGCGAAGTATGCGCCGGTGCCCGACGAGGTGCCCGCGGCGAGCGGCCCGGCACCCGCGTTCGAGGTGGGGCTGGAGCCGGTCGAGACGGTGGTGGCGGCATCCGTGTCTGGTCACGAGACCCCGCCGACGTTCGAGGACCTCGGACACCTGAGCGCGCTCGTCGCGTACGAGGCCGAGCTCGGCGGCCGCGGGGGAGTGCTCCGCTTCGGCGAGGTGCGCGATCACGCGTGGGTCTCGGTCGACGGTGTGTCGGTCGGTACGCTGTCGCGCACGCGGCACGAGGACGCACTCGTCGTTCCCGCCGGTCGCCGGCTGCGAGTCCTCGTCGAGGAGCAGGGCCGCGTCAACTACGACGTGCGCCTCGGCGAGCCCAAGGGCCTCATCGGGCCGGTGACGCTGGCGGGTGAGCCCCTCACCGGGTGGACCGCGACGCCCATCGACGTCGCCGCTCTCGCTGCTGCGGCGACGGATGCTGCGACCGCTGTCTCCTCGACGATCGACGTCGCTCCGTTCGTGCTGCGGGGCTCGTTCACGCTCGACGATCCCGCCGACCTCTTCCTCGACACTCACGGCTGGGGCAAGGGCTTCGCCCTCGTCAACGGCTTCCTGCTCGGCCGCTTCTGGTCGAACGGCCCGCAGCGCACGTTGTACGTCCCGGCTGCCGCGCTGAACGCGGGGGAGAACGTCGTCGTCGTGGTCGAGCTGGATCGTGTCGCCGGGGCGATCGCGCGATTCGTCGCCGGGCCCGACCTCGGGCCGCTCGAGGAGTAGCCGGGGACGCAGCCGGCCGGTGCGCCGCGATAGGTTGGCCGCATGCCCGGCTATCTGCGCCCGTCGCCGCCGGCCCGGGTGTTCGTCGACGCATCGGGTGCGCCGATCGCCTACGGCGAGCGGTGGGGCGGCGAGTCGCCGCCCCACGACACGTACTCGGTGACGAGCAATCTCGAGCGGTTCGCGCCCCTGCACGACGTCGCGGATGCTCTGATCACGTGGCTGGCGCAGTCGTTCGACGTCACCGTCGAGGATTCCCCGGAGGCCGCAGCCGATCTCGCGCGGGTGCCCGCTGATGCTGTGCGAGCCGTGCGGGTGCGACCGGCCGACGACGCTGCGTCGCCGTTGACCTTCGTCTTCACGTCGTTCCCCGGCATCCATCTGCACGCCGGCTTCCTCGTCGACGCGTACTTTCCGGTGTGCGGCTGCGACGCGTGCGACGAGACATGGGAGAGCACTGCGGACGAGATGGAGCAGACCGTGTTCTCCGTGGTCGAGGGCGGTCTGTCGGAGCGGTTCACCGAGGGCGCCGAGTTGCCGGTGTCGTTCCGCCTGCAGCGCGGGGACGGTTGGCGCGGCGGCACGAGCCGTGCGCAGGACCACCCCGCTGAGCGCCTGGCCGCGGCGAACTCGGCGCTCGTGGCCGGCCGCACCTGGGTGGCGTGGCAGCCGCGGTAGCGGGCGCCGTCCATCGGAGCAGCTGCGTGGGTCGTCGACGGGGCTGAGGAGCTGGGAGCAGAAGACCGCTGGTTTACTGGGCGGATGCCCCTCGCTGACGCCCGGGTCGCCCTGTGCGGGCCCGCCTCGTGGAACCACCTCATCCTCCTCGACCGACTTCCCGAGCCGGTGCCGCACATGCAGTTCGCGCTCGGTGATCTGCACACCCTCGGCGGGACGTCGGCCGGCAAGGCTCTGCACCTGGCCGATCGCGGCGTCGACGTGGCCCTCCACGCGCTCCTCGGTGCCGACGACGACGGCCGCCGGGTGGCTGAGGCGCTCGACGCGGCGGGCGTGCGGGTCGAGGCCTACCCCTCGGAGCGCACCGAGCGCCATGCGAATCTGATGACCGCCACGGGGGAGCGCGTGAGTCTCTACCTCGCGACGCCGTCGGCGGCATCCGTCGACACGATCGATCGCATCGACGACGCCCTCGCCGGAGCGGATGTCGCGGTCGTCGATCTCAGCGAGGTCGGCGTGGCGATCGTGCACCGCCGACTCACCGGCGCGGCGGGCGTTCCGATATGGACCGACCTGCACGACTACGACGGGACGGCAGAGTTCCACGAGCCGTTCCTCCGCGCCGCCGACGTCGTCTTCATGAACGACGACGCGACCGACGATCCGTGGGCGCTCATGCAGAGCTGCCTCGACCGCGGTCCGCGGCTCGCCGTATGCACCCGCGGCGCGCAGGGCGCTGTCGCGCTCGCCGCGTCGGGCGAACGTGCGACGGTCGCGGCCGTTCCGGTCGACGTCGTCGACACGAACGGCGCCGGCGACGCGTTCTTCGCGGGGTTCCTGGCCGCCTCGCTCACCGGTGAAGGACTGGACGGATGCCTCGCCGCCGGCGCCCGTCAGGCAGTCGTGGCGCTGTCGTCCGAGCACCTGCATCCGGCGGTCGCCGCCGCCGGTGGGGTCACCAGCGCGCTTCGGTGACGTTGGCGGGGCTGGTCGACGCGTCGTAGACCCGCACCCACGCCGGGCGGACGACGATGACCGCGAACTCCGGATCGAGCGCGCGCGACCCGGGGAACTGCTCGTTGTAGGCCCCGCCGTACTCTTCGCGGAGCGTTCCGTGCACGATCGTTCCGAAGCCGTCGATCTGGACGGACACCGCGCCGTCCGTCCCGATGACGACGGCGATGCGGTGATCGTGGCGGAGGTTCTCCGCTTTCCGCGAGAGGGCGAGGGTGTCGAACACGAGCGTGCCGTCGTCGAGCGCGGCGATTCCCACGAGCGCCGCTTCGGGCGCCCCCGACGGCGATACGGTCGCGACGACGCCTTGCGCTTCGGCGCGCACGAACTCCACGAATGCCGGAACGTCGCGCGGATCGAACGCCATCCGCTCACAGTACGGCAGAGGAAGCCGCCGAGGCATCGGCTTTCAGAACAGCGGATGCCTCCCCGCGGTGTCCGGTCAGAAGCCGGTGTTGAGGGCGAAGATCGGCAACCCTGTTGGCGTGCACGCCCGCACGCCCGCACGCCCACACGCCCACGCCCGC